>JAJDNF010000009.1 GCA_022340805.1 Chromatiaceae bacterium
GTAGGTATCACACCAGACGCTAAACCGCGGGATCTGGGCGGACACGCGGCCGAGCTTGCGGGCAAGCTCCGAGTCGCCCTCGCCCGTACGGGCGTAGGACTCCGCGTCGCGTTTTTTGGAGAAGGACCGGGTCACCGCCGGCATGCCTGCGCGGCGGATCTGGACCTGGTAACTGCCGGACGGCAGCCTTCGGATAGAAGCCATGTGGCACCTCACTGAGGCCGCCGCAACTCCAACTGTGATGGAATTGTGATGGCCGAGCTGTTGAGTCGGAATGCCAAGACGACCAACAACCGTAAGGTACTGATACAGCTACTGAAATTTGGTAGCGGGGGCAGGATTTGAACCTACGACCTTCGGGTTATGAGCCCGACGAGCTGCCAGACTGCTCCACCCCGCAACTGACATTAGCAATTCTACATATACGCCGGGTTTGGAACAACCCCAGATAACAGGTATTTGTTCAGTACAAGCTATTGTTATGCGCCAAACGCGGCCCTGCAGGCCGCCAGCAACCCGGCCGGGAACATACCGAAGCCGAGCATCGCGAGCCCGTTGACCGACATCATCACCCGCGTGTCCGCCGACGAGACCAGCGGTCGGGCATCGATCGGCTTGTCGAAATACATGACCTTCACGGCCCGGATGTAGTAGAAGGCCCCGATAATCGAGAAGAACACCGCGACACCGGCCAGCCAGACCATATCGATACTGATCACCGCATCCAGCACGAACAGCTTGGCGAAGAAACCGACGGTCGGCGGCACGCCGGCCATTGAAAACAGGATCAGCATCATCATAAACGCCAGCCAGGGGCTACGGTCATTGAGGCCTTTGAGATCGTGGATGTTCTCCGCGTCCACGCCGTTTCGGCTCAGCATCGTGACCACACCAAAACCCCCGGCTGCGGTCAGCGCGTAGACGATCGCGTAGAACATCGCGGCCGAATAGCCCTTGTCGGTACCGGCAAGGAGACCCAGAAAGATGAAACCGACGTGCGAGATCGTCGAGTAGGCGAGCATGCGCTTGAGATTGGTCTGCGCGATCGCGATCACGTTACCGAGCGCCATCGACAGCACCGACATGATGATCAGCATGTCCTGCCACTGCACGATCAGGCCCCCGAGTCCGTCGACCAACAGGCGGATGGCCAGGGCAAAGGCGGCAATCTTCGGCGCACTGCCGAGGAACAGGGTCACTGCGGTAGGTGCACCGTGGTAGACGTCCGGTACCCACATGTGGAACGGCACGGCCCCGAACTTGAAAGAGATGCCAATCACGATGAATACCAGGCCGAATACCAACACGGTCTGATCTGCGGTGCCGCCGGTGATCACCTTCGCCACCTCGGGAAAGCTCAGCTGACCGGTTGCACCATAGATCATGGAGATGCCGTATAGCAGCATCCCGGAGGCGAGCGCACCGAGGACGAAATACTTCATCGCCGCCTCGGCGCCGTTGTTCGAGTCGCGATGGAAGGCGACCAGTGCATACAGGCACAGCGCCAACAACTCCAGGCCCAGATATACGGTCAGGAAGCTGTTTGCCGAGATCATCACCATCATGCCGAGCACCGCGAACAGCCCCAGCACGAAGTACTCGCCGCGCAGAATACCGAGCGCCCGCAGGTAGTCCTTGGCATAGACGAAGGCGAACAACGTGACCAACAACAGGCCGGTCTTCAGCACATCGGCCATCGGATCACGCACGAAGCTGCCATCGAGAATGACCTGCCGCCCCGGACCCGCCGCGTACTGCGTCAGCGCCACCGCGCCAATCAGGGCTGCCAGTGACAGCCCATAGGTGAGCAGGCGTGTGCGCTCCGACAGGAACAGGTCGATCACCAGAATCAGGCAGGTCGCCGCGAGGAGAAAGATCTCCGGCAGCACAGGTGTCAATGTTGTCAGGTTATATTCCATGCGGGCTTACCGATTCTGCGCAAGTCAGGTAAATGGTCGCGCTTAAAGTTTGGTGATGGCGATATGCCTGACCAGGTTCTCGATAGAGATGTCCATCACCTCGATCAATGGTGCCGGCCAGATACCGAGGATCAGCACCGCCACTGCCAGAGAGGTGAGTACCAGGGCCTCGCGTTTGTTGATGTCCTGCAGTGCAGCCACCTTGTCCGAACCGATCTCGCCATATACCACCCGCTTGACCATCCACAGGGTGTAGGCAGCACCCACGATCAGGGTCGTGGCCGCCAGGAACGCAAACCAGAAATCGGCGCGGAAGCTGGCCAGAATCACCATGAACTCCCCGACAAAGCCCGATGTACCAGGCAGTCCTGCATTGGCCATGGCGAAGAACACCATGAAGCCGGCAAACCAGGGCATCACGTTCACGACGCCGCCGTAGTCGCCAATCTCGCGACTGTGCAGACGGTCGTACAGCACGCCGACGCACAGGAACATCGCGGCAGAGATGAAGCCGTGCGACACCATTTGCACCATGCCGCCCTGCATGCCGAGCACCGCGCCACTCTCCACGTCGCTGCGCCCCATGATGATGAAGGCGATGAAGAAGCCAAGCGTGACGAAGCCCATGTGCGCGATCGAGGAATAGGCGATCAGTTTCTTCATGTCCTGCTGGACCAGAGCCACGAAGCCGATATACACGACGGCGATCAGCGACATCGCAATGATCAGCCAGTCGAGTTCACTACTGGCATCCGGGGTGATCGGCAGGCTGAAGCGCAGGAATCCGTAACCGCCGATCTTCAGCATGATCGCGGCAAGGATCACCGAACCACCGGTGGGTGCCTCGACGTGCGCGTCCGGCAGCCAGGTGTGCACCGGCCACATCGGCACCTTGACCGCAAACGCCAGCAGGAAGGCTACGAAGATCAGGATCTGCTCGGTCAGGTTGAGCTTTAGATCGTGGAACGCGAGGATATCCATCGACCCGGACTTGAAGTACATGTAGATCAACGCGACCAGCATGAACACCGAGCCGAGGAAGGTGTACAGGAAGAACTTGATGGTCGCATAGACCCGGTTTGGACCACCCCAGACACCGATGATGATGAACATCGGGATCAGCATGGCCTCCCAGAACACGTAGAACAACATGGCATCGAGCGAGGCGAATACCCCGACCATCACGCCCTCCATGATCAGGAAGGCAGCCATGTACTGGGACGGCTTGTGCTGGATGACCTCCCAGCCGGCGATGATCACCAGGATGGAGATAAAGGTCGTCAACAGGATCAGCGGCATCGAGATGCCATCCACGCCCAGGTAATAGTTCACGTCGAACATGGGCACCCACGGGGCCTTTTCGACGAACTGCATCTGCGCGGTACCGGCATCGAATCCGGTGTACAGCGGAATGCTGACCAGGAAGGTCAGGACCGCAAACAGCAAGGCCAGCCAACGCGAGACGTTCGGCGCCTTGTCGCCACTTCCGAGCACGAGCGCGCCACCCAGTATAGGGAGCCAAATCGTCGCACTGATTATCGGCCAATCTGCAGTCATGATTCTGTTGTCTCTAGTCTCGTTTCTGGCTGCATCCAGCCATCACGCGCCCGCCAGTATCCGTTCGGCGCCAAAAAACGCGCTCACTCGCGGCCGGCTTTACGCGCCGCGCAATACGAACCAGCCCAGCAGCCCGAGCAGGCCGATGATCATCACCATCGCGTATTGGTAAAGCATGCCGGTCTGCACATAGCGCACGACCATCGCCAGCTTGCCCACCGAATGGGCCGACCCGTTCACCGCCAGACCGTCGATCACGGCGCGATCGCCGACCAGCCAGAGGAACTTGCCGAGCAGCTTGCTGCCGCCGGCAAACACCACCTGATTGAACTCGTCGAAGCCGTACTTGCGGTCGAGGATGAAATGCACCCAGTCAAATCTGATGGCCAGCTCGCTCGCGATCCCGGGTTTGCGCGTGTACACGAACCAGGCGGTGAACAACCCGCCCATCGCCAGCCAGAACGGCAGCGCCATCATGCCATGCAGCATGAACGCCGGGGCGCCATGAAATTCAATCTGGCCAAGGGTGTCGTGCACGGCCGCAACCGACAGAACGCCGTCGAAATAGTCACCGAACAGCATCGGACCGACGGTGAAGTAACCGATGAATACCGATGGGATCGCCAGCAGGATCAGCGGCACCGTCACCACGGCGGGCGACTCGTGCAGATGATGCTTGGCGTGCTCGTCACGCGGCCCTTCGCCATGGAAGACGAGGAAATACATGCGAAAGCTGTACAGCGCAGTCACGAACACACCGGCCACCAGCAGTACGTGTGCGTACCCTGCCCCGGCGATCTGCGAGTGATGCACCGCCTCGATAATCGCGTCCTTGGAAAAGAAGCCCGAGAAGCCGGGGAATCCGATCAGGGCCAGCGAGCCGAGCAAGGCCGTCCAGTGGGTGATCGGCATGTACTTGCGAATGCCGCCCATCTTGCGGATGTCCTGCTCATGGTGCATCCCGATGATGACCGAGCCGGCCGCAAGGAACAGCAGCGCCTTGAAGAAGGCATGGGTCATCAGGTGGAACAGACCGGCGGCATACGCCGAAGCGCCCAGTGCCGCGACCATGTAGCCGAGCTGCGACAGCGTCGAATAGGCCACGACGCGTTTGATGTCGTTCTGCACGATGCCGATCAGCCCCATGAAGAAGGCCGTGGTGGCGCCAATCACCAGCACGAAGGTCAGCGCGGTCTCCGACAGTTCGTACAGCGGCGACATGCGTGCAACCATGAAGATGCCCGCCGTGACCATGGTCGCGGCATGGATCAGCGCCGAGATCGGGGTCGGGCCCTCCATCGAATCCGGCAGCCACACGTGCAGTGGCACCTGCGCCGACTTGCCCATCGCTCCAATGAACAACAGGATGCAGATCACGGTCATCAGCGACCAGGCGCTGTCGCCCCAGATACTGATGCTGGCGTCAGCCAGCAGCGGGGCCTTGGCGAACACCTCCTTGTAGTCGAGGCTGCCGAAATACATCGCCACTGCCGCGATCCCGAGAATGAAACCGAAATCGCCGACCCGGTTGACCAGGAAGGCCTTCATGTTCGCGAAAATCGCGGTCTCTTTCTTGAAGTAGAAGCCGATCAGCAGATAGGAGACCAGTCCAACCGCTTCCCAGCCGAAGAACAGCTGCAGGAAGTTATTGGCCATGACCAGCATCAGCATCGAGAAGGTGAACAGCGCGATGTAGCTGAAGAAGCGCTGGTAACCCTCTTCGTGCGCCATATAGCCGATGGTGTAGATATGGACCATCAGCGACACGAAGGTAACCACCGCCATCATCATCGCGGTCAGGCGATCGATCAGGAAGCCGATCTCCATGCGCAGACCATCGCTCACCATCCAGGTGTAAACGGTCTCGTTGTAGGTCGCGGCGCCGCGGAACGCGAATTGCCACAACACGTACATCGACAGCGCACAGGAGATGCCCACGCCGAGTATCGTGACCCAGTGGGCACCGACACGTCCGACCTGGTTTCTGAACAGGCCGGCGATGATCGCGCCCAGCAGCGGCGCCAGAACGATGGTCAGTAGGATCGCTTCCATCTCTAGCCCTTCAAGGTATTCAGGTCGGCGACGTTGATCGTGCGACGGCTGCGGAACAGCACGACCAATATCGCCAGGCCGATCGCGGCCTCGGCTGCCGCCACGGTCAGGATGAAGAACACAAAGACCTGCCCCGCGGTGTCACCGAGAAAGTGCGAGAAGGCAATGAAGTTCATGTTTACCGCCAACAGCATCAACTCGATGCACATCAGCAGCAGGATCACGTTTTTGCGGTTCAGAAAGATCCCTGCCACGCTCAGCGAAAACAGGATCGCGCCGACTATCAGGTAATCCGACAGGGCAATCATCAGGCTTTCTCCTCCGCGTCCATCTTGATCACCCGCAGACGGTCCTTTGCCTTGACCGCGACCTGCCGGGAAACATTCTGGTACTTGGTCTCGGGCCGCTTGCGCATGGTCAGCCCGATCGCCGCCACGATGCCGACCAGCAGGATCACCGCGGCAATCTCAAACGCATAAAGATGCTGGGTAAACAGCGCGACACCAAGTTCCTCGGTATTACTGTATTCGGCCGGCTTGGAGGCCGGCGAGGCGACCGCATCGAGCCCGAATCGCTTCGGCCCGAGCACCATCACCAGCTCCACGGCCATCGCAATCGCGACCAGCGCCGCTACCGGCGCATTGCGCACGAAACCGGCGCGCAATTCGGCAATATTGATGTCGAGCATCATCACCACGAACAGGAACAGCACCATGACCGCACCGACGTAGACCAGCACCAGTGCGATGGCCAGAAACTCGGCCTCGGCCAGCATCCACAGACCGGCACTGTTGAAGAACGCCAGGACCAGGAACAGCGCCGAGTGGACTGGGTTCTTGCGCGTGATCACCATCGCCGCGGCAAACACCAGGAAGGCCGCGAAGACGTAAAACAGAAACTTTTCGAAACTCATGCTCGTGGTTCCCCGGTTCAGCGCACGCCTGACTGCGCAGCCCGATCGGCCGCCAATTGCTGTTCGTACTTGTCCCCGATATCGAGCAACATCTGCTTGGTCATGATCTGCTCGCCGCGCTTCTCAAAGTGGTATTCGTAGACACGCGTCTCGACGATCGAATCCACCGGGCACGATTCTTCGCAGAAACCGCAGTAGATGCACTTGAACAGGTCGATATCGTAACGCGTGGTCCGACGCGAGCCGTCCTCGCGCGGTTCTGCCTCGATGGTGATCGCCAGTGCCGGACAAACCGCCTCGCACAACTTGCACGCGATACAGCGCTCCTCGCCGTTCGGGTATCGACGCAGGGCGTGGAGGCCGCGAAAGCGCGGCGAGACCGGCGCCTTCTGCTCCGGGTACTGCAGCGTGAACTTGCGTGCGAAGAAATAGCCACCCGTGACACTCAGGCCCTTAAACAGTTCGAACAGGAACAGGCTGCGGATGTAATTCGTGATCGCTTTCATCGCACCGGACCTCAGTTAAACCACCAGGGCATCTCGGTCACCTTCATGACCGCGACCACCACGATCCACACGATCGTGATCGGAATGAATACCTTCCATCCCAGGCGCATGATCTGGTCATAGCGATAGCGCGGGAAGGTGGCGCGGAACCACAGGAACAGGAACATGAAGAAGAACGTCTTGATCAGCAGCCAGTGGAAGCCGTCGCCGAGCAGGAATGCCCCGTCCGCCCAGCCTTCCGGCAGCGGCGACAGCCAGCCGCCCAGGAACATCAGCGCACTCAGCGCCGCGATCAGGATCATGTTCGCGTATTCGGCGAGGAAGAACACCGCGAACGCCATGCCGGAGTACTCGACATGGAAGCCGGCCACGATCTCGGACTCGCCCTCGGCAACGTCGAACGGTGCACGGTTGGTCTCCGCGACGCCGGAGATGAAATACACCAGGAACAACGGCAGCAGCGGCAACCAGAACCAGTGCAGCAAACCACCCTGCTGCGCGGCGACGATATCACCGAGATTCAGACTGCCGGCCGCTACCAGCACGCCGACCAGCGCGAAGCCCATCGCAATCTCGTAGGAGACGATCTGCGCGGCCGAGCGGATCGAACCGAGGAAGGCGTACTTCGAGTTGGATGCCCAGCCGGCGATAATCACGCCGTACACACCCAGCGAGGTCATGGCCAGAATGTACAGCAGGCCCGCGTTGATGTCGGCCAGCTCCATGCCGGCGTCGAACGGGAACACTGCCCAGGCCGCCAAGGCGGGTCCGATCGACAAGGCCGGGGCGATCAGGAACAACAGTTTGTTCGCCCCCGAAGGGATGATGATCTCCTTGAACATCAGCTTGACCGCATCGGCGATCGGCTGACCCAGGCCCCACAGGCGCATGCCGAAGAAGCCCACGCGGTTCGGCCCCATGCGCACCTGCATGTAGCCGATGATCTTGCGCTCGGCGTAGGTGTAGTAGGCCACCAGGATCATCAACGGCAGCATGATCGCGACGATCTTGATCACGATCTGGATCACCAGCGGCAGCGCCGTCCACAGTTCAATCACAGTATCCATCGCTCAGATCTTCTCCACCGCGACCGGACCGAATCCGCACCCCAGGACCTCGCTACCGGGCACCGCCGTCGGCAGCCATATACAGCCGTCGGGCACGGCCTCATCGAGGGAAACGGCGAATTCCGCGCTCGCCTCCCCCTGAGTAATGCGCACCGCAGCGGATTCACCCAGGCCAAGTCCCTCGGCCGCAGCAGCATTCAGACGCACAGCCATGCCCCAGGCGTCCGGGGTCAGCTGCAGTGCGTATGCGCGCCGCGTCAGCGCGTCCAGCGAATACATCGGGACACCGCCGATACGTTCCCACTCCGCCGTGACCGCCCGCAGACGCTGGTCGCCGAGCCGCCCCAGGCCATTGTCGGGCGCAAGGTCCGCGCTGGCGGCAAGCAGCTCGTCGCGCACCTCCACCGAATCGACGTAGTCGAAGCCATCAAGGTCCACCAGGTTGGCCAGCACACGCAGCACCTTCCACGCAGGCCGCGCCTCACCGGGGGGTGTCGACGCGCCCTTGAAGCTCTGCGCGACACCCTCGATGTTGACGTAGGTACCGGATGTCTCGGCATAGGCCGATATCGGCAGCAGGATATCGGCGTGTTCCTGCAGCCAGGGTGAGAGATAACTGCTCAGCGCAATGACCTGCCCGGCCTCGAGCGCAGCAACCGCCAGCGCCGGATCGGCCACGTCCATCTCGGGTTCGAAGCCTACGGTCAGATACAGATCACGTGGCTGCTCGAGCATGGCGCGCGCATCCAGGCCGGCCGTCTCGAGCACCCCGCCAGCGGCAGACCGGTGCGGTACCGCACCGGCCATCCAGGCACCGCAATCGTTGCTACCGCTGCCGACGAAGCCCAGCGTCACCCCGGCCGCGGCGGCGATGTTGGCGGCCAGCGCGCGCAGTATCGAGAAGTCGGGATGCATCAGCGCCGCGGTGCCGAGCAGGATAGTGCCACGCTCGGCTGCCTTGAGTGCGTCGGCGACCGCGCGGTGGGCCTGATCGGCTTCGCCGCGGATACCCAGGGTGTCCGCACCCAGCGCGGCGGCGACACCGGCCAACTCGGCGGCCATCGCCGAAGGCACACAGACGATGTCGACGTCCAGCTCGTAGTTGAAATCGTACGCGACCGGGTTGATCGCCATCACCTGCCCGCCCTCGCCGGCCGACTGGCGCACCCGGTGGTTGAGCAGCGGCTGGTCCTTGCGCAGCCAGGAGCCGACCAACAGGGTGGCCTGATTGCTCGCCAGATCGGCGATCTTCTGACCCAGCCAGGGCAGCGCGGAGTCGGCCGCATCGCCGCGGAAATCGTACTGGCGCAGACGGTGGTCGATATTCGGGCAGCCCAGGCCGCGTACCAGCCTGGCCGAGAGGTATTGCTCTTCGAGTGTCGCGCTCGGTGAGATCAGCGCACCCATGCGCTCCGGAGCGACATCTTTCAGGGCCTTGGCCGCGGCCTGCAGGGCCTGCTGCCAGTCGACCTCGCGCAGCCGGCCATTCTCGCGGACCAGCGGACGCGTGAGACGGTCGCTACTGTACAGACCCTGGTAGCTGAAGCGGTCACGGTCGGAAAGCCAGGTCTGGTTGATCGCGTCGTTTTCACGCGGCACCACGCGCATTACCTTGTCGCGACGCACATGTAGGTGCAGGTTGCTGCCCAGGCCGTCATGCGGCGCTATCCCGTCATGCTCGGTCAGCTCCCAGGCACGTGCCTTGAAGCGCGACGGTTTGGCGGTCAACGCGCCGACCGGACACAGATCGATCACGTTGCCGGACAGCTCGGAAGACACGCTGTGCTCGATATAGACGCCGATCCGCATATGTTCGCCACGTCCGGTGGCGCCCAGTTCACGCAGCCCGGCAACCTCGCCGCCGAAGCGCACGCAGCGCGTACAGTGAATGCAGCGCGTCATGTCGGTGGCAATCAAGGCACCGATATCCTCGTCGCGCACGACACGCTTGCGCTCGCTGTAGCGCGACACGTCGCCACCGTAGCCCATCGCGACGTCCTGCAACTCGCATTCGCCACCCTGGTCGCAGATCGGGCAGTCCAGCGGATGGTTGATCAGCAGGAACTCCATGGTTCCCTTCTGCGCCTCGCGTGCCAGCGGAGAGCGGGTAAATACCGTCATGCCGTCCATCACCGGCGTGGCGCAGGCCGGCAGCGGCTTGGGCGCCTTCTCCACCTCGACCAGGCACATGCGGCAATTGGCCGCGACCGAGAGATGCTTGTGATAACAGAAGCGCGGCACGCTGATGCCGGCGGCATCGGTCACCTCGATCAGCATCTGCCCGGGGCGCGCCGCGAGCTTCTGACCGTCGACTTCAATCGTGATGGTTTGATCTTCTGCCATTGGCCTAGTTCAAGTCAGTTAGTGGATCCAGCGGGACTGCCGGGGCGAATTGCGCCTCGCCGCCGATCCGGTCCAGTCCGTGCAAACGATGCCCGCTGTGCTCGGCGCCTTGCCACGTTGCCCGCTTCCGCTGTTCACACCATGCACTTCTTGTGGTCGATGTGATACTGGAATTCTTCACGGAAGTGCTTGATGAATCCGGCCACGGGCATTGCTGCGGCGTCTCCCAGTGCGCAGATCGTGCGTCCCATGATTTTCTTGGCAACATCGTCGAGCAGATCCAGATCCTCCTGGCGCCCCTTGCCGTTCTCGATGCGGTGCACGACCCGATACATCCAGCCGGTTCCTTCACGGCAGGGAGTGCACTGGCCGCAGGATTCTTCGAAATAGAAATACGAAATGCGATCGAGGACCTTGACCATGCAGTTGGTGTCGTCCATCACGATCACCGCGCCGGAGCCGAGCATCGAGCCCGCCTTCGCGATACTGTCGTAGTCCATGTTCAGATCCATCATCACGTTGCCCGGCAGCACCGGCGCCGAGGAGCCGCCCGGGATGACCGCCTTGCACGGGCGCCCGTCACGCATACCGCCGGCCATCTCCAGCAGTTCGGCAAATGGCGTCCCCATCGGGATCTCATAGTTGCCGGGACGCACCACGTTGCCCGATATCGAGAACAGCTTCGGCCCACCGCTGTTGGCCACGCCGATCTCGCGGAACCAGTCGGCACCCTGGCGGATGATGTCGGGCACGGAGGCCAGTGTCTCGGTGTTGTTGATCACGGTTGGACGGCCATACAGGCCGAACATCGCCGGGAACGGCGGCTTGAAGCGCGGCTGGCCCTTCTTGCCTTCGATCGATTCGAGCAGCGCCGTCTCTTCGCCGCAGATGTAGGCACCGGCGCCTAGGTGGGTGTGGATATCGAAATCGAAACCCGAGCCGAGGATGTTCTCGCCCAGCAGACCGGCCGCGCGCGCCTCGGCCAGTGCCTCTTCGAAGCGTTCGTACGGCTCCCAAAACTCGCCGCGGATATAGTTGTAACCGGCGACCCCACCGATCGCGTATCCGCAGATGATCATGCCCTCGATCAGCGCGTGCGGGTTGTAGCGCAGGATGTCGCGGTCTTTGAAGGTACCCGGTTCGCCCTCGTCGGAATTGCAGACCACGTACCTGTCGCCGGGCGCGGTGCGATTGATGAAGCTCCACTTGAGCCCGGTCGGAAACCCGGCACCACCGCGCCCGCGCAGGCCCGACTGCTTGACAGTCTCGATGATGTCTTCCTGCGCGACCTTTTCAGCGAGGATCTTTTTCAACGCCTCGTAGCCACCTTCAGACTGGTAGGTCTCGAGCCGCCATGGGCGATCCTTGTGCAGCGTGCGGAAGCAGACTTCGTTCGCCATCGGCTTACTCCAGACCGTCCAGGATCTGGTCGACCAGTTCCGGGGTCAGGTTTTCGTAATAGGTATGCCCGATCTGCATCATCGGGGCGCCCCCACAGGCACCCAGGCACTCGACTTCCTTCAGGCTGAACCTGCCGTCCGGCGTGACCTGGCCGAAACCGATGCCGAGGCGGTTGCCGAGGTGCTCGAGGATGCCATCGGAGCCATTCACCATGCAGGATACGTTGGTACACAGGCAGATCTTGTGGCGACCGACCGGCTTGTGCTCGTACATCGAATAGAAGGTCGCGACCTCGTAGACCGCGATCGCCGGCATATCCAGGTAATCGGCCACCTGGTCCATCAACTCGCGGGTCAGATGACCGCCGTTCATATCCTGGACGTACATCAACGCGGCCATGCACGCGGACTGCTGCCAGCCTTCCGGGTATTTGGCAATCCAGGCGTCGATCTGCCCGCGGACTTCAGGCGTGAACAGGGACTCCTTGTCTTCGCACCTGCTGACCCGCAGCATCGGTTCACTGCGCATGCTCATATCAATTCCCCACAAACCGCGATCTCGGCTTCACGGCATCGCGGGCGTCGTTCGAGCAGCCCCTGCGGTGCGCCGACACGCGCGCGGCGCACAACTGCGCGCGATGCGGTGATGGCATCTTGAACGCGGCTTGCATCTTCATTCATCGGTCGATTTCCCCGAACACGATATCCATGGTGCCAATAATTGCGACCACGTCGGCCAGCATATGGCCGCGCGCCATTTCGTCCATGGCGGCCAGGTGCGGGAAGCCCGGCGCACGGATCTTCAGGCGGTATGGCTTGTTGGCGCCATCCGAGACGATATAGCAGCCGAACTCGCCTTTTGGCGCCTCGACCGCGGCATACACCTCGCCCGGAGGCGGGCAGTAACCCTCGGTAAACAGCTTGAAGTGGTGGATCAACGCCTCCATGTCGTCCTTCATATCGGCGCGCTTGGGCGGGCTGACCTTGTGGTCGCCGATCATGACCGGTCCGGGATTGGCACGCAGCCAATGCACACACTGCTTGATGATGCGCGCCGACTGGCGGAATTCCTCTACGCGCACCAGGTATCGATCGTAGCAGTCACCGTTGGTGCCGATCGGGATGTCGAAGTCGACCTGGTCATAGGCCGCGTAGGGCTGTTTCTTGCGCAGATCCCAGGCGATACCAGAACCGCGCAGCATCGGACCGGTGAAGCCCAGCTGCAGCGCGCGCTCGGGCGTCACCACGCCGATCCCGACGGTGCGCTGCTTCCAGATGCGATTGTCCGTGAGCAGGGTCTCGTACTCGTCCACGAGCGCCGGGAATCGATCGACGAAGTCCTCGATGAAATCCAGCAGCGAGCCTTCGCGCGTCGCATTGCGCCGCTTGGCCTCGGCAGTGCTGGCGAACTGCGCGGTGTCGTAGCGCGGCATCTGCTCGGGCAGATCGCGGTATACGCCGCCGGGGCGGTAATACGTGGCGTGCATGCGCGCGCCCGAGACCGCCTCATAGCAGTCCATCAGGTCTTCACGCTCACGGAAGCAGTACAGGAACATGGTCATCGCACCGACGTCGAGCGCGTGCGTGCCCAACCACATCAGGTGGTTGAGGATGCGCGTGATCTCATCGAACATGGTGCGGATGTATTGCGCCCGCTCCGGGGCCTCGATGCCCAGCAACTTCTCGATGGCGCGCACGTAACCGTGCTCACTGCACATCATCGAGACATAGTCGAGGCGGTCCATGTAACCGATCGACTGGTTGTAGGGCTTGCTCTCGGCCAGCTTTTCGGTGCCCCGATGCAGCAATCCCACGTGCGGATCGGCGCGCTCGATCACCTCGCCGTCCATCTCCAGTACCAGGCGAAGAACGCCATGCGCTGCGGGGTGCTGCGGACCGAAGTTCAGCGTGTAGTTTCTGATTTCCGCCATGGCCTCAGTCAGCCTCCCCGGTCGGTGGCTCCGGCTTCCAGCCGGCCTCGTAGCGACTGTCCTCGCGAATAACGCGCGGCACCAGCGTGCGGGGCTCGATGCTGACCGGTTCGTAGATCACGCGCTGCTGCTCCGGGTCGTAGCGCATCTCGACCTGACCGATCAGCGGGAAATCCTTGCGGAACGGATGACCGATGAAGCCATAGTCGGTGAGGATGCGGCGCAGGTCCGGATGGCCCCTGAACATGATGCCGAACATGTCGAATGCCTCGCGCTCGAACCACAGCGCACTCGACCAGATCCCGACCACCGAGTCGACCACGGGCCGGCCAGCGTCCAGGAAGGTCTTCACCCGCAGGCGCACGTTATGCGTGACCGACAGCAGGTGATACACGACCGCGAAGCGGTTGTGCGGATCCATCTGCGGCAGATCGTGGGTCGCGGCACGTCCGAAACCGGAATTGGCCGCCTTGCTGGTGACCCATTCGGATTGCCCGTAGGTTGCATAATCGACGCCACAGACGTCGATGCACTGCTCGAAAGCCAATGCGCGCTTCTGGCGCAACAGCGACATCACAGGCATCAGCTGGTCACGCGGGACGGTCAGCGTCAGTTCGCCGCGTGCGCGCACCCGCTGGCAGTCTTCAAAGTCCTCAAGGAGCTCTTCGAGCTTCTCCTCGAGTTCGTCCAGGCGATCTTCTGGCGTCATTGGATCTCTGTTCCAGCGGGGTTAGCGGGCGATCGTGTTGGTGCGGCGTATCTTGTTCTGCAGCTGCAGAATTCCCCACAGCAGGGCCTCCGCCGTGGGCGGGCAACCCGGCACGTAGACGTCTACCGGAACGATGCGATCGCAGCCGCGCACGACCGCGTAGGAGTAGTGGTAATAGCCACCGCCGTTGGCGCAGGAACCCATCGAGATCACCCAGCGCGGCTCGGCCATCTGGTCGTATACCTTGCGCAGCGCCGGCGCCATCTTGTTGACCAGGGTGCCGGCGACGATCATCACGTCCGACTGGCGCGGACTGGGACGAAACACCATCCCGAAACGGTCGATGTCGTAACGCGCGGCGGCGGCATGCATCATCTCGACCGCGCAGCAGGCCAGGCCAAACGTCATCGGCCACATCGAACCGGTACGCGCCCAGTTGATCACCCCGTCCAGCGAGGTGGTGAAGAAACCCTTTTCGAGAACGCCCTCTATTCCCATTCCAGCGCCCCCTTCTTCCACTCGTAGATGAAACCGACGACCAGAACGCCGAGAAAGATCATCATCGCCCAGAATCCCGCCATGCCGATCTGGTCGAGAACCACGGCCCAGGGGAACAGAAACGCGATCTCGAGATCGAAGATGATGAACAGGATCGCGACGAGGTAGTAGCGCACGTCGAACTTCATGCGCGAATCCTCGAAAGCCTCGAAGCCGCACTCGTAGGGCGAGTTCTTTTCACTGTCGGGCCGGTGCGGGGACAGCACGAAGCCGAGACCGATCATCGCGCCACCGACCACGGTGCCGATGACGATGAAGATCAAAACTGGCAGGTAATTTTCCAGCATGCGACGCTATCTCCCGGAGGGTCTTCCGGACATCGGTCGGTACATTCAGGACCGTATTTCGGGTGGGCCCAAAGCATAGCGATCGCCGACCGCCAGTGTCAAATCAATGCTTGCAACTATCTCTTTGTTTCTAAAAGCTAATTATTGCTTTTGCCGGGCATAAAAAAACGGTATCGCCAGCAAGCTCGCGATACCGTTTCTGGATGGTGCCGAAGGCCGGACTCGAACCGGCACGGCTTGCGCCACTACCCCCTCAAGATAGCGTGTCTACCAATTTCACCACTTCGGCTGGAACACTGTTGAAAACGCGGCCTATTTCTCCACCTGCGGCACATCGCTGCCGGCCGGAGCAGGAGCAACCGCCTCGGGCACGCTCGGCAGGTCGGTCGCAGCGGGCGCGACAGGCGCCTCCGCGGGTGCCTGAACCTGGACCGCGGGCGGCTTGACGCCCTCCATCAGGGTAGCGGGCTCGTTGCTCTGCATGGCGAAATACGCCAGCGCAAGACTGGTCAAGAAGAACAATGCGGCCAGCACAGCCGTGGTACGGCTGAGGAAATTGCCCGCGCCGCGCGAACCGAACACCGTTGCCGAGGCACCGGAGCCAAATGCCGCCCCCATATCCGCACCCTTGCCATGCTGGATAAGGATCAGACCGACCAGGCCGATGGCCAGGAACAGATGCACGATGACCAATACGGATTCCATCACATAACCTCAGATTGTCAGCGGTTCGCGGCTGCGCAAACGGCCAGGAAATCATCCGCCTTCAGCGAGGCGCCACCGATCAGTCCGCCGTCGATGTCTGCCTGCGCCATCAATTCCGCGGCATTTTTCGGATTCATGCTGCCGCCGTACAGCACCCGGACGCTATCGGCGACCACCGGGCTGCTGGCCGCCAGCCGCCCGCGAATGAAGGCATGGACCTCCTGTGCCTGCTCCGGGCTGGCAGTCTTGCCGGTACCGATCGCCCACACCGGCTCGTATGCGATCACGCCCTGGCCGACCATCTCGATCCCGCAGTGTGCAATCACCGCGTCCAACTGGCGGGCCACCACCTGCTCGGTGATCCCCTGCTCACGCTCGTCGAGAGTTTCACCGACACACAGGATCGGCACCAGACCGGCTGCACGCGCGGCCTCGAACTTCTGTGCCACCGTCGCGTCGGTCTCGCCATGATAGGCGCGGCGCTCCGAGTGGCCAATGATCGCGAAGTGACAGCCGAAATCGGTCAGCATCGGGCCGGCGATCTCGCCGGTGTACGCACCCGAGGCATGCACCGAGACGTCCTGCCCACCCCACTTGATCGGCGTACCCTCGAGCTGCTTCTGGGTATCGGGGATGTAGATGGCAGGCGCACAAACGGCCACCTCAGCGGCCTTGACCCGGCCGATCCCGGCCTTCAATCCGGCCAACAATTCGGCGACGCTGGCCCGCGATCCGTTCATCTTCCAGTTTCCGGCCACCAATGGCTGTCGCATCGCTCACTCCGCTTGAAATCAGGCGGCGTAGCTTAACGGCGCAGGCCCGTCAAATCAATGCCGGAGCGTGTTGGTGGCCGCCACAGTCAATCAACCGACCACCAGGGCGCGCACCGCCTCGGCGATCGAATTGGCCCTGGCCGCGACCAGGTCGGCCTCGCGACCCTCCACCATCACGCGGATCAACGGCTCGGTACCGGATGGCCGCAGCAGCACCCGCCCCTCATCGCCCATGTCGGACTCGACCGCGTGCACCGCATTGGTCACTGCATTGTTGGCCATCACGTCAGCGGCACGTACGCTGCCCAGCGGCACATTGATCAGCTCCTGGGGAAACTTGTCCATCCCGTGCCGCAGCTCGCCCAGGGTCTTGCCGGTCTTGTTGATCTCCGCCAGCACCTGCAGCGCCGAGACGATGCCGTCGCCGGTGGTCGTGCGGTCGCGGCAGATGATGTGCCCGGATGGCTCGCCTCCCAGCGTCCAGCCCTGCTCGGAGAGCCGCTCGAGGATGTAGCGGTCGCCCACGCCCACCCGCTCGAAGCCAACGCCGAGCCCGCGCAGCGCGACCTCCAGGCCCAGGTTGCTCATATGGGTGCCGACGACGTTACCCACCAGCCCCCCGTTGCCCAGCCGGGAACGCGCGATGATGAACAGGATTTCGTCGCCGTCGACGATCTCGCCGGTCTCGTCCACCATGATCACGCGGTCACCGTCGCCGTCCAGCGCGATGCCGACATCGGCACCGTTCACGCGCACCGAACTGGCCAGTGCGCGCGGCTTGGTCGCACCGAAGCCGTCGTTGATGTTCAAACCGTTGGGCTCGGCGCCGATCGCGATCACCTCGGCACCGATCTCCTCGAATACGTCCGGGGCAATGTGATACGTGGCCCCGTGCGCACAATCCACCACCACCTTGAGGCCATGAAAGTTCCATTTCGACGGGATCGTGCTCTTGCAGAATTCGATGTAGCGCCCGCGTGCGTCGTCCATGCGCTTGGCCTTGCCGAGCCGCGCAGAACTGACCGTGGTCATCGGCTTGTCCATCTCCAGCTCGATCAGCTCTTCGATACGGTCCGGCAGCTTGTTGCCATCGGCGGAGAAGAACTTGATGCCATTGTCGTCGTAGGGGTTGTGCGAGGCACTGATCACGATACCGGCACTCGCGTGCAGCGTGCGCGTCAGGTAAGCGATACCCGGCGTCGGCATCGGCCCTAGCATGCGGATATCGACCCCGGCAGCAGCGAGTCCGGCCTCGAGCGCCGCCTCGAACATGTAGCCGGAGATACGGGTATCCTTGCCGATCAGGACCTTGCCGCCCTCGCCGCCACTCAACACGCGTCCAGCGGCCCAGCCGAGCTTGAGCACGAACTCGGGATTGATGTGTCCCTCGCCGACCCGCCCCCGGATGCCGTCGGTGCCAAAATATCTGCGCGCCATTTCCTTACTCCTTAAAACCGCGCCCGGGCACTGCCGCAAATGCGTGCCGGCTCCACGCTGTTGCGCAGATGGCGCCGGTGACAGATTCGGCGAGTGCCTTCGGCGGCCGTTCCGCGCGCCGCCAGCACTTGTGTCAGTTACTCAAAAACCCAAAAAAATCAGACCGCGACGACCGCCTGCCACAACTTCAAGGCATCTACCGTGGCCGCCACGTCATGCACACGGACGATCTGCGCACCGCGCTCGACCGCCATCACCGCTGCCGCAACGCTCGCCGCAACGCGCTGTTCCACCGGTCTGCCGGTCAGCATGCCGAGCATCGATTTGCGCGAGATCCCGACCAGCACCGGCAGACCGAGACGACTGAACTCATGCAGGTCGCGCAGCAGCACGAGATTGTGCTCCAGGGCCTTGCCGAAACCAAACCCCGGATCGACCAAGAGGCGCTCGCGGGCAATCCCGCCGGCCTCGCAGGAGGCCACGCGCTCACCCAAGTATTCAATGATATCGGCAACAACGTTGCCGTATTTAGGCGCCGCCTGCATTGACCGCGGATCACCCCGCATGTGCATCAGACATACCGGCACACCGGCTGCTGCCGCGACCTCGATCGCACCAGGCGCACGCAGGGCCGAGACATCATTGATCATGCCCGCACCGGCGGCAACTGCCGCCTGCATCAATCCGGGCTTGCTGGTGTCGATGGAGATGGGCACGTCGAACGCCGCGCGCAGCCGCTCGATTACCGGCAGCACCCTGGCAATCTCCTCATCCAGACTGACCGCCGCCGCGCCTGGGCGGGTCGACTCGCCGCCGACATCGAGGACGTCGGCGCCCTCGAGCACCATCCGCTCGGCCTGAGCCAGCGCATCGTCAGGCGCGGCGAAGCGGCCACCATCGGAGAACGAATCGGGCGTGACGTTGAGGATACCCATCACGCGCGGGCGCGACAGGTCGAGAAGTCTACCGGCGCAGTCCAGGATCATGCTCAAAAACGCAAAGACCGGGCGAGGTCAGCCTCGCCCGGTCCTACAAGCTGTTTCGACGCAGACGTCGGCCGCGAATCAGTGCTGACCAGCCGGCCCACCGATCGGGGCCTCGCCGCTAACGTCCTTGCCTTGTTCGGCAGCGGCTCCGCCACCCGGTCGCTCATGCGAATCATCGTCCCAACCCGCCGGCGGGCGCGGTTCACGGCCTTGCATGATGTCGCGAATCTGATCACTGTCGATCGTCTCGAACTTCATCAGCGCCGCGGCCATCGCGTGCAACTTGTCCAGGTGCTCGTTCAGGATCTTTGCCGCTCGCTCGTAGTTGCGGTCGATGAACGCACGCACCTCCTCGTCGATGGCATGGGCAGTGTCGTCGGACAGGGCCTTGTGCTGGGTCACCGAGCGGCCGAGGAACACCTCGCCCTCGTCTTCACCGTAGGACAAGGGGCCCATGCGGTCGGACAGACCCCATTTGGTCACCATACTGCGCGCGATGTCGGTTGCCCGAAGGATGTCATTCGACGCGCCGGTGGTTACCGCCTGCGCCCCAAAGATCAGTTCTTCAGCGATACGCCCACCGAACAGGCTGGAGATCTGGCTCTCCAGGTGTTCCTTGCTGTGGCTGTAGCGGTCTTCTTCCGGCAGGAACATGGTCACACCGAGCGCGCGGCCGCGCGGGATGATCGAGACCTTGTAGACCGGATCGTGCGACGGCACTTTAAGGCCGACGATGGCGTGACCAGCCTCGTGGTAGGCAGTGAGGCGCTTTTCCGACTCCTTCATCGCCATCGACTTGCGCTCAGCGCCCATCATGATCTTGTCTTTCGCCTTCTCCATGTCATCCATGTCGACCAGGCGCTTGTTGGCGCGCGCGGCGAACAACGCGGCCTCGTTGACCAGGTTGGCCAGGTCGGCACCGGAGAAACCGGGCGTACCGCGTGCGATCAGCGACGGCTTGACGTCTTCGGCCAGCGGCACCTTGCGCATATGCACCTTGAGGATCTGCTCGCGGCCGAGAATATCGGGCAGGCCGACCACCACCTGGCGGTCGAACCGCCCCGGGCGCAGCAGCGCGGGGTCGAGCACGTCGGGTCGGTTGGTCGCCGCAATCACGATCACACCCTCGTTGCCCTCGAAGCCATCCATCTCGACCAGCAACTGGTTCAGGGTCTGCTCACGCTCGTCGTGACCACCACCGAGACCGGCACCACGGTGCCGCCCGACCGCGTCGATCTCGTCGATGAATATGATGCAGGGGGCATGCTTCTTGGCCTGCTCGAACATGTCGCGCACGCGCGACGCGCCGACACCGACGAACATCTCGACGAAATCCGAGCCCGAGATCGTGAAGAACGGGACCTTGGCCTCGCCGGCGATGGCGCGCGCCAGTAGCGTCTTGCCGGTGCCGGGTGGCCCCACCATCAGCACGCCGCGCGGAATCTTGCCGCCGAGCTTCTGGTATTTGGAAGGGTCGCGCAGAAAGTCGACCAGCTCCTTGACCTCGTCCTTGGCCTCTTCGCAACCCGCCACGTCGGCAAAAGTGACCTTAACCTGGTCCTCAGACAACATCCGCGCCTTGCTCTTGCCGAACGACATGGCGCCGCGTCCTGCACCCCCGCCCTGCATCTGGCGCATGAAGAAGATCCATAGTCCGATCAGGATGAACAGCGGGAACCAGTTGATCAGGATCTGCCACAGGATCGACGGTTGCTCCGGCGGCTTGGCACGGATCTCGACACCCGCCTTGAGCAGGTCCCCTACCAGGCCCGGGTCGCTCGGCGACTCGGTGGCGAAACGGCTGCCCGAGGTCATCACGCCGTCGATCCGGCCGTCTTTGTAAATCGTGACGCTGGCCACGTTCTTGCGGTCCACCTGCTCGAGGAATTTCGAGTAAGAGATCGCCGGCGCGCCCGTCTTGGGTGCCGTGAAACTGTTGAACACGGTCATCAGCACTACCGCGATTATCACCCAGAGAACAATGTTTTTGGCCATGTCGTTCACGGCAGTTTCCTCATGCCTGATCGGCGTCACGTGCCCGGCAGCGACCGGATCCAAAACTTCAGCACCGCGATAAGGTGCCCGATTTTCAACATCTTTTTCGTACGCTACTACGAATGATAGTTCCCGGCTACCAGATAAACCTCGCGGCTATTCGCGCGCGAGGCCTTGGGCTTGCGTGTCACGGCACGTCCGAAACGCGATTTCACCTCGCGCATCCACTGGTCAAAACCCTCGCCATGAAACACCTTGCACACGAAGCCGCCACCCGGGCGCAGGTGCTGGACGCAGAAATCCAGCGCCAGTTCACACAGAAACATCGCCCGGGGTTGATCGACTGCGGTAACACCGCTCACATTGGGGGCCATGTCGGAAATAACAAGGTCAAGCTGACGGCCGTCCAGGACACCTTCGAGCAGTTGTAACGCCGCGTCCTCGCGGAAATCGCCCTGGATGAAGGTCACACCCGGCAGCGGATCCATCTCGAGGATGTCGAAGGCAATGACCTCACCCTTGGGCCCCACCAGATCGGCCGCCACCTGCGACCAGCCGCCCGGGGCCGCGCCCAGGTCGACGACCACCTGACCAGGCCTCAGAATCTGGCTTTTTTCCTGAATTTCCAACAATTTGTACGCAGCACGCGAGCGGAAGCCCTCACGCTTGGAGCGCTTCACATACTCGTCGTTGATATGCCGCTGCATCCAGCGGTGACTGCTTTTGGATCGGGCCATGGGCCATTGAATACCGATGAAAACTGCAGGTTCCTGGCGAAGTATGCCATCGCGGCCCGGTAAACTCCCTCACCGCAGCGGAATTGGTGCGCCCGGCGGCGCATATCGTTATAGTTGGCGGCCCTTTTTGCGAGCCGGTCCGATGAAGCTTTCCGAATCCCAAAAGCGCCACCTGCGCGGCCTCGGCCACCACCTGAAGCCGGTGGTCTGGGTGGGTCAGCACGGGCTGAAGGACAACGTCCTGGCCGAGATCGAGCAGGCGCTGGATTCGCACGAACTCATCAAGGTCAAAATCGCTGCCGATCGCGACACGCGCGCCGAGATGTTTGCCGAGATCTGCGCACGCACCGGGGCCGATGCGATTCACAGCATCGGCCAGATGGTGATCATGTTCAGACGCAACAAGAAGGCACCGAAGATCGCGCTGCCGTCAGCCTGAGCCCGGATTCAGAGCGCCGGCCCGCAGGACACCGCGGTTATTCGTAGCGGACTTCGAGGATCTCGAACTCGTGGGTGCCGCCCGGCGCCTCCAACGACACCTCGTCGCCCTCGATCTTGCCGATCAATGCACGCGCGACCGGCGAGGTAACCGAGATCATGCCCTGCTTCAGATCGGCCTCGTCGACGCCGACGATCTGGTAGGTCTTTTCCGCGTTGGTGTTCAGGTCCAGCAGCACCACAGTGGAACCGAACACGACCTTGCCACCGGCATCCAGGGTGGTGACGTCGATCACGTGGGCATGCGACAGCTTGGCCTCGATATCCTTGATCCGGCCCTCTATGAAGCCCTGCTGTTCACGCGCAGCGTGGTACTCGGCATTCTCTTTCAGGTCGCCGTGCGCACGCGCCTCGGCGATCGCGTTGATCACCTTGGGCCGCTTGACCGACTTGAGTTCGTTGAGTTCGGCGCGCAGCTTCTCCGCGCCCTTGAGTGTCATCGGGTGTTTTTCCATTGCCGGATCCTCAGGCTTGCAGATCGCGCAGGCTGTTGACGGTCAGTTCATCGGGCTGCTTCAACGCGAGGACCGCGGCCTCCGCCCCCGAAATGGTCGTGGTGTAACTCACCTTGTGCTGCAGGGCGGAGCGGCGGATCGACGCCGAGTCGATGATCGCCTGCTTGCCCTCGGTGGTGTTGACGATCAACGAGAACTCGTCATTCTTGATCATGTCAACGATGTGAGGGCGCCCCTCCTTGACCTTGTTCACCACGCTGCAGCTGATTCCGGCCTCGCTGATCGAGCGGCAGGTGCCGCGGGTCGCCGAGATGTCGAAGCCGAGTTCCGCCAGCTGACGCGCGACGCCGACCGCCCGCAGGCGATCTGCTTCGCGCACCGAGATGAACGCGCGCCCGCCGCGCGGCAGACGCACACTGCCGCCCTCCATCGACTTGGCGAAGGCCTCGCCAAAGGTGCGGCCCACACCCATCACCTCGCCGGTGGATTTCATCTCCGGGCCGAGCAGCGTGTCGACGCCGGGAAACTTCACGAACGGGAACACCGCCTCTTTCACGTAGTAGTGCTTGGGGATGATCTCGCCCTCGATGCCCTGCTCTTTGAGGCTCTTGCCTGCCATGCAGCGTGCCGCGATCTTGGCCAGCGGCCGGCCGGTGGCCTTGGAAACAAAGGGTACCGTGCGCGACGCACGCGGGTTGACCTCGAGCAGGTAGATATCGTCACCCTTGATCGCAAACTGGGTGTTCATCAATCCGACCACCTTGAGCGCATGGGCCAGGCGGCGAATCTCGTCACGCATGCGATCCTGGATCGACGCGCTCAGGGTGTAAGGTGGCAGCGAGCAGGCCGAGTCGCCGGAGTGCACGCCGGCCTGCTCGATGTGTTCCATGATGCCGCCGATCAGCACGTCTTCACCGTCGCAGATCGCGTCGATGTCGACCTCGATGGCGTCGTCAAGAAAGCGATCGAGCAGCACCGGTGATTCGTTCGAGACCTTGACCGCCTCGCGCATGTAGCGGCGCAGGTCGTCCTCGTCGTGGACGATCTCCATCGCCCGTCCACCGAGCACGTAGGACGGACGCACGACCAGCGGGTAACCGATCTCGGCCGCCAGTCTCACTGCCTGCTCGGGCTCGGTGGCAGTCCGGTTCGGCGGCTGCTTCAAGCCCTCGCGCTCGACCAGTTTCTGGAAGCGTTCGCGGTCCTCGGCCAGATCGATCGAGTCCGGCGAGGTGCCGATGATTGGCGCACCCGCCCTCTCCAGGTCTTCGGCCAGCTTGAGCGGGGTCTGCCCGCCGTACTGCACGATGATGCCGGCCGGGTTTTCCTTGTGCACGATCTCGAGCACATCCTCGAGCGTCAGGGGTTCGAAATACAGCCGGTCGGAGGTGTCGTAGTCAGTCGACACCGTCTCCGGGTTGCAGTTGACCATGATGGTTTCGTAGCCATCATCGCGCAACGCAAAGGCCGCATGCACGCAGCAATAGTCAAACTCGATACCCTGCCCGATCCGGTTCGGACCACCACCCAGGACCATGATCTTGCGATTCGCAGTCGGCGCGGCCTCGCATTCCTCTTCATAGGTGGAGTACATGTACGCCGTGCTCGATGCAAACTCGGCCGCGCAGGTGTCGACGCGCTTGTATACCGGACGCACGCCCAGGTCATAGCGATGCTGGCGCAGCTGCGACTCGCGCAGGCCGAGCAGGTCGGCAATGCGCTTGTCGGCAAACCCCTTGCGCTTGAGCTGGCGCATCCGAGCCGCATCGAGCGCCGCCAGGCCGGCGTCACGGATGCGTGCCTCTTCGCGCACCAGATCCTCGACCTGGACCAGGAACCAGCGATCTATCTTGGTGTGTTCGAACACCTCCTCCAGCGACATGCCCATGCGGAAGGCGTCGGCGACGAACCACAACCGCTCGGCGCTCGGCTGCCGGATCTCGGAGATCACCAGGTCACGCGCGCCGTCCACGCCCGGATCCACTACCGGGTCGAACCCTGCCTTGCCGGTCTCCAGGCCACGCAGCGCCTTTTGCAGCGATTCCTGGAAGGTGCGGCCGATCGCCATCACCTCACCGACCGACTTCATCTGCGTGGTCAGGCGTGCATCGGCCTGCGGGAACTTCTCGAACGCGAAGCGCGGCACCTTGGTGACCACGTAATCGATCGAGGGCTCGAACGAGGCCGGGGTGACGCCACCGGTGATGTCGTTGCGCAGCTCGTCGAGCGTATAGCCGACCGCGAGCTTGGCCGCCACCTTGGCGATCGGAAACCCGGTCGCCTTCGAGGCCAGCGCCGAGGAGCGCGACACGCGCGGGTTCATCTCGATGATGATCATGCGCCCATCGTCCGGGTTGATCGCGAACTGCACGTTCGAACCACCGGTATCCACGCCGATCTCGCGCAAAACCGCCAACGAGGCGTTGCGCATGATTTGGTATTCCTTGTCAGTCAGGGTCTGCGCCGGCGCGACCGTGATGGAATCGCCGGTATGCACCCCCATCGGATCGA
The DNA here is from genome assembly GCA_022340805.1 of Chromatiaceae bacterium. Taxonomy (GTDB): domain Bacteria; phylum Pseudomonadota; class Gammaproteobacteria; order Chromatiales; family Chromatiaceae; genus Thiosocius. The sequence continues at coordinate 25,340 of JAJDNF010000009.1, forward strand.
GGTTTTCGATCGAGCAGACGATGATGCAGTTGTCGTGACAGTCGCGCACGACCTCCATCTCGAATTCCTTCCAACCGAGAATCGACTCCTCGATCAGCAATTCCGAGGTCGGCGAGAGGTCGAGTCCGCGGGTACAGATCTCTTCGAATTCCTCGCGGTTGTACGCGATGCCGCCACCGGAGCCACCCATCGTGAACGAGGGCCGGATGATGGTCGGGAAGCCGATCTGCGCCTGGACCTGATGGGCCTCCTCGATCGAATGGGCGATCGCCGAGCGCGGCATGTCCAGGCCGATCTTGCGCATCGCCTTGCGAAACAGGTCGCGGTCCTCGGCCTTGTCGATCGCCTCGCGGGTAGCGCCGATCATTTCGACGCCGTGCGCGGCGAGCACGCCCTCGCGCACCAGGTCGAGTGCACAGTTCAGCGCGGTCTGGCCGCCCATGGTCGGCAGCAGCGCCTGCGGCTTTTCCTTCTCGATGATCTTGGCCACGGTGCGCCAGGTGATCGGCTCGATATAGACCGCGTCGGCCATGTCCGGATCGGTCATGATCGTGGCCGGGTTGGAGTTGACCAGAATGACCCGGAAGCCCTCCTCCCGCAGCGCCTTGCAGGCCTGCGCACCGGAGTAGTCGAACTCGCAGGCCTGGCCGATCACGATCGGACCGGCGCCGATGATCAGGATGCTATGGATATCTGTTCTTTTTGGCATATCGATTAACCGCGCAGGGCGCAAAGGGCGCCACGTAAATCACAATCGTTGTTTGCGTCCTTGGCGTCACTGTACGGTCAACGTTGCCCCATCAGCTCGATGAAGTGATCGAACACCGGCGCCACATCGTGTGGGCCGGGGCTGGCCTCGGGGTGTCCCTGGAAGCTGAACGCCGGCCGGTCGGTGCGATGGATGCCCTGCAGCGAACCGTCGAACAGCGACTTGTGGGTCGCCGCGAGGTTACCGGGCAGGCTCAGCTCGTCGACCGCAAAGCCATGATTCTGGCTGGAGATCATCACCGCGCCGCTTGCCAGGTCCTGGACCGGATGATTGGCCCCATGGTGACCGAACTTCATCTTGACCGTTCTGGCCCCCGAGGCGAGGCCGAGCAGCTGGTGGCCGAGACAAATGCCGAAGGTCGGCATCCCGCTATCGACGATCGCGCGGATCGCCTCGATCGCATAGTCGCAAGGCTCGGGATCACCGGGTCCGTTGGACAGGAAGACTCCGTCCGGCGACATCGCCAGGACCTCGGCGGCCGGCGTCCTGGCCGGCACCACTGTGACTCGACAGCCGCGATCGACCAGCATGCGCAGGATGTTGCGCTTGACACCGTAGTCGTAGGCGACCACGTGAAAACGGGCCTCCTCGGGATCGCTCGCGGAATGCCCCTCGCCCAGTCGCCAGGTGCCCTCGTTCCAGGTGTACTGCGTGACGCTTGTCACCTCCTGGGCCAGGTCCATGCCTTTGAGACCGGGAAACGCGCGCGCGATATCCAGCGCCTGCTGCTCGTCAGCGGCACCCGCCATGATGCAGCCATTCTGTGCGCCCTTCTCGCGCAGCAGCCGGGTCAGCCGCCGGGTGTCGATCTCGGCGATGCCGACCACGCCGTTCTCCTTCAGGTAGACGTCGAGCGCGCGTTCACTGCGGAAGTTGCTGACCAGCAGGGGCAGGTTTCGGATCACCAGCCCGGCCGCATGGATCGCGGCGGACTCTTCGTCCTCGGCGTTGACCCCGGTGTTGCCGATGTGCGGATAGGTAAGGGTGACGATCTGGCGGCTGTACGACGGGTCGGTCAGGATCTCCTGGTACCCGGTCATTGCCGTATTGAACACCACCTCGCCGACCGTCTGCCCGTCCGCGCCAATGGATTGGCCGTGAAAAACACTGCCGTCTTCGAGAACTAATATCGCCGGTCTGGTCATTTGTGCGCGCGCAAAAAGACGGTAGAGACCCGCCGTTCGCTATCTCTTCCGCTTGGTTTCTTCAGGTTGATTCTTGTGGACCTGCAACGCCATGTTGCAGTGCGCAATATTAAGTCACGCCACCTTACGCTGTCCACGCCTCGCAGCACATTCTAACAGCCAAACACAGTGGCTGTGCGGGCGATCTCCACGCCTGGCCGCACGCCGCTCCGGCTGCCGGTCCCTCAGGGCAGGTGCTGGCGCACCCAGGCAACGATCCGAGGCGCGTCGAGCGCGCCGGACATGCGCGCGGCCTCGCGACCGCCGGAAAAAAGCACCATGGTGGGGATGCTGCGAATACCAAACTGCGCGCCAAGCCCCTGTTGCTCCTCGGTATTCACCTTCAGCAGCCGCACCTGCGGTTCGAGCTGACGCGCCGCCTGGGCAAACGCCGGCGCCATCACCCGGCAGGGGCCGCACCAGGGCGCCCAAAAGTCGACCAGCAGCGGGATATCGCTGCGCGTCAGCTGGGTGTGGAAATCCTGGCCACCGATTTCCAGCGGTTTGCCATCAAACAGCGGGGCCTTGCAGCGTCCGCACTTCCCACCTGCGCCGAGCCGCTCGACCGGGACCCGGTTGACACCACCGCAATGCGGGCACACGACATGTCTGGACTCGCTCACGCCTGACTCCGAAAGACTGCACCATTGCCTGAGCGGAAAATGGGGATGGAACCGACAGGCTTCAAGTGCACGACGGGACTTGTAATTCCTCCGCGAGGTCTGCATTTTTCGCCCATCGCATTACAACCGGAGCACGCAGGCCATGTCAGACTCGCCGTTCATCTTCGAGATAGACCAGAACAATTATGCGCAGATCGTGCTGCAGGGCTCTCACCAGACTCCGGTCCTGGTGGATTTCTGGGCCGACTGGTGTCAGCCGTGCAAGGCACTGATGCCGATCCTGGCCAAGCTGGTCGACGCGTATCAGGGTCGCTTCATCCTGGCCAAGATCAATACCGAGGAACAGCAGGCGATCGCGGCCCAGTTCGGCATCCGCAGCATCCCGACGGTCAAGCTGTTCCGCAACGGCGCGCCGGTCGATGAATTCATGGGCGCGCTGCCGGAACCGCAGATCCGCGCCTTCCTCGACAAGCACCTGCCACGCGCGTCCGACGGGGTGGTCGCCCAGGCCGAGGAACGCCTGTTGGCCGGCGACAGCGAGGGTGCCCTGGCCCTGCTGGAACAGGCCAGGGCCGCCGACCCGGGGAACCCGCGCGTGGTCACAGCAATCGCCCAGGTTCAGGCCAGCGCTGGCGATCTCGATGCCGCTGAACAGACCCTCGCCGGGCTGCCGAGCGAGGAGCAGAGCAGGCCTGAGATCGTGCAACTGCGCGGCCAGCTGTTTTTCGATCGTGCCGCACTGGCGGCGGGTTCCCCGGAGGACGTGGCACAACGGCTCGCCGCGTCCCCGGACGACAGCGAGGCGCGCTACCAGATGGCCGCGCACCAGGTCGCGGCCAACGACATCGAGGGCGCGATGGAGAACCTGTTAAGGGTCATGCAGAAGGACCGCAAATATGGCGACGATGCCGCCCGCCTTGCGCTGTTGAGGCTGTTTGATATGCTCGGCGACGACCCTGCGACCACGCGCTACCGGGCACGCATGTTCAACCTGCTGCACTGAGCGACATACCGCCGCCAGCGACCGGCACACCAAGCACATTCAACCCCCCGGACGACACGCATGACACCCGAACAACTGACCGCGATCGAATCCGCCGCCTGGCGCACCCTCGTCGGCCACCTGCAGAAGCGCACCGACGTACAGAACATCGATCTGATGAACCTGGCAGGCTTCTGCCGCAACTGCATGTCGCGCTGGATGGCGCATGCGGCGACCCAACAGGGCGTCGAACTCAGCGAGCCGCAGGCACGTTCGATCATCTACGGGATGAGCTACGACGACTGGAAATCCCGCCACCAGCAGAAGGCGACCGCGGAGCAGATGGCGAAATACAAACAGCTCGGGCCCGACGACACCACCGATTGAGACGCGGCATCCTCAGTCATCGGCCGGCCCGAGATCCAGTACCTCCACCGCATCGGCCAACACGCGCCAGCGCACGTTTCTACCGGCCAGGCGCATCCCGTAAAGCCGGTCGGGCTCGGCCCCCCGACGGTACGCCGGTCGCGGATCCAACGCCAGGACCTCGCTTACCAGCGCGCGCATCCGCTCAGGATCGGGCAGGGCCGCGAGGTCCTGCTCGGCCTGCGCGCAAAACCTCACCACCGCGTGCCGCCCGGGTGACGTGTGGGCGAAGCCACCCTGTGCATCGCGCTGGGCATCCGCGTAGGGGATATAGGGCTTGATATCGAACACCGGGGTGCGGTCCAGGAGATCTATCCCCGCAACCCGCAAGAGGGGCTCGGGTTGGAGCACGACCTCGAGCAGACGGACCACGGACAGGCCGAGGAAATTGGGGCGGAACGGCGAACGGCTGGCCCAGACGCCGACCTCGGCATTGCCGCCAAGTCGCGGCGGGCGCACACGCGGCCGCCAGCCCTGGGACACGCAGCGGTCGAACTGAAAGATCAGCCAGATATGCGAGAAACCGTCGAGCCCGGTGAGCATGGCCGGATCGCTGTACGGTGGCAGCAGCCGCACCTCGCCCACGGCGGCCTCGACCAGGCCGGGTTGACGCGGTATGCCGAATTTCTCCTCGAACGGCGAACGCACCAGCGCCACCGGCTCGATCAGGACTGCGGATTCTGGATTGGGGTCCATAACTGTGTTGTTCTGCGCACCCGGCAGACCGATTTGCCGGCATAATGCCCGGCCAGCGACGGCACAGCCAGACGGGAAGAATTTTTTGCCCATCGGGCATAAAGCTATCCATCCGCCGGACGATAGCTGACACGAAGGGAGGTTAGCCCATGATTGAGGCGCTCAAGCAGATGCCATCGCAGCCATATCCGGCCCACCCTCCCCTGTCCTGATGCTCGCCGCACTGCGCAAACCCCTGGCCCTGTTCACACTGGTGTTGCTGGGGCAGCTCGGTGTGTTGCTGGGCGCGCATGGGCTCGGCGGATTGACCCTGCGCGGCAGCCTGCTCGCGCTGGCGATGTCCGCGGCAGTCAGCCTGGCCTGGGATTTCGCCGTACAGCGCCCGTTGCGGCGCGGTCTCGGCCGACTCGAGGACCGGATGCGCCGCCTGTCGGCCCGCGCGCTGCCGCCCGTCGACCAGGACCCGGCCGCCGGCGACTCCAGCACCCAGGCCCTGCACCGCATGCTCGCCACCCGGCAAAAGCGCATTGCCGCATACACGCGTCGACTGCGGCGTGAACTCCAGCGTTTCAGGGCGATCTACCGGCACTCGCATGACGCGGTGCTGATCTTCGACCCGAGCGACGGCCGCCTAGTCGACTGCAATCCGCGCACGGCCGAGTTCCTTGGCATCGCCCCCGGCAAGCTCAAGGGCATCCACCTGGCCGAGCTGCACGACGAAGAAGAACCCTTCCTGCGCAGCCTGGTCGACGAGGTGATGGACCATGACCAGGGCCGTTCGGTGCGCATCAATTATCGTGCCGCCGACGGGCGTATCATCCCGGCCGAGGTATCCGCATCGCGTATTCAGCTCGACACCGGCAACCTGCTGCTGTGCATCGCGCGCGATGTGAGTGACCGTGAACACGCAGCACAGCGTATCCAGCATCTTGCCTATCACGACACCCTGACCGGCCTGCCGAACCGCACCCTGCTTACCGACCGGGTCAGTCGCGCGCTCGCCCGCGCGCGCCGTACCGGGCAGATCGGCGCCCTGCTATTCCTCGACCTCGACAAGTTCAAGCGCATCAACGACTCCCTGGGACACTCGATCGGTGACGAACTGCTCAAGGAGCTGGCGCTTCGACTGCGCAATACGCTACGCGAAGAGGACACAGTCGCACGCCTCGGCGGTGATGAGTTCGTCGTGCTGCTTGAGGGGCTCGGCCGACAGCAGGAGCAGGCGGTGGATAAGGCACGCGAGATCGCCGACAAGATCCGCGGGGTGTTCGTCGACGAATACCGGCTCGATGGCCACGAACTGTACGTGACCGCAAGCATCGGCATCGTCACCTTTCCGCGCGACGGCGACACGGTCGATACGCTGTTGCGGCACGCCGACACCGCCATGTACCACGCCAAGGGGGCGGGTCGCGACGGCGCTCGGGTATTCGAACAACAGATGGACGAGGCCGCCATCTCGCGCCTGCGGCTTGAGAACGAGTTGCGCATAGGTCTGCGTGACCAGCAGTTCGAGTTGTATTTCCAACCGGTGCTGAAAATCCGCGACGGCCACGCGCTGGGCGCGGAGGTCCTGCTGCGCTGGCGCCACCCAAGCTCCGGGTTGATATCACCGACCGAGTTCCTGCCCTATATCGAGAACTGTGCCTTGATGCTGAAACTGGATGACTGGGTGCTGACCGAATCCTGCCGCCTGTTGGGCGAGGTGCAGCAGGACCCCGAGTTGCAAACACCGGAATGCCTGGCAATCAACATCAGTCATCAACAGTTCCATCAGCCGGACTTTGTCGCGCGCGTCAGGGCGATCGTGGACCAGACCGGCGCCGACCCGCGGCGCCTGCAGTTCGAGATTACCGAGACCATACTGATCAAGGACACGCGAGATTCCGTGCAGCGAATGAACGCCCTCAAACAGCTGGGCATACGCTTTGCGATCGATGACTTTGGCACCGGCTATTCCTCACTGTCCGACCTGCGCCAACTGCCGATCGACACGCTGAAGATCGATCGCGGCTTCGTGCGCGATATCAACAGTGATCCGAACGATGCCGCGATCGTAAAGGCCATCCTCTCGATGGCCAGGCATATCGGGCTGAACGTGATTGCCGAAGGTGTGGAGACACGTGAGCAGCTGCAGTTCCTGCGCGAGGCGGAATGCACCTATTACCAGGGCTATCTTGGCCGGCCGCCGCTGTCCGGCGAGGCGTTCCGTGAAGAGATCAGGTTCAATGCCGAGCTGTACGCGGCCGCAGACATGCCCCTACCGGCTGCAACCGGCCTGCGGTCGCGGGAATTGCCGGTACTGCGGGCATCGAACGATTGATGCGGTCTGACTACTCCGCGGCCCGCAGCATCTCAAGCCGCATGCCGAGTTGTTGCTCCAGGAAGCGGATAAGCGCTTTTTCATAGCCGCAGTCGCCGTCCGGTCCGATCTGCTCCAGGCGCAGTTCGATCGTTGCGATCTCTTCCCTCAGCCGCCCGGCCGTGAACCTTACGCGGCGGTGCTCAGCCAGTCTTCGTTGTGCGCGCATGTCGTCTATTCCCTGTTTGTCTGCGCTGCGATCGTAGTCGACCAACATGAAACGGCTGTTACACCTAGTGCTAGTCTCGCCGCAGCGCATCGCTTACCGCGATCGGGGTCGGGAAACGCAGTACCACCAGGTAGGACGAGACCAGGAAGGTCAGCAGGGTCGAGAGCTGGATCAGATACGACGCCTTGGCACCTATCACCCCCTGCTCGAGGGCCAATACCGCCAGCAACAGCGAGAACTCACTCATCTGGCCCAGGCGATAGCCAACCTCGTGGGAGCGCTTCTCGGATTCTCCGGTACGCAAAAGCAGCCAGCGAAACACGGGCGGTTTGAGCAGCATCAGCCCGCCGGCCAACACCAGGGCCGGCACTATCACCTTGTGGATCAAGCCGATATCGAAGCCTGCACCGAGCGAGAAGAAGAACAGCACCAGGAAAAAATCGCGCAGCGGCTTCAGGCTCTCGGCAATGAACATCGCAATCGGACTCGACGCCAGCGCGACCCCGGCGATAAAGGCGCCAATCTCGCTCGACAGGCCCAGCAGCACTGCCAGCTCAGCCATGCCCAGGCACCAGCCGATGGTCACCAGAAAGATATATTCCTGGATCTTGTCGAACTTGCGGATCAGACGGATCAGGACATGGCGTTCGACGATCCAGGCAAATCCGATCAGCGCCGGCAGGGCCATCAGCAGCCTGGCCACCTCTCCCAGTTCCATGCTGCCACGCGACAGACCCTGCACAATCAGCAGCAGGACGATCGCCAACAGGTCCTGCAGCAGCAGGATGCTGACGATGACCTCGCCGGTGCGCTGGTGATGCAGCATCGTCGTCGGCAGCAGCTTCAGTCCAACTATCGTGCTGGAGAAGGTTGCCGCGGCACCGACCAGCAGGGACTCTTCGAAGGTGAAGCCGAATGCCAGGGAGACGCCGATGCCGAGCGCAGCAAACACCAGCGAGCTGAGCAGGGTCACCTCGGTAGTCTTACTGACCATGCGCAAGAGTTCCTGCGGTTGCAGGTTCAACCCGAGCAGAAACAGCAGGAACATGATGCCGAACTCGGAGATGCTGCGGATCAACTCGGGGTCGTTGACCAGACCCAGACCCGAGGGCCCAAGCAAGGCACCGAGCACGATGTAGGCCACCAACAACGACTGGCGTGCATACAACGCGGCAGTGGCAAAAACAGCCGCGCCGGTGAAGACCAGAAAAATGGTGAAGACGATTGGATCCTGCTGCATCGCTCGGCGGCTTCAGGTAGGCAAGCTCGCACGATAGCAATAAGCCATGCACAAAAAAACACCCGCCAATTGGCGGGTGCCTCGGTCAGGACTGACCGTCAGACGCGGCCGCGTCTAGTTGGCCGTACTGAACTTCAGGGACCCGGCGTCAGCCGCCTGGTCGTCTTTCTTGCCGCCCTTCGATTTACAGTGGCTTGCAACCGTTCGGCCGTCCTTGCGCGTGTAACCCTGCACCCACAGACACTCGCCCTCGACCATGCAGGCGTTCTCCGCCATCCCCTTGCATTGACTGGCGGCGGAAGCAAAAGGTGACGCGAGCGCCAGACCAACGATCAGCGCCAGATGACAACGGCTGTGGAAGCTATTCAAGACAGGCATGTCGTTCTCTCCTTTGAACGTGTAAGACACCGATCCTGGTGTCGACGACAAGTCTAACCCTACCCGGGTCGGGTACTCAAGCACGCATCAGCGCGGACAATCCGTCGCCGCGCAGTGGCGACCGTCCGTCCAGATAGCACCGTTGAACGACGCACCCGTGACACGCGCACCGCCGATTCGCGCACCGCTGAGATCGGCAAAACTCAAATCGGCTGCCGACAGGTCTGCGTTGGTCAGGTCAGCCTGGCGCAGACTGGCGCCCATCAGCATCGCGGAGTTCAGCTTCGCATACGACAGGTCCGCGCCGCCGAGATCCGCATAACGCAGATCGGCACCGGCCAGATCCGCCTGGCCAAGTTGGGATCCAGTCAGGATGACGTTGGCCATATGCGCCTCGCGCAACACTGCACCGGTCATCTGGGCACCGGACAACTGGCAGCCCTCGAGGAAGACGCCGGGCGCCGGGGCAATCGAACAGTCCCGCACGGTCTCTTGCTTATCAGATCCGGTCATCGAGACCCCGACGATCAGCACGATCACCAACAGCACCACGACCCCAATAGTCCACAGCGCCTTGCGGCGTTCGTCCTTGCGTTGGGCGTCTTGTTCGGCGGACAGACCGGCATCCTCCACCCGCATCTGCAACGGCACCACCTCGGGCACGCTGCCGAGCCGCCGCCAATCGGACTTGTCCGCGCTCACCTGGTCATCCAGCCCCAGTCGGCCTTCAAGCACAAAGTGCCGGACCCGGGTACTGCTGAACGGGCCACGCACGACAGCACCGCGGCGCACGAACCACTCCAGCCCGCTACCTTTGGCCGCACTCACGGTCTCGAGAACTCCTGCACCCCATAATGTTGCAATTATCGGCCAGACTGCCGATAACTTGCGCAACACACGACTCTTGGCGGCCCGCGTGAAGATCCCGAACACACTGCAACCGTTGCTCGACGCCGTCAGCCGCGACCTGCCCGCCCTGGTCAAACAGCTGAAGGTCGGACAGATCCTCCAGGCGCGTGTGCTCAATGCGCCGCAACCGGGCGTGCTACGCCTGCAGATCGGCTCCACCGAGCTGCTGGCGCGCAGCCAGGTCGCGCTGCCGCCAGGCAGCACCCAGGCACTCGAGGTCATCAAGACCCGCCCGACACCCGAACTGCGGGTGCTTCGCGAACCGACCCGTCAGGAGACCCAGCAGCAGGTGGTGCGCTCGGCAATGGCGCGGCAACTGCCGCCGCAGGAGATTCGACAGGCGGCCGCGGAACTGCGCAGCCATATGCAAACGCCAAGGCAGGTGGAGGCCGCCCGCCAGTTCGTCGAGATCCTGGAGCATGCGGCCGTCAGGCCCGAGCAACTCAAACCGGCGCAGTTGCAGCGCGCCGTCGCATTGAGCGGCCTGTTTCACGAGTCGCGCATGGCGACCGGCGAGGCCGCAGAGCCGGCGGATCTGAAGACTCGTCTGCTGCGGCTGGCCGCGCTGCTCAAGGCGGGTGCCCAGATCGACGCACGCGCGGACGTCACGCTGGGCAAGGGGCTGGAGATCAAGCCAGGCGTCAAGCTGGACCCGCAGGCGCCGGCACCGCCCGGCGCCGATCCATCGGCCCAGGGCCGCGATCCTGCCAGTGACTCTCTGCTCAACCGCCTGGCCCGCCTGGTCGAGGGCGCGGTCTCACGCATCCAGTTGCAGCAGACGGTCGCATTGCCGACCGACGACAACCATCGCCAGGCCTGGCAGATCGACCTGCCAATCCGCCTGCCGGACACGACCGAGGACCTGATGCTGCGAATCGAGCGAGATGCAGCCGCGGACGCAGCCGACGGCGCCCCGGGCTGGGCGGTCAATCTGGCATTTCAGTTCGACAGCATCGGTACGCTGCAATGCCGGATCGCGCTAAACGGCGAGCGGGTCGCGACCACCTTCTGGTGCGAGAGCGCATCTACCCAGCAGCGCGTCGAGGCGCGCCTGCCGGTACTCGAAGAGGCGCTCGCGGCACAGGGGCTCGAGGTGGTGCACCTTAGCGGTGTGCTCGGCGCACCGCCGGAGCCCCTGATCAGGGTTCCGATGCCCGATTCGCTGCTCGACGAGCGTGCCTGATATGAAACGCGGCAGACAGCTGGTCGGAGGACAGACCGACATCGCCGTGGCGTTGCGCTACGACGGCAAGCGGGCACCGCGTGTCACCGCCAAAGGCGAGAAGCTGCTCGCCGAACAGATCGTCGAGGCCGCCCAGCAGGCCGGCGTCCCGCTTTACCCGGATCCCGAGCTGGCGATGATCCTGTCACAGATACCCCTTGGCGAGGAGATCCCGGACAATCTGTACAAGGCAATCGCCGAGGTCATCGCGTTTGCCTACATCCTGGCCGGCAAGCTTCCCGAGGGCTTTGTACCGCCGGGCGGCTCCGAGGGGTCCGACAGCCACTGAGCCAAGCACGTCTGACGCGGCATATCCGTTGTCGGCACGGTCACTGCCGATCAGACTGACATCACCGGGGCGGCAAGCCCTGCTGCAACCGGAACCTGTTCAACTGATAGCGCTGCTCGAGCCGAAACTGGTGCAGCTGATTGATCGCATCCAGGCGCGGCTGCGGGCCAGGCACCGGCTCGATCCCGGTACGGTGGTTCAGCCACAGCAGTTCGCGGCGCTGCATTTCCTGCAACTGCTGTTGATCGGTCTGCTGCTGGCGGTTGAGTCGCTCGCGCGCGACCTGCTCCTGCGGCGTCTGCGTGGCCTCCGGAAACACATAACGCCGCTGGATCTCGCTGAGCTCCTGCTGGCTGGCCTGATCGAGCTGCATCAGTTGCGACATGTTCGCCGGAGGCCCGGCTGCAACAGCGCCCCGGCTCAATGACAGGCACACGAAGATAAACGCGGGCGTCCTACGCATGGCTCGCTCCTGATCGCGGGCGCCCGGCACGCCATCCCCGCCGGGGGCGAACAGGCCAATCGACGACGGACACTATCGCGGATCGCCGGAGCAGACGCAGCCTGCGGCTCAGTGTGCCAGGATCTGGCTGAGAAACAGCTTCGTCCGATCCGACTGCGGATTGTTGAAGAATTCCTCGGGCTCGTTCTGCTCGATGATCTCGCCGCCGTCCATGAAGATGACCCGGTTGGCCACCGTCTTGGCGAAACCCATCTCGTGGGTCACGCACAACATCGTCATGCCACTCTCGGCCAGCTCGATCATGGTGTCGAGCACCTCTTTGATCATCTCCGGGTCGAGCGCCGAGGTCGGCTCGTCGAACAGCATGATGCTCGGATTCATGCACAGACTGCGCGCGATCGCGACCCTCTGCTGCTGGCCGCCCGACAGCTGGCCTGGATACTTCTTCGCCTGTTCAGGGATCTTGACCTTCTCGAGATACTTCATCGCAGCCTGTTCCGCGTTCCGGCGCGGTTCCTTGCGTACCCAGATCGGCGCCAGGCAGCAGTTCTCGAGGACCGTCAGGTGCGGGAACAGATTGAAGTGCTGAAACACCATGCCGACCTCGCGGCGGATCTGGTCGATATGCTTGACGTCGTCGGTCAACTCCGTGCCATCGACGATGATCTGCCCGTCCTGATGCTCCTCGAGCCGGTTGATGCAGCGGATCATGGTTGATTTGCCAGACCCCGAAGGCCCGCAGATGACGATGCGCTCGCCCTTGTCGACATTCAGATTGATGTCCTTGAGCACATGGAACTGCCCGTACCATTTGTGCACATGCCGCATTTCGACCATCGGGCCCGCGGGGGCAGCCGGATCGGAGCGGGAATTACTCGAGTCAGTCATGCTTTACTCCGGACGCTAGCGGGCGTGGCCCGTATTCAACTTGCGCTCCAGCGCGAGGCTGTAACGCGACATGCCGAAACAGAAGATCCAATACACGAAGGCCGCAAACAGCAGGCCCTCGATCGCATAGCCGAGCCAGTTGGGATCGGCCAGCGCGGCCTGGATCATCGCCAGCATGTCGAACAGGCCGATGATCAGGACCAGGGTGGTGTCCTTGAACAGCGCGATGAAGGTGTTGACGATGCCCGGGATCACCAGCTTCAGCGCCTGCGGCAGGATAATCAGGCTCATGCTCTTCCAGTAACTCAGACCGAGCGCCTGTGCCGCCTCGTACTGGCCCTTCGGAATTGCCTGCAGGCCACCGCGCACGACCTCGGCCATATACGCCGACTGGAATAGCGCAATGCCGATCATCGCCCGCAGCAGCTTGTCGAAATGGGTCCCCTCGGGCAGGAAAAGCGGCAGCATCACCGACGACATGAACAGCACCGTGATCAGTGGTACGCCGCGCCAGAATTCGATGAATACCACCGACAGTGCCTTCACGATCGGCATGGTCGAGCGCCGACCCAGCGCCAGCAGAATCCCCAGCGGCAGCGAGGCGGCCATACCGACCGAGGAGAGCACCAGGGTCAGGGTCAGGCCACCCCAGCGGCTGGTCTCGACGTATTCGAGACCGAACACGCCACCCGAGAACAGGTAGAACGCGATAACCGGATAGCCGAACAGGATGAACAGTCCGAGCCACAGCTTTGCGCGGAAGCGCTTGATGAACAGAGGAATCATCAGCAACACCAGCAGCACCGCAGCAAGGTTGATGCGCCAGTATTCGCTCTCCGGATACAAACCGTACATGAACTGGTTCAGGCGGACACTGACGAACACCCAGCAGGCACCCCCACTGTCACAGGCGTCGCGCGTTTCGCCCACCCAGTCCGCCTTGATCAGCGACCAATCGATCAGCGGCGGGATCGTCAGGTACAGCAGATAGGCCGCAGCGAGCGTCAACAGCGAGTTCGCCCACGACGAAAACAGGTTGGCGCGCAGCCAGCCGATCACGCCCACGCTGGTCGAGGGCGGCGGCAGATCGGGATGCGGGGTATGCGTGGTCATCGGGCCTACCTTTCGATCAGCTGTTTACGTTTGTTGTACCAGTTCATGAACGTCGAAATGACCAGGCTGATGAACAGGTACACGCCCATGGTCATCGCGATAACCTCGACCGCCTGGCCGGTCTGGTTGAGGGTGGTGCCGGCAAACACGTTGACCAGATCCGGGTAACCGATGGCGGTGGCCAATGACGAGTTCTTGGTCAGGTTGAGGTACTGGCTGGTCAGCTGCGGGATGATCACGCGCATCGCCTGCGGGATGATCACCAGCTTCAGTGTCAGCCGGGGCCGCAGACCAAGCGCATAGGCCGCCTCGGTCTGGCCATGACTGACCGCCTGGATGCCCGAGCGTACGGCCTCGGCGATGAAGGCCGCGGTGTAGATGCTCAACGCCAGCACCAACGCGGCCAACTCCGGGATCACCTCCAGCCCACCGCTGAAATTGAAGCCACCGAGCACCGGGTAGTCCCAGTGCAGCGGTGATCCACTGAGCCAATAGGTCGCGAGTGGCAGTCCGATGATCGCAGCGAGCGAGACCAGGCCGCCCGGGAACTGCTGGCCAGTGGCCTCCTGCCGCCGATGCGCCCAGCGCACCAGCAGAATGGACCCAATCACAGCGAGCAACAGTGCCGCCAGGACGAGTCCGAAGCCATCTTCCGCCACGGGTCTGGGGATGAACAGCCCGCGGTTGTTGAGAAAGATCGAGTCGCCGACGCTCAGGCTCTGGCGCGGCCGCGGTAGAGGGCGCAGTACCGCGAAGTACCAGAACATGATCTGCAGCAGCAGCGGGATGTTGCGGAAGGTCTCGATGTAGACCGTGGCCAGCCGCGCCACCAGCCAGTTTTTCGACAGGCGCGCCACACCGATGAAAAACCCGAGGAAGGTCGCGAACAGGATACCCAGCGCCGCCACCAGCAGGGTGTTGAGTAGACCGACGATGAAGGTCCGCCCGTAGCTGTCGGTCTCATCGAATGGGATCAGGCTCTGCAGGATTCCGAACCCGGCGGCATTGTCGAGGAAGCCGAAACCGGTCGTGATCCCACGCTGCTCCATGTTCTGCAACGTGTTGCTGAGCAGAAAGTTCCCGAACGCGAGAATGCCAAGGACCAACAACACCTGAAACAAGATCGCGCGAAACGCCGGCAGACGCCATAGCGGGACCTTGCTCGTCGAACTCTGCGGGGTATGCTCAGCTGCCATGCGGATACACTGATCTCAAGCGTGAATTGCCTTCGGGATGAGCCCGGGGTGCGATACACGCCCGGGCCATGGCGAATCGTCGCACGCCGACGATCAGCGAATCGGCGGTGCGTACTGCAGGCCGCCCTTGCTCCACAGCGCATTCAGCCCGCGCGAGATGCCCAGGGCGCTACCCATGCCGACGTTGCGCTCGAAAGCCTCGCCGTAGTTGCCCACCTGCTTCACGATGTTGTATCCCCAGTCGTCCGGAATCCCCATCCACTCGCCCTTGACACCCTCGATGCCCAGCAACCGGCGCACGTTGGGATCGGTCGAGCTGGCTTTCATCTCGTCAACGTTGGCTGAGGTCACACCCAGTTCTTCGGCATTGACCATCGCGAACAGCGACCACTTGACGATGTTGAACCACTCGTCGTCACCCTGGCGCACCACCGGGCCCAGCGGCTCCTTCGAGATCACCTCGGGCAGCACCATCGCGCTGTTCGGGTCGCTCAGCTTGATGCGCAGCGCATACAGCTGCGACTGGTCGGAGGTCAGCGCATCACAACGCCCCGCCTCGAACGCCTTGATCGTCTGATCCGAGGTGTCGAAGGTGATCGGCGTATAGCTCATCTTGTTGGCGCGGAAGTAGTCGGCCAGGTTCAGCTCGGTCGTGGTACCGGCCTGGATGCAGAACGCAGCACCATCCATCTCCAGTGCGCTCTTCACGCCGAGCTTCTTGGTGACCAGGAAGCCCTGGCCGTCGTAGTAGTTGACTCCGGTGAAGTTCAGGCCCAGCGAGGAATCGCGCGTATAGGTCCAGGTGGTGTTGCGTGGCAGCATGTCGACCTCGCCCGACTGCAGCGCAGTAAAACGCTCCTTGGCGGTCAGCGGACTGTACTTGACCTTTTCAGCGTCGCCGAAGATCGCCGCGGCGACTGCGCGGCACATATCGACGTCGATGCCGGTGAACTTGCCCTTGTCATCGGCGCTGGAGAAGCCGGGAATACCGGTACTTACGCCGCATTGCACAAAGCCCTTGCCCTTTACCCCATCCAGCGTCGTGCCTGCATTGACTGTCCCCGACAGCGCTAGTGCGACGCCAAGTCCGATCGCGAGTGTGTTTTTCATCACAGAGTCTGTCCTCCAAATTACAGCGGATTCTTATCGAGTTATCCAACAATCATGCCGGAGCCATCCCCGCAGGGGCGCTGGTCCAAAGATTGTCTGTGAGCCGAGTGTGTCCCCCCAGGCTGAGGGCGTCAAGGCAGCCACCGCCGGGCACCCTGTTGGTGCAGCGGTGGACCGGCATGCCCCGTTCGAGATCCGTCAGCCCCGACCTGCTCCGCCGATCAGCTGTTCCAGACTCTGTTCATCGAGTACCTCTACGCCCAGTTCCTGCGCCTTGCCCAGTTTCGAGCCGGCCTCTTCACCGGCGACCAGATAGTCGGTTTTCTTCGACACGCTGCCCGCCACCTTGGCGCCCAGCGCCTGCAGGCGCTCCTTCACCACATCGCGCGGCTGCGACAGCGTGCCGGTCAGGACAAAGGTCTTGCCGGCGAACGGCAGTGCCTCGGGTGCCGGGGCCGGTTCGCCCTCAGGCCATTGCACACCGGCCGCGCGCAGCTTGGCGACCACGTCCTGATTGTGTCGCTGGCGGAAGAAGACGTGCACATGGCGGGCGACCACCGGGCCAACGTCCGGGGTCTGCTGCAGGGCATCCTCGCCGGCGGCGCGGATTGCATCCAGGCTGCCAAACTGACGCGCCAGTGCCTGAGCGGTCGCCTCACCGACCTCACGGATGCCGAGCGCGTACAGAAAGCGCGCAAGCGTGGTCTGGCGCGCCTGGTCGAGCGCCCCGACCAGATTTCGCGCCGACTTCTCGCCCATGCGTTCCAGCCCGGCCAGGGTCTCGACCGAAAGATCGAACAGGTCGGCGGGGTCCTTGATCAGGTCCTGGTCGATCAATTGCTCGATCAGCTTGTCACCGAGCCCCTCGATATCCATCGCCCGGCGCGAGGCAAAATGCTTGACCGCCTCACGGCGCTGCGCGGCGCAGTACAGGCCGCCCGAGCAGCGCGCCACTGCCTCGCCCTCGATGCGCTCGATATCCGAACCGCATACCGGGCAATGCGCCGGCATCTTTGCCGGCCGCGCGCCCTTCGGGCGCCGTTCGGCCAGGACCCGCACCACCTCCGGGATCACATCACCGGCACGACGCACGTACACGGTATCGCCCACCCTGACATCCTTGCGCTGGACCTCGTCCATGTTGTGCAACGTGGCATTGCTCACGGTCACACCGCCGACGAACACTGGCTTGAGGCGTGCCACCGGGGTCACCGCACCGGTCCGACCGACCTGGAATTCGATCGCCTCGACCAGGGTCAGCGCCTCCTGGGCCGGGAACTTCTGCGCGATCGCCCAGCGCGGTGCGCGCGACACGAAACCCAGTGCCTGCTGGTCGGCTGTGCTGTCCACCTTGAACACCACGCCATCGATGTCATAGGCGAGTGTCGCTCGGCGTGCACCGATCTCCTCGAAATAGGCGGCACAGGCCGCCAGACCGGTCACCCGCTTGAGCTCCGGCGAGACCGGCAGCCCCCAGCCCTTCAAGAGTGCCATGTTGCCGCTATGGCTGCCGCTCATCGGGTGGCCCTGGACCTCGCCGAGACCGTAACAGAACATCGCCAGCGGGCGCTCGGCGGTGATCCTGGGATCGAGCTGACGCAGGCTGCCGGCGGCCGCATTGCGCGGGTTCGCGAAGGTCTTGTCGCCGCGCGCGCGCTGGCGCTCGTTGAGCCTCTCGAAGCCCTTCTTCGGCATGAAGACCTCACCGCGCACCTCGAGCACCGGCGGCCAGGCACTGCCCACCAGGCGCAGCGGCACTGAGCCGATGGTGCGTGCGTTCTGGGTCACGTTTTCCCCACGGCTGCCGTCACCGCGCGTCGCCGCCTGCACCAGCAGGCCCTGTTCGTATCGCAGGCTGATCGCGAGGCCATCGAGCTTGGGTTCCGCCGCGTAGCTCACATCGCCACTGAGTTTCAGGCGCTCACGCACGCGCCGGTCGAATTCCGCCATCTCCTCGGGTGACAGGGCATTGCCGAGCGACAGCATCGGCACCCGATGCTCGACCTCGTCGAATGCGGCCAGCGCCGCACCCCCCACCCGCTGGGTCGGTGAATCGGGGGTGATGAGTTCCGGATGGGCGGCCTCGAGAGCCTGCAGCGCACGAAACAGGCGATCGTATTCGCTGTCCGGGACCTCGGGCTGGTCCAGCACGTAATACTGGTAATTGTGATGCTCTATCTGCTCGCGCAGTTGCCTTGCCTGCGCGCTGAGCGCCTTGTCTCGGCTCAACGGCGACTCCGCGCCAGCTTGAGCCTGCGACGATGTTCGATGATCGACTCGCGGGTATGCTTCTCCATCTGCTTGGTCAGCTTGTTGTGCGCCTCGTCCTGCAACTCGCCATGCAGCAGCGAGGCCAGGCGGTTGGCGGTGGCCAGCATCTCCTCGTAGATCTCGATGCCGTCGCGCACCCCGGGAAGCTGGGTGAACATCGACAGGCCAGGCGTGGAAAATCCAGCCATGTCGTCGCCCGGAAAGCTGCCGGGCTCGACCATGCTCGCCATACTGAACAGTACGCGCCTGCCCTTGCCCTCATGGCGGTGGTAGATCGACATATCGCCAAGCACCAGGCCATTCGCGCTGCAGGCCTTCTGAATCGCCGGCCCGGCAAACCTGCTGTCGCGCGCCATGATGTGGATCACGATGATCTTGCGCTCGACCTCGTCGTACAACGCCGGGTCGGTGCTCAGATAGTCGCCGTCGCCGTGCGCATCGAAATTCAGGTCCATCGCGAACTGGGGATCGGCATCGCGCCGCGCGGCCGACCATTCGCCGATATCCGCGGGCTCAGGATCGAGCATCGAGCGGGCCGCAGCGGGTTCGTGTCGCTCGACGCCCTGGTCGAGATCATGGTCATCCAGGCGCATCTCCGGGATCGACTCGACCGCGTCGGTCATCGTCGGTTCAGGACGCGACGCCGTGTCCTCGTCGAGCACGTCGCTATCGATCGACATACCGACCGGCGCCCGCTTGAATGCCTGCGGACGCGGCATCGAACGCTTGTAGCGATCCCACAGGTAGATACCCACCACAAGCAGGACGCCGAGTACTATCAGAATCAGCCTGACCAGATCTGGATCCATTGCCGTTCGCCGTCGAACCGTTGTTCAAATGCCATGTCGGCCGTCACTCGGGCCTGACCATCAAACCGCCGCCAGTGCAGCGGCCTCTTCCACGTCTACCGAGACCAGGCGCGACACGCCGGGTTCATGCATGGTAACCCCGCTGAGCTGATTGGCGATTTCCATCGTGACCTTGTTGTGGGTGATGAAGATGAACTGCACATGCTCCGACATCTCCCTGACCAGCGCGGAGTAGCGACCGACGTTGGCATCATCCAGCGGCGCGTCGACCTCGTCGAGCATACAGAAAGGCGCCGGATTGAGACGGAAAATCGCGAATACCATCGCGACCGCCGTCAACGCCTTCTCACCGCCGGACAGCAGGTGGATGCTGCTGTTGCGCTTGCCGGGCGGGCGCGCCATCACCGTGACCCCGGTGTCCAGCAAGTCCTCGCCGGTCAACTCCAGGTAGGCATGGCCACCGCCGAATAACTTCGGAAACAGCTCCTTGAACCCGGCATCGACGCGATCGAAGGTCTCTTTGAAGCGCGTGCGGGTCTCGCGGTCGATCTTGCGGATCGCCTCTTCGAGGGTCGCCAGCGCCTTGCTGACATCTTCATGCTGACTGTCGAGATAGGCCATGCGCTCGCTCTGTTCCTTGAACTCGTCGATCGCGGCGAGGTTGATCGGACCGAGCCGTTGGATGCGCGCGGCCAGTTCCTCGACGCGCGCCTGCCAGGCGGCAGCCTCGGCCTCCGGCGGCATCTCGGCACTCAGTTGTTCGCGCTCGAAACCGGTCTCGGCCAGCTGTTCCTCGAGTGTGCGGCTGCGCACCAGGATTTCCTGGCGAGCCATGCGCGCCTGATCGAGCAGGCCGCGCTCGTCCTGCACGCGCTGCTCGACCTGGTGACGCGAACGGTCGAGCTCGCGCAGCTGGTGGTCGATGTCCTCGAGGCCCTTGCGCGCGGCGGCGAGCTGCGCCTCGACCTCGGCGCGGTCCTGCAACTGCTGCTCGAGCCTGGCCTGTTGCTCGCCGATCGGCACCTTACCCTGTTCGAGAGAGCCCTCGAGCTCGGCGCAGCGCTGCTCGTAGTGTTGCAGCTGCTGCTGCATGCGCCCGATCCCGGAGCGCAGCGAATCCTCCGAGGTACGCATCGATTCCACGCGCAGTGCGATCTCATGCACCCGGTTGCGCGCCTCACTGGCAGCGGCACGCGCCTCGTCCAGCGCAATGCGCAGCTCGTCGCGGCGCGCAACCAGCTGCTCGCGCTGCATGCCGAGATCCTCGATCGAGGCCAGCGCCTGGTGCAGTTGGCTACGCGCCTCCTCCATATCGGTCATGCCCTGTTCGATCTGCTGGCGGATCTCGGCGGCGTCTTTTTCCAGCCCCTCGATGCGATGCCGAATCTGCTCGGCGCGGGCCTGCTTGCCACTCAGCAGCGCACGCACCTCGGAAAGCACGCGCTGCGCCGCCTCCATCTCGCGCTGCTGCACCTCGCGTGCCTGTTCGGCCTCGACCAGGGCCTGGCGATCTGCCGCAAGCTGTTCGGCTAGCCGCTGCACCTGCGGCTCGAGTTCTGCCTGGCGCTGCGACAGCGTGCGGATCTCCTGTTCACGTGCCAGCACACCGGCGTGCGCGTCGCTGCCGCGCTGCAGGCTGACCCAGCCGCGACCGACGCGCAGTCCGTCCGGCGTGACCATGCATTCGCCGGGCGCGAGCTCCTGGCGGCGGCGCAGCGCCTCGTCGAGGTCGCTAGCCAGGTGGATGCTGTTCAGCAGGTGAGTAAGCGGCGCGGGACCATTGACCACCGCGGCCAGGGTCCCGGCGCGTGCCGGTGGCCGTTCGCCCTGGTCCTCGAACAGCATCAAGCGGCCGCGCTCGAGCTGCGCCAGCCGCCCGGCAGGGCCCTCCAGCCGGTCGACCATGACCGCCTGGAGCTGCTCGGCGAGCACCACCTCGACAGCCCTCTGCCACTCGCCGGAAACCTCGAGCGTCTCCAGCAAGCGCTTCGCGGCACCCAGGTCCTGCTCATCCAGCCAACGCTCGACGACCTTGTCGCCTTCGCCGCGTGCTGCCTGCTGCAGGGCCTGCAGCGAGGCCAGCCGCCCCCTGAGCATCTCCAGCTCGCTGCGTGCAGCGGCCAGGTCTTCCTGCGCCTGCTGGCTGCGTTCACGCAGCTCGCCGATCGACTGCAGGCGGTCCTCGACCCGACCGCGCACCACGGCCAGCGCGGCCTCGCCCTCGGACTCGCGCCGCTGCAGCTCGACGATCTCGGCCTGCAGCGAGACATCCGACAGCTGCCGGCGATCCTCCTGGTTGCGGTCCAGGCGGCGCTTGAGCTGCACCTCCTGCTGTTCGAGGTGATTGATCCGGGTGCGCTCCACCTGGGCCTGCTGGGCCGGCTCGTTGGCACTCTGGTTGAACCTGTCCCATTCGGCCTGCCAGGCGTGCATCGCGCTCTCGGCGTCCTGCAGCGCGTGGGCCGCGACATCGGCCCGCTCGCGCGCCTCCTCGAGCATCGGCTGATCACGCTCGAGCTCACCGGCCAGCTGCGCCAGGCGGCTACTGTCCTGTTCGCTCAGGGCCTGGGCCTGGGCCAGCGACTGGCGCGCCTGGACCAGGTCGGCCTCGTGCTGGCGCCGCGCCTCGCGCGCATACTGGATCGCCTCCTCGAGGCGCGCAATCTCCGAGCCCACCGCGTAGAAGCGACCCTGGATCTCGTTGAAACCGTCGTTGACCTCGGCATGCGCGGCACGCTGCTGTTCGATCTGCGCCTCCAGGTTGCGCTGATCGGCAACTGCGGCCTGCAGCCTGTTTTCCTGATCGGCAATGCTGCGGTCGCGCCTTTCGATGTCGGCCAGCATATCGTCCAGGCGCAGCACCAGCAGCTCGGCGCGCACCCGCCGATCCTGTTCGCGGAAGGCCTTGTACTTCTGCGCCGTGGCCGACTGGCGCTCGAGATGACGCAGCTGCTTCTGGACCTCTTCACGCAGGTCGTCGAGACGTTCCAGGTTCTCGCGCGTATGCGCGATCCGGTTCTCGGTCTCGCGTCGCCGCTCCTTGTACTTGGAGATGCCGGCCGCTTCCTCGAGGTACACGCGCAGGTCTTCCGGACGCGCCTCGATGATCCGCGAGATCATGCCCTGCTCGATGATCGAATAGCTGCGTGGCCCCAGTCCGGTGCCGAGAAACAGGTCGGTGATATCGCGCCGCCGGCAACGCACGCCGTTGAGGAAATACAACGACTGGCCATCGCGCGAGACCTGGCGTTTCACCGAGATCTGGCTGTACTGGGCATACTGGCCGCCGGCGCTGCCGTCGGCATTGTCGAACACCAGTTCGATGGTCGCGGTACCGACGGGCTTGCGACTGCTGGAGCCGTTGAAGATGACGTCGGCCATCGACTCGCCGCGCAGCATCTTGGCCGAACTCTCGCCCATGACCCAGCGCACCGCGTCGATCACGTTGGACTTGCCGCAGCCGTTGGGTCCGACGATGCCGACGAGATTGCTGGGGAATTGGACCGTGGTCGGGTCTACAAAGGATTTGAAGCCCGCCAGCTTGATTTTTTCCAGACGCATGGCGGGCAAAGATACAGGATGCTTTGCGGCCCGCACAAGACACAGCCGCAAGCCGCCAACAGGTCACAAGAACAGGCCGTATATCAATGTTTTTAGAGAATTTTTTCCTCGAACTTAAAGTGGTTTGTCGGCCCGCCCGGTGACCGATGCCATATAATTGTCGGCAATTTGCGAACCACTGTCAGGAATCACGATGTCGACCCAGCCGAGCAAAGATCTGGAGACCTTCCCAAACCCGCGCCCCGAGCGCGACTACACCATCCGCATACGCATCCCGGAGTTCACCTGCCTGTGCCCGAAGACCGGGCAGCCGGACTTCGCCACGCTGCACCTGGAATATGTGCCGGACATGCTGTGCGTCGAACTGAAGTCGCTGAAGCTGTACGTCTGGTCGTATCGCGACCAAGGGGCGTTTCACGAGGCGGTGACCAACCGCATTCTCGACGACCTGCTCCAGGCGACCCGGCCGCGCTTCATGCGTCTGACGGCCGAGTTCAACGTGCGCGGCGGCGTCTACACCAATGTCGTCGCCGAACACCGCGCCGACGACTGGTTGGCCCCGGCCCCGGTCCAGCTGCCCTGACCTTCGGGCGGGTGTCGAGCGCTCGAGCCACGCCGGACTGCTACATCGGTCTCGACCTCGGCACATCCGGCTGTCGCGCCGTCGCGATCGACGATGACGGCCGGGTCGCCGCCGAGGCGCGCCAGGCACTGCCAGAATCGCGACATCCACAACCCGGGGCAAGCGAACAGGACCCCGACGACTGGTGGAACGCGACAATCGCGGTGCTGAAACTGCTGGTCGAACAGCGACCGGGGCTGATCCGTGCCATCTGCGTCGACGGCACCTCCTCGACCCTGCTGCTGTGCGACCGTCAGGGCGGGCCGTGCACTGCCGGTCTGATGTACGACGACCGTCGCGCCGGCGCACAGGCGACGCTGATCGAACGCGTCGCACCGCCCGAGAGCGCGGCGCGTGGCGCCGGTTCGGCGCTGGCCAAACTGCTGTACCTGCTCGAAATCCATCAGCGGATGCCGGTGGCGCATGCAGTCCACCAGGCCGACTGGATCAACGGTCGACTCGGCGGCAGATTCGGGATCAGCGACGAAAACAACGCCCTCAAGCTCGGCTACGATCCGGTCGCCAGGCAATGGCCGGACTGGCTCGGTCGCCTGCCATTTCCCAGCAGCCTGTTACCCAGGGTGTTGCCGGTCGGCGCCCCGCTCGGCACGCTGTCGCGCGCGCTGACGACATTGCTCGGCCTGGCGGAGGATGTACTGCTGGTGGCCGGGACGACCGACAGCAACGCGGCGACCCTGGCGGCCGGCATCGACCGGATCGGCGACGCGGTGACTTCCCTGGGCAGTACCCTGGTCGTCAAGATCCTCAGCGACCGACCGGTGTCGTCGTCACGCTATGGTGTCTACAGCCACCGCATCGGCGACCAGTGGCTGGTCGGCGGCGCCTCGAACACCGGCGGCAGCGTGCTGCGTCAGTTTTTCAGCGACATCGAGTTGGCCGAACTCAGTCCGCAGATCGACCCCGAAAGGACCCTGGGCCTCGGCTACTACCCGCTACCGGCAGCAGGTGAACGCTTCCCGAACAACGATCCGCAGATGCTGCCGCGAATGCAGCCGCGTCCTGCAGACAAGGCTGAATTCTTGCAGGCAATATTCGAAGGGATCGCCGCCATCGAGGCCGAAGGGTATGCGCGCCTGGCCGAACTGGGCGCCCCCAGCCCCGGGCGCATCTATACCTGCGGCGGCGGGGCCGTGAACGAGACCTGGCGCAGGATCCGCGAGCACAGGCTAGGCGTGCCGGTACAGCGCGCTGAGCACACCGAGGCGGCCTACGGCGTGGCGTTGCTCGCCCGCGCCGCAGTGCGTGGCTCAGCCGCGCAACTTGGCCAGTAACGCCCGCGCCGATTCGGCAAAATCGGTATTCGGATTCTCGCGCACGATGCGCTCCAGCACCGACCTGGCTTCCGCGTCGCGATTCAACTGTTGCAACGCCTCGCCGACGTGCAGCGCGATCTCGGCGTTGCGCGGTGCGATTACCAGGGCCTGTTGCAGCGCGGCCAGACCTTCGGACCTGCGCCCGCCCTTGAACAGTACCCAACCGTAGGTATCGACGATCTCGGCCCGCGACGGGGCCAGTTCGTATGCCTGGGTGGCGAGTTCCATCGCCCGCCTGGCATCACGGTCGAGATACAGCCACGCCATGTTGTTGAGGATCACCGGATTGGGCTGGGCCTTCGTGACGGCCTGCTCATAGGCCTCGAGCGCCTGCGCATCGTGTCCCATCTGCTGCCGCAACATACCGAGTGTGGCCCAGCCGGCACCGTCGTCCGGGGTTTTGGCCAGCCAATCCTCAAGCACGCTGACCGCCTTGTCCTGCTGGCCCGCCGACATCAGCGAATTGGCGAACCCGATCACGCGCCGGGAGTTGCTCTCGATCGCCAACGCCGCCTCTGCCGCGGCGAGCGACGCCTGTACATCGCCCTTGCCGCGGTAGGCCGCGGCCTCGATATCGTAGCCGAACACATTGCCTGGAAAATCGCTCTTGAACTGCTGTGCGAGGGCCAGCGCTTCGTCGAAACGACGTTCGCGTAACTCGAGTTCGGCCAGGCCAACCCGGATCACCGCCACCTGGTTTTCGGTATCCAGTGCAATGGCGCGCTTGAAGCTTTCGCGTGAGCCGTCCGCATCACCTGCCGCCGCCTGGGCGCGGGCCAACTGAAACCATGCCTCGATCGCAGTCGGCTGCTGCTCGGACAGTGTCGTGAGGGTGCGCACGGCGCTAGGGTAGTCACCTGTCTGCAACTGAGCCATGCCCTTGAGGCGCAGGGCCGCGGGCAATCTGGCCTGCTCCGGAGACAGTCCGGACAGGGCGTTCAGCGCCTTGAGGCCCTGTTCCTGACGCAGATAGGTTTCTGCCAGGACGAGCATGGGTGCCGAGGCCGTCGGATTGGCCTGGCTCGCCCGCCGCAGCCACTGCTCGACAGCCTTGGGGTCGTTGTTTGCCTTTGCCAGCGCCGCCATCCCCATCAGCGCACCCATGTGATTGGGATCCTGTTTCAGGATCTGCTCGTATTCGCTGGCCGCGACATCCAGCCGTTTCTCGGCCAGCGCCAGGCGCGCCAGGTTCATGCGCGCCACGTTGAACTTCGGGTCCTTTTCGATCGACTGGTTGAACTTGGCCCGGGCCTGGTCGAACTGGCGCTCGGCCATGTAGGACAGACCGGTCAGATTGTACGGAATGGGACTATCGCTCATGCGTTTTTCGAGGGCCTCGGACGCCGCAATCGCCTTGTCGAACTCACGCTTGTTCACATAACTCAACACCAGCAGGACGTCGGCCTGCACCACATCCTGACCGAGGGCCACTGCCGATTCGAGCTGATCGATGGCGCCGGCGGTATCGCCGGTCGCGATCTTGCCAACCGCCAGCTGGGTGCGCAGCAGTGCCTGGTCCGGGTCGAGGTCGACCGCACGCTGGATGTATTCGGCACCCTTGGTGTTATCACCGATCTGGATGTAGGCAGTACCCAGCAGGGCCAGCAGCTGCGCATCGCTGGTGTCGTCGTTCACTACCGAGCTGAGCACCTGCACGGCCCGATCCGGCTGGCGCAGCTTGAGGCGTGCGGCACCCAGGATCTTGGCTACCTGGACGTTACCCGGCAGACTGGCCAGCACACGGGTCAGGTAGTCATCGGCAATCGTGAATTCATTGCGCGCATAGCTGACTACCCCGTACAGCAGCTGCGCCTGCAGGTTGGCAGGCGCCGCACGCAGCAGGACCTGCAGTTCATCCGACGCGCGCTCATAGTCCTTGTCCTGAAACGACACCAGCGCCTGCAGGTAATGCACCACGGGCAGGTCGCCGGCCAACTGGTTGAGTCGCGCCAGATCCTTCTTCGCCGATTCCATGTCGCGTTGTGCCAAATGCACGAGCGCGAGACCGATAAAGGCACGCGGGTTGGCCGGCGCCTCCTGTGCTGCACGTGCGAAATCGGCAGCGGCCTCGTCGAGGCGTTGCTGCCGGCGCAACAGGTCACCGCGTACCAGAAGGCTCTCCACGTGCCCTGGATTCTCGACCAGGACCAGGTTGAGCTGCTCGAGCGCTTCAGCGTCTTTACCCTGAGTGAGCAGGATCTGCGCCTTGCCCAGGCGGGCCATCGCATTACCCGACTCGAGCTGCAACGCCGCATCGTATGCGCTGACCGCGGCATCGACCTGGCGCAGCGCGAGGTTCGCATTGCCGCGCAGTGCCAACAGCTCGGCGCGCATGCCGACCGGCAGGCTGTCATCGACCTGAACCTCGTCGAGCAGTGCCCGGAAATCGCCCTGCAGGATCAAAGCGCGAGTATAACCCGGCAACCACTGGTCCTTGCCGGCCCCCAGGTCGCGTGCACGCCCGTATTCCTTGGCCGCCGCGGGGCCATCGGCATTGCGCAGGTACAGGGAGCCCAGCAACAGTCGTGCCTGGACGTTGGAAGGGTCGGACTGCAGCGCATTCTTGAGTTCGATGACGGCCGACTTGATCTCGCCACTCGTGATGTATTTCTGTGCCTCAGCGACGTAGTCGTCGGCCGAGGCAGCACGTGCGCCCTGCAGCATCAGTACCACCATCAGCGCACCGGCAAGAGCTTTCATTAAGACCCGCAACAACATTCGTCTCTCCATGATTCATCTATGGTGATCGGCCGGTAAGTTTATCGCACGCAAGCGACTCGACCATGAAAGGGCCCAGCGCGGAGCCTACTCTGCCGGCGCCGGCATTACGGCAAATCAGTCCCCGATGCCGTATTTCTTCATCAGGTTATACAGCGTCGGACGGGTTACGCCGAGCAGCTCGGAGGTCTTGGACACGTTGCCATCGGTACGCGCCAGCGCGCGCAGAATGGCCTGGGACTCGGCCTTTTCGCGCACCTCGCGAAGATTGAACGGCTCTTGGCCACCCTCCGCCTGCTGTGTGGGAAGCTCGAGATCCTCCAGGGAGACCTGCGTACCATCGGCCATGATCACCGCGCGCTTCACGCGATTTTCGAGCTCCCGCACGTTGCCCGGCCATTCATAGGCCTCGATCGCCTCGATCGCCTGAGGCGTGAATCCCTTGATCGGACGCTTGAGCTGGGCGGAGAATTTTTCCAGGAAGGTCCGCGCCAGCAACAGGTTGTCACCCTGGCGCTCGCGCAGTGGCGGGACCCTGATGGTCGCCTCGTTGATGCGGTAGTAGAGATCCTCACGGAATTCGCCGGCCCGAATCAACTCGGGAAGATCCCGGTGTGTCGCGCAGATGACCCGCACGTCAACCGGTATCTCGGTGCGCCCGCCGATGCGTTCGATGACCCGTTCCTGCAGGAACCGCAACAGCTTGGCCTGCAGCGGTTGAGGCAGGTCGCCGACCTCGTCGAGAAACAGGATTCCGCCGCTGGCGACCTC
>JAJDNF010000035.1 GCA_022340805.1 Chromatiaceae bacterium
GGTCGCCTCCTTGGTGGCGTCATAGGCCTCGCCGGCGGTCTCCTTGGTCACCTCGTAGGCATGCACGGTCGCCTCCTTGGTAGCGTCATAGGCCTCGCCTGCCGTTTCCTTGGTCGCCTCGTAGGCATCGGCGGTCGTGGCCTTGGCGGACTCGTAGTACTCCTTGCTCTTGTCGGCGGCACTGTCGGCCGAATCCTTGGTTGCCTGCCAGGCGGTCTCGCCGAGCTTCTTGGTCTCTTCGCTCCAGGCCTTGGCCTGCGTCTTCAGCGCGCTTTCGCTGTTGCCTTCTGCGGGGGTGTTGGAATCGCTGCATGCACCGAGTAGCAGGGCCAGGCTGGCGAGGGCGATATGGGGGAATTTCATAGCTGTTCTCTGGCACTCCATGGGTTGACCGGGCGCAGTCAATCACCTCGTTCCTGCGATGACAAGTCGTTCTGTGCCGCCAAAGTGTCGAGCATGTCACGTGCCAGGCCGGCGATCGCACGTCGGCGCAACAGCAGTTGCCATTTCTTGCCGCCGGCCTGGCGCCACAGCACCGCTGCGCGGACGCCGGCCAGCAGCACCGCGCGGATACGCGCGGCATTGTCGGGGTTCTGCAGGTGCAGCGGTTCGCCGCGAATCATGATGCGCGGGCCCAGTGTGCTGATGCGCTCCTGATAGATCTGCGACAGCTGTTCGTGCTGGACCGAATCGCCGAGTTCGAAGTGGCCGCGCCGGCGCGCCAGTGCGCTCAGGTCGTCGTGCAGCTGGCGCATGGCCTGTGCGTCCCGGCGCAGCCGGTCGGCGAGATGCAGCAGCGAGATCACGTAGCGCGAAATCTCCAGGTCGCGCTGGCCCGGCTGTTCGATCTGCTGAAGCAGCGCCCGCAATCCGGGCGCGACCCCTGCGGTGCCTCCGAATACCGCCTCGACCGACTCGGGTTCAAAGTCGAACAGGGCCTCGCGGCTGGCGGCGAAGGCGGGTGCGTCACAGCTGCCGCTGCGGGCGATGGCGCGCGCCAGCCGCGCGGCCTGAAACACCCCGCTCAATGCGATGACCCGATCTTTTTCCGCGTACTGTGCCATCTGCCTCAATCGATGATGCCGCCGCCCAGGCAGCTCTGGCCATCATAAAGGACCACCGATTGTCCGGGTGTCAGCGCACGCTGGGCGTGCTCGAAGCTGACCTCGAGCCGCGCGTCGGTGATGCTGGCGGTACAGGCCTGCAGCGGCTGGCGGTGGCGGCAGCGCGCCGCGCAGCGCAGCGGGCCGGCGGGTGGCTGGCCGGCGACCCAGTGCAGCTGCCGTGCAGTCAGCTGCGCGCGGTACAGCAACGGGTTGTCGTGTCCCTGGGCGACGGTCAGCACATTGCGTTCGAGATCCTTGTCGACCACGTACCAGGGTTCGTCGGGCGCGTTCGCCACGCCGCCTATGCCGAGTCCCTGCCGCTGCCCGAGGGTGTAGTACATCAGGCCCTGGTGGCGCCCGATCAGCTGCCCGTCGCTGGTGCGGATGTCGCCCGGGTTGGCAGGCAGGTAGCGCGCCAGGAAGTCGCGGAAGCGTCGCTCGCCGATGAAGCAGATCCCGGTGCTGTCTTTTTTCTTGTGGTTGGGGAACCCGGCCCGGGCGGCCAGTTCGCGCACCTCGGTCTTGTCGAGGTCATACAGCGGAAACAGGCTGTGGCGCAGGGCCCGCTGGCCGAGCATGTACAGGAAGTAGGTCTGGTCCTTGTTGTCGTCGCTGGCCCGCAACAGCTGGCAACCGGCATCGCCGCAATGCACGCCCGCATAGTGGCCGGTCGCGATCCGGTCGGCGCCGAGCTGGAGTGCGTAGTCGAGGAATGCCTTGAACTTGATCTCGCGGTTGCACAGCACGTCGGGATTGGGCGTGCGCCCGGCGCGGTATTCGTCGAGGAAATACGCAAACACCCGGTCCCAGTACTCGCTGGCGAAGTTGATCGTGTGCAGCCGGATGCCGAGCACGCCGGCCACCGCGCGCGCGTCGGCCAGGTCCTCCGCCGCGTTGCAGTAGGCCTCGTCGTCGTCCTCCTCCCAGTTCTTCATGAACAGGGCCTCGACCTGCCAGCCCTGTTCGAGCAGACGCAGCGCGGCCACGGACGAATCCACGCCACCGGACAGGCCGACGATGACCTTGCCCTTGCTCACGCGGTGGACCGCGGTCCGGACAGGGCACAGTGGCGGGTTCGGGTCAGGGATGCTTTCGGCATTGCTGGGGCGGTGCGCTGCATGCGGGTCTAGAACACGAAACCCTCGGGCTTCCAACCGGCCTTCCATGTGGCCAGCTCGACCACGTCGGGCGGTTGGCCGTTGTCGCGGAACCAGGAGTCGACGACCCAGAGATCGCCACTCTGCCTCTCGCGCAGCAGCGCGGTGAAATGCGGCCAGCCGCCAACAATGAAATAGCCCCGCATCACGCGCGGTTCGACCTGATGCCAGTGCAGCAGCCCGGCCTGCTCAAACAGCGTCAGATAGGTGGTGGTGTTGGACGCTTCGTCGACACAGTCCATCTGTGCCGACAGCGTTGTGAGGCCGGCGAGGTCACCGCCACGGTCCCCCGAGGTACCGGCCAATAACCCGGCGACGCGTTCCATCTCGGCAATCGCCTCGCGGATCTGTTCGCGCTCCGCCGCGGCGCTGGCCGCCGGTTGTGCGAGGTGCCGGCCGACCTGTTGCCACTGTGCGGCGGACAGCGCGACCCGCGTGACGCGCTCACAGCCATGTTGCGAGCAGACCGGCACCTGCTCGCGGTTTAGCTCCTGCGGATAGTCATACAAGCGGTACAACTCGTCGTAGGCGTCGTTTGCGATCGCGACCCGGGCGCAACACAGCAGGGCGACCAGCAGCAGCCGCTCAGGCCAGCGCATGCAGCGTCTCCAGGCCGAGTGCGGGCAGTGTCAGCGCATCCTGGATGCAGCGCAGTACCAGCGGGCTGCGGGTCGGCAGGCCGCCGTCGCCGATTTCCGCAAGGGTCAGCCAGTGGGTTGCGATGATCTCAGGATCCAGGCTGCACCCCGGTATCGGGTCGCCGACCGCACCACAGAAACAGAAGCGCAGATAGGTGCGCTCGGTGTCCGGCAGGGTCCATTGATAGACCCCGAGCAGGCCGCTCGGGGTGAACGCGCAGCCGGTCTCCTCGAGTACCTCGCGGCAGACCGCCTCGAGCAAGGTCTCGCCGAACTCGAGGTGGCCGGCTGGCTGGTTGATCACTGCCGTGCCGTCCGGACATTCCTCGACCATCAGGTAGCGGTCCTGACGGCGGATGACGGCGGCAACGGTGACGGAGGGCGACCAGGGCATCGGCGGATTCTAACATTTCAGCGCCGGCGCGCCGCTGGCCGCCGCGGGCCCTTGTGCCCGGTGCGGCGGCCGACCGGCGGCCCGGGCACGCTCAGCTCGCGCCACTCGCCGGGCTGGATTTCGTCCAGACTCCATGCGTCGATAGCCCAGCGCACCAGGCGCAGGGTCGGGTAGCCGATTGCGGCGGTCATCCTGCGTACCTGCCGGTTGCGCCCCTCGTGGATCTGGATCTCCAGCCACTGGGTCGGGATATTGGCCCGGTAGCGCACCGGCGGGACGCGCGGCCAGAGTGCGGGTTCTCCGATCAGGCGGGCGCGTGCGGGCCGGGTCGGGCCGTCGTTCAGCACGATACCTGCGCGCAGCGGATCCAGGTCGGCCTCGCGCGGGATGTTCTCGACCTGTGCCCAGTAGGTCTTCCAGGTCTGCTTGCGCGGTGCAGTCAGTTGGTGGGCCAGGGCGCCGTCGTCGGTCAGCAGTAACAGCCCCTCGCTGTCCCTGTCCAGCCGCCCGGCGGGATAGAAGCCCGGGCGGTCGATGTAGTCGGCCAGGGTCTTTCGTCCAGCCGCGTCGGTAAACTGCGACAGCACGTCGTAGGGTTTGTTAAACAGTATCAATTGAGCCATAAAATGAAGCGCGCCGCTGCCCGGTGCTAGAATCCAGATCTTCCCAAAACTCAAAGCGGATGGTTGTACCCCATGGCATTCGACAAAATCCAGGTGCCGGCTAACGGCGACAAGATCACGGTCAACGCGGACTACTCCCTGAACGTTCCGGACAATCCGATTATCCCCTTCATCGAGGGCGATGGCATCGGCATGGATATCAGTCCGGTGATGATCAAGGTGGTCGATGCCGCCGTGGCCAAGGCATATGGCGGTCAACGCAAGATCGCCTGGATGGAGATCTATGCGGGTGAGAAATCCACCCGCATATACGGGGAGGGTGTGTGGCTGCCCGAGGAGAGTCTCGCCGCGGTCAAGGACTTCGTGGTTTCGATCAAGGGGCCGCTCACGACGCCGGTCGGCGGCGGGATCCGCTCGTTGAACGTGACCCTGCGCCAGGAACTCGATCTGTATGTCTGCCTGCGCCCGGTACGCTATTTCACCGGTACGCCGAGCCCGCTGCTGCATCCGGAATACACCAACATGGTGATCTTCCGCGAGAACTCCGAGGACATCTATGCCGGGATCGAGTGGCAGTCGGGCAGCGCCGCGGCCAAGAAGATGATCGATTTCCTGATCAACGAGATGGGTGTGACCAAGATCCGCTTCCCCGCGACCTCCGGTATCGGCGTGAAACCGGTATCCAGCGAGGGGACCAAGCGCCTGGTGCGCAAGGCGATCCAGTACGCGATCGACAACGATCGGGCCTCGGTGACCCTGGTGCACAAGGGCAACATCATGAAGTTCACCGAGGGTGCCTTCAAAGAGTGGGGCTACGAGCTGGCCAGGGAAGAGTTCGGGGCGGTGGAGCTGGACGGCGGTCCCTGGTGCAGCTTCAAGAATCCGAAGACCGGCAAGGACATCGTGATCAAGGACGTCATTGCGGACGCGTTCCTGCAGCAGATCCTGCTGCGGCCGAAGGAATACGACGTGATCGCGACGCTCAACCTGAACGGCGACTACGTCTCCGACGCGCTGGCCGCGCAGGTCGGCGGCATCGGGATTGCGCCGGGCGCGAATATGTCGGATTCGGTCGCGATGTTCGAGGCCACGCATGGCACCGCGCCCAAGTATGCCGGTCTGGACAAGGTCAACCCGGGCTCGCTGATCCTGTCTGCCGAGATGATGCTGCGCCATATGGGCTGGGCCGAGGCCGCCGACCTGATCATCTCGGCGATGGAGAAGTCGATCGGCGCCAAGACCGTCACCTACGACTTCGAGCGACTGATGGAGGGTGCGACCCTGCTGAGCTGCTCGGAGTTCGGTGACGCGATGATCACGCACATGTAGCAGGTGGCGCCGGACGCAAAAAAGCCTGCCGATCGGCAGGCTTTCTTGTGTCCGCGGCCGGCGCCGAACGATGCTGAGCTACGCGGCGGATGCCGCCGCATGCAGGTTTTGCGCGTGCAGTCCTTTGGGGCCCTGTTCGACCTCGAACTCGACCTTTTGACCTTCCTTCAGTGTTCGGTAACCTTCCATCTCGATCGCCGAGAAGTGGACGAACACGTCCTGCTCGCCGTCGTCCGGGGTCACGAAACCGTAGCCCTTGGCATTGTTGAACCACTTTACGATACCGGTGGCCATAAGCACTCCTCCAAAGATGTCTTGTGCAACTAAAGGTGCAGCTTTATTCCGGCGCCCCGGGGAGGCAGTCGCCGGTTAGGGTTGTGAATTCTATGCACCAGTTTGGAGTATATCTGTACACCTAGAATGGTCAAATGCCCATTAATATGCTTTATTATTACAGGCGATAAACAAATACTAAAACAATAACAAAAACAATATTTTGAATGGCTTTTATCATGTCTTTTCTCGCGCGCTATTCGAAGGATCCTCGCCCCACAGCGGTGCTGCCGGCCGCTTCGCGACGCTCTGCCTGCACAAAGTCGGTGCCTGAGCGACCGGTAAAACTGGTGCGCTGCCTGGCGCGCAATACCGCGTTGTCCAACGCGCCTTTTCCCGGTCGCGCTGCAGGGTGGAGGCGCCCCGCCGCGCTGCTAGAATGCGCAAAAAATACGCCGACGGCGTTGGACTAGACTTAGGCAGAACATGAGTAACGAGCGCGAAATCCACGGCGGTGAAGGTGACCTTGCGGTCGAGCAGGCACAACCGAAACTAAAACGCCCGCCGATGTACAAAGTGTTGTTGCTGAACGATGACTACACGCCCATGGAGTTTGTCGTTCACGTGCTCGAGCATTTTTTCGGCATGGATCGTGAAAGGGCAACACAGGTGATGCTGCACGTACATACCCGGGGCATGGGTGTCTGCGGGGTCTACTCGAAAGACATCGCCGAGACCAAGGTGGCGCAGGTGAATGAACATTCCCGCGCCAATCAGCACCCTCTTCTGTGTACCCTGGAGGAGGCCTGATCAGCGAGGGAGCAGCGACGAAACCGGTGAGCAGAGCCGAACTAAACGACTGGCGGTAACGGGAAGCACGATCATGTTGAGCAAAGAGCTTGAATTTACCCTCAACCAGGCCTTCAAGAGCGCCCGGGAAAAGCAGCACGAGTTCATGACGATTGAACATCTGCTGCTGGCGTTGCTGGACAATCCGACGGCCGCGCAGGTGCTGCGCGCCTGCGGTGCAGATCTCGAAATGCTGCGCAGGGACCTGTACGGCTTTCTCGAGGAAACCACGCCGCTGATCACCGACGACGACAGTCGCGAGACCCAGCCGACACTGGGCTTCCAGCGCGTGCTGCAGCGCGCGGTGTTCCACGTGCAGTCTTCGGAGAAGCGCGAGGTCACCGGCGCCAACGTGCTGGTTGCGATCTTCAGCGAGCAGGAGTCTCAGGCCGTGTATTTCCTCGACCGCCAGGGCGTCACGCGCCTGGATGTCGTCAACTACATCTCGCATGGCATCTCCAAGGTCGCCAGCGACGACGCGACGCCGCCCGGGGCCGAGCCGGGCAGCGCAGAGGCCGAGGCCGGCGAGGGCCGTCAGGAGAGTGCGCTGGAGACTTATGCCAGCAACCTCAACGACCAGGCGCGGCGTGGCAAGATCGATCCGCTGATCGGGCGCCAGAGCGAGGTCGAGCGCACCGTGCAGATCCTCTGCCGGCGACGCAAGAACAACCCGCTGTTCGTCGGCGAGGCCGGGGTGGGCAAGACCGCGATCGCCGAGGGCCTGGCCAAGAAGATTGTCGACGGCGAGGTCCCGGACGTGTTGGCCAACTGCACGCTGTACGCGCTCGACATGGGTGGCCTGGTCGCCGGCACCAAATACCGCGGCGATTTCGAAAAGCGCCTGAAGGCGGTATTGGCCGATCTGAAACGCCAGCCCGATGCGATCCTGTTCATCGACGAGATCCACACGATCATCGGGGCGGGTGCCGCGTCGGGCGGTGTGATGGACGCGTCCAATCTGATCAAACCGGTGCTGGCCTCCGGCGATCTGCGCTGCATCGGCTCGACGACCTACCAGGAGTATCGCGGTATCTTCGAGAAGGATCGTGCATTGGCCAGGCGGTTCCAGAAGATTGATATCAACGAGCCCACGGTCGAAGAGACGGTGCAGATCCTCAAGGGGCTGAAGACCCGCTTCGAGGAACACCACCAGATCAAGTATTCCAACAAGGCGTTGCGCGCCGCGGCCGAGCTGGCCGAGAAGTACATCAACGATCGTCACTTGCCGGACAAGGCGATCGACGTGATCGACGAGGCCGGGGCGGCCAATCAGCTGCTGCCGATGTCGAAGCGCAAGAAGAATGTCTCTGTGGCCGATGTCGAGGTCGTCGTGGCGAAGATTGCGCGCATCCCGCCGCGCAAGGTGTCGGCCGACGACACCGAGGCGCTGCGCAATCTCAAGCGCGACCTGCAGATGGTGGTGTTCGGTCAGGACGAGGCGATCGATGCACTGTCAGCGGCGATCCAGATGAATCGTTCCGGCCTGGGGCCCGAGCAAAAGCCGGTCGGCAGTTTCCTGTTTGCAGGCCCGACCGGTGTCGGCAAGACCGAGGTCACGCGTCAGCTGGCGCGGGTGCTGGGCCTCGAGTTGATCCGCTTTGACATGTCCGAGTACATGGAGCGTCACACTGTGTCCCGCCTGATCGGTGCGCCGCCCGGCTATGTCGGCTTCGACCAGGGTGGGCTGTTGACCGAAGAGATCAACAAGCATCCGCATTCGGTGTTGCTGCTCGACGAGATCGAGAAGGCGCACCCCGACGTGTTCAACCTGTTACTGCAGGTGATGGATCATGGCACGCTGACCGACAACAACGGGCGCAAGGCCGACTTCCGCAACGTGATCATCGTCATGACCACCAATGCCGGTGCCAGCGAGACGACGCGTGCCTCGATCGGTTTTACGACGCAGGATCACAGCAGTGACGCGATGGCCGCGATCCGTAAACTGTTCACCCCGGAGTTCCGCAACCGCCTGGATGCGATTATCCAGTTCAACGGCCTCGACAAGTCGACCATCCTCAACGTGGTCGACAAGTTCCTGTTCGAACTCGAGCAGCAGCTCGAAGAGAAGCGTGTGACCTTGAGCGTGGACAGCGCAGTGCGCGGCTGGCTGGCCGATCGTGGTTACGATCCGCAGATGGGGGCAAGGCCGATGGCACGGGTCATCCAGGAGCACATCAAGAAACCCCTGGCCGAAGAACTGCTCTTCGGGCGTCTTGCGCAGGGTGGATTGGTGCGGGTCGGGGTGGCCGACGACGAGGAGCTGTCGTTCGATATCGAGGGCGCAGCGGTCCACTGAGGGAGCGGGCTGCTCCGCGGCTGCTTAGCGTTCGCGATAGACGATACGACCTTTGCTCAGGTCGTAGGGTGTGAGTTCAACCTTGACCTTGTCGCCGGTGAGAATGCGGATGTAATGTTTGCGCATCTTGCCGGAGATATGTGCGGTCACCACGTGACCATTTTCCAGTTCCACGCGGAACATGGTGTTGGGCAACGTGTCGACCACGGTGCCTTCCATTTCAATTACGTCTTCTTTCGCCATCTGATCCTGTCCGATTTGGGCAGCACCACTAACGCGCTACCTACAAGGCGCGGCATTATAGCAAAGCCGTTTGGCAGCGGTAGATAATCAATCAGGCAGCCGGTCGCCGGCCGCAAATCGCTGCCAGCGGGCCGCGCGCCACAGCTCGATCGGGCGGTAGGCGGCCTTGTAGGCCATTTTCCGACTGTCGCGGATCCAATAACCGAGGTACAGGTAGGGCAGGCCGAGGGCGCGGGCGTGCTCGATCTGGCGCAGAATCGCATAGCTGCCGAGCGAACGCGCGGCCATTTCAGGGTCGAAAAAGGTGTAGACGGCCGATAATCCATCCCCCGCCAGGTCGGTGACGGCTACCGCGACCAGTCGG
Organism: Chromatiaceae bacterium; assembly: GCA_022340805.1. Classification (GTDB taxonomy): domain Bacteria; phylum Pseudomonadota; class Gammaproteobacteria; order Chromatiales; family Chromatiaceae; genus Thiosocius. The sequence continues at coordinate 9,276 of JAJDNF010000035.1, forward strand.
TCGCCGAGCCGGAACTCGAAGAAGCGGGTGTCGCACCAGTCGGCGCGCAGGAAGCCCAGGTAGCCGGTGGGCGAGGCGTCGGCCATGTCGCCATCCTCGTGGCGGGCCGCCGTGTACCTCTGGTACAGCGCATAGTGCTGCGGATCGAAGGCGGCGGGTCGTTCATGCATCTGGATGTCGGCATTGCGCTGCAAAACGCGCCGCTGGATGCGTCGCGGGCTGAAGTCGCGGACCGGGATGCGCACCGAGACGCATTGCCCGCAGTGCTCGCAGCGCGGTGCGTAGACCATATTGCCGCTGCGCCGAAAACCGTATTGCAGCAGTTCACTGTAGGTCGCCATGTCCAGCTCCTGTGCCGGATCGGCGAACAGGGTGTTGCTCAGCCTTCCGGGCAGATAGCTGCACGGGTGTGGCGCGGAGAGATACAGCGGCAGGTGACGGGTGGAGCGAATCATGCCGCCCACTCCAGGTCGGCGGCCGGGCGACGCGGCTGGCGGCCGAGCGGGGCAGCACTTGCGCCGGCGGCCTGTTGGAGCGCGACCTGGAAGGCTGCGCGGCTGATTTCACGCGCGCCGAGGCTGGCCAGGTGGTCCGTGTACACCTGACAATCGATCAGCTGGTAGGGCTGGCGCGCGGCGATTTCGGCCAGCAGGCATAGCGCCACCTTGGAGGCGTCGGTCTGCCGGCTGAACATGGACTCGCCGAAAAACATCTGTCCGATCGCGATGCCGTACAGGCCGCCGATCAATTCATCATCCCGCCAGACCTCCAGTGAATGCGCATGGCCGGCATGGTGGAAGGCCAGGTAGGACCCGATCATCTCCGGCACCAGCCAGGTCCCGCCGGCTGCGCCACGCGGCGCGGCACAGGCACGAATAACCCGTTCGAACGACTGGTTCACGCTGACCTCGTAGTGGCGGCGGCGCAGCGACTGACGCAGGCTGCGGGAGACATGCAGTTCACGCGGGTACAGCACCATGCGCGGCGCCGGACTCCACCAGAGTATCGGCTGTCCGGCGCTGTACCAGGGAAAGATGCCCTGCCGATAGGCGAGCAGCAGGCGCTGCGGCGACAGATCGCCGCCGATCGCCAGCAGGCCGTTAGGGTCTGTCTCGGCCAGCCGGGTATCGGGGAAGCCGATATCCGCTGGTGTGCCGTCGAGGTCAAAGATCACGTCGAATGGGTCGCTGCATACGGGCTGTGGGTGAGCATTTCGTCCATATAATCGCGCATCCCGGCGCGCTCGTGGTCCAGGTGTCGGGCGATGGCCTGGGCAAAACGCTCGTCCGCCAGCCAGTGGGCCGAAAAGGTCGCGGTGGGCAGAAAGCCGCGCGCGAGCTTGTGCTCGCCCTGGGCGCCGGGCTCGAAGCGGGCCAGGCCGTGGCGGATGCAGTAGTCCAGCCCCTGGTAGTAACAGGCCTCGAAATGCAGCTTGTCGAAAAACTCGCTGCAACCCCAATGGCGGCCATACAGTGTGTCTTCACCGACCAGGCAGAAGGCGGCCGCCACCGGCGAACCCGCGTGTTCGGCCATGATCAGCAGCACGGCCTGGGGCATGGTCCGGGCGATCGACTCGAAGAACGCCAGAGACAGGGTCGGGATGCCGCCGCGGCGGTGAAACGTGGATTCGTACAGGCCGTGGAATACCGCCCAGTCGGTCGCACTGGCGGTGTCACCGTCGAGCAGGCGAAAACTCACCCCGGCCTCGGTCACCCGGCGCCTCTCCTTGCGAATGTTCTTGCGTTTTCCGGACGACAGGGTCGCCAGGAAACCCTCGAAATCGGCGTAGTCCCGGTTTGCCCAGTGGAACTGGCAGTCGACGCGCCGCATCAGACCCGACTGTTCCAGGATCTGGGTCTCGGCGGGTGTGGTAAACAGCCAGTGCAGCGAGGAGACGCCCAGCTGGCGTGCCAGTTCCAGCCCGCCCTGCATCAGCAGCGAGCGGCTGTGGGCCGGGGCGTCCGGGTGGAGCAGAAGTTTGGGGCCGGTAGCCGGCGTGTACGGAGACGCGCTGATCAGCTTGGGATAGTAGCGCAGGCCATGGCGCTGGTACGCATCGGCCCAGGCCCAGTCGAAGACGAACTCGCCGTAGGAATTGAACTTCAGGTACATCGGGGCCGCGCCGAGCAGGCGCCCGTCCGCGTCGCGCAATGTGAGGTGGCGTGGCAGCCAACCGAAGCGTTCACCCAGGCAGTCGTTGTCTTCGAGCGCCGCCAGGAACTCGTGGCGCAGGAACGGGTAGCGCATGGCGCCGAGCGCATTCCAGGCATCGGCGTCGATGTCGCCGATGCGCTCAACGATTTGCAGGCGCAGGGCCGCGGCGGGGCGCGAATTGCTCATGAGCGTGACGGTATGACCAGCAGCGGCAGGGGTCAACGCTGCAATGCCAGGGAATAAAGTTTTTGCCGTTGTGAGCGACATTACTGGGGTGAATCCAGATCCCGACCCACTCAATCTGACTGTTGGCTCGCTGCTGCAGATCCAGGCTACCGTGCCTGACCAGGCGCCACGCTACTCGGTGCGCCTGATCGGCTATCTGCCGGGTGCCAGTCTGGTGGTCACCACGCCGAGCCTGGACGGCAAGGTCCAGATCGTTCGAGAAGGCCAGCGCTTCACCGTACGCGTGCTGGTCGGTGAGCGGGTAATGGGGTTTGTCGCCAAGGTGCTGCAGACCACGATGAAGCCGTATCCGCATCTGCATCTCGAGTATCCCTCGGAATTCCAGCAGATCGTGGTGCGCAACGCCTCACGGGTGAATGCCGACCTGGCGCTGCTGGCGCGCAATACCCGGAACGCGGATGACGAGCAGAGTTTCGTTCCTGCAGCCATCGTGGATCTGAGCGAAACCGGGGCAAAGATCTCCAGCCAAGACCCGCTGGCCGCGCAGGGGGAGATGCTGCACCTGAAGTTCGAGCTGCAGATCAGCGGTGCCGGCGAAGAAATGGGGTTGCTCGGTGATGTCAAGAACGTCAGCGAGCGCATCGAACAGCACGAGGGCGGCGATCAGCGGGTGTATTTGACCGGCGTGCAGTTCCGCGCCCTGAGTCGCTATCAGCAGATCCTGCTGCACGCCTGGGTCACCGACCAGGTGCTGAAGAACACCATGCGCATGCGGCGCGACTGAAGCGCCTGGTGGCGGCCACCAGGCGGCGGATGGATCACTTCTGGTGGGCGAGTGCGTCGAGGTATTTCTCGGCGTCCAGTGCCGCCATGCAGCCGCTGCCGGCCGAGGTGATCGCCTGGCGGTACACGTGGTCCATCACGTCGCCCGCGGCGAACACGCCGGGCACCGAGGTGGCGGTGGCGTTGCCCTCGTTGCCGCTCTTCACCTTGATGTAGCCGCCGTGCATCTCGAGCTGGCCTGCGAAGATATCCGTGTTCGGTCGGTGGCCGATCGCGATGAACAGGCCGTGGATGTCGACGTCTCTGCTGCTGCCGTCCAGGGTGCTCTTGATGCGCATCCCGGTTACGCCGCTGCTGTCTCCCAGGACCTCGTCCAGGACATGGTTCCACTCGATGGTCACGTTGCCGTTCTCGGCCTTGTCGAACAGCTGTTTCTGCAGGATCTTCTCGGCGCGCAGGCTGTCGCGGCGGTGCACGAGAATGACCTCGGCAGCGATATTGGACAGGTAGAGTGCCTCTTCCACCGCGGTGTTGCCACCGCCGATCACGGCGACCTTCTGGTTGCGATAGAAAAACCCGTCGCAGGTCGCGCAGGCCGAGACCCCCTTGCCCTTGAATGCCTCCTCGGAGGGCAGACCGAGGTACTGTGCCGAGGCCCCGGTGGCAATGATCAACGCGTCACAGCTGTAGCGCTGGGTGTCGCCTTTGAGCTGGAAGGGCCGCTGGCTCAGGTCGACCTCCGAGATATAGTCGAACACCATCTCGGTCTCGAAACGCTCGGCATGCGCCTGCATGCGGGCCATCAGGTCCGGGCCCTGCACGCCGTCGTTGTCGCCCGGCCAGTTGTCCACGTCGGTGGTGGTCATGAGCTGGCCACCCTGTTCCATGCCGGTGATCAGCACCGGGTTGAGGTTGGCGCGTGCGGCGTAGACTGCGGCGGAATAGCCGGCGGGACCGGATCCGAGTATCAGCAGTCTGCAGTGCTTGGTATCGCTCATGCGGTAGTCTCCTGTCGCTAACGGCTTCGCGACACCACGCCCGGCGTGAGCGGGGTGACGAAGGGTTCGGGCGGGCCATACTATAAGGAACCGGGTGCGGAGGAAAACCATGAGTTTACGTGTCGGAGTGCCTAAGGAAACCAAGCCGCTGGAGGGACGCGTCGGGCTGACCCCCGCCGCCGCCGGCGAACTGGTCCGGCGTGGGGTCGAGGTCGCCATTCAGCAGGGCGCGGGGGTCGCCAGCGGTTATACCGATGCCGATTACCGCGCACTCGGCGTGCAACTGCAGCCGGACGCCGATGCGCTGTACGACTGGGCCCGGCTGGTGGTGAAGGTGAAGGAACCGGTTGGCGCGGAGATCGACCGGCTCAAACCGGACCACCTGCTGTTCTGTTACCTGCACCTGGCCGCCAACCCGGAACTGACGCGGCGCCTGTGCGAGATCGGCTTGACCGCGGTGGCGTTCGAGACGGTGGTGGACCACGGCCGGCTGCCCATCCTGATGCCGATGAGCGAGATCGCCGGGCGCATCGCGGTCCAGGTCGGTGCGCATCTGCTGCACACGCCACAGGGCGGCAGCGGCATCCTGCTCGGCGGGCTGGCCAGCGTGGAGCGCGGCAGCGTGGTCGTGCTGGGTGCCGGCAATGCCGGCAGTGCCGCGGTGCGCGCGGCCGCGGCGCTTGGCGCCAATGTCACGGTGTTCGACAAGAACCCGCTGCAGCTCGAGCGCATGTACCGTCTCGCGCCCAACGTCACGGCGCTGGTGCCGACCGCCGCGGGCCTGGCCGAGGCGGTGGCCGCTGCCGACCTGCTGGTCGGCGCGGTATTGCTGCCCGGCGCCGCCGCACCGCATCTGGTCAGCCGGGCCGAGGTGGCGCGGATGCGACCGGGCAGTGTGGTCGCCGACATTGCGGTCGACCAGGGTGGCTGCATCGAGACGACCCGGCCGACGACCTACGACGCGCCGACCTATGTCGAGGAAGGCGTTCAGCACTTCTGCGTGACCAACATGCCGGGGGCGGTGCCACGCAGCGCCACCCAGGCCCTGACCGCGGCATTGCTGCCGTACCTGCTGGTATTGCTCGATCCCGATTGGCGCGATGACGCGCGCCTGGCCGGTGCGATCAATGTCTCAGGCGGGCAGGTCGTGCACCCGGCGCTGCTTTGAGGGGTCTCCGGGCCGCGCTGGGCGGGTAGCTAAGCGGCCACGCCCAGCAATGCGGCTGTCTCTCGCTGTCGAGCTGTGCAATAATTCGCAAGTTACCTGCAGAAAACTTCATAAATTGCTGTTTAGTATTGTTTATTCGGTGTCTTTGACATGCATGCATCGCTGAGCAGACGACTCAAGGAAGGGGCGTTCCTGTTGTTGCTGGCGATCGGGGTCTATTTCCTGATGGCACTGTTTTCGTATTCCCCGGACGATCCGAGCTGGGTGTTCGAGAGTGCCAAGCAACACGCCGACAACGCCGGTGGCGTGGCCGGTGCCTGGGCGGCCAGCGTGCTGTTCATGCTGTTCGGCAAGGTCGCCTACGTGTTCCCGCTGATGATCGCGTGGGGCGGTTGGTTGATGTTTCGCGAGCGCGACGAGCAGCACCACAACGTGTATCTGCGCGTCGCACGCTGGATCGGCTTCGCGCTGACCGTGCTGAGCGCGACCTCGCTGGCCTCGCTGCATTTCGGTGGTGCCGACGACCTGCCCGAGGGCCCCGGTGGCATCACCGGCAGCATTATCAGCAGTTCCGGCGAGGCCGTATTGAACCCGGCCGGCGCCAGCCTGCTGCTGCTCACGCTGTTGCTGGTCGGCTTCACGCTGTTTACCGGCGTGTCCTGGTTGGGGGTGATGGACAACATCGGCGGTTTCGTGCTGAACGCCTGGCGTCAGGGCCTGACGCTGGTCGGCGGCCTGGCCGAGCGGCGCCAGGCCAACCGCATGAAGCAGGAACGCCAGGAGGTGGTCAAGAAAGAGAAGGAGCGCAAGCGCGACAAGCCGCCGCCGGTGATCGAGAAAAAGGAACCGACCATCAAGCCCAGCGAGCGGGTCGAGAAGGAAAAGCAGATGACCCTGCTCGAGGTCGAGCCGAATACCGAGCTGCCGCCGCTCGGCCTGCTCGATCCGGCGAAGAAGAGCGGCAAGGGCCTGTCCAACGAGGCGCTGCAGGCGCTGTCGGTGCAGGTCGAACGCAAGCTGGCCGATTTCGGTGTGACCGCCGAGGTGACCGCGGTGCACCCCGGGCCGGTCGTGACCCTGTTCGAGATCCAGCTGGCGGCCGGCACCAAGGTCAGCAAGGTCACCAATCTGTCAAAAGACCTGGCGCGGGCGCTGTCCACGGTGTCGGTGCGCGTCGTCGAGGTGATCCCCGGCAAGACCGTGATCGGCCTGGAGATCCCCAACGAATACCGCGAGATGGTCTACCTGAGCGAGACGTTGCGCTCGGAGGCCTACGACCACGCCAAGTCGCCGCTGACCCTGGCACTGGGCAAGGACATCGTCGGTGAGCCGGTGGTCGCCGACCTGGCGCGGATGCCGCATGCGCTGATTGCCGGCACCACGGGTTCGGGCAAATCGGTCGCGGTCAACGCGATGATCCTGAGCCTGTTGTACAAGGCCACCGCGGAAGACATCCGGCTGATCATGATCGACCCGAAGATGCTCGAACTCTCGGTCTACGAGGGCATCCCGCACCTGCTCACGCCGGTGGTCACGGACATGAAGGAGGCGGCCAATGCGCTGCGCTGGTGCGTGGCCGAGATGGAGCGCCGTTACCGCTTGATGGCCTCGCTCGGCGTGCGCAACATCGCCGGCTTCAACAAGAAGGTCAAGGAAGCGATCAAGGCCGGTGAGCCGATCAAGGACCCGCTGTTCAAGGCCGAACCCGACCCGATCAGTGGCGACCTGCCGGAAATCCCCGACCTCAAGACGATCCCCTATATCGTCGTCGTGATCGACGAGTTCGCCGACATGATGATGGTGGTGGGCAAAAAGGTCGAGGAACTGATCGCCCGCCTGGCGCAGAAGGCGCGTGCGGCGGGCGTGCACCTGCTGCTGGCTACCCAGCGCCCGTCGGTGGATGTCATCACCGGCCTGATCAAGGCGAACATCCCGACGCGTATCGCGTTCCAGGTTTCCTCGCGCGTGGACTCGCGCACCATCCTCGATCAGATGGGGGCGGAATCGCTGCTCGGCCACGGCGACATGCTGTATCTGCCGGGCGGTACCAGCATCCCGCAGCGCATTCACGGCGCCTTTGTGGACGATCACGAGGTGCACCGCGTGGTCAGTTATCTGAAGCAGAACGGCGCGCCCAACTACGTCGACGAGATCCTCCAGGAACCAACCGAGGCGATACCGGGTCTATCGGCGGAGGCCTCGGGTGTGGATACCGAGGACCAGGACCCGCTGTTCGACGAGGCGGTGCAGATCGTGACCGATTCGCGGCGTGCCTCGGTATCCGGGGTGCAGCGCCGCCTCAAGATCGGCTACAACCGTGCGGCACGCCTGGTCGAAGAGATGGAGCGCATCGGTATCGTCAGCTCGGCCGATGAACGCGGAAACCGTGACGTGTTGGCGCCGCCACCCGTAAAGGATTGATGTTGCACAGATCACTATTTCTGGCACTGCTGATCGCAGTGCAGTCCGTTGCGCATGCCGCCGGCCCGGGCCGCGAGGCGCTGGACCGCTTTCTGGACAAGCTGTCCACGGTACAGGCGAAGTTCGAGCAGACCGTGCTGGACACCGAGAACGCCACCACCGGCACGATGCACGGCCTGTTCCTGCTGAGTCGTCCCGGTAAGTTCCGTTGGGACTATGTGTCGCCGCACAAACAGGTGATCCTGGCCGACGGGCGCGATGTCTGGATCCTCGACGAGGAACTCAAACAGGTGACGCGGCACCACGAGCGCCTGGCGCTGAAAGGCACGCCGGCCGCGTTCCTGGCGATGGACGTGCCGGTGAGCAAAGACTTCGAGATCGTCGAGATCGGCGAGCGGCTGGGCATGCAGTGGCTCGAACTGATACCGCGCGATGCCGACAGCGACCTCAATCGCGTGCTGCTGGCGTTCGTCGATGATGAGCTGCGCCAGATGGAACTGAACGACAAGTTCGGCCAGGTGTCGCGATTCCGCTTCTTCGACATGCAGCGCAACGTGCCCATCGATCCGCAACTGTTCGTCTTCGAGGGTCACGACGACTGGGACATGCTGCACGGCAACTGAGGCGAGTCGGCGCGCCCTGTGCAAGCCTGTGCCGGATCACGTCAAGGCTGCCGCAGCCTGTCCGGGGTGACTCTGCTGAGTGCCAAAGGGCGCGACCAGCGCCCGGGATTCGTGTGTCGGCGCGGGCGGTCAGCGCGCTGTGGCACCGGCGCGGATACAATGCCCGGCATGCGCAATGACGACCTGTTCAGCCACGACGACCCGGGCTTGCGGCCATTGGCCGATCGCATGCGACCGCAGTCCCTCGACGGTTACCTCGGCCAGGAACACCTGCTCGGCGAAGGCAAGCCGCTGCGTCGGGCGATCGAGAGCGGCCGGCTGCACTCGATGATCTTCTGGGGTCCGCCGGGCACCGGCAAGACCACGCTGGCGCGGCTGCTGGCCGGCAGTTCGGGCTTCGATTTCCATACGCTCTCGGCGGTTCTCGCCGGGGTCAAGGACATACGCGCCGCGGTCGATCGGGCGCGCCAGGCGCGGGCGCAGGACGGGCGCGGGACGCTGCTGTTCATCGACGAGGTACACCGCTTCAACAAGAGTCAGCAGGACGCGTTCCTGCCGCATGTCGAGGACGGCACCTTTGTGTTCGTCGGCGCCACCACCGAGAACCCGTCGTTCGAACTCAACAACGCGCTGCTGTCGCGCGCGCGGGTTTACGTGCTGAAGCCGCTCGTGCTGGATGCGCTGAAGGGTCTGCTGCGGCGCGCGCTGTCGGACCAGCGCGACGGTCTCGGCGAGCAGCAGCTGCAGCTCAGCGAGGCGGCGCTCGACCTGCTTGCCGAGGCCGCGGACGGTGATGCCCGGCGCGCGCTCAACATGCTCGAGATCAGCGCCGATCTGGCCGAACAGGGTCAGATCCCGGACGCGGTCGTCAAGGAAGTCGCGGCCGGCCAGGTGCGCCGTTTCGACAAGGGCGGCGAGGCCTTTTATGACCAGATCTCGGCACTGCACAAGTCCGTGCGCGGCTCGTCACCGGATGCGGCGCTGTACTGGCTGTGCCGCATGCTCGACGGCGGCTGTGACCCCTTGTACGTCGCGCGCCGGGTGGTGCGCATGGCATCCGAGGATATCGGCAACGCCGATCCGCGCGGGCTTGAAATCGCGCTGAATGCCTGGCGGGTCCAGGAACGTCTGGGCAGCCCGGAGGGGGAGTTGGCGATCGCGCAGGCGGTCGTCTACCTGGCCTGTGCGGCCAAGAGCAACGCCGTCTACAGCGCGTTCAATCAGGCCATGCAGGCGGCGCGTGAATCGGGTTCCCTCGAGGTGCCGGTGCATCTGCGCAACGCGCCGACGCGCCTGATGAAGGAACTCGGCTATGGCAAGGCCTATCGCTATGCGCACGATGAGCCGGGAGGCTATGCGGCCGGTGAGCGCTACCTGCCGGACGAGCTCGGTGAGGTGCGTTTCTATCGGCCGGCCGACCGCGGGCTCGAGATCCGGATCGCGGAAAAGCTGGCCCAGTTGCGCGAGCTTGACCGGCAGGCGCGCAAGCCGGATGCGCCAGCAGACTGAAACCCGGGATTGGTCCTGTAGCCGGCGGCCGGCTTTTTGTAGAATGCCGACTTTGATCGCCTGGACCCACTGTTGAATCAAACCCTCGCAATCGCTGCCGGCGGCGCCATTGGTGCGCTGCTGCGTTTCTGGATGTCGAACGGCATCTACGCCTTGCTCGGGCGCGGGTTTCCCTATGGCACCCTGGCGGTGAACGTGCTCGGATCGCTGGTGATGGGCTACCTGTATATCGTGATGATCGAGCGCATGGCGGTGGCAGCCGAGTGGCGTGCATTCGCGCTGGTTGGCCTGCTGGGGGCCTTCACCACGTTCTCCACGTTCTCGATCGAGACCCTGAACCTGATCGAACAGGCGGACTACGCGAAGGGTCTGGGCAATATTCTGGTCAGCGTCGTGGCCTGCGTGGGTGCGGCCTTCCTCGGCGTGATCCTGGCGAGGCAAGTATGAAAGAATGCGACGTCACCCTGGTGCGGGTGTACTGCAGTGAGAAGGGGCATCTTCACCAGCAGATCATCGATCTGCTGCACCGCGACCACCGCGTGGCCGGCGTTACCGCCTTTCGTGGTATCGCGGGTTTCGGCAGGTCCGGGCATCTGCACGAGGTCGGCCTGCTGGACGTGTCGCTGGATCTGCCGGTGATCATCGAGTTTTTCGACCGCCCCGACAAAATCGCAGACGTCCTGCGCATACTCCACGACATGGTCGGCGAGGGACGTATCGTTTCCTGGCCGGCCAAGGCCAATCTGGATTGAAGCATGTTAGATCCCAAACTTCTGCGGAATGACCTCGAGCGGATTGCCGGAGTCCTGGCACGGCGCGGCTATGCACTCGACATCGCGCGCCTGAACGAGCTCGAAGCGCAGCGCAAGGCGCTGCAGATCGACGCCCAGGACCTGCAGAACGAACGCAATACCAAGTCCAAGTCGATCGGCAAGGCAAAGGCCGCGGGCGAGGATATACAGCCGTTGCTGGACGAGGTCGCGACCCTCGGCGACAGGCTAAAGGCGGCCACCGATGCGTTGGCCGCCGTGCAGGACCAGCTGAACGCGATCGCGTTGAATACCCCAAACCTGCCGGATGACAGCGTCCCGGACGGCAAGGACGAGAACGACAACCGCGAGGAACGGCGCTGGGGCGAGCCGCCGCAGTTCGATTTCGAGCCCAGGGACCATGTCGACCTGGGCGCCGCGCTCGACATGCTCGACTTCGACGCAGCGGCCAAGCTGACCGGTTCGCGCTTCGCGGTGATGAGCGGGCCACTGGCGCGGATGCACCGAGCGCTGACCCAGTTCATGCTGGACACACATACCACCGAGCATGGCTACACCGAGGCCTATGTGCCATTCATGGTGAACCCGGACAGCCTGTACGGGACCGGCCAACTGCCGAAATTCTCCGAGGATCTGTTCCGCCTCGAGGGCAGCGACTACTACCTGATCCCGACCGCGGAGGTGCCGCTGACCAACCTGGTGCGCGACGTGATCATCGACGACGGCTATATGCCGCGTCGCTATGTCGCGCATACGCCGTGTTTCCGCTCCGAGGCAGGTGCCTACGGCAAGGACACGCGCGGCATGATCCGTCAGCACCAGTTCGACAAGGTCGAGTTGGTGCACATCGTGCGACCCGACGAGTCGTCCGCGGCGCTCGAGGCGCTGACCGGACACGCCGAGACGATCCTGCAAAGGCTGGGCTTGGCATATCGCGTGGTGACCCTGTGTGCCGGCGACATGGGTTTCTCGGCGACCAAGACCTATGACATCGAGGTCTGGCTGCCGGGGCAGGGCAAGTACCGCGAGATCTCGTCGTGTTCGAACATGGGCGACTTCCAGGCCCGCCGTATGCAGGCGCGCTGGCGCAACCCCGTGACCGGCAAGCCCGAGCTGGTCCATACCCTGAACGGATCGGGCCTGGCCGTGGGCCGTACGCTGGTCGCGGTGATGGAAAACTATCAGCAGGCCGACGGCAGTATCCGTGTCCCCGAGGTGCTGCGGCCATATATGGCCGGTATGCACAGCATGCAGGGTCCGGGCCGTTAACCAGGCCCTGATCAATCCAACGCCTTGGCGGCACAGCGACGTACCGCCGGAACCGATTGCGCTAAGCGGTTGATATCGCAGCGGCGCAAAAATCCCGTTTTGCGCCGGAGCGTGCTCTGAGACGTCCGGAACGGTCATGTTCAGGGCCTCCCTCAGGCCCGGTCTTCGCCCGCCCTCAGGTCGGTGCAAAGCCGAGCGTTCGCCGCGCGGCTTGCGTTTCTTCAATGCCTGTCCGGCTGTCTCAGCCGATGATGTTAATTACGATTGGCATGCACGGAGCGGATAGACATGCATATGAAACGTCTAAATGGATGGGTCCTGGGTGTGCTGGGCGCTTTGGCCATGGGCGGGTCGGCTTTTTCGGTCGCCGATACGGCGCCCCCGATACTGGTTCCCGGCCAGATGGGCGCCTACCAGCAAGGCCAGACGCGCGCACCGCAGGGCCTGGGTGGCGGTCCCGCGCGCAACCAGATGCGCGATCAGTACCGCTATGGACATGGTAACGCTGACCGTGGTCGGAGCATTGGAGGCCAGCGCGGACAGGGCATGGGCCAGGGATCCAGCTACCGACAGCCCGCATACAGCAGTCGCAGCTATGGCCAGCCAGCAGGCCAGGCCGCTTGGGACGGTTACAGCGGCCGCGCAGACGGCCGGTCCGGAGCTTACCCGGCTGAAAGCGGCAGTTATTCGCGCGGCTCCGGCGGCAACCGCGGCGCCCAGGGTGGTGGCAGGGGACGTTAGGTTCGGCCCATCAGCAAGTTGCCGCGAACTGAGCAGGGTTGCGTTGCGTCCTGAACAGGCGGAAGGCCCCAAGCAGGGACCTTTGCGTACTTGGTGGAGGGGGTGGGATTCGAACCCACGGAGCCCTTTCAGGCTCGACGGTTTTCAAGACCGTTGCATTCAACCGCTCTGCCACCCCTCCCGGTGCGGGCACGGCCGCGAAGGATACCGGAATTTCCATACAAGACAACAGTGTTTGCAGGCGGGACTGGCTTTGGAATGGCCGCCGCTATGGGGTATCCTCCGGGAAACTTTCAGACCGCTGGCTGGTCTGACCCAATGACTTCAACGCGACAAACTGCCCAGGAGGCATTTGCAATGAACCGTTACGAGAACGTTATCGCCCACAGCGGCAGCGAGGTGGTGTCCAGCAACAAGGTGCTGAAGAACACCTACCTGCTGCTGTCCGCCACACTTGGCTTCAGCGCCCTGATGGCGATGCTTTCGATGGCCATCGGCGTGCCGCCAATCGCGTACTTGGTCGCGGTTATCGCCGCGATGGTGCTCGGCATCTTCGTACTGCCGCGGACCGCGGAATCGGCCAGCGGTATCGGGGTCATCTTCCTGATCACCGGCCTTCTGGGTTTTGGCCTCGGATCGATCCTGAGCATGTATCTGGCGCTGCCGAATGGTCCACAGATCATCGCCACGGCGTTCGCCGGAACCGGGATCATCTTCCTCGGCCTGTCCGGTTACGCGCTGACGGCCAAGCGTGACTTCAGCTTCATGGGCGGCTTCCTGTTCGCCGGCATGATGGTCCTGGTCCTGGCCATGATCGCCAACATCTTCCTGCAGATGCCGGCGCTGTCGCTGGCGGTATCGGCCGGCATCATCCTGGTCATGAGCGGCTTCATCCTGTTCGACACCAGTCGCATCATCCAGGGCGGTGAGACCAACTACATCATGGCGACCTACGGCCTTTACCTGAGTATCTTCAACATCTTTATCAGCCTGTTGCAGATCCTCGGGATCATGGGTGGCGATGAGTGATCTGGTCGCCCAGGCGCCCACTGACCCCGGCCTGAGGCCGGGGTTTTTGCTTTCTGAGCGGGAAGATTCACGATGGACTGGATGCGGATACTCGGGGTAGTCGCCGGGATCATGATGCTGTTCGTACTATGGCCGGCCTACAAGCACTGGTCGGCGAACAGCCCCAAAGCCGAAAAGGGCGACTGGCAGGCAGTGCTGCTGCCGCTGGCCGCGGTGGTGGGATTGATAATCCTATTGATCGTGTCGGTGAAATAGCTCCTGTGCCGGTTGGCCGCGCGGCATGCGCTCCGCGGCCCGGTTGTGCTCGCAACGATCGCCATGACCCTGCATCGCGCGCGGCAATACGAATTTAACGACTAAACGGCGTGGCAGGCCGCCTGCGGCTGGGCCAATCCGGACCCTGTGTGGCATGATTACCACGGACGCTGGCCCGTGGATGGGCCCGAAACCATCCGGATCTGCCGCTCGTGAGGCAGGCCGGTGCCCTCGTCGCACCTGGCTTGTCTGCTTGCCTGGCGGGGCACAGGATGCGGGAAGCGCATGCGGGCGTGTCGCCATTCGATCGGTGCACGGGCCGGAACGCACCTCCATGGCCAGAAGGTATGCGGAACGTAAGGGAGCAGGGACATGCAAGACATGGAAAAGGTCGACAGGCAGCGTCGCCGCGAAAAGATCGCGGACTACGTCGACGCCAACAGCAAGAGCCCGGTCGCCGGTGCTGTCTATGCGCTGCTGTATGGCCCACTGGGCTGCATCTATGCCAACCCCGAGATTGCTGTGCTTGCGGTCGTGGTCACGGTCTTCCTGGGACTGATCTATTGGCCGCTAATCGGACTGGCCTGGGTGGCCTGCGTGGTGATGGCACCGTTTCAGGTGCGTGCCTATAACGCCAGGGTTCGGCGCAGCGCCCGGTACTTTGTGATGTGACCAAGCCTGCGTGCGCTGGGGCTCTGCCGGGCGCACAGCCTTGAGCCTGCGGTGCGGGCCGCATGCTGGCGCCTGGGACTGGCGGCGATCGCAGCGTGCTAACATCTCCGCCCATCCGGCCAGGGGTCTGGCCAGCGAGATCCATTGCGGCTTACGACCATGATCCGAATCGTCCTTGTCGATGATCACGACCTTTTTCGTGCCGGCGTGCGCAGCATCCTGCAGGGCCAGGAGGGCATGGTGGTCGTCGGCGAGTTCGCCAATGGCGAAGACGCGGTCATGGCCATCCGGGCCGAACCTCCGGACCTGGTGCTGATGGACGTGAACATGCCGGGGATCGGCGGCATCGAGGCGACACGCAAGATCCTGCATGCCGCCCCGACGGTGCGGGTGATTGCAGTGACCGTGTTGAGTGACGAACCGTTTCCGAATCAGCTGCTGGATGCCGGCGCGCGCGGCTACATATCCAAGGGCTGCGGCTCGGACGAAATGCTCAAGGCGATCCGTACCGTGATGCGTGGTGAGCACTACATCTCCGGTGACGTGGCGCAGAAGCTCACGATCGCCAGTTTCCGCAACCGCGGTGAATCGTCGCCGCTGAGCACGCTCTCGGCGCGCGAGATGCAGGTAATGCTGATGATTACGCGCGGTCAGGGTACCCAACAGATCTCCGACGCGCTGTTCCTGAGCCCGAAGACGGTGAGCACCTATCGGCATCGCCTGTACGAGAAGCTGGATGTCTCCAACGACGTCGAACTCACCCATCTGGCCATTCGTCACGGCCTGCTTGATAACGCCCAATGAGGCCGGTGAGCTTCGACCCTGACTGTCGGCGTTGCGTTCGGCTGGCGGGCTTCCTCGACCAGGTGAAGGGTGACTTTCCGAACTACTTCTGCAAGCCGGTGCCAGCCTTCGGCAGTGCAGCCCCGGGCCTGCTGGTTGTCGGGCTCGCGCCCGGCATGCATGGTGCCAATGCGACCGGACGCCCGTTCACCGGAGATCACGCCGGCATCCTGCTGTACGAGACGCTGTACCGCTACGGGTTCGCCAGCGCACCACAGTCGCGGTCGGTGGACGATGGGCTGCAACTGATCGACTGCCGGATCACCAATGCGGTGAAATGCCTGCCGCCGCAGAACAAGCCGCTAGGCGCTGAGATCAACGCCTGTCGCGAGTTTCTTGCCGCTGAGCTGGCGGCGTTTCGGGACGGCGGCGTGGTGGTCGCGCTGGGCTCGGTTGCGCACAAATCGGTGGTCGCCGGATTCGGACTCACGCAGAAATCCTGTGGCTTTGCGCACGCAGCCGAGCACGCGATGCCACGCGGCATCACGCTGATCGATTCCTACCACTGCAGTCGCTACAACACACAGACGCGGCGCCTGACCGGCGAGATGTTCAAACAGGTCTTCGCCCGCGCGCGTGCGCTGCTGGCCTAGGAATGTGCGTGGCACAGCGTGACGGGCCTGGCGCCGGACCCATGCTGGCGCAGTAAACTACACGGGTGACTTCTCCGGATACCGCTTTCGACCACAAGGCCTTCCTGCGCAACCTGACGCAGGGCCCGGGCGTGTACCGCATGCTCAACGTCGATGGCGAGGTGATGTATGTCGGCAAGGCCAAGAATCTGCGGCGCCGGGTCGGTAGCTATTTCACGCGTGCCAGCAACCTGCGGATCGCGAACATGGTCACGCAGATCCGCAACATCGAGATCACCGCCACCCACACCGAGTCCGAGGCGCTGCTGCTCGAAAACAATCTGATCAAGGAGCACCGGCCGCGCTACAACGTACTGTTGCGCGACGACAAGAGTTACCCCTACCTGTTCCTGTCCGATGAGGAGTTCCCGCGGCTCGCGTTTCATCGCGGGGCGCGGCGCGCCAAGGGGCGCTATTTCGGGCCCTATCCAAGTGCCGGTTCGGTACGTGAGACCCTGCAGTTGCTGCAGAAACTGTTTCCGGTACGCCAGTGCGAGGACAGCTATTTCCGTAACCGCTCGCGGCCCTGTCTGCAGTACCAGATCGAACGCTGCACCGCGCCCTGTGTCGGCCGCGTGAGCGCCGAGGCTTACGCCCAGGACGTGCGCGACACCGAACTCTTTCTCGAGGGCAAGGCCTCCGACGTCATCCAGCGCTGGGTGGGGAAAATGGAGCGTGCGGCAGAGCGACTGGCGTTCGAAGAGGCCGGTCGCCTGCGCGATCAGATCAGCGCGCTGCGCGCGGTGCAGGAAAGGCAATACGTCAGCGGGGAACGCGGTGATCTGGACATCGTTGCGGTGGCGACCGAGGCGGGGGTGGCCTGTGTGCAGCTGTTTTACGTCCGCCAGGGCCGCAATCTCGGCAACAAGAGCCTGTTCCCGCGCTCGGTTGACGGTGCGGAATCGAGTGAGATCATCTCTGCGTTCATCGCCCAGTACTACCTCGGCAAGGCCGTGCCGCAGCAGATCCTGGTAAACGCCGAGCCCGGTGACCGGGCGGTGCTCGAGGAGTCTCTGAGCCTGCAGGCCGGCCGCAAAGTGGCCATTCAGTCGCGGCCACGCGGCGAGCGGGCCCGCTGGCTGAAGATGGCGGTGGACAATGCGCAGTTGGCGCTGGCCTCGCGCCTGGCCAGTGCGGGCAGTGCCCGGCTGCGCCTGAAGGCGCTGCAGCAGGCGCTCGACCTGCCGCAGCCGCCAAAGCGCATGGAGTGCTTCGATATCAGCCACACCCAGGGCGACCAGACGGTCGCCTCGTGCGTGGTGTTCGTCGACGGCGCGCCGAGCAAGGCCGATTACCGGCGCTTCAACATCCACGAGATCACCCCCGGAGATGACTACGCGGCGATGCGCCAGGCGCTCGAGCGTCGCTACAGGCGGGTGCTGGCCGGCGAGGGCAGCCTGCCGGACATCCTGCTGATCGACGGTGGCCAGGGACAGTTGTCGGTGGCGGCCGAGATCATCGAACAGTTGGGCGTAGCACAGGTCTTGCTGCTCGGGGTCGCAAAGGGGCCGGACCGCCGCCCGGGCATGGAGCAACTGTTCTTGTTGGGGCGGAGCGAGGCTCTTATACTGCCGGCTGACTCACAGGCCCTGCATCTGGTGCAGCAGATCCGCGACGAGGCACATCGCTTCGCCATCACCGGACACCGCCAGCGTCGCGGCAAGGTCAAGACCCGGTCGGTGCTGGAAGACATTGCCGGCATCGGCCCCAAGCGCCGGTCGCGCCTTCTCAAGCAGTTTGGTGGTCTCCAGGGACTGTCGCGGGCCGGAGTGGAAGATATAAGTACCGTTGAAGGTATCAGTGAAAAGCTCGCGCAGGAAATCTACGCGGCGTTTCACGGAAATAAATGAGCCCGATCTACAATCTGCCCAATCTCCTGACCCTGCTGCGGATCGTGTTGATCCCGGTATTCGTCGTGCTGTTCTATCTGCAGACGCATTGGGGACGCGAGGCGGCCACGCTGGTGTTCGTGCTCGCGGCGATCACGGACTGGCTGGACGGCTATCTTGCACGCCGTATGCAGCTGGTCTCGGCGCTTGGCGCCTTCCTCGATCCGGTGGCGGACAAATTGATGGTCGCGACTGCGCTGGTGCTGCTGGTCCAGTCGGACCCGAGCATCTGGATGGCGGTCGCTGCTGCGGTGATCATCGGGCGCGAGATCGCGATTTCGGCGCTGCGCGAGTGGATGGCCGAGATCGGCAGCCGCACCAAGGTCGCGGTCTCCGAGATCGGCAAGTTCAAGACGGCGGCGCAGATGGCGGCGATCTCGCTGCTGATCTACCGCGACGATCTATGGGAGGTGCCGGTCTACACGGTCGGCGAGGTCTTGCTGTACGTCGCGGTTGCGCTGACCCTGTGGTCCATGACCCTCTACCTGCGTGCCGCCTGGCCCAGCCTGCGGGGTGACGCCGAGCCCCCTCGGTTGCCGCCAAATTGACAGAAACGGGGTTGACACATTGTCGCAAATGCCTAGAATACGGCGCTCGTTCGGCGGGAATAGCTCAGTTGGTAGAGCACAACCTTGCCAAGGTTGGGGTCGCGAGTTCGAGTCTCGTTTCCCGCTCCAATTTCTTTGTAGGTGACTGATTTTTCTCTGGTTTGTACGCCGCCACGGCGAACCGTAATCCCTAATCAGGGTTCTGTTCGCAACGTACACGGAGAAACGCGAATGCCTACCTTTGGCGACACCGTCGCGGCGTTTGTCGCCGCGCGCGAGTACGATCAAGCCACGCTGTCACGGTTGGGCTTTTGGTCCGACCAGTTCGGTGATCGCGAGTTGACCAGCATCACTGCCGACGAGGTCGATGCCGCCCTAGTGCGCTTGGCCGAGCGCGGGCGACTCAAGCCGACCCGGGGACAGGAAACCCGCCGCGCCGGCAAACCCCTGGCACCCGCCAGCATCAATCGCTACATCTCCCAGTTGGGCAGCGTCTACAAGTTCGCCCGGCGCCTGCGCCTGATTCCGCGCACCTTCGTGTTCCCGACCGCCAATATCGAGAAGTCCCCCGAGCCGACCGACCCGGAGCGCTACCTGCGCGCCGAGGAAGTCGAGCGCATCCTGACCGTGACCAAGGTCATGGACCACAAGTGGGGCCGGCTGACCGCGCTGATCGTGCTCGCGTATCATACCGGCCTACGCAAATCCAACCTGCTGAACCTCAAGTGGTGCGACGTCGATCTGGATGCCGGCACCGCGACCGTGACCCGGACGAAGAACGGCGAGCCGATCGTCGCGGCGCTCTCCAAGCGGGCGATCGCGGAGCTGCGCAAGCTGCCCGGCAAGCACCCGCCCGATGAGCACATCTTCGCCGGGCGCAACGGCCAACCGCTGCAATTCCGTTCACTGTGGCTGCGCGTAGTCGAGGCCGCTGGTCTGCCGGGCCGGAACTTTCACCAACTGCGCCACGGCTGCGGCCATGCGCTATCCACGGCCGGGGTCAATCAGGCGCAGATCATGGCGCTGATGGGGCACAAGACCTTGACCGCCTCGGCGCGCTACATGCACCACAACGTCAGCGACAAGCAGGAGATCGTCGCCAAAGTGTTTGATCGTGCGTAGTGACAACAACACAGTACGGAGTGTCCGCGGCAATGAAGCTTTCACCGGAACTTGAGGAAAAACTAGACGGGGACGAGGCGATCCTGCGCTACTTGGATTTGTGCAAAATCGCCTACAGCGCCGGGGATCACTCGGCGCTGTTCCCGGCCTTAACGCTGTGCGCGCAGTATCAGGCGGTCATTCCCGAGTGGGCTGCGGATGCGATTCTGGCTGGCGGGGAGGCGATAGCGCGCGGCGACTGTCCGGACTTCAACACGCTGTTCGGCCTGCCATCGGCGAGTGCGAAAAGGAACGCGCAGAAAAAACGCCAACGAGAGGCGCAAATCCGTGAAAACGAGGCGCTAGTGTGCGGGAAACTGATCGCTTATCGCTGTGAAGGCGGCACCTTCAATGTCGAAGATGCGTTCGACGCGGTGGCCAGCGATGCGGGCCTCCCTCGTCGCATCGTCGAAGAAATCTACCGGCGCAATCCGGGGTTGAAGGTCATCCCCAAGGGCAACCCCGAAAACGCGGTGCATAGGGCGCTTAATGCCAAGCTACCGATGCCGCGCCGGCGAGGCCGCAAAATCCTTTAAACACACTTTCCTCGGCGAGTGTGTCTGACTCACCGATTCGCCCCCTTTAATCTCCGATTTACGCCGTGGCGGCGTTACTTTCGGAGACTATCAATGCAATCAAACTACACCGCAGCTGACTTCAAGAAGGCCCGCGATTGGGTTGCCGAACATGGCGGTCCATTATTCCCTAGCTTCTCTGCCTTCGAGTGGTTCGTCAGGTCGCACCGCAGGCAACTGATTGAGTCCGGCGAACTGATCGTGCGGCGCGGCCCTGGCGGCACACTGGTTGGCCCAAACATCGGTCGCGTTGCCGTCGAGATCATGCAAGAGCGCCAGCGAGGTGCAGCATGACGTCTACCGCCAAAGAACGATTCAACGAACTGGCCGAGGTGTGCATCGAGTACCACGGCGAACAGTGGCTCGAAGCCTGGCTGGCCGCCAATCTCGGCGACGACGCCTTGCGCGCCGCCATGCTGACCGGCGCGCCGCTTCCGGCCGACAACCCCCTGTGGCAGCTGGCCCCAGCAGGCACAACCATACGCAGCATGGCGCCGTTCTGGCAGTTCCTCGCCGACCGCCTCGCGCGCGACATGACCCGATAAACCAAAAACCCCGACCGAAGTGGTCAGGGTCTGCGGAATCTATCGCACAGGTTTGGCGACTTGAAGCATAGCACTGCAGTCGTGATCACGCATAGGTCGGGTCAGGAGATCCGAACATGTTTGAAAGCAATCTCGCCAATATCGCCATTGAGCTGTTGCAGGCAGATGATTCGATTCAGCAGCGCGTGAATCACACCGATCAGGAGACGGTCGATCGCTACGCCGAAGCCGCTGCTGGTGGTTGGCCGTTCCCTCCGATCGTCGTGTTCCGCGACCCCAACGGGAAACACTGGCTGGCCGATGGGTTTCACCGTGTCGAGGTAGCCGATCAGCTTGGTATCGATCAAGTCCCAGCTGAGATCCGGCTCGGCAGCCAGCGCGATGCTGTGCTGTTTGCGGTGGGTGCCAACGACCAGCATGGTCTTCCGCGCAGCAACGCTGACAAGCGGCGCGCCGTGACCACGATGCTGAACGATGCCGAGTGGTCGGCGTGGTCCGATCGCGAGATAGCCACGCAGTGTCAGGTTTCACATCCCTTTGTCGCAAAAGTTCGCGAACAATTCGAGGAGGGACTAGAGCAGATTAAGAATTTGACTGGAAACGTTTCCAGTCAAATTAACAAGCACCCGTCACCGGCAGTCCGCAAAACCGCCAACGGCCGGACAATCAACACTGCCAACATCAGCAAGGCGAACAAGGAGCGCGCCAGAAAGCCACCGCCGACGGTGACACCCGCCAAGGCTGCACAGCAAGCGTTGCATCGATTCGGCGGCGCGTGCGCGGATCTACGCAGCGTGAAGTTGGAACGGCCCGAAATGTTCAGGGTGGCCGAGTGCCTCGTTTGCGGTTCGCGATTCAAGCGCGGCGTCGCTGAGCGCTGGAAACGGCTTTGCATCTCCTGTTACGCCTACAACAAGGCAGCGCAGGCGCACGATGCGCAAACGCGGTGGCTGTGGTTGGTGCGATGAGCGAGCCACCCGACAACGTGACACCGATCCGGCGCGATGAAGGCCTGGCCGGCAACGTCAGAAGCGCACGCGATCTGCTGAACATGGAGTTTGCCGAGCTGCATTGGAACATCGACGGCATCTTGCCGGCCGGAACCATGCTGCTATTCGGCAGGCCGAAGAAGGGAAAGAGTTTTCTCACGCTAATGATGGCAATCAGCATTGCCGCCAAACGGCCTGTCTTCGGCAAGGCGACCAGCGGTAAGCGCGTCCTGTATCTCGCCTTGGAAGACAGCCTACGGCGGCTTAAACGGCGCGTGAGAGGCTGTGCGGATGCGTTGGGGATATCGCCACCGGAGTTCGCCGATGGCCTGCACCTGGCGACCACCTCCAAGCGCATCGACACCGGCCTGATTCAGGACTTGCGCGACTGGCTGGTCGCGTATGAAGACACCGGCCTAATCGTCGTTGACATGCTCAAGAAGGTGAGCGCAGCCGAGGACCGGCGCAAAAGCCTTTACGACCAGCAGGCTGAGGTTGGCCATGCGCTGACCAAACTGAGCCACGATTTCCCGGAGCTGACCATTCTAGTCGTACACCACAGCCGCAAGATGCAGGCCGACGATCCTTTCGACATGGTGAGCGGCACAACCGGCCTCAGCGGCAGCTATGACAGTCTGGCGGCTATTGCCGATAGCCCCGGCGCCCGTGTGCTGCATATAACCGGCCGCGATGTAGAAAGCGCCGCGATCCCGCTGATGATGAACGAGCGCGGCATGTACACCCTACAGATGCTGGATCTTGAGGACATCGCGGCGGCAACAATGAGCGACACCCGGCGCGCTGTTTTCGATGCAGTCGCGAGCACTATTCCGATGGAAATCGGGGACATCATCAAGGGCTGCAAGTTGGACCGAACCGTGGTGGACAACCAGTTGACTCGACTGGTGCGCTCGGGGCTTGTCCAACGTGTGAGTCGTGGCATGTACCAGAGAAGCGGCAAGCGCTGGTTTGATGAGCCAATCCGTGATAACTACTGAACCCCAACACATACCCCCTAATAGAAGTGATAGAAAAAGAGAGTTTCTGTCAGTTCTATCGGGTGTGTGTATACCAGCGATCCGAAGCGAACATGGGTGGCGTAATGCGAGTTAGCCCCAGCGGCTCCAGCTTCGCCATGGACAACACAATCCGAAGCGACGAAGCGGAGCGACCGGAGCCAAATGCTGTATCGACCTGGGTCGGTTTGGGTTGAGCAACGTGCGAATGCGGGTCCCGTCTGGCCGCATCCACGCCGGTTTGCGCAGCGGCAGCTGATGCGGCGATTTTTCGTTGGAACTAGCGAGGCAAAATGAGTAAGCGCACCCGTTGCCGCCTGTGCAAAAAGCGATTCACTGCCAAGCGCAGCAGTCGGCGGTGGTGCAGCAATGCCTGCAGGCAAAGCGCATATCGGCTCAGACGACTGGTAAGCCGTTTGTATCAGGATCGTGTGCCTTGGCGTTGGCTGCGGTTATCGTAACGGGACCTGCGTCCGCAGGCCATTGATAATCAACGACTTAGTTGGGAAAGTAATCCTGTTTCCGAGACCACCTTCGCGGACGCTGCTGTTGTGCGTCGCGCATCCCCATAGCGGACGCTCACGGGTGCCGTAGCTACCGCCGCAACCGGCCAACACGAGTCATTCCCGCCAGACCGAGATCCAGTGCCAGGATCGTATAAATGCCGAGGCAAGCGAATTGATGCTCCCGGCCAAAACCGGCCTCCCAACTATATAGTCCGCGTTCGAAGCCGTTGCTTTGGTAAGCTGTGCCGATGCCGCCATTT
>JAJDNF010000043.1 GCA_022340805.1 Chromatiaceae bacterium
CCGGCACGTTAGCCGGCGCGGCAGGCTCGGTTTATACTGCCCCGCTCGTTGTCCGGAGCCTCGCATGATCCAACGCCTGATCGCCGTGTGCAGCGCGCTAGCGCTGCTGCTGACCCTTGGCTGCGGCCAGAAGGGCCGACTGTACCTGCCCGAGAAAGACTCCGCTCCGCAGCACGAGACGGTCATCGAGCAGGCGGAATAGCGGCATGGATCACTTTCAGTACCGCGACGGTGAGCTGTACGCCGAAGACGTGCCGCTGCGCGAGATCGCCGCACGCTACGGTACACCCAGCTATGTGTATTCGCGCGCCACGCTGGAGCGCCACTGGCGCGCCTTCGACGATGCCTTCGGCGGTCGGCCGCACCTGGTGTGCTTCGCCGTGAAGGCTAATTCGAACCTGGCCGTGCTCAACGTCCTCGCCCGCCTCGGCTCGGGCTTCGACATCGTCTCGGTCGGTGAACTCGAGCGTGTCCTGGCGGCCGGTGGCGATCCGGCCAGGGTGGTGTTCTCCGGGGTCGGCAAGCAGGCGCACGAGATGCGTCGCGCGCTCGAGGTCGGCATACGCTGCTTCAACGTCGAGTCCGCTGCCGAACTGGAGCGCCTCGACGAGGTGGCCGGCGCGATGGGCAGAACCGCGCCGGTCGCTGTGCGCGTCAACCCGGACGTCGACGCCAAGACCCATCCCTACATCTCGACCGGGCTGCGCGACAACAAGTTCGGCATAGCGATCGACCAGGCCGCGGCACTTTACCGGCATGCCCGCGAACTGGCGCACATCCGCGTGTCAGGCGTCGACTGCCACATCGGTTCACAGTTGACCCAGCTGGACCCGTTTCTGGATGCGCTGGACCGCGTCCTGGCCCTGGTCGGGCGCCTCGCCGCCGACGGCATCCGGATCGACCATCTCGACCTGGGCGGCGGCCTCGGCGTGCGCTACCGTGACGAGAACCCGCCCGAACCGGCGGCCTATGCCGCGTCACTGCTGCGACGCCTGGGCGATGCACCGTACGAGGTCTTCATCGAGCCGGGCCGCGCGATCGCCGCCAACGCCGGCGTGCTGCTGACCCGGGTCGAGTACCTCAAGCACAGCGAGGCCAAGGACTTCGCGGTCATCGACGCGGCCATGAACGACCTGATCCGGCCGGCGTTGTACCAGGCCTGGCAGGCGATCGTGCCGGTCGAACAGCATGCCGCCGGTACGCCCGGCGTGTACGACCTGGTCGGGCCGATCTGCGAGACCGGCGATTTTCTCGGCAAGCAGCGCGAGCTGACGCTGGCCGAGGGCAGTCTGCTCGCGGTGCGGTCCTCGGGCGCCTACGGTTTCAGCATGGCCTCGAATTACAACACCCGGCCGCGTGCCGCCGAGTTGATGGTCGACGGCGACCAGGTACACCTGGTGCGGCGCCGCGAGACACTGGCGGAGCTGTTCGCCAGCGAGTCGCTGCTCCCGGCCTGAATGGTGAACCCGATGCAGCGGATCCCGGAACCCGACGAACTGATGGACGACGCCGAGCAGGCGCTGGCCTATGCACGTGCCGACTTCAGCGAAGCCAACCGGTTGTTCGTCGAGCTGCTGGAGGACCAGGGCCGCGGCGCGCTGGATGGCCGCCTGCTCGACCTCGGCTGCGGGCCGGCCGACATTCCGCGGGTGCTCGCGCGCCGCCATCTCGGGCTGCGCATCGATGCGGTCGACGGTGCACCCGCGATGCTCGAGCTGGCGCGGCACAACATCGATGCCGAACCAGGGCTCGCGCCGCGCGTGCAGCTGCTGTGCGAATACCTGCCCTGCCCGCACCTGCCCGCGCACGGCTACGCGGTGGTCGCGTCCAACAGCCTGCTGCACCACCTGGCAGACCCTGGGGTCATGTGGCAGACGGTGGCGCGCTGTGCGGCCCCCGGGGCGCTAGTGCTGGTCATGGATCTGGCGCGTCCCGCGTCCGAGCTGGCCGTCGACGCACTGGTCGAGACCTACGCGATCGATGAGCCCGAGGTGCTGCGCCGGGACTTTCGCAACTCGCTGTTTGCCGCCTACACGGTCGACGAGGTCGAGCAGCAGCTCGCCGCCGCAGGACTCGACACCCTGCACGTCGGCATGGTCAGCGACCGGCACCTTGCGGTGAGCGGCCGACTGGGCTGACCGGGATCAAGACCGGCCGCTGCGCCGCACGCTCGCGGACTGCTATCCTGCACGCATGAGCATCGAATTCACCAAGATGCACGGCCTGGGCAACGACTTCGTCGTGTTCGACGCGGTAAATCAGCGCATTGTGCTCGACGAGACGCAGCTGCGCGCGATCGCCGACCGGCGCTTCGGTATCGGCTGCGACCAGATCCTGCTGGTCGAGTCGCCGCGCCACCCTGACACCGAGTTCTATTACCGCATCTTCAACGCCGACGGCGGCGAGGTCGAGCAATGCGGCAACGGCGCACGTTGCTTCGCGCGATTCGTGCATGAGAAGGGCATGACGCGTCATCGCGAGATCGCGGTCGGCACCGCGGCCGGCAATATCCACCTGTACCTCGAAGACCACGACATGGTCCGGGTCAACATGGGGCCACCGCACCTGGCGCCGGCCGAGATACCCTTCGATGCGCCCCGCCAGGCCGTCACCTACCCGCTCGAGATCGACGGCGAGACGGTCGACATCGGCGCCGTGTCGATGGGCAACCCGCACGCGGTACTGTTGGTCGACGACGTGGCGCGCGCCCCGGTCGAGCGTCTTGGTGCACTGATCGAAAGGCATGTGCTTTTTCCGCGCCGCGCCAATGTCGGCTTCATGGCGGTGCGCGACCGCCACAGCATTGATCTGCGCGTGTTCGAGCGCGGCGCTGGCGAGACCCTGGCCTGTGGCACCGGCGCCTGTGCCGCAGTGGTCCATGGCCAGATGCGCGGCCTGCTCGATCAGCGCACCGAGGTGCGGCTCCCCGGCGGGAGGCTTGTGATAAGCTGGGTCGGACCTGGTGAGCCGGTCTGGATGACCGGTCCGGCAGTAGCGGTTTTCGACGGCAGGATCGATCTCGACGAACTGACGTCACGATAAGAGAGCAGCGCCACAGCCGGCCGCGCTCACACGAGAACAGGGGGGTGCCGACAGATGAGCCTGCAACACGACGAAGTCGAGCAGACGGTCGACGATCGCGAGGAGCAGATCGCCGGGTATCTCAGCGCCCATCCGGATTTCTTCAACCGTCACCCGGAGGCGCTGGCCGCCATCGATCTGCCGCATCCGACCGGCGATGCGATATCGCTGATCGAGCGGCAGGTACGCACGCTGCGCGATCAGGCTACCCTGTACCGCCGTCAGCTCGAAGACCTGGTCGGCGTGGCGCGCGAGAACGACACGCTGGCCAAGCGCCTGCATCGCCTGACTCTGGCGCTGATCGAGACGCACTCCTTCGACGAGGTGCTGAACACCCTGCAGGACGAACTGCGCGAGCAGTTCAAGGCGGATGCGGTGGAGATGAAGCTGTTCGCCTCCGACCAGCTCGAGGCGCACGCGCATGAGCCGGGCCCGGCGCTGTTTCGCGACTTCCTGCAGCGCGCACGGCCGAATTGCGGGCAGCTCGACAAGGCCAAGCTGGAATACCTGTTTGGCCCGCAGGCGGGCGAGACCGGCTCGGCCGCACTGATCCCGCTTACCGCGCCACCGCTGGCCGGGGTACTGGCGATCGGCAGCCGCGACCCCGACCGCTTCCACGAGGGCAAGAGCGTGGACTTCCTGCAGCGTCTGGCCGAGGTGGTAAGCGCCAAGCTGCAGACCGCCGCCGGTCCCGGGGTCTGACCGCGACGCGATGACACGGCACGCAACGCCCGCGCCAAGCGACCCCGCACTGGCCGCCTTTCTCGATCATCTGCACTACGAACGCCGCCTGTCGCCACGCACCCTGGCCAGCTACCGCAGCGACCTCGAGGAGTTCCTCGCCTGGCTGCGCGGGCACGACGTTGTCGACTGGACCCAGGTCGACAGCCAGCAGGTGCGTGGCTATGCGGCCGCACGCCATCGCCAGGGACTCGCGCCGAAGAGCCTGCAGCGTCACCTGTCGGCGATCCGCGCCTGGTACCGTTACCTGCTGCGTGAGCGCCAGGTCCAGGTCAACCCGGCTGACGGGGTGCGTGCACCCAAGGTCAGGCGCCGCCTGCCACACACCCTCGACGCCGACCAGCTGGCGCGCCTGATGCAGCTGCCCGGCGATGCCGTGCTGGACCGGCGCGACCGCGCGATCATGGAGCTGTTCTATTCGTCCGGCCTGCGCCTGGCAGAGCTCACCGCACTCGAGGTCGCCGACATGCACAGCGGCGACGGCCTGTTGCAGATCACCGGCAAGGGCAGCAAGACGCGGCGGGTACCGATCGGCCGTTTCGCACGCCAGGCGGTCGCCGACTGGCTCGCGGTTCGCCCACAGCTCGCCGCCCGCGCCGAGACCGCATTGTTCGTCAGCCGGCGCGGCACGCGGCTCAGCGCACGCTCGGTCGAGGCGCGCCTGCGCCAGCGCGCGATCGAGCAGGGCATGCCGAACCATGTCCACCCGCACATGCTGCGCCACTCGTTCGCCAGCCATCTGCTCGAGTCCTCCGGCGACCTGCGCGCGGTCCAGGAGCTCCTCGGCCATGCCGACATCAGCACCACCCAGGTCTACACCCACCTGGATTTTCAGCACCTTGCGCAGGTCTACGACCAGGCCCATCCGCGCGCCAGGCGAAAGTCCTGAGCAGCCGCGCAGCAAATTCCTTGGGGTGCATCGCATTCGGTGCGATACGCTGCGCTCATCGCACCCTACAGGACGTTGTGTAACCACCAGGTCCACCCGAAGGGTAGGGTGCAATGAGCAAAGCAAATTGCACCAAAGAAAGCAGACCCAGCCTCCACGCCCATTGAGCATTCGCGGCATCACTCGCGCATCCGCTACAATTCAGGCC
>JAJDNF010000045.1 GCA_022340805.1 Chromatiaceae bacterium
TGCGCCAGTGCAAATCCCATCAACAGGCACGCCACAAGGGCGTTCAATTTAGCTTTCATCTGCGTCCTCCGATTGTCTGGCTTCTGCTGGGTCGGGTCGATTGGCCGCGACACACCCCCCGCCGGCCTATTGCCGGCACAACACTGGCCCGCAGCTGTTGTCGCTGCCTGCCGCCCGCGTAACTGGGCCGGGAACCACCCCAAGGCCACCCGAACCGGATCAGGAAGCCTAGCGGGCCCGGTGAGGCCCCGAATCGGCAAATCCGATGCGACTTTGGCCTAAAATGGTTCCCGCACGCTTATACCACAAACAGGCTCCCGCACACCTTGACTCAATCCCGCCCCCTCGATCAGCTCGATAACAAGTCAGGTGACATCGGGGCGGATTCAAACGCCGCGGCATTGCCCGCCGGCGAAACCTGTTTCCACTGCGGGCTGCCGCTCGACAAGGGGTTCGGGGAAACGACCCAGGTGCTGGGCAGACAGCGCGCCTTCTGTTGCCACGGCTGCCTCGCCGTTGCGCGCAGCATCGTCGACGCCGGTCTGCAGGAGTACTACGCGCACCGCCGGGAAAAAGCCATCACGGCCGATGTCGTTCCGGAAATCGTCCGCAGGCTGGCCTTCTACGATCACCCGCACGTGCAGAAGTCCTTCGTCCGCGACCGGGCGGACGCCCGCGAGGCCTCGCTGCTGCTCGAGAACATCCGCTGCGCCGCCTGCCTGTGGCTGAACGAGCGCGTGCTGCGCGGCCTGGACGGCGTCCTGGATGTCGACCTCGACTACGCCAGCCACCACGCGCGGGTACGCTGGGACCCGTCGCGAATCAAATTGAGCGAGATCCTCGAGGGCATCCTCAACATCGGCTATGTCGCCCACCCCTACGACCCGACGCGCCGCGAGGAGCTCAATGCACTGCAGCAGAAGCGCAGCACCGAGCGACTGATCTTTGCCGGCGTGATCGGGATGGTGGTCATGAACTTCGCGATAGCGGTCTATGTGATGGGTCTCAGCGACGAGACCGGCGAGTTGGCACTGTGGATCCGGATCGGCCGCTGGACCAGCCTGTTCGCAACCACTGCACTGCTCGCCT
Organism: Chromatiaceae bacterium; assembly: GCA_022340805.1. Classification (GTDB taxonomy): domain Bacteria; phylum Pseudomonadota; class Gammaproteobacteria; order Chromatiales; family Chromatiaceae; genus Thiosocius. Next base: position 1,090 of record JAJDNF010000045.1, read on the forward strand.
ACCCGGGCCAGGAGTTCTTCACCGGGGCCTGGCGGGACCTGCGCAACCGCCGCCTCGGCATGGACGTGCCGATCGTACTCGGCCTCGGGGTGGCCTACCTCGGCAGCCTGTATTCGACCTGGACGCAGTTCGGCGAGGTCTACTACGACTCGATCGCGATGTTCATATTCCTGGTGCTGCTGGCGCGCCGCATCGAGCTGCGCGGCCGGGTACGCGCCGCCGATGCACTCGACCGGGTTGGCAAGATCCTGCCACGCGTGGCACTGCGTCTGGACGACGCCGGCGAGCACGAGGTGCTGATAACCGAATTGACCCCCGGGGACCGGGTGCGCGTCCGCCCGGGCGAGATAGTCCCGAGCGACGGCCGGCTGATCCAGGGACACAGCAGCTTCGACGAGTCGCTGCTGACCGGGGAGCCACTGCCGGTGTCGCGGCAACCCGGCGACGCGGTGATCGGCGGCAGCTGCAATGTCGACCAGGCGGTGGTCATCGAGGTCGAGAAGGACAGCGCCGACTCCACGGTCGCAGAGATCCACCGCCTGCTGGCGCGCGGGATGCGCGATGCCCCGCGATATGCGGTTCTGGCCCAGCATGCCGCTTCCTGGTTCGTCGCCGGCGTGCTGGCCATCGCGCTGATCACCACCCTCGCCTGGCTGTGGATCGACCCCGCCGCCGCGCTGCCCAACACGGTCGCGGTGCTGATCGTGACCTGCCCCTGCGCGCTTGCGCTGGCGACCCCGGTGGCCGCGGCAATCGGGGTTGGGCGCCTTGCAGACCGCGGGCTGTTGACGGTGCGCAGCGACGCGATCGAGACGCTCGCCCAGTGCGACACCTTCGCGTTCGACAAGACCGGCACCCTGACCCTCGCAGAGTTGAAGTTGGCGCGGGTAGAACCGTTCGGCGACATCGGCGCCGCGCAGGCCGGAGCCATCGCGGCCGCGCTGGAGGCGCATTCCGAACACCCGATCGGCAAAGCACTCAGGCGCGCTCACTCCGCTTCGCCGCCCGCGATTGCAGGGCTGAAAAATCACGTCGGCGAGGGGATCGAGGGACAGCTTGGCATGCACAGCTGGCGTATCGGCAGGCCCGGGTTCGCGCTGCGCCATGCGGCCGGAAGTGGACTTGCAGATCGCGCAGCACGACTCGCGCGCGACGGCGGCCTGGTGATCGCACTATGCAGCACCGGGGACAGCGTGGACGGCACTGCTCAGATCCGCGGCGCGCTGTTCGTGCTGCGCGACGAGATGCGCCCCGGGGCCGCCGACCTGATCCAGTCACTGCGCCGGCAGGGTATCAGACGGATCGCGCTGCTGAGCGGCGACAACCAGGCCAGCGCCGAACGGTTCGCCAGAAATCTCGGTTTCGACGAAACCCTCGGCGACCTCAGACCTGCCGACAAGCTGCGCTGGATTCGCGCCCGCCAGGCGGAAGGGGCACGCGTCGCGATGGTCGGTGACGGCATCAACGATGCCCCGACGCTGGCCGCGGCCGATGTGTCCGTGTCATTCGCGCACGCCACCGAACTCGCCCAGGTCAACAGCGGGCTGCTGATCCTCGGCGCCGACCTGGGCGTGATCGGCGATATGCGCCGGCTTGCGACCAAGACCCGGCGCATCATCCGGCAGAACCTGATCTGGGCAGCCAGCTACAATTTCCTGGCCGTGCCCGCCGCGGCGATCGGCATGATCGCGCCCTGGGGCGCGGCGATCGGCATGTCGCTGAGCTCGCTGCTGGTGGTGATCAATGCGCTGCGCCTGCGCAGGGACTGATGCAGGCCCTGCAATAAGCCGATCCGGGACTTCTGAGCGCACGCCATATCCCGATGCCGCCGAAACGCTGACGCAACTCAGCGGCTTTGCGGGCATCTTTCGCCGAATCCGGGCATCGCGTAACAAGATTGCGGGACATAGTCAAGGAATGACACTTGACGCGCGCCAATTAATAGGTATATTAGCGGTTACTTATTTTCTAGAGAGGATCGCCATGTACCGCATCGTGCACAACGAGCAATCCGGCTCGTTCCGTGTGGAAAGGCGCGGTCTGCTGGGGTGGGCCTTTGTCACAGACCCAGCGACCAGGGACTACCTGAGTTTCCGCGACCTTGACGAAGCCCGCACCTGGGTTCGACAGCGGGCCCGGGCGGACGACACCGGACCGCGCCGCTGGAAGGTCGTTTCAGACTGCAGCGCCTGACCCAGCTCCCCCAGACGCCAGCCACCCGGCTGGCGTTTTTTTGCGCGTTTTTGACATGTCCGCGTCGTGTCCAGACAGGTCGCCGCGCTCCAACCCGGCGACCATCCTGATCTAGGTTAATCTTATTCATAATCAAACACTTATTTACATGCCCCGGGCTTCCAAACGGCCTTCTTTGGGGTTATCTTCCAACCGCGGATGAACGCCGGGGGCCGCAAACTGACAACATGAATGGCACCCCGCAGTCCGCCACCCGCTGAATCTGAACTCGCGACAAGAGAGCCGTACCCTTTGCCGCCAGACAGGGCAACCTGCCCTACCGGGCGATTTTGCTCGGATCAGCGCCATCCACATTTCGGAGAGACTGAATATGACGGAATTATCGGAAGAGGAACAGAGACGCATCCTCGAGGCGCCGCCGCGCGGCACCTGGGCGCTGATCCTGGTAGTCGGCATCGCGATGCTGCTGGGCTGGCTTTACTTCTTCTTCGGCCTGTTCATGTCGCACGGTCCGGTCGCCTGAGCAGGAGGATTGCAGATGCACGTCGATCCGCTAGAGAAGAAATGGATGTATGTGATCGGGTTCATGACCGTTGTCATGATCGCGTCGATGGCCTACGCGGCGGTCGCACTGCACATGCACCCGCCAAGCAACGTCGAGGCCATCGACCCCAAGACACTGCACCTGTCCGGTGAGTTCGCCGAGGACAACCTCGGGGCGACCACCAACCCGGACGGTTCGATCACGGTCCGCATGGTCGCCGCGCGCTATTCATTCTATCCGCAGATGGTCGAGGTCCCGGTGGACACCCCGGTGAACTTCCGGATCACCAGCCCGGACGTGCTGCACGGGGTGCATGTCCCATTCTCCAACATGAGCACCATGGTGGTTCCCGGCTACATCTCGGAGGTCAACACGACCTTCCGGCGCGTGGGCGAGGCGCAATTCCTGTGCAACGAGTATTGCGGCCTGGGCCACGACTACATGTGGTCGAAGCTGAAAGTCGTTCCAAAGGGCTGATCGCGCCAGGCACTAAAGGAGTTTGGGAAAACCATGTACAACAAATCCAAATCGGTGGCCTTCGCGAACCTCTGGGTCGCGTTTGCCGCGTTCTTCGTCGCCGCCGTTCTCGGCCTCTACCAGGTCATGGAGCGCAGCGGGCTGTTCCCGGAGATCGAGTCGCACGAGTTGTATTTCGCCTCGGTATCCACCCACGGCGTGCTGATGGGCTTTGTGCTCACGACCTTCTTCATCATGGGCTTTGGCTACTACACCGCAACCGCCACGCTGAAGCGTCCGCTGTGGAGCCCTGGACTGGCCTGGGTGGCCTTCCTGGTCGCGCTGGGTGGCACCGTGATGGCAGCCGTCCCGCTGCTGACCGGTCAGGCCTCGATCCTGTACACCTTCTACCCGCCGCTGAAGGCGCATCCGGCGTTCTACATCGGCGCGACCCTGCTGGTAGTCGGTTCCTGGGTGTGGTGCCTCGAGATGATCATGTCGGTGATCATCTGGAAGCGCGAGAACCCCGGCCAGGTCGTACCGCTCGCGATGTACGGCACCACCGCGAATGCGATCATGTGGCTGTGGACCAGCGCCGGTGTCGGCATCGAGATGCTGTTCCAGCTGATCCCCTGGTCGCTCGGCCTGATGGATACCGTCGACCCGGGCCTCGCGCGCACCCTGTTTTCCTGGACCCTGCACGCGATCGTGTATTTCTGGCTGTTCCCGGCCTATATCGCGATGTACACCATCCTGCCGAAGGTCGCCGGCGGACGCCTTTTCAGTGACGAAATGGGCCGCGTCGCGTTCATCATGTTGCTGGTGATCAGCGTGCCGATCGGCTTCCACCACCTGTACATGGACCCGCAGCAGTCAGCCGGTTTCAAGTTCCTGCACATGCTCGGGACTTTCGGCGTGGCCATCCCGACCCTGCTCACCGGGTTCACCGTGCTCGCCTCGATGGAGGGCGCCGGGCGCCTGCGCGGCGGCAAGGGCCTGTTCGGCTGGATCGCGGCACTGGACTGGAAAGAGCCGATGGTCGTCGCCGGCATGATGGCCCTGTTTATGCTGATCGCCGGCGGTTTCGGCGGCATGATCAACGCCAGCTACCAGATGAATACCCTGGTGCACAACACCCAGTGGGTGACCGGGCACTTTCATCTGATCTTCGCCGGCACCACGGTCATCATGTACCTGGCAACCGCCTATCACCTGTGGCCCAAACTGACCGGGAGGCGCCTCGCCTCGCGTGGCATGGCGGTGTTTCAGCTGTGGCTGTGGACCATCGGCATGCTGGTCCTGACCCTCCCGTGGCACGCCCTCGGCCTGCTCGGCCAGCCGCGGCGCATCTCCTCGACTCCGTACGATTCACCGCTGGTCGAGCAATGGGGGCCGCACGAACTGGCGATGATCGTCGGCGGCGCCATCCTGGTTGTCTCGGCGCTGCTGTTCGTCCTGAACCTGCTGATGTCGCAGGCCTCGAAAAAGCTCGACAGCGTCAGCGATGACGATTGGGCAGTGGCCGTATACCCGCCGATGAGCGTGCCCAAGCCGATGAACGGCTTTGCACTGTGGAACGGCATCGTCGCCGTCTGGATGGTGGTCGCGTACGGCATACCCATCGTGCAACTGCTGATCCTGGATGCACCGGGCTCGATGCCTTGGGGGTACTGAGTAATATGAAAACACACAAACTCGCGATACTTTTCTCGGCCGTTCTGGCATGCGGACTGGCGCAGGCGGCACCGTCGTCGAATGTCGCCTGGACCGTGGAGACGCACAGCCTGGTAAAAAAAGGGGATGCCGCGATCGGCCAGGAGATAGAGGGGGTCGAGACCGAGGACGTGAACGCCTGCACCGACTGCCACGGCGAGGGCGGCGCTGAGCCGGACCGTGACAAGCACCCGGTACTGGCCGGGCAGGTCGCGGCCTACACCTTCAAACAGCTGAAGGACTACAAGGACGACAAGCGCGACAACCGCCGCATGAACGAGGCCGTGGAACGCCTGTCCGACGAGCAGCTGGCCGCGCTCGCGGTCTGGTATGCGCAGCAGCCCCCTGCCGCCGTCGAGGTGGACGAAGAGGACAAGGTCAGCGAGGAAACCCTCCGTCTGGTGTTCCGCGGTGACAAGAAGCGGCTCCTACAGCCTTGTGCATCCTGCCATGGCGCACGCGGCCAGGGCGCGATCATCGACGTGCCGGCGATTGCCGGTCAGAACGTGAAATATTTCGTCGAGACCATGAAAGACTACGCAGGCGAGAAACGCACAAACGATATCTACAGCCGGATGCGTATCATCGCCAAGGCGTTGACCCGTGACGAAATCAACGAGTTGGCCGTCTATTATGCTAGGCTCGGAAATGAGCAGGCCGGCGGTGGAACGAAAAAGGCCAGCGCCAATTGATCTACGTCATATTTCGACCTATCGCACTCCGATAGATTAACCTGCGTTGCATAAAAAAAGTCCGGCCCGTCGGTTTGGCGGACCGGGAAACAAGAACCCTTCCCATCCAAAGAGAAATCAGGAGGAACTATGGGCTGCAAAAAGAACGCGCTTGCCGCGCTTATCGGCTCTGTCTGCATGGCCTGCGCCGCACAGGTGCTGGCCGAACCGAGTGCCAAAATGCTGGCCGACACCTGTGCCGGCTGTCACGGCACCAACGGCCAGAGTGTCGGCCCGGCCATCCCGAACCTGGCCGGCATGTCTGAAAGCTACTTCGTCGACAGCATGAAGGGCTACAAAAAGCTCGAAAAAGGCGCGACCCACGGCGAAGATGCACGCCCGGCGACCATCATGAACCGCATCGCCAAGGGCTACAGCGACGCGCAGATCGATGCGATGGGTGCGTATTTCGCCGCGATGCCGGTGTACAAGGCCAACGTGCCGCACGATGCGGCCAAGGCCAAGGCCGGTGCCGCGGTGTATGACAAGGCCTGTGCCAAGTGCCACGACGAGGGCGGTTCGCTGGCCAGCGACGACGCCGGAATTCTGGCCGGTCAGTGGCTGCCGTGGCTGGAGTACTCGATGGCCGACTTCAAGTCCGGACATCGCGAGATGCCCAAGAAGATGAAGAAGCAGGTCGATGCCCTCAGCGATGCTGAACTCACCGACGTGCTGCACTACTTTGCCAGCCAGAAGTAACCGGGAGGACGATAACAATGGCACATTTTACACGTAGAAAGTTTCTCCAGGTCGCCGGTGGCGCAGTAGCGGTCAGTTCGCTGGGCTTCCCGGCAATCGTCGGCGCGGCCAGCAAGAAGGTCGTGATCATCGGCGGCGGTGTCGCCGGCGCGACCGCGGCCAAGTACATCCGCATGGCCGACTCGTCGGTGGATGTCACGGTCATCGAACCGAATAAACAGTACTACACCTGCTTCCTCAGCAACGAGGTCCTGTCGGGCCACCGCAAGATGGAATCCATCACGGTCACCTACGACGGTCTGAAAGGGCACGGCGTCAATGTCGTGCACGACACCGTCACCGACATCGATGCGGCCGGCAAGACGGTCAAGACCGCGGGCGGCCAGAGCTTCGCCTATGACCGCTGCATCGTCGCTCCGGGTGTCTCGTTCAAGGACAATATCGAGGGCTATGACGAGGCCGCGATGCAGACCATGCCGCACGCATGGAAGGCCGGTGAGCAGACCGTGATCCTGCGCAAGCAGCTCGAGGCGATGCCAGATGGCGGCGTGGTCGCGATTGCTGCACCGCCGAACCCGTTCCGCTGTCCGCCCGGGCCGTACGAGCGCGCCTGCCAGATCGGCATGTATCTGAAAGAGCACAAGCCCAAGTCCAAGGTGATCATCCTGGATGCCAAGGAGAAGTTCTCCAAGCAGGGCCTGTTTACCCAGGCGTTCGAGCGGTACTACAAAGGCATCGTCGAGTGGGTCGGGGCAGACAAGGGCGGCAAGGTCACGCGCGTCGACGCGAAGACCAACACGATCTACACCGGCGATACCGCGCACAAGGTGGCGGTGGCCAATATCATCCCCGCGCAGCAGGCCGGCGCGATCGCGATCAAGGCCGGTCTGACCGATGAAAAGGGCTGGTGCCCGATCGACGGCCGCAGCTTCGAGTCGACCATTCACAAGGGCGTCCACGTGATCGGCGACGCCTCGGTGGCCGCGCCGCTGCCCAAGTCCGCGTATGCCGCGAACTCGGAGGCCAAGGTGTGTGCCGCAGCGGTCGTCGATATGCTCAACGGCCGCGAGCCCGGCGACCCGTCGCTGGTCAACACCTGTTATTCGATCGTCGGCCCGAATGATGCGATCTCGGTCGCCATGGTCTACGCGCTGAAAGACGGCAAGCTCGAAAAGGTCGAGGGCTCGGGTGGTCTGACCCCGATGGACAGCCCGCCGGAGATGCGTGCCCGCGGGGTGCAGTACGCGGAGAGCTGGTTCGAAAACATCAAGAACGACAGCTGGGGCTGAGCCTACCCCGGTCTGACGACAAGACCCCATTCAAGGGCCCTGCGGGGCCCTTTTTCGTGGCACTTACAGCGCCGGCACGAGGCCGGGGTCGCAACGACAACGCGCACGATTCAGCAGATCCGCGGCAGCGGGTCGTCCTCCAGCTCCTCGAGGATGCGCTCGCCACCCAGCTCTGTCTCCAGCACGACACGCTCGCGGCCGCCGAGCAGTTCACCGACACACGCGGCTTCTTGGCCACCCGGCAGCGCACGCCAGGCGCTTAGCAGCCTGTCCGATGACTCGCTGCCGATCACCGCGACCACCCTGCCTTCACAGGCGAGGTACAGTGGATCATAGCCAAGCATCTCGCACACCGAGGAGACCTGCGCCCGAACCGGGATCGCGGGCTGCCACAGGCGCACCTGCAGCCCGGTTCCATGCACCAGCTCGTGCATCACGGTAGCCAGCCCGCCCCGGGTCGGGTCACGCATGAAACGCAACCCGGGTGTCGCGCACGCGGCCCGCGTCAAGGGTATTACGCTCGCGGCATCAGACAGCAGCTCGCCGCGCATGCCGAATTCCTCGCGGGCCAACATGACCGCGATCCCGTGGTCCCCGACCGGGCCGCTGACCAGGATCTTGTCACCGGCCCGGATGTTGGCGATGGACAGGCTCAGTCCCGCATCGGCGACACCGACGCCGGTGGTCGCGAGATACAGCCCGCCGCCTTCGCCGCGCCGCAGTACCTTGGTGTCTCCGGCTACCACGGCCACCCCGGTCTCAGCCGCCGCACGCGCGACGGACCCGACCAATCGATCGAGTAGCGCGATCTCCAGGCCCTCCTCGATGAAGGCATTGAGGGTGAGAAAACACGGCGTGGCGCCGGACACGGCGAGATCGTTGCAGGTCCCGTGCACCGCCAAGCTACCGATATCGCCGCCCGGAAACTCCAGCGGCTGCACGGTAAAGCCGTCGGTAGTGATCATTTGCCTGCCGGGAGGTAGCGTTATCGTGGCGGCGTCTACCCGCGTATCGAGCTGGTCAGTGCCCAGGTGGCGCGCGAAGACCTGTTCGATCAGTTCGCGCATCAGGCGTCCGCCGTTGCCGTGCGCCAGGCTGATATGGGTGTCCTGCACGTGCTTCTCCGCAATGGTCCCGGCGCGCCAGGCGCACCCTGATCTGGTGTAGCGCGTCGTTATTCTGTCCGGCAATTGTTTGTGGAGACCTGTATCGGCGGGCGGTCCTGCCGATCGCGCAGGTTGCCATCAGGCGCAAGCCGTCATGCACCAGATGGCGCAACACGCGGTGCAATACGCTGCGCTATTGCGCCCTACCGCCGCGTCGCCGAGATGGCCCGGTGCGCACGGCGGCACACCGCGTTGGCCGGTCGGAAACACCTACGGGCACGCGGCCCAGGCCGGGACCTTCGCGCCCATCATCTCGCACCGGCAGATTGGAGATCGCCGGTGCCTACCTCACCTTCACCTGTAGCATCTCCTCGCCGTCTTCGTCGGTCAGGTGTACCGCGCACGCGATGCAGGGGTCGAAGCTGTGAATGGTCCGCAGAATCTCGACCGGCTGCATCGGATCGTGCAGCTCGTGGTTGTCCTGCAGCGCCGCCTCGTAGGCTCCCGCCTGATTCTGCGCATCTCGAGGACCGGCATTCCAGGTCGACGGCACCACGGCCTGGTAGTTGTCGATCTTCTGGTCCTTGATCACGATGTAATGCGCCAGACCGCCACGTGGCGCCTCCATGAAACCGACGCCCTTGGCCTGTTTGGGCCAGCTCGATGGCTCCCACAGCTTCTCGTTGAAGGTGCGCGTATTGCCGGCCTTGATATTCGCGATCAGGGTATCCATCCAGCTCTGCATCTTGTCCGCGATCAGCTTGGTCTCGAGGGTGCGCGCGGCAGTGCGGCCCAGGGTCGAGAACAACGCGCGCTTGTCGGCACCCAGCGTGCTGAGCGTCGAATCGACCAGCTCCCGGGTCGCCTCGTCGCCCTTGGCATACAGCACCAGCACACGCGCCAGCGGCCCGACCTCCATCGCCTTGCCGCGCCAGCGTGGCGACTTCAGCCAGGAATAGCCATCGTCGACGTTGAGCTGCTTGTAGGGGGTCTCGGGTCCACCGCGGCCCTGGTAATCGAGCTTGGTCTCACCCTGCCAGGGATGCAGTCCCTGATCCTTGCCGCCTTCATAGTCATACCAGCTGTGCGAGACGAACTCCTGTATCTCGCCGTCGGCACGCGTGTCGACCTCGTGCACCTCGTAGAGATTGCGATTGAGGATCGCGCCCGGCGGAATCCACCAGCTCATCGGGTCACGCAGGTTGGTCCCCGGCTCGGCCGACGGAAAGTCTCCCAACACCAGGAAGTTGCCCAGACCCTCGCCGCGCTGAAACCAGTCCTTGTAGAAACCCGCCACCGCGATCGTGTCGGGTACGTAGACCTGGTCGACGAAGATACGCATCTTGTCGATGATCGATTGCACCAGGGCCAGCTTCTCGGCATTGATGGCCGAATCCGACTCCAGATCGATCGGGTTCGGCGTACCGCCGACCAGAAACATCGGGTGCGGATTCTTGCCGCCGAAAACCGCGTGCAGCTTGACCACGTCGCGCTGCCACTCCAACGCCTCGAGATAGTGCGACACGGCCATCAGGTTGGCCTCGGGCGGCAGCTTGTACGCCGGGTGCCCCCAGTAGGCCTTGGCGAAGATACCCAGTTGTCCGGCCTCGACGAAGGTCTTCAGTTTCTTCTGCATGTCGGCAAAATAGCCGACCGAGGCCTTCGGCCAGTGCGACAGGCTCTGCGCCAGCTCGGCGGTGGCCTTGGGGTCAGCACTCAACGCCGAGACCACGTCCACCCAGTCGAGTGCATGCAGGTGATAGAAATGCATCACGTGGTCGTGCACATACTGCGCCGCGATCATCAGGTTGCGGATCAGCTGGGCGTTGGCCGGGATCTCGTAGTCGAGCGCATCCTCGACCGCGCGTACCGACGCAATCCCATGCACCAGCGTACACACGCCGCAGATGCGCTGGGCGAAGGCCCAGGCATCGCGCGGATCGCGACCGCGCATGATGAGCTCGATGCCCCGAACCATGGTGCCCGAGGAATAGGCAGACTCGATCTGCCTGCCATTCATCTGCGCCTCGATGCGCAAATGCCCCTCGATGCGAGTGATCGGATCGACGACGACTCTGTCAGTCATTTTGTTTACCTTTAGCTAACCCTGCGCAACACCACCCGGCAGCACGCAGGAGATCCTTACCTACCCCACGCTCAGTTGCCTGGCAGCGCCTCGGCGACCATCTCGACCAGCGATTCGACTTCCTTGTCCCAACCCGCGCGCATCTTGCCGTTGAGGAAGTTCAAACGACAGCTGCCACAGGCCGTGACCACCGAATCGGCACCGGTCTTTGCAACCTGTCCCATTTTGATCTGGAACGCCTTCTGGCGCAGATCGGATGCACTGTTGATCAGAAACACGCCCGCACCACCACCGCAGCACCAGTTGAGTTCCTTGCCGGAATCCACCTCGCGGAAATCCACGCCCAATGCATCGAGCACCCAGCGTGGCTCGTCGATGACCCCCGAGTGCCGCGCGATCTTGCATGGATCGTGGAAGGTGACCTTGCGCTGCCTGCCGAGCTTGTTGAGTCTGAGTCGTCCAGACTTGAGCTCGCGACCGAGGAATTCGGAAATCGACAGCACCTCGAACGCCAGCCGTTGTTTATGATCATTGGCCGCCTCCCAGCGCATCGAGGGGTAGGCATGCCCGCATTCGGGGATGATCACGGTCCGCGCGCCACACGCCTTCGCCGCGGCGATCAGCCGTGCCGAGGACTTGCGCTGCACACGTTCGCAACCCGACAGAAGACCGAAGTTGGCCGCCTCGTAGCCGTCCGACCGCAGCGTCCAGTTCACACCCAGGTGATTCATCACCTTGGCCGTTGCGATCAGACCGTCGGTGAACAGGATCAGATCGATCACGCTGGTCGTGACCAGGATATCCGCCCTGTCCTTGTTCAGGGGGATATCGATACCGGTAGCCTGCAGTTTGGCGATGGCGCCCTGCATTTGCTCCGGGCCGACGCCGAAAAGCGACTCGTGCTCACCCTGCTCCTGCTCCATGCCCATCAGCTCTCTGGGCATCAGGTCCGCCCGAGCCATTCCCTGGCGCATCACATTGACCATGGATGCAATGTTGATCCCCATCGGGCAGACCATCGAGCACCGCCCGCACTCGGTGCAGCTGTCGTACACCAGTTCCTGCCACTCCTGCAGATCCTTGACGGTGATGTCGTCGGTATACAGGCGATGCAGCCAGCGCAGCGGCGACACCTCGCGCCGATAGACGCGCTTGAGCAGGTCGAGCTTGCGGATCGGCACGTATTTCGGATCTTCGGTGCCCGTGTAAAAATGGCAGGCCGAGGCGCAGTGACCGCAGTGGATGCAGGACTCCAGCTCGATTGCCATGCGATTGTCGAGCTTGCGGAGGAATTGCTCCTTGGCGGACCCGACGCGCTCTGCATCCGATCTCTGAGTCACCTGGGCATTTTCACCCAGATGCGGCAGCATCTGTGCAAACTGCTTGAACGTTTCCATATCGACGCTCATGCCTTGACCCCCCTGCGCTGGAAAGCGGCGCCCATCTGGGCACGCGACGGAATCCACAACACGGCGTGAAACAGCTTGCCGAACGGGAACCAGATCAGCATCGCCTCGACCGTCAGGATGTGCACCGCCAGCACCGTCTGGTAGGGCCCACCGAGGTGCGCGTAGGCCAGCATGCCGGTCAGCACCGGCAGCAGGGTCATCACCCAGCTGATGTAGTCGTCGGCGCTGCTGATCATTTTCAACAGCGGCGTGGTCAGCCGCCTGATCAGCAGTGCCACCAGCGCTGCGACGGTGACCGTGCCGGCAAACATCACCAGGTTGTTGGAGATGCCCGGCCAGGAGATGCCGAACATGCTGTCGATGAACAGGATGTGCGGCGTAAACAGGAACACCACGACGGCCAGGCCGATGTGCATCGCATAACCGGCGACAGTACCGAACAGGGTCTGCTTGTAGAACTCCCTGCGCGGCCACATACGGGTGAACACGGTGCGCATGCCGCCGGCTACGGTGCTGTGCGAGCGCGGCTCGGACAGGTCCGTCATTCGGCGCACCAGCAGGGCCCCGACGAGACGCCACAGGCTGCCCGCGGCAAAGATGATCAGAGACCATTCCAGCGCTGGTCCGCGCGCGATATCGAGCAGGGTCATTTCTCCTCCTTACTGTCGGCTTCGGCCTGCCGGGACCGTGCCCCCAACGCGGCCGCCACACCGACGGCCGCGCCGACGCCGGCCGCCAGCGCTATGCCCTCGGCCGAGCCGTAGGTGCCCTTGGACAGGGCCTGGTAAAAGCCGCCCTTGTCCCAGAAACTCGGCTCGGAACAGCCGATACAGCCATGCCCGGCCTCGATCGGGAAGCTGGTGCCGTCATTCCATTTCGCCGTCGCACAGGCGTTGTAGGTGATGGGTCCCTTGCAGCCCAGCTTGAACAGGCACCAGCCCTTGCGCGCCCCCTCGTCGTCGAAGGTCTCGGCGAACTGGCCGCGTTCGTAGAACGCCCGGCGGTAGCAGCGATCGTGGATCGAGTTCCCGAAGAACACCTTCGGCCGACCCAGCGTATCCAGTTCAGGCAGGCGGCCGAAGGTCAAGAAATGCGCCAGCACGCCGGTGATCACGATCGGGATCGGCGGACAGCCGGATACGTTCACGATCGGCTTGTCGCTGATGATCGCCGAGACGGGCGCCGCACCGGTGGGATTGGGATTGGCCATCGGCAGCCCGCCAAAGGCCGCGCAGGTCCCGACGGAGATGATCGCCGCGGCACCGGCCGCGACCGCCTTCAGCATGGCCAGGTTGGTCTGGCCGGCAATGGTCGAGTAGATACCGTCGTCCTTGAGCGGGATCGAGCCATCCACCACCAGCAGGTACTTGCCCCAGTTCTCCTTCATAGCGGCCTCGCGCGCCTGCTCGGCGGCGTCGCCGGCGGCGGCCTGCAGCGTGTGGTGATAGTCGAGCGAGATATGGTCGAAGATCAGCCCCTCGACGGTCGGTGCATGGCTGCGGGTCAGCGACTCGGTGCAGCCGGTGCACTCCTGGAACGACAGCCAGATCACCGACGGGCGGCGCGCCTGTTCCAGCGCCGCCGCAATCCGCGGGATCATCAGCGGCGGCAGGGCCATCATCGAGGCGGTTGCGGCGCAGAACTTCATGAAGCCGCGGCGCGAGATGCCGCGTTCGCGCAGCCGCTCGGCCAGTGTCTTTGCGTCTCTCATGGGACATCCTCTGTTGGGGCGTCGAAAGAATTCAGGTTGTTGCGCCGCAGTACAGCGAGACTCTCGGCAAGGTCCTCTGCGGGGGTCAGCAGCATGCCGGGCACGCGGGCGACCTCGATGTGCAGGGTCAGGCGGCGGTTTTCGGCGTCCTGATGCTCGACCAGCCAGACGCCCGGGTACGCGGTCTCCTCGATCAGCGTCGGGCCGAAGGCCTCGATCGACGCATTGACCTCGCCACGCCCGAGAAGCTCACGCAGATCCTGTTCATCCTGGGTACTGAACGGCATCGCCGCCAGGTCGATGACGGTCTCCGCGCCCTGCTCGACCAGTTCCTGCAGGGCCTGTTCGACCTGCAACAACACCGGTCGCAGATTGTCCGTGCGGTGGGGGCCACCCACACCGCTTTCGACCCGCACCCCGATCGACTCCAAGCCGCTCATACCCGTCCAGTAAGATGGTTTCTGATGATTTCCGTCAAATTTATACCAACGCCGCCCCCACGGTATGACCTGGGTCAACAGAGCGTGGGTTAGATCGGTCGATAATTAATGTCGCCAGCGAAGCGCGAGCTGGAGCGCCATCGCGGCGACCGGGGCAATGGTCGGCGCCACCTTCTCGCTCGGAAAGTCACCCCAGCCGAGCGATGCCGGTTCAACCCCTATCAGCGCACGATGCACCGGAAATGTGCCGGACAGGCGGGAGATGTCGAACAGGTCCATCAGCCCGACCTCGTGTACGCTGGCCCGGTTGCCGGTCAGGTAGCGGTCCATCTGTTCACCCTCCAGGCAACGGATGGTGCCCGCCGGCTCGCCAAATCGCGCCGCATCCACGACAATGAGATTGTCGTGTTCGGCGATCGGTTCGGCGAGCGTGAAACTGAGCGTGCCACCGTCCAGGAAGGTCACGCCGGCGGTATCCGGGTGGTGTTCCTCGAGGTAGCGTACGACGTGTACGCCGAGACCCTCGTCAGTGAGCAGATTGTTGCCGATACCGAGGATGAGCGTGGTGTGCATGCCGCCTTCTCCGTCCGCTAATGAACGCAGTTCGAGAGGTTAAAGTAGCAGATCATGTGTCTCGGCATTCCAATGCAAATCAAGCAGATCGACGGCTTCAACGCGATGTGCGAGGCGAAGGGCGTGGAGCGTGACGTCAGTCTGTTCATGCTCCAGCACGAACCACTGCAGCAGGGCGACTTCGTCATCGTACACGTCGGCTACGCGATCCAGAAGGTTTCCGCCGAAGAGGCCGCGACCGCCTGGGAGATCTACGATGAGATGCTCGACAAGGAACGCGCCGGGCGTGCATGAACTGGCCGTCTGCCAGGGCCTGATGACCCAGGTCGAGCAGATCGCCCGGCGCGAGCATGCCGCGCGCGTCACGCGCATCCTGTTACGCATCGGCCCGCTGTCCGGGGTCGAGCCGCAACTCCTCAGCGATGCCTTTCCGATCGCGGCCGCCGGGTCGGTCGCGGCGGATGCGGAACTGGCGATCGAACCGCAGCCGATCCGGGTAAGATGCCTGACCTGCGGCGAGGAATCCGCTGCCTCGACCAACCGGCTGGTGTGTGGGGCCTGCGGTGACTATCGAACCCAGCTGCTGAGCGGCGATGAGCTGCTGCTCGCCAGCCTGGAACTCGAACGGCGGGACAACGTCTGAGTCTGAGGATTCTTGAGGAGCGAGCCGATGTGTGACACCTGCGGATGCAATGTGACCGACGCCAACCGCCACCTGATCGAGGGTGACGGCAGACTCGCACAGACCGAATCGGGCCGCGACGCGATCTCGGTGCTGCAGGGTCTGCTCAGCGAGAACGATCGGCTCGCCGCGCACAACCGCGAGCACTTCGACAGTCACCGCGTGCTCGCGCTGAACCTGATGTCCTCGCCCGGTTCGGGCAAGACCCGGCTGCTGGAGGAGACCATCGGCGCGCTGTCCGGGGAGCTGCGCATCGCGGTGATCGAGGGCGACCTGGAGACCGAGAACGACGCGCAACGGATCCGCGACAAGGGTGTGGCCGCGGTGCAGATCACCACTGGCACCGCGTGCCACCTGGACGCCCACATGGTGCACGATGCGCTGCACGCGCTCGACCTGGACCAGGTCGATATCCTGTTTATCGAGAACGTCGGCAACCTGGTCTGCCCGGCCAGCTTCGACCTCGGCCAGCATCGCAATGTGACGCTGCTGTCAGTGACCGAGGGCGACGACAAGCCGGCCAAGTACCCGGTGATGTTCCGCGCGGCGGACCTGATGCTCATCAGCAAGTCCGACCTGCTCGCGGTGTTGGACGACTTCTCTCCCGACAAGGCGCAGCGGCATCTGCGCGAGCTGGCCAGCACGGCCCCGGTGCACACCCTGTCGGCGCGCAGCGGTGAGGGCATGCAGGCGTGGCTCGACTGGCTGCGGTCCGAACACAGCGCGGCCAAGGACCGCGCCGCGCACGGCCAGACCCTGCGTCCGGCAATCCAGCCGGACGGCCAGCGACTGCACACCCACGAGCACACTCACCAGCATGCGCATCACGGGCACGGCCGGCCCGGCCATGACTGAGGCGCTGCAATGGCTGGAACGCATCCGCACCCTGCCGCTGCAGGACAAGGTGCGCATCATGAACGTGTGCGGCGGGCACGAGCGCTCGGTGACCCTTTCCGGCATGCGCAGCGCGCTGCCCGAGCAGATTGAGATCATCCCCGGCCCGGGCTGCCCGGTATGCGTCTGCCCGGAAGAGGACATCTACCAGGCCATCCAGCTGGCGATCCACCACGACATCACCCTGGTCGCCTTTGGCGACATGCTGCGCGTCCCGGTCAACGTGGCCAAAGGCGCGATCCGATCGCTGGCCGAAGCGCGCGCGGCCGGCGCCGACGTACGCCCGATTGCCTCGCCCACCGAGGCCAGGCAGATCGCCGCGCAGGACCCGCAACGCCAGGTCGTGTTCTTTGCCGCCGGCTTCGAGACCACCACCGCTCCGGTCGCCGCGATGCTGGTCGAGGGCGTGCCCGACAATCTCTCGGTGCTGCTGTCCGGGCGCCTGACCTGGCCCGCGGTGGCCATGCTGCTGAAATCGGACGACGCCGGCTTCGACTGCCTGATCGCGCCCGGCCATGTCGCGACCGTGATGGGACCCGAGGAATGGGACTTCGTGCCGCAGGGGCATGGCATTCCCGCCGCCGTCGCCGGCTTCAACACCGAGAGCCTGCTGGCCGCGACCTATTCGGTCCTGCGCCAGCACCTCGAGGGCCGGACCTTCCTCGACAACTGCTATGCGGGTGTCGTGCGGCCGGGCGGAAATCCCGATGCGCAGGCGCAGCTGACCCGGGCGATGAATGTCGGCGCTGCCAACTGGCGGGGCATCGGTGAGATCCCCGCGTCGGGTTTCTTCATCCATCCCGATTACGCGCACAGCGACGCCCGCGTGCGCTTCCCGGACTACAGCGCCGACCAGCGGCGCCGCGCCGGCCAGATGCCGCCCGGCTGCGATTGCGCGCGCGTGGTGCTCGGCAGGATCTACCCAAACCAGTGCCGGCTGTATGGCAGCGCCTGTACGCCGCGTCACCCGATCGGCCCGTGCATGGTCTCGGACGAGGGCGCATGCCGCATCTGGCTGTCGAGCGGCGTGGAATACGCGGCCTGAGCAGCGTCACCGCTACACAACGAACCCAGGAATACCGGAAAACTTATGAGTCAGGAACGCGAATTCATCCCCCTAAACCTCGCCCTGATGACCATCTCCGACACCCGCACCGCGGCCGACGACAAGTCGGGTGCGCTACTGCGGCGCCTGGTCGACGAGGCCGGCCACCGGATCCAGGAGCAATGCATCGTCCGCGATGACATCTACCAGATCCGCGCCAACATCTCGCGCTGGATAGCCGATCCGGATGTCCAGGTTGTGATCACCACCGGCGGCACCGGCATCACCGGGCGCGACGGCACCCCGGAGGCCGTCAAGCCGCTGCTCGACAAGGTGATCGACGGCTTCGGCGAGATGTTCCGCTTCATCTCCTATGATCTGATCGGCACCTCGACCCTGCAGTCGCGTGCGATCGCCGGCGTGGCCAACGGCACCTTCATATTCTGTCTGCCCGGCTCGTCCGGGGCCTGCAAGGACGGTTGGAGCAAACTGATAGCGCATCAACTCGACTACCGCACCCGCCCCTGCAACCTGGTGGAACTGATGCCACGGCTACTCGAGACCTGAGCAGGCTCGACGCAGTGTCGGCCGGCCGCCGATGCCACGTCCCATGAACCGATAAAGCCACCTGGAGTTGACCGATGAGTGATTGCTGCCCTCTTTCGTCCCCTGCACCCGAGACCACCGCCGCTGACGCGGGTGACAGGCAGGACCGGCATCGCCAGGGCGTGCGCGAGGCCTATGCCAACGTGGCGCGGGCCGATGCTGCCGGTATCGGCTGCGGCATAGGTGCCGGCTGTTGCGGGACCAGCGATGACGTTGCAATCAACACCATCATCTCGACCCGCCTCGGCTACAGCGCGGCCGACCGCGACCAGGCCCCGTCCGGTGCCGACATGGGTCTCGGCTGCGGCAACCCGAAGGCGATCGCGGCGCTCAGCCCCGGCGAGGTCGTGGTCGACCTGGGGGCCGGCGGCGGCTTCGACTGTTTCCTCGCCGCGCGCGAGGTCGGTCGTAGCGGCCGTGTGATCGGCGTCGACATGACCCCGGATATGTTGTCAAAGGCGCGCGCCAACGCGCTCAAGGGGATGTTCGAAAACGTCGAATTCCGGCTCGGCGAGATCGAGCACCTACCGGTCGCCGACCAGACCGCCGACGTAATCATCTCCAACTGCGTGATCAATCTGTCGCCGGACAAGGCGCAGGTGTTCCGCGAGGCCTACCGCGTGCTCAAGCCGGGCGGGCGACTCGCGATATCCGACGTGGTCGCCACCGCAGAACTCCCCGAGGCGATGCGCAACTCGCCGGAACTGATCGCCGGCTGCATGGGCAATGCCGCGCTGATCGGGGATCTGGAGCAGATGATCGAGGCTGCCGGCTTCGAACGGATCAGAATCGAGGCGAAGGACGAATCGAAGGAATTCATCAGGGAATGGGCGCCCGGGCACAACGTCACCGACTTCGTGGTATCCGCGACCATCGAGGCAGTGAAACCGCCCGGCGGTCGCAGTTCGGGCTGAAAGAAACAGCCCGCCCGCAGCGCAATGAAAATGTCACGATCGATGCTGTACGCAACGCCGTCTGCGGGATGCGCATGACGGCGCGTTTCCATTAAGCTAGCGCCGCTGTCCAAGGCGTGCGAGCGCTGCCACTCACCGGGAGAAGTCACATGTTCCAGGTACGGATACACGGCAGAGGCGGACAGGGAGTAGTCACCGCTGCCGAGATGCTGTCTATCGCCGGGTTCCTCGAGGGGAAACATACCCAGGCATTCCCCAGTTTCGGTTCTGAGCGGATGGGTGCGCCGGTCATGGCCTTCTGCCGGATCGACGACAAGGAGATCCGCTTGCGCGAACCGGTCATGGCCCCGGATGCGCTGATCATCCAGGACACCACGCTGCTGCACCAGGTAAACCTGTTCGAGGGCGTGTCGGACCACGGCTACGTGCTGATCAATTCGACCCGCAGCATGTCCGAGTTGGGTCTCGACGACTACTTCGCCGAGCACCCGCATATTCGCGTCCTGGGGGTGCCGGCCTCGCAACTGGCACTCGAGCATGTCGGCAGGCCGTTGCCGAACGCCGCGCTGCTGGGTGGATTTGCGGCATTGACCGGGATGATCAGATTCGAGTCTGTCGCGGCAGCCATCGAGGAGAAGTTCAAAGGCAAGATAGCCGCCGGCAACATCGCCGCGGCACGCGCCGCCTTCGAGATGGTCAATGCCGCGGCACAGGGAGCAATTGCATAATGCTGAAGCAAATAGAAGGCTCGCGTGCCGTCGCCGAGGCCGTGGCGCTGTGTCGGCCAGAGGTGATCTGCGCGTATCCGATCACGCCACAGACGCACATCGTGGAAAACCTCGGCCAGATGGTAAAGGCAGGCGAGGTGGACAACTGCGAATTCATCAACGTCGAATCCGAGTTCGCTGCACTGTCGGTAGCCATTGGTGCGAGTGCCACCGGTGCCCGGGCCTACACGGCAACCGCCAGTCAGGGCCTGCTGTTCATGGCCGAGGCGGTGTACAACGCCTCTGGCCTGGGCCTGCCTATCGTGATGACCATCGGCAACCGCGCAATCGGCGCGCCGATCAACATCTGGAACGACCAGCAGGACAGCATGTCGATGCGCGATGCCGGCTGGATCCAGCTGTATGCCGAGACCAATCAAGACGCCGTCGATTTGCACATCCAGGCAACACGCCTGGCTGAAGAGCTGTCGGTCCCGGTCATGGTCTGCGTGGATGGCTTCATCCTGACCCATGCCTACGAACGCGTGGACATCCCCACGCAGGAGCAGGTCGATGCCTTCGTGCCGGCGTTCGAACCGCGTCAGCTGCTCGACCCGGCAGAGCCGGTGACGATAGGCGCGATGGTCGGGCCAGAGGCATTCACCGAGGTGCGCTATCTCGCCCACTACCGGCAGATGCAGGCGTTGTGGCTTATCCCCGAGCTCGCCGAGGAATACGAGCAGCAATTCGGTCGCAGCACCGGGGGACTGCTGCGCAGCTACCGCAGCGACGACGCCGAGACGCTGGTCATAGCCCTGGGCTCGGTCAACGGAACCATCAAGGATGTAGTCGACAAGCTGCGTGACGAGGGCACTGCCATCGGCTCGGTCAGCATCACCTCGTTCCGACCTTTTCCGGCGAAGCGCCTGCGCGAGGTGGTCGGCCAGGCCAGGCGCGTCGTGGTGATCGAGAAGTCACTTGCGGTCGGGATCGGTGGCATCGTATCGACGGACGTGCGCATGGCATTGGCCGGCGCCGGGCTGCCGGTCTACACGGTAGTCGCCGGACTCGGCGGGCGCGCGATTACCCAGGCCTCATTGCGCGAGGCGCTCCTCAAGGCGCACCGCGATGTACTGGAACGTCTGACCTTTCTCGACCTGCGGCATGACGTCATCCATCGCGAAATCGAGCGGCTCGAGACCCAGCGCCGTTCCGGTCCGGTCGCCGAGAATATTCTCCGCCAACTCGGCAGTGTCGCCGACCACATCGGCTGAAGAGGTGCACCAGTGAGAACGTCACACGTCAAGTTCTACCAGACAGGAACCTTCACGGTCGGCAATCGCCTGCTCAGCGAGACCGAGCGCTCCGTCCAGTCGACACTCGAGCGGACCAACGCGCTGAACTCCGGGCATCGCGCCTGCCAGGGCTGCGGCGAGGCGCTGGGTGCGCGCTATGCGATCGATGCGGCGATGCGTGCGACCAACAACCAGCTGATCGCCGCCAATGCCACCGGCTGTCTCGAGGTGTTCTCGACACCCTATCCGGAGACATCCTGGCAGGTGCCCTGGATTCATTCCCTGTTCGGCAATGCCGCCGCGGTCGCCACCGGCGTCGCGGCGGCGCTGCGAGTCAAGGGCCGCACCGACACGCGCGTGGTCGCACAGGGCGGCGACGGCGGCACCACGGATATCGGCTTCGGCTGCCTGTCCGGGATGTTCGAGCGCAACGACGACGTGCTGTATATCTGCTACGACAACGAGGCCTATATGAACACCGGCGTGCAGCGCTCCTCGGCCACCCCGCCGACCGCGCGCACGGCGACCACCCAGGCCGTGGGTCCCGAGCCCGGCAATGTGTTTGGCCAGGGCAAGAACGTGCCCCTCATCGCGATGGCGCACGAGATCCCTTACGTCGCCACCGCGTCGGTGGCCGATGTCCGCGACCTCGAGGCAAAGGTGACCAAGGCGATGTCGATGCATGGCGCACGTTACATCCATATCCTGGTGCCGTGCCCGCTCGGCTGGGGTTCGGCGCCGCACGACACGGTGAAACTGGCGCGTCTGGCGACCGAGTCCGGCCTGTTCCCGGTGTTCGAGGCGGAGCGTGGAGAGATCACGGACCGGCGCACCATCCGCAAGCAGGTCCCGGTGGAGGAATACCTCCGGCTGCAGAGGCGTTTTGCCCATCTGTTCAAGCCGGTACTCCAGGTCGATGTGATTGCGCGCCTGCAGGCCGCTGCCGATCGCAACATCCGCCGCTTCGGCCTGCACGGCCAGGGAGAACTGTGATGCGCAGGCCCTACGCGATAACGCTCGATGTCGGCTCCAGCCTGGCCAACCTGACCGGGTCCTGGCGCAGTGAACGCCCGGTCTACGTCGACCGTCTGCCGCCGTGCAATTCGGCCTGTCCGGCCGGCGAGAACATCCAGCAATGGCTGTTCCACGCCGAGGAGGGCAACTACCAGGCCGCATGGCGCGTGCTGGTGCGCGACAATCCGCTCGCCGCCATCATGGGCCGGGTCTGCTATCACCCCTGCGAAAGCGCCTGCAATCGCGGCCTGCTGGACGAGTCGGTCGGTATCAACGCGGTCGAACGCTTCCTCGGCGACGAGGCGAACCGCCAGGGCTGGCAGTTCGACCCGATCGCCGCCGACAGCGGCAGGCGCGTCATGGTGGTGGGCTCTGGACCGGCCGGTTTGTCGGCGGCCTACCACCTGCGACGCAGGGGCCATGGCGTGGTGATTTTCGAGGCCGAGTCGACCGCTGGCGGCATGATGCGCTTTGGTATCCCGCAGTATCGCCTGCCACGCAGCGTGCTCGACAGCGACGTACAACGCATCGTCGACATGGGCGTGGAACTGCGCCTCGGCCAACGCGTCGACGACATCGAGGCAACGATGCAGCAGGAAAAATTCGACGCCTGCTTCCTCGGCGTCGGCTCGCAGATCGGCAAGCGCGCCTATATCCCGGCCGGCGATGCGCGCCGGATCACCGATGCGGTCGCCGTCCTGCACCAGATGGAGGGCGAGAACAAGCCGCTGCTGGGGCGCCGCGTGGTGGTCTACGGTGGTGGCAACACCGCGATCGATGTCGCACGGACGGCGCGCCGCCTGGGTGCCGAGGAATCGATCGTCGTGTATCGGCGTACCCGCGAAAAGATGCCCGCGCACAGCCATGAGTTGAACGAGGCGCTGGAGGAAGGCGTCAAGGTCAAGTGGCTCAGCACCATCGCCGCAGCCGGCGACGAGACCATCACGGTCGAAAAAATGCAGCTGGACGAGAGCGGCAACCCGCAACCAACCGGCGAGTTCGAGACCATGCAGGCAGACTCGGTGGTACTGGCACTGGGCCAGGATGTCGATCTTGATCTGCTCGCCCGCCTGCCGGAACTCAATATCGAGCGCGGTGTGGTGCAGGTCGATGCGCTACAGATGACCGGCAGACGCGGAATCTTTGCCGGCGGCGACATGGTCGGCGGCGAGCGCACCGTGACCGTCGCGGTAGGGCACGGCAAGAAGGCCGCACGCGCCATCGATGCGTATCTGCGGGACTCGACCCCCGCACAAGCCGCGAAGCATGAACTGGCCACCTTCGACCGGCTGAACACCTGGTACTACTCGGACGCACCCAAGACGATTCGGCCGGTGCTCGACATCATCCGTCGCCAGTCCACATTCGACGAGGTGGTCGGCAGCCTGGACGAGGCCACGGCCCTGTACGAGGCGCGGCGCTGCATGTCGTGCGGCAACTGCTTCGAATGCGACACCTGCTACGGGGTCTGCCCGGACAACGCGGTGATCAAGCTCGGCCCCGGCAAGGGTTTCGAGTTCAATTACGACTATTGCAAGGGTTGCGGACTGTGCGCGGCGGAGTGCCCGTGCGGGGCGATCCGCATGGAGCCGGAAGTCGACTAGCGTAGGGTGCATTGGGCGCGAGCCGTAATGCACCGGCTCAGAGCGAACACGGTGCAATTCGCCGGGCTTATTGCACCCTGCCGTCACGCTGCCGTCGCCTATCCAGCGGCGCTATCGGCGGCCGGCACCAGAACCCGCGTGGGGTGCATTGGGCGCGAGCCGTAATGCACCGGCAACCCTGGGATGCGGTGCAATACGCTACGCTATTGCACCCTGCCACTGCCCAGGCTCCCCGCGGGCGGCAGCAGTTCGCCGACACCCGCCACGATCAGTGACAGGATCGCGAAATCGAACACGTTGCCGGCCTTGAACTCCGCGATAATCTGTTCGTGACGGTCCAGCATTACGCGGTTCTCGTGCGTCCAGTGCTCGAGGATGCCGCGCGGACTCCGCTCGCGCTGCCGCGATTGCAGCACCGCAGCCGCCAGTTCACGCTGGTGGCGGTTGAGTGCGGCCTGCAGCTTGGTGCGCGCCAGCAGGTGCCAGTGCGTCTGCACGCTCAGCGCCTCGACCTGGCGTCGGATCCATTCCAGCTCCAGGGTATGGTTCAGCGCCGAATAGACCCAGGCCGCGGCGTCGATACCCGTCTGCGTGGTGCGCGCGACATCGACGATATCCAGCGCCGCGGCCATCGGGGTCAGCGCCGATATCGACTGCGCCAACTCACGCGCCACCCCCAGTCTGACCAGGCGCCGCACACGCCGCTCGTACTCTGCCTTGTCCTGCGCAGCCAGTGGCTTGGGCATGGCGTTGCGCAACTCGGCCACGCCGTCATGAAAGCGCTCCTTCAGCACCGCCATATCCAGGCAGCCCTTGTACGAGCGCAGCACCCCGGTCAGGGTCTGCCCGAGAAACTCGGCGATGCTCGACAACATCTCGACCTGCACCGACGCCGCCACCTGATTGTCCAGCGCCTCCACCGCCCGCCACAGCTGGTCGGTCTCGAATATCTCGCTGGCGATGATGTAGGCGCGCGCCACGCTGGCGATGTCGCAGCCAACCTCCTCGCGCACGCGAAAGCCGATCCCCGGACCTATCCGGTCGACGATGTTTCCCGCGATCGTTGTCGCAATGATCTCTCTACGCAGCCGGTGATTCGCGATCTCGTCGGGGTAGCGTGCACCCAGCAGCGGCGGAAAATAGCCAACCAGGCGTCCGAGTACGAACGGGTCGTCGGCAATATCCGAGGTCGAGACGGCCTCGAAATAGTTCATCTTGCTATAGGCAAGCAGCACCGCGATCTCCGGCTTGGTGAGGCCCTGGCCGAGTGCAAGCCGCTCGTTCAGGGCCTTTTTGTCGGGTAGGCCCTCGAGTTGCCGGCTGAAGCCACCCTTCTGCTCGAGCAGATCGATGAAGCGTGCCTGTTCGTAAAGCCGTTGCGCCCCACCCGCATGTACGATGCTGATCGCCTGGGTCTGCGCATAGTTGTTGGCCAGCACGAGGCGCGCGACATCGTCCGTCATCTGCACCAGCAACTGGTTACGCTGCTTGGTGGTCAGGTCGCCGTCGGCGACGATCTTGTTCAGCAGGATCTTGATATTCACCTCGTGGTCGGAACAGTCGACCCCGCCGGAGTTATCGATTGCATCGGTATAGATCTGTCCCCCATGCAGCGCGAACTCGATCCTGGCGAGTTGAGTGAAGCCGAGATTGCCGCCTTCGCCGACGACCCGGCAGCGTAACTCAGAGGCATCGATGCGCACGGCATCGTTGGCCTTGTCACGCGCCTGGTCGTGGCTCTCGGCAGAGGCCTTCACGTAGGTCCCTATGCCGCCGTTCCACAGCAAGTCCACCGGCGCCCTGAGCATCGCCCTGATCAGCTCGCTGGGGGTCAGGCGCTGCGCCTTCACGCCCAGCAGTTTCTGCACCTCGGGCGTGACGGCGATCGACTTCGCCTCGCGCGCATACACACCGCCACCGGGGGAGATCAGGCGGCGATCGTAATCTGCCCAGGTCGAGCGCGGCAGCGCGAACAGGCGTTCGCGTTCTGCGAGCGATCCCGCTGCGTCCGGACTGGGATCGAGGAAGATGTGCTGGTGGTTGAATGCACCGACCAGGCGGATATATGGCGACAACAGCATGCCGTTGCCGAACACGTCACCCGACATGTCACCGATCCCGATCACGCTGAACTCGCTCGACTGGGTATCCAGGCCGAGCTCGCGGAAGTTGCGCCTGACCGACTCCCAGGCGCCCCTTGCGGTAATCCCCATCACCTTGTGGTCGTAACCGGCGGAACCGCCCGAGGCAAATGCATCACCGAGCCAAAAGCCGTACTCGCCGGCTACCTGGTTGGCGATGTCGGAGAAGGTCGCGGTGCCCTTGTCGGCGGCGACGACCAGGTAGGGGTCGTCGTCATCGTGCCGGATCACCCCGGGAGGAGGCACGACCACGTTGCCTACCAGGTTGTCTGTCAGATCCAGCATACCGCGCAGCAGGGTCCGATAGGCCGCAATCGCCTTCTCGGTACTTTGTTCGCGACTGTCGCCGGCCTGTCCGTTCTTGAGCACGAAGCCGCCCTTGGATCCAACCGGGACGATGACCGCGTTCTTGACCATCTGCGCCTTCATCAGGCCGAGGACCTCGGTGCGATAGTCTTCCCTGCGGTCCGACCAACGCAGGCCGCCGCGTGCGACCCGGCCGCCGCGCAGATGCACGCCCTCCATGTGCGATGCGAACACAAACACCTCGAACATCGGCATCGGCAGCGGCATGCCGGTCACCGCGCGTGGATCGATCTTGAACGACAGGTAGGACTTCGGCCTGCCGTCCAGCTCGAGGCAATAGAAGTTGGTGCGCAGCGTCGACTGGATCAGGTTCAGGAAGCTGCGCAGTATGCGGTCTTCATCCAGGCTCACCACCTGCTCGAGCAACCCCTCGAACTGGGCCGATAGACGCTCGGCATCGCTGGTCGAGGATTTCTCATCCGCGCAGAACCGCAGCCTGAACAGCCGATGCAGGACCTGTACGACATCCGGGTGGCGATTCAGCACGGCCACCAGGTAGGCCTCGGTATACGGGGCCTTGATCTGATGCAGGTAGCGGCTGTAGGCCCGGAACAGCAGAACCTCTTTCCATGCCAGGCCGGCGCGCAGCACCAGTCCATTGAAGCCGTCGTCGTCGATGTCCCCATCCCATACCCGCTGGAAGGTGTCGACGAACAGCTGCCTGACCGACTCCGCCACCGGCTCGCCGCTGGCGGCCTGGCGGGTCGCGAAGTCATGGATCCAGACGTCGCCCAGGGGATGGCGGATACGATAGGGGTGCTCGCCGAATACGCTCAACCCCATGTGTTCGAGGATCGGTATCACCTGTGACAGCGGCACCGCATGGCCCATCGAATAGATCCGGACGTGGATCTGCTCGGCGCTCTCTGCGAGCGGGTGATACAGATGCATCGCAAGCCGCCCATCTGTGCGCGCCTGTTCAATCCTCTGGATGTCGTTGACCGCGATGCGCGGATGAAAGTCCTCGCGGTAGCCGCCCGGGAAGGCCTGTGCATAGTCGCACAGATAATGCGCCGCCAGCGCCTCGTCGACCTGGGCAAACAGCGCCGCGCGCAGACCATCCTGCCAGGTCGTCGCGACCTCGACCACGCGCGCCTCGAGATCCTCGATGTCATAGCTTGGCTCGGCACCCGGCTGAATCCTCACGACGTAGTGGATGCGGGCCAGAATGGACTCCGAGAACTGGGTCTCGAACACCACGTCGGTGCCGGCCAACACCTCCAGCAGTATCTTCTGGATCGCGATCCTCACCTCTCGGCTGTAGCGCTCGCGCGGCAGGTAGACCAGGCAGGTATAGAAGCGCCGGAACGGCTCGCGGATCAGGAACAGCCGGGTGCGCTGGCGCTCCTGCAGGCTGAGCACCCCCAGGGTCGTTTCCAGCAGGTCTTCGGCACTGATCTGGAACAGCGCATCGCGCGGAAAGTTGTCGAGGATGTTCGCGATCACGCGCCCCGAATGACTGTTCGGCGAGACCTGCGCACCGGCGAACACCGCCTCGACCTTTCTGCGCAGCAGCGGGATCTGGCGTGGCGGGGTATTGTAGGCGCCGGATGAAAACAGCCCGATCAGGCAGTCCAGTCCGACCACGCGGCCCTGATCGTCGCGCCGTTTTATCGCCACGCAATCCATATACGCCGGCCGGTGCACGCTGGAACGCGCATTCGCCTTGGTCACCACCAGGTCGTAGCCGGCCTCGGAGACATCGGCATCGAGCCCGGAGACCCATTGATCCGCCCGCTCTCGTGCAGCAGTACCATCGCGCAGCACACCAAGCCCGGAGCCGTCTGCGAACTGCAGGGAATGCCCCCCTGCCCGCTCCACCAGATCGAAGGCACATGTGGCGATGAACAGGAAATGGTCGTTGAGCATCCAGTTGAGGAAGGCCTGACCTTCCGCCACGTCCGGGGCGGAGACCTGGCTGCCGCGTGACCCCAGATCGGTCTGCAGCTTCTCGGCCAGGCGTTTCATCTTCAACCAGTCCGAGGTTGCCAAGATGACATCGGCGATCACCCCGCTGACCAGCTGCTGTAACTCGCCCAGCATCTCCTGCGGCTGGCGGTCGATGTGCATCTGGATGATCGCCTCGGCGGTCGACGTCTCGCCGCCGGCATGGGCGTCGAACACCGCGGTCAGTTTGCCGCTGCTGTCACGCGTGACGCCGAATACCGGGTGGATGGTCAGGCGCATGGTCAGGTTGCGCTGGTTGAGTGCTGCAGAGATCGAGTCGACCAGAAACGGCATATCCCGCGCCACGACCTCGACAATGGTGTCGTTGCTGCGCCAACCGTGTTCCTCTTGCTCGGGGTTGTAGACACGTACGATGGCCTCGTCCGGGCCGCGCCGCTGCATCAGCCGCCACTGCGCGACCAGGGCGCCGAGCAGGTCGTGCGGATCCTGCTCATCGAGATCGCCGGGCGAGATATGCCGGTAGTAGATGCTGAGCAGGCGCTCGACCTGCTCCGTCTCGAACGGGGCCGTGCCCTCGGGCGGATTGGCCGCCAGCAGCTTGCCCAGCACCTGGATCAATCGATTGCCTTTTGCCTTTGCCATTTGTCCCCCAAGCCCGATGCCGGGCCGCTTTGCTTCGAAGCTGCAGCCCCGCCTGTCCTTAAGGGTAGCCAAAGACCCGGGGGCCGATGCCCGGCCGGCGCCGGCCCGATTCCGATTGTGGCACCGGCAGCCTGATTCCCGACCCACGACAGTGACTTTCCGACCCGTGAACGCGGTACGATCCGGACAAACACCAACGGGCCCGAAGATGCTCAACACCCTCGACAGACTGCTTCCCTCGGATTTCCCGCCGATCAAGCGCGACCGGGTGACCACGTTGCAGGTCAATCTGGGTTACCGCTGCAATCAACAGTGCCTGCATTGCCACGTGGCAGCCAGTCCGAATCGCACCGAGAACATGTCCGCACAGACCCTCGACCTGGTGATCGACACCCTGCGCCGGGTGCGCTTCGAGACGCTCGACCTGACCGGTGGTGCCCCGGAGCTCAACCCCGGCTTCCGGCGCCTGGTAGAACAGGCCCGCCGGCTCGGGCTGCAGATCATAGATCGCTGCAACCTGACGATCCTCGACGAGCCAGGCCATGAAGACCTGGCCGGGTTTCTCGCCACCAACCAGGTCGAGATCGTCGCCTCGCTGCCCTGTTACCTCGAGCAGAACGTCGACCGCCAACGTGGCAAGGGCGTGTTCGAGCGCAGCATCCGGGCACTGCAGCGACTCAATGCGCTCGGTTATGGCGAACCCGGCGGTAGCTTGACACTCAGCCTGGTCTACAACCCACAGGACGCCTCGTTGCCACCGCCGCAGGCCGGCCTCGAGGCCGACTACCGCAGGATGCTCGCGGACGGCTATGGGATCCGCTTCACCCGCCTGCTCGCGCTGGCCAATCTGCCGATCCAGCGTTTTGGCAGCAGCCTGCTCTCGCATGGTCGCTTCGATGACTATATGCAGCTGCTCAAGCAGTCGCACAGCGACGCGAACCTGGCGGCGGTGATGTGCCGTTCGTTGATATCGGTGGATTGGCAGGGCTACCTGTACGACTGCGACTTCAACCAGATGCTCGGTCTGGGCATGCAGACCAGACGCGCCGCACGTCCGCACCTGCGCGACCTGCCGCACATGCGCTTCGAGGGCCGGGCCATCACGATCGGCGACCACTGCTACGGCTGCACCGCCGGTCAGGGCTCGAGCTGCGGCGGGGCGCTGCGCGACACAGCATGACCACGGCACGCGAAAGCCTGCGCCTGTCGGTGATCGTGCCGACCCTGAACGAGCAGGAGCATATCGGCGCGCTGCTGCACGATCTGGCCAGCCTGCGCAGTGCCGGGCATGAGGTGATCCTGGTCGATGGCAGCAGCAGCGACGCCACCCGTGCAGTCGCCGCCGCGTGGGTGGACCGGATCGTCGAGGCCAAACGCGGCCGCGCGTCGCAGATGAACGCCGGGGCGCACGCGGCGAGCGGCGGGGTGTTGTGGTTCCTGCATGCCGATACGCGCCTGGTGCAAGGTGCCGGCGACGCGGTGCTGCAGGCCGTTGCCGACGGCCGCGCCTGGGGACGCTTCGACGTTCGCCTGTCCGGACAACAGCGGTTGCTGCGGGTGGTCGAGACGCTGATGAATCTGCGCTCCCGAATCAGCGGCGTGGCGACCGGCGATCAGGGGATCTTCGTGACCCGCGCCGCCTTTTCCGCGGTCGGCGGTTTCCCCGCGATACCGCTGATGGAGGACATCGCGCTGTGCAAGCTGCTGCGCCGGCAGGCACGCCCGGCCTGCATCCGCCGGCCGCGCCTGCAGACCTCCAGCCGGCGCTGGGAGGAGCACGGCATTCTGCGCACCATCGTGCTGATGTGGCGCCTGCGCCTCGCCTATGCGCTTGGCACCGAGCCCGCCGAGTTGGTCCGGCGCTATCCTTGATGCAGCCCCCGACACCACGCCGACTGCTGGTGTTCGCGCGCAACCCCGTTGCGGGCCGGGTCAAGACCCGACTGATCCCCGCCGTGGGCGCCGAGGCGGCCACAGCGCTTTACTGGCGGATACTCGAGCGCACCCTGGCCACTGCCTCGGGGGTAAGCGCGCAGTCCCGTGAACTGTGGCTCGACAGCGGCGACCCGGACCCGCGCCTGGCGCGTCTCGCGCACGCTCACGGCTTGTCCCTGCATGCGCAGGCCGGCGCAGGCCTGGGCCAGCGCATGCATGCGGCCTTTGCACAGGCAATGCGCGATGCTGGCTGCGCAGTGCTGATCGGCACCGACTGCCCGGAGTTCCGCGTGCAATACATCGACGCGGCCTTTGCCGCGCTGTCCACGCACGATGCGGTAATAGGTCCGGCCGCAGACGGCGGCTATGTGCTGCTCGGCCTGCGCCGACCGCAGGCGCCCCTGTTCGCCGGCGTTCCCTGGGGCAGCGCTCAGGTACTGGCAGCGACCCGGCAGCGGCTGCAGCGACAGCAACTGACCTGGCAAGAGCTGCCAGTGCTGCACGACCTCGACGAACCGGCCGACCTGGTGCGCTTCCCCGACCTGCTCGCAGGCCTGCCAGGGCAGCCCTGGGTCCGCGCGCAGCATTGAACCGTTCAGGCCCGGTTCCCGGTGCGACATGCAGGCTAGCCTGCAAATCGCATGAAGGGTTTGGGAATCAGGGTGTGATGGGCAAAGCAGTTGGGGCGATCGGCCGAAAAAGCATAGCCGAAGCTATGGTTTGAGGGGGATCGGCACAAATGCAAAGTCCAGCGCGGCCTGAGCCCGAACAGGACAGACT
>JAJDNF010000053.1 GCA_022340805.1 Chromatiaceae bacterium
GCCAAAAGGACAGCGGCAGCAATTTGCTTCATTTATTTTCTCCCTCTTTTGAATAAAAGACGGTGTCGGACCGCTCTGCACGATTTTGACATAGGTCAGGTGGATGGCATAGAGCGACTCGGCTGATGAAGACCTCGCCAGGGATGGACGGTGCAGGCACGCAATCCAGAAGTCCCACACCGACTTTGTCACGACGCAGGTGGCAGAGACCCACGGCCTCAATGGGCAGGTCCTAGTGGTACGCGGCGATGGGCACTACTTTAAGATGCACAAGGCAATGTTCGCCGATCACGGCCGCCTGACCGCGAGCTTCACGCGTGTCGGGATCTTCGGGAATGCAGACACCAGCTGAATCGAGATGACCATGGGTCCGGAGACGGATGACGTCTCCCTGCCCAGACCGGTAGGGTTGAACTTGGCCGGCGCGGCGGGACAAGGATGTCCCGCACGCCGGAAGAGGTCCTTCGGACCGATTGGGAGAACTTGGGCTCAGCAGCGTCGGCAGCGATTGCGACCTGCTGCGAATAGCCAGAGGGCGACATTCCAGCCAGATATTTTTGCGTCGCGGCTAGTTGGCACTCGCAGCCTGTGGTTCCGCCCACAGTGCATCGGCTGACGATTTGGCGCGGCGTCGAGCGTCCATGCGGTTGGTGAAATACGACCGCCAATCCAGCTGCGAGCGCATGTGATCCTGCATTATCTCAAGCGCCTCGTTCCTACTGCTCGAAACGACGTCCTGGCCGATCAATTCCTCGGAACGATCTTCGGCGAAGACGCTATTGGTCAGTGACAAGACCAGAATCAACATCGATGTAGTCCTAAACATGATACTGCTCCGCTTAGGGATGAAAATTAAACTCATGGCAGATTAGTCATTCCCAATGTACCCGAAGTTCAATCTCGGCCTGTTTGCTTGCCCATCCAGCACCAGCCCCCACCCTTCGGCATTCATGCGCCACCGTCTTGCCGACACACCCTTGGCTCCGAGTGGGGCCCGATCGAAGCCAATCTGCGGGTTTCGCATCGGGCTATGCTGCTTTATTTATGAAGCCACCAGAACGAGAGACGCCCCGCGTGACACGGGGCGCCATCCTGGATGAACTGCCGGACAAAAAATGCTATCGCTTGGGGTCGGATGCTACCTGTCTTCGACGCCCTTCTGCATTGCGATTACGCAATTGGAATTTCAATGCATGCACGCTGCAGTCCGGAAGCTAACCACGCCAGGTCTGAGCGCCCCGCTGAGTTGCCCTCTCGTACCCGCGCGCCGACCGTCCATTCACCTCGAGTGGTTCGGGTATTTGGCACTCGGCCCAGCCACTTCTTCGGCTGTGCTGTTGCTACACCGGTTCGGTTGGCCGATGATCCCCTGTGACAGCACTTTATCAGGGGCTCCTCAACATCGCCGTGGATACGCTACATCGCAAGCTCCGCCAGTTGATCGGCGACAGATTTGATTACCTCGGTGAGGTCTGGATTCTGATCGAGGTGCTGGCGGATAGCGACAGCATCGTGCTGCGTCGATGCGAACACTGCAAGGCCAGCAGCGTGCAACGCAACGCCTACGGCGTGCCCAATCGCCGGGTCGAAGACACCCTCACGCTACGGATCTCTGACAACAGTGGCGCCGCGTATGCCGCAGACCTGCTGGTCCTGCTCGAAGGTCGCCAGACCACCTCATCTGGTGGCTAACGCCGCGGTCACCCGAATCAGGTCCTCCGCCGTATCGACGCCCGCCGGTGGTGCGCTGGCGGCGACATCAACGGCGATGCGACCGCCATTCCACAACACACGGAGCTGCTCGAGCGACTCCATGCGTTCGATCGGCGACACCGGCAGTCTGGCGTAGCCGACCAGAAAGCCTGCACGATAGGCGTAGATCCCGAGATGGCGATGCAGACCTTCGATCCAGGCGGGCTGCGGCTCGGCGTCCGCGACGAACAGGTCGCGCTTCCACGGTATGGTTGCGCGGCTGAAATAAAGCGCGTAACCGTTGCGATCGACGACCACCTTGACGACATTCGCATCGAATAGTTGCTCTGCTTCGGTCAACGGAACAGCCAGCGTCGCCATGCCGGCCTCCGGGTGCCCCTCGAGGGTCGCTGCAACCTGCGACACCAGTTCCGGGGGCATCAACGGCTCGTCACCCTGCAGGTTGACCACCAGGGTGTGCTCAGGCCAGCGGAGCTGGCTGACCACCTCGGCAATGCGATCGGTACCGCTGTTGTGCGCACTCGAGGTCATGCACACCTGATCGGTGAATCGCCCGACGGCAGACTGGATGCGCGCATCATCGGTCGCGATCACGACCTCGTGCGCGCCACTCTCGCAGGCCCGCTCGAACACATGCTGGATCATGGGTTTGCCGGCAATCTCCAGCAGCGGCTTGCCTGGCAGGCGCTGCGACCCGTAGCGCGCAGGGATCACGACCTTGAAGCCTGCCATTCGCTAATCCTCGACCTCTTCGTCGGCCGGCAGTTGCCGCGCCTCCTGTTCAAGCATCACCGGGATCCCGTCCCGGATCGGGAAGCCCAGGCGGTCGACCTTGCAGATCAGTTCTGCGGCATCGGCCTTATACACCAGCTTGCCCTTACAGATCGGGCAGACCAGGATGTCCAGCAGTTTTTTGTCCATCGACGATTTCCTTCAAGGCATTGCTCAAACGGTGCACGAAACCGGCGTCAGGTTGTGCCTCGATATGCACGACCCAGCAGTCTCGACATGGTAGACGGCGACATTTTACGGCATCTTTCTCGGTCATCAGGATCGGCAGGCCGTCATCGAATTGCAGGTCCCGCGCGCGGAACAGATGGTGGTCCCGGAACGGGTGTGCCACGACCCGCAGGCCGAGGCGGGCGAGCAGGTCGAAAAACCGCTGCGGGTTGCCGATGCCGGCGATCGCATGCACCTCGCGGCCGGCGAAATCGGACGCGCGCTTCTCGCCGCCGTCACGCAGCGGGCGTATCGAGGGCTGATGCAGCTTCATCGAAAACTCGCCGTCCACACCCTGCCCGTTGATTACCAGGATGTCGACACGGCGCAGCCGCGAAGCCGGCTCGCGCAAGGGTCCGGCTGGCAACAGAAAGCCGTTGCCGAGACGTCGCGTGCCGTCGACCACCGCGATCTCGAGATCGCGTGCCAGCGCGTAGTGCTGAAGACCGTCATCCGAGATGACGATGTCAACTTCAGTGTGCGCCAGCAAGGCCTCGACGGCCGCAGGACGGTCGGGGCCTACGCACATCGGGCAGGCGGTGGCCGCAGCCAACATCACGGCCTCGTCGCCGACGCTCGAGGGGTCACTGTCGGCACGCACCTGCTGAGGCCAATGCCGCGCGCGCCCGCCGTATCCGCGCGACACGATGCCCGGCCGCCACCCCCGGCTGCGCAGGTAATCCGCCAGCCAGATCACCAACGGGGTCTTGCCGGTTCCACCCACCGTGATATTGCCCACCACCAGTACCGGCACCGCAAAGCGGCGCATGCGCAGCAGCCCATGTCGATATGCCAGGCGGCGCAACGCCGTCACCCCGGCAAATACGAGGGACAAGGGAAACAGCAACAGGGAGACGCCGTTGACCGTGTCCCAGTAGTGATCGAGGCGTGGCACCGGGCGTGCGGCCGTCTATTCGACGTCTGGTTCGTCGGACTGTCGGGCGACGAAACTCAGCCGTGACATGCCAAGCTGGGCCGCCACGTCGAGTACGGTCATCATCGACTGCAGCGGCGCATTGCGATCGCCGGAGACGATAATGGGCAAATCGGGGCGACCATCGGCGATCTTGTCCATGGTCCGGCGCAGGGTCTCTGGATCATGTTTCACCAGCTCGCGCTCGTTGACATAGAAATGGCCCTGGGCATCGATGGTGATATCGATCTTGTCGGCCGTGTCGTCCGCGACCTCGCTACTCGACGCCTTTGGTAGGTCGACCTTGAGTTGCGTCTGTTTGTCGAATGTCGTCGAGACCATGAAGAAGATCAGCATCAGGAACACGACATCGATCAGCGGCGTGATGTCAACGCGCGGCGGCTCGGAGCGGCGTGGTCGCAGGTTCATGCGCTTACTTCTCCCGCTCACCGTGCATCACTTCGACCATCTTCAGCGCCTGTTCTTCCATCTGCACGACAATGCGGTCGACTCGCCCGCTCAGGTAGCGGTGGAAGATCACCGCCGGTATGGCCACAGACAGGCCGGCTGCGGTGGTGATCAGCGCCTGGGAAATGCCGTCCGCCAGTACTGCGGGGTTGCCGACGCCGGCCGTGGTAATCGCGGCGAATACCTTGATCATGCCGATCACGGTGCCCAGCAGTCCAAGCAGCGGCGAGATGTTGGCGATGGTACCGAGGGTATTCAGATAGCGTTCCAGTTCGTGCACGACCTGGCGTCCCTCTTCCTCGATCGCCTCCTTCATGACCTCGCGCGAATGGGCACGGTTGACCAGCCCGGCCGCCAGTATCCGGCCCAGTGGAGAACTGCCGCGCACGGTCGCGATGTGTGCCGCGGTGAGCTGTTTGTTCTGATGCAGTTGCCAGATCTGCGCGACCAGGTTGGTCGGTAGCACCTTGCGCCTGCGGTAGGCCCACAACCGCTCGACGATGATCGCCATGGCGATGACGGAACAGGCAATGATTGGCCACATGAGCCAGCCACCGGCTTTCACGAGTTCGAGCACGTCGGATATTCCTCCTATCGGGATGACAGTCTGCGCAGACAAGGTGTCGCGCGATTGACTAGGGGCGCGACGATCGGTGGATGGATGATACTGCATGCGGCGGCGCGGCTGAACCGCTCGAATGCGACCAGAAGCGTTTGTTCAACAGCCGATGGGCATAGGGTCCCAGCATGGCCCCGCCAGCCGTAAAGCGGAACCTGAGCGTCCCGAGCAGCGCCGTGTTCAGCGGGATCGCGCCTGCCGACCGCCAGCGCTGATCGACGACGCTGGCCGGGAACCCATAGCGATTCGCCCAACCGGCCGTGTAGACGACGTAAGCGGGCCGCGTGGCGTCGACGAATGACTGGCTCGAGGAACTGCGGCTGCCGTGATGTGGTGCGACGACCAGATCGCTGTCCAGCTCGACCGCGGCAGCGACCAGGCGGCGTTCGACGGGCTCTTCGACATCGCCGGTCAACAGCGTCGTGCCGGCCGCGTTGCCGATGCGCAGTACACAGGAGGCATTGTTGCCGGAATAGTCGTCTGTGGCGGCCGGATGCGTGAACCTGAACGACACCCCGTCCCAGGACCAGTGCTCACCGGCCACGCAACGCTCGGCACCGACTCCGACGCGTGCCGGTTCACCGGACTGTACCCGCACGACGTCGAGGCGTTCGACGATGTAGGCCGCATCACCGGCGTGGTCCTTGTCCCCGTGACTCAGTACCAGACGATCGATGCGTGACGTTCTGCGCGCGGCCAGAAACGGTACCAGAACAGCCTTTGCGGTCGAAAATCCGGACGGGAACTGCGGCCCTGTATCGAATACCAGGGTGTGCAACCGGGTTTCGACCACTACGCTCAGGCCCTGCCCCACATCCAGCACCTGCACCTGGTAGGCACCATGTTCCAGTTGCGGCTCTGATGGTAGCCAGGGGACCGCGAGCAGCACCGGTGCGAGCCCGCGAAACGGTGCACCATGCGGGGAAAACAGCAGACCGACAGCACAGCCGTAGGCAAGCAGTGCGGGCCCCGCGGTATCGGCCTGCAGCGGTCCCGACCAGGGTATCTCGCTGGCACTGATCAGCCCTTGCCGGACGAGGTCGAGCAGCAGACCGAGCGGCTGTAACAGCCAGGTTCCGGCCTGGGTCGAGAGCGCGAGCAGCGCCGTGCCCAGCAGGCTGATCGGGATCACCAGGAACCCGAACAGCGGCACCAGGAGCAGATTCACCAGTGGCGCGACGCCGCTGGCCGGCATGCCGAAGGCCGCCACGACCGGCCACAGCGCCAGGCTCAATGCCAACTGCACCCGTATCGCGCTGCGCCAGTACGCCTCCCGCGAAGCCAGGGAAAGGGTCGCGAGGATCGTGGCCACTGCGCCGAACGACAGCCAGAAGCCGGCCGACAGGATCGATGGAGGATGCCACAAAAGCACCCCGACCGCGGCCAATGCCAGCGCCTGGGATGGTCCGCTGGCCCGCCGCGACAGCAGTGCACAGGTGAACACAGATAGCATGATCAGCGCGCGCTGCGTTGGGAGCGACATTCCCGCCAGCAGTGCATAGATCAGCGCAGCGATCAGGCCCGCCACGGCACCCGCAACGCGAGCCGGAACCTGCTCGCACAGGCGCGGGGTTCGCCGCCACAACCAGGCCACGCCGACCAGCCCCAGCCCGGCCAGCAGACCGATATGCAGTCCCGATATCGCCATCAGATGGCTGGTGCCGGTGGCGCGGAACAGCGCCTCCGCCTGCGGGCTAAGGGCTGACTGGTCGCCGACAACGAGGGCGCGGATCACGCCGCGCGAAAACCCGGACAGCGGGAGGCGGTCGATCGCGCCGGCCAATCCACCGCGCACGCGGTTCAACCGGCAACAAGGTGTCCCGGGTAGCCGCCGCCACACCGACTCGGGATCCACGTAGCCCGTGTACCGAATCCCCTGCCAGTAAAGCCAGCCCTCGTAGTCCCAGGCCCCCGGTGCGGCATACCCATGCGCCGCCTTCAAGCGCAGTCCAAGCTGCAATGCATCACCGGGGCGCAGCTCGGGGGGGTCCCGCCAGCTCAGTCGCACCCGCCATCGGCCGGTGCGCGGTCCACTCGGACCCGCGATCGATCGCACCTCAAATACGAAGCGTGCCGTGTGCGCCGAATGCTCCACCAGCGATATCACCCGACCGTCTGCAACCATGCGCAGCGTGGCACCGTCGGCCGGCAGAGCCGGCGGTGCCACCGCCAGCGTGTAGAGATGGGCCCAGGCGAACCCGATCGGGGCCGCGAGCCAGGGACGCAATCCCAGGCCACCCCAGACCAACCCGATGAGGACCGTGGCGAGCGCCAGCCACGGCCAGCCAGGCAATTCAGGCAGCCGGTGAAAGGCGAACGTGCCGAGTCCGAAAAACAGCGCAAACCGCAACACATTCCCTCCGTGGAACGCGATCCGATCATTGAGCGGGCGGCCCCCCGACCCGCAGCTGCCCGCCATCCCGCCGGGCCACCACTCGCCGGGCCACCTGCGGGCCCGCCGGCCGTCATTCTGTCACAGGAAACTGATCAAATCCCGGTCGTTGCAGAATCGCGGCCGCCGGACGCTGTAGTAAAGCAACACCAACCATGCTTCAATTGCGGCGCACCCGAGACGCGCTTTGTCCATGCCCAGGCACCTAATTAAACGCTTTATGCCGGACCCCGGAGCGCTGAAGAGGCACAAGCATCTTCGGCACCTGGGCAGCCTGTTGCATGACGATAACCTGTGGCACCTTAACCGCCGATCGGTCTCCGGTGGCGTCGCCACCGGCCTGTTCTGGGCGATGATTCCTCTGCCCTCGCAGATGGTGGCTGCGGCGCTGTCAGCGATCTTTTTCCGGGTCAATCTACCCATCTCGGTGGCGCTGGTTTGGTTGACCAACCCGCTCACGATACCACCGGTGTTCTATTTGAACTACCTGGTCGGCACCTGGCTGCTCGGCAAGCCGTCCGGTGTGGGTGAGTTCCAGCTCTCCCTGGAATGGATCGGCAGCGAGATCGGAGCGATCTGGAAACCGCTCTACCTGGGCAGCCTGGTGTTGGGGATCCTGCTGGCCGCCGTCGGCTACGGTGCGATGCGGCTGTACTGGCGATGGCATGTGCTGAAACGCTTCCGCGCACGCACAGGACGACGCAGCGAAAACCCGACCCGTCCCTGAGAGCCGCGCAGGGTGCACCAGGGGCAGGCCGTATGCACCGGATGCCGTTACCTGCGGTGCAGTTCGCGCAGCCCATTGCACCCCAGGTTCTCCCATGGTGCAAACCTTGACAGCGGACATAGCTGCAACCCGCGTAGGGTGCATTGGGCGTCAGCCCTAATGCACCGGATGCCGTTACATACACTAGAAGGCATGCAAGCTGCCGTCACGCAAGGTCACGACTCTGTCCATGCGTGCAGCGAGATCATGGTCATGGGTAACGATCACGAAACTCGTACCCTGCTCCCTGTTCAGTTCCAACAACAATTCGTACACCGACTCCGCGGTCTGGCGATCGAGATTGCCGGTCGGCTCATCCGCCAATACGCAGGACGGATTGGCGACCAGCGCGCGCGCGATCGCGGTGCGCTGACGTTCTCCACCAGACAACTCCGAGGGCTTGTGTCGCAAGCGCGCGCCGAGACCTACCCGCTCCAGCAATGCCATGGCCCGTGCGCTGGCCTCTGCCGCCGAAGTACCGCGGATCAGAAGCGGCATCGCCACGTTCTCCAGCGCGCTGAATTCCGGCAACAGGTGGTGGAACTGATAGACAAAGCCAATTGCCTGGTTGCGCGCCCGGCCACGACGCTTTTCATCCAGCGCGCTGAATGCCCGACCCTGCAACAGGACCTCCCCGGCACTCGGCTCATCCAGCCCGCCGAGACAATGCATCAGGGTACTCTTGCCCGAACCTGATGCGCCGACGATCGCCACCTGCTCGCCGCGTTCGAGCACGAACTCTACCTCGCTCAGCACCTCGACCCGCGTCGGGCCGGTATCGAAGGCCTTTGCCAAGCCGTGGCAAGACAGGATCTCGGGGCTACTCATAACGCAGCGCCTCCGCGGGTTGGGTGCGGTAGGCGCGCCACGCCGGCGCCAGGGTCATCAGCAGGCTCAACAGGAAAGATCCGATACCGACCATCGCGATGTCCGCCGCCTGAACGTCGGACGGCAGCTTGGCTATGTAATAGATGCTCGGATCGATGAAGCGTACGCCGAACAGCTGTTCCACTGCCGCGACCGCCGATTCGATATTCAGCGCCAAGGCCAGGCCCACTACGACGCCGACCAGCGTCCCGAAGGCACCCAGCGTGGCACCCTGCACGATGAATATCCGCATGACCTGGCCAGGGCTTGCACCGAAGGTCTTGAGGATCGCGATATCGCTCTGTTTGTCGACCACCATCATCACCAGAGTCGAGACGATGTTGAACGCGGCGATCACTACGATGAAGAACAGCAGCAGGCCCATCATGCGCTTTTCCATCTTCAGCGCGGCGAAGAAATTGCGGTGATAGTCGGTCCAGTTGAGCACCCGGTAGCGACCGTGTAGCGATTCGGCCAGCTCGAACGCGACCTCGCGCGCCTGCCACACGTCGTCGATGCGCAGCCTGACCCCGGTGACCGCGTCGCCGAGCTGCTGCAATACAGCCGCGTCATTGATATGCACGATCGCCACGCCACGGTCGTACTCGCCCATGCCGACCTCGAACAGACCTGACACGGTGAAACGCTTGAGGCGCGGAATGCTGCCGGCGACCGTCACGGTGATCTGCGGCACGATCACGGTGACCTTGTCACCGACCGTCGCACCCAGCACCTCGGCCAGCTCGCGGCCCAGAATGATACGGAACTCACCGGGCTCGAGATCCGACAACTTGCCCGCGACCATGTGTTTACCGACGTCTACGACCTCCGGTTCCAGCGCGGGATCGATGCCGCGCACGATAGCCCCGGTAACCTCGCGCTGGTGGCTGAGCATCGCCTGGCCCTCGATGTACGGCGCAGCGCCGAGCACCCGTGGATTGCGGCGGGCCTGCTGCATCGCGTCTTTCCAGTCCGTCATGCGTCCGTCGAGCGCCTGCACGTCGCCGTGCGAGGCCATCCCGAGGATGCGCTCGCGCACCTCCTTGTGGAAGCCGTTCATCACCGACAGCACCGTGATCAGCACCACCACGCCGAGCGCGATGCCCAGGGTCGAGATCAGCGAAATGAAGGAAATAAAGTGGTTGCGGCGGCGCGAGCGCGTATAGCGGAGGCCGACGAATAGCGACAAGGGGTGATACATGGGCGAATTAGATCACAAAGCGGAGCCGATCGAGGTGTAAAGCAGGCCGCGCAGGTTTGTCGGGCATCGATTCATGGTTAAACTCAACAACAGGAGGCAGGCATTCCGAGCCGCCGCACCCGAGCGCTGCTCGCGCCCCTGCTTTGAGCGATACATTTCCCGGGAGTTCAATTGATGAAACGATTTGGCCTGGCGCTTTCGTTAACGGTCGCCGCCACCCTGACGGCGCATGCCGACACCCTGTTGCTGGACGCGATTGGCACCGCACCACCCAACAGCGCGAGCGGAGTGCCCCGGCCAAGCCGCGGTGCCAGCATGACCGACGTCAAGGCCCGCTTTGGCGAACCCGCAAGCATCAAGGATGCGGTCGGGCAGCCGCCGATCACCCGCTGGCAGTATCCCGCCTACACCGTGTATTTCGAACACGACCGGGTGATCGACGTCGTCGTGCACCGCTAGGGTGCCGACGGTGCCGAAGGCCCGCCTGCCTGCCGAGTGGGAGCCGCAGGCCGGCGTGATGCTGACCTGGCCGCATGAGGATACCGACTGGGGCGACCGGCTGCCGGTCGTCTACCCGGTATTCGCTGCCATCGGCAGTGCCATCAGCGCACACGAGATACTGCTGTCGGTATGCCAATCGACCGCTCATGCAGCGCGGGTGCGCCAGCTGCTGCGCGAGCGTGGCGCGGCGGTGGACAGGCTGCGGTTCTGTATCGCGCCGAGCGACGACAGCTGGGCGCGCGACC
Organism: Chromatiaceae bacterium; assembly: GCA_022340805.1. Taxonomy (GTDB): domain Bacteria; phylum Pseudomonadota; class Gammaproteobacteria; order Chromatiales; family Chromatiaceae; genus Thiosocius. The sequence continues at coordinate 10,685 of JAJDNF010000053.1, forward strand.
ACGGCCCGCTGACCACCGTCGCCGGCGGGCGCGCGCTGCTCAACGACTTCATCTTCAACGGTTGGGGTGGCAAGTTCGCGGGCGCGCGCGATTCGGCCATCTCAGGCACGCTGCAGGCGCAGCGGGTATTTCCGGCGACCGAGATGCACAGGCGCGAGTTCGTCCTGGAGGGCGGCGCGATCGAGACCGATGGGGCCGGCACGCTGCTGGCGAGGCGTTCATCGGTTATTACCGATACGCGCAACCCCGGTCTGCGCCAGGCGGACGTCGAACGCCTGCTCGGCGACTATCTTGGCTTCGATCGCTTCCTGTGGCTCGATCATGGTGACGTCTCCGGCGACGACACGGACGGACATATCGACACCCTCGCCCGCTTTGCCGCGCCCGACACCATTGTCTATGCCACGGCCCCTGCCAACGACGCGGACCACCCCGGGCTGGACGCGATGGAGGGCCAGTTGCGCGGGCTGCGCACCCGCTCCGGCAGCCCCTATCGCCTGCTGCCGCTGCCCTTCCCGGGCGTACATCTTGACCGCGACGGGCGTCGGCTGCCGGCCACCTACGCGAATTTTCTGCTCATCAACGACGCGGTCCTGCTGCCGACCTATGCCGTCGCCGAGGATGCCGAGGCGATCGCGGTCCTTTCCGGGGCCTTCCCCGGCCGCGATGTCATCCCGGTCGACTGCCGCGACATCATCGAACAGAACGGCAGCCTGCACTGCCTGACCATGCAGTTCCCGGCGCAGGTCGAGCTGCGCGACAGCCTGGAGTTCACCACCGCATGAACAGACGTACCGTTACCGCCGCGTTGATCCAGCACGCCGACCAGGGCGACGCGGCCGGCAATCTGGACCTGATCGCCGCCGAGGTTGCGGCCGCCGCCGCGCAAGGCGCGCAGCTGGTCCTGTTGCAGGAACTGCATAACGGCGCGTATTTCTGCCAGAGCGAGGACACTGCGCGCTTCGACCTCGCCGAACCGATACCGGGGCCCAGCAGTGCGCGTCTGAGTGCGCTGGCCCGTGCGCATGCGGTGGTGCTCGTCGCCTCGCTGTTCGAGCGCCGCGCGGCCGGCCTGTACCACAATACCGCCGTGGTGTTCGAACGCGACGGGGGCCTTCTCGGCCGCTACCGCAAGATGCATATCCCGGATGATCCGGGCTTCTATGAAAAATTCTATTTCACCCCGGGCGATCTCGGCTTCAGCCCGATCGATACCTCGCTCGGCCGACTCGGCGTGCTGGTCTGCTGGGACCAGTGGTACCCCGAGGCCGCGCGCCTGATGGCGCTGGCGGGCGCCGAGCTGCTGCTCTACCCGACTGCGATCGGCTGGGACATGCGCGATTCGCAAGACGAGCGCGAGCGCCAGCGCGAGGCCTGGCTGACGGTCCAGCGCGGTCATGCCGTGGCCAATGGCATCCCGGTGTTGGCCTGCAATCGGGTCGGCTTCGAGGCCGCGCCGCAGGCAGCCGATGCGGGCATCCGGTTCTGGGGGCATTCCTTCGTATGCGGGCCACAGGGTGAGTGGCTGGCGCGTGCCGGCGAACAGGCGCAGACGCTGCTGGTCGAGATCGATATGGCACGTAGTGAGGACGTGCGCCGAATATGGCCTTTTCTACGTGATCGCCGCATCGACGCCTACCAGGACCTGACTCGCCGATTCATCGACTGCTGATTACATCAGGGCTTCCGCAGCGCCCGATCCAGCCATGTCGAGACCGCGTCGACCAGTGCCTCGCCTCGGTCGGCAAAGTAATGCTCGGCGTCGGGGATCACGACCTGCCGGTTCAGCGGATTGCCGCCGCGCTGCATCGCCGCCTGGCGTTGTGGCGCCAAGCGCCGGACGGCCGGGAAATCCTGTTGCGCGTACACGTCGAGGATCGGGCCACCGATCTTGTCCAGCGCAAAAGGCTCGACCATCTGCTGGCGATAATCGGTCGCCCCCATGCCGATGCCGACGAAGGCATCGAACTGGCCGACGGCCTGCGCGCCCTTGACGTTCATCCAGTGCTGCGCCATGTGCGAAGCACAGCTGTGCGCCAACAGCACCACGGGCCCCGGCGCTGTCGAACGCGCCGTGGCGATCGCAGCCTCGATCCGCGGTCCCGCCCAGTCGAAGATTTGGACGTAGTCGAAATACTTCGCGCTAGCGTCCAGGACCGGCATCTGGATAGACAAGGTATTCCAGCCGTGGGTGCTCAGACCGATGCGCAGCGGCTGTACGACGTCCACCCAGTCCGGATGAAAACCCCGGCCGTGCAGAATAATGACGGTGCCCCTCGCCGGCGCCTGGGTGCTGTTTGTATAGATGCCCAGAAACAGCTGGCCGTCGGTGGCCGAGAGCTGCAACGGCTCGCCGTCCAGAATCGTATCGACGATCTCGTCGGCCATGCGCCGCTCACGCGCCAGATCGGGTTGTCGGGCAGCGGCCGCGGGCAGCACTATGCACAGCATCAGAAAAGCGCAGCAGAGTCGCATGGGCATTCGGCTTTCCCGCTTATTGTCGTTATTCCTGGCCATTCCAGCGCGCCCCGGTGGCCGGCAGCCGCTGGCCAGGGCCGCGTTGAGTACTGAATTTATAAATCAAAATTTTGCTATCTCACAAGAATAGAAACATGCCGGCCTTCTGCGCTATATTGCGCACCGAGAGCGGCGGCTACGCGACAACACCCAGGACAGCCCGCACACGCAGCAGCAATGACCGAGGGCCGCCGAGATCCACATGGATCGTACTGTTTTGGGCACTACTATGGAGGTCGAAGCTCACATGCGTTTTGTACTTGCGCTACTGATTGCGCTGACCCTTACCATCGGCTGGCAATCCACCGTCCTGGCCACCGGCAGTGCAAGCAGTGCGCAGACCGACACCGCCAGCGACGCCGACAGGGACACCAAGAAGAAGACCGACAATGGGGCCGCTGACGACGAACCCGATTGTGAGTGACAGACAAACGTCGGAACACTGCTCAACAGACCGGCCAATGCCCACATCAGGACATGTTGCCGATCAGGAATGCGATAGCGGATCAGGAGAATTTGCGCGGATGAAACTGAATACCAATGCCGCCATCTCGGCAGGCGTCCTGTGCCTGGTACTCACGACTGGCGCCAGCGCCGCCGACCTCGCGGTCGGCATCAGCCGGTCCATGGACAAGTTCGAGGGTAAGCTGAATGGCAAGCCGATCACGATCATGCGTAACCAGGATCAGACCGCGACGGTAAACCCGGCATTCGCCAAGACCTCGCGTAAATGTCCGCCGTTCTGCATCCAGCCCGCGCATCTCGCCGACGGCGTAGAGACCATCGGCGAACTCGAGGTCGTTGAATACGTGCAAAGAATGGCCGGCGGCGACGAAAGCATTCTGCTGATCGACTCGCGCACGCCGGACTGGGTAACCAAGGGAAGCATCCCGGGTGCCATCAATATCCCCTGGACCAAGCTCAATCTGTCCAAGGGCGCAGACCCGATCTCGATCGCTGAGATACTGACCGGAAAGTTCGGCGCAAAGGACATCGAAGGATTGTGGGACTTCAGCGAAGCTAAAACGCTGGTCATGTTCTGCAACGGCATGTGGTGCGGGCAATCGCCCAACAACATCGAGAATCTGCTGCGCTTTGGCTACCCGGCGAGCAGGATCAAGTGGTACCGCGGCGGCATGCAGGACTGGGAAATCCTCGGCCTGACCACCGAGAAACTCTGATCCAGGCCGGCCAGCAAATCGAACTTGCGCGTTAGCGTGCGCTTAGAAGTCCAGGATGCACTCATGCAGAGCCATCTCGAATAAGGGCCATTCCCTCTAGGGGTTGTTTCGATGATCAGAGTCCTGTTGTCCGCGCTGCTGCTCGGGACGCTCGCCACCCAGGCCCTGGCCGGGAAGACGGTCTTCCCGGAGTACCGGGAGCCCAGGGTGGTCTTCGACTTCTTCTTCGCCGATCCGGGCAGTATCGACAGCGGCCTGTACTGGATCCGATCGTTCATGAAACCCTTGACCGACGAGCCGTACGATATGCCACCCGAGGCGATGGATATCGTCGTGGTCGTTCATGGCACCGAGATTGTCACGCTGGCGAAACACAATTACGAAAAATACCGCGATGCTGTAGAGCGCATGCGTTACTACGCCAGCCTCGGCGTGCACTTCAAGGTCTGCGGCATCGCCGCACAGGAATACGCATACGACGACAATACCTTCTACGACTTTGTCGAGATCGTCCCCTCGGCAATGACGGAACTAGCCCATTGGCAGCAGCAGGGCTACGGACTGGTGATCCCGCAGATCCTCGAAAAGCGCCATACCATCGAAGATATCCGCTAGGTTCGGACTCGGTATCTAACGGCGCATTGCATCGCATGCCGCGCCCCTCACGGCAGCGTGCAATAGCGCAGCGCATTGCACCCTTTGCGACGATACCCGGTGCGTCACGACTAGCGCCTGTTCACCCTACTCGGGCCGGATCGCCCGCCCATACAGCCCCGCGCAATATGTGCCAAACAGCACGAAGCGCCACACCAAAAAGCCGCTGCATTCAGAAGAATCGCGTCACTTTAAGCTCGATGTAGTCGTCGCTGCGTAATCCGAACAAGGGGTCACTGTCGACGACATCGTTCCATAGTCGCGCCTGCAGTCCGAGCTTCCAGGCGTTGCCCATCCGCCGGCTGGCCTCCAGGTTGAACAGGCGCGAACCGTTGTCCCAGTCCTGGATGACGCCGGCAAGTATCTCGGTGCCCGCAACATCATTGGCTGCCCAGCGCAGGCCAAGGAATAGGTCACGGTTGAACGGCGAGGTCGACTCGGTGCCGCGTTCGTCCCACATCAGCTCGGTCAGCACACCGAGATCGCCGCTGCCCTCGAGGATGCCGTAGAAGGTGTATTCAAACCCACCGGTCGCAACGAAGAACGAAGGCCCCTGCCCCTGCCGATAGAGGGCCTCCAGCTTCCACAACCAGTCACCGACGGCCCCCTGAACGTCGAGGCTGGTCTGGTGAATGATTTCGTAATGCGGGATCAGCACCGGCTGCCCGTCCCTGTCCAGGTCGAACGTCAGGCTGGGTTCACGTCCGGTGCCATAAAAGTGCGCCACACCCAGATCCCAGTCGCCGAGACTGCGCGACCAGCGCAGCGCGAAATCCGGATGGTATTGCCGGCGATGGTTCTCGTAGTCGGCCAATTCAGCCGCTATGCGCGGTTGGGTGCGCGGTCGACCCTCGAGCGAGGGATAGCGTCGTTCCCGGAACCAGGGCAGGTAGAACATATCGAGCGTGCCCCAATCCCTTTCCAGCGAGAGCTTGAGCATCGGCTGGCCGAGTTTCTGTTCGCCGTCCGGATTCTCGACCACGTCGGTCTGGTTGATGATGTCGACCAGGTGATACACCTCGGTCACGCCCCAGAATACCTTTGTCACTCCCAGCCTGATCTCGAGACCGTCATCGTGATACAGCCACACCGCCTCGCGCAGATCGGCGTGCGTGCGCTCCTCATCATGCTGGTCGAGGCGCGCGAACGGCTTCAGTGTGAAGCTCTGACGGCCTTCGTCCCAGCGCGTGTGGAACTCGATCTCGCCGCTCAACGACAGGTTGGCATCATGCTGTGCCGGGTCGACCGGTGCCTGGGTAAATCCCCGCCCCTCCAGGGCGATCTCGCCGCGCCAGTCAGCGCCCGCCAGACCTGGCAGCAACGCCGCGCACAGCACGGCGGACAGCCCCCTCACTTGGCGCGTTTCAGGCTGTTGGTGGTGAAGTCTGAATCTTCGAGCCCGACCCGGAACGCGTAGTTCTGCCAGGTCAGCAGGGTGCTCTTGCCCGTCTGGTGGTTCTGCATGAACATCTCGCGCGCGCGCCAGAAGCGCTCCAGGTAGCGTTGATAGCCGGTGAAGGTCAGGGTCTTCAGCAGACTGTCCTTGCGATCGTAGAACTCGATCTTGATCGGCCGGTATTCGGCCTGATCGATCCACACCAATTGCCGCCGGTAACCGGAATTCTCATCCACCGGGTCACGTTCGATTAGGAACATTGCCTGTCCGTCGAGGGTATCGTCCTGCACGTAGCGATAGGTGTATTTCTCGATCTCCTGCGATGCCAGGTCCTCGTACGCAAACTCGCTGCCCATAAATGGCCCCGACTTATTGCTCGACGAGATGCGCTTTACCCGTTTCACAGCTGGCAGGTAGAGCCACTGATCGTCCGATCCGGTCTTGTGAGAGAAGGTCAGCAGCGCGGTTCCCTGCACGTCCAGCGGAGAATCGAAGATGATCATGGTCTTGTCACCATCGCCGTCCACCTCGAGGGCCTGGGTGCGCATTTGGCGCTGGCTCTCCTCGCCGTGCCGGTTGCGCAGCAGCATGGTCAGTTCGGCACGAAAGTCGTGGAAACCGGTATCACGGCGGTCCGCCTCGGTAGCGATCTCCAGGCCGCGGGCAGCCGCCTCGCCAGCCCCGTCGACCGCGGCAGCAGGCATCGCGCCCAAAAGACTAAGTGCGATCAGCAGTGACGTCGCGCGCATGGGAGAATCCTCCAAATTTCATCAGCAGCGGGGGCAGATAGAGAAAATCGGCCGCCAGCGCCAGAGCGATGGTGATCGCGGTGAGCAGCCCCATCCCGGCATTGAGTTCGAAACTCGACAGCGCAAGGATACCGAATCCGACCACCAGTACGAACGAGGTCACCCACAGCGCGGTGCCAACGGTCGAAAATGCATAGCGCACGGCATCCTCCGGGCTGAGTCCCTGCTCGCGCTGGGCGCGCACATACTTGCTCAGGAAGTGCACCGTATCGTCGACCACGATACCGATAGTCACCCCGGCAACGACCGACAGGGCGAGACCGACCTGCCCCACCGCCAGTCCCCACAGGCCAAACGCCACACCGGCAGGTACCAGGTTCGGGATGATGCTCAGCAGGCCAATGCGTATCGAGCGCAATGCAACGAGCAGGATTGCCGAGATCAGCACCAGCGCGATGGTCGTTCCCTCCAGCATCGAGCGGATGTTGCGATGCCCGATATGCGCGAACATGATCGCGGAACTGGCGCCGTCGACCAGCAGGTAGGGCGGCGCGTTCGCCGCGAGCCACGTCTTGGCGCTGGCCTCGAGCGCCAACAGCGCCTCGGTCGAGGTGGTGCCGACCGTCACCGTCATGCGGGTCGCGGTCTTGGACAGATTGATCTGGTTGTTCAGATCCAGTCCGAACGGCAAGGAAAACTCGTAGAGCAGCAGGTACTGGGCCGACAAGGCGTTGTCGTCCGGCAGACGGTACCAGGACGGGTCGTCGCCGTGCATGTTCTTGTTGAGTCTCTTCATCACGTCGGTGATGGTATTGACATGCATCACCGCGGGTTGGCTCCGATACCAGTTCGCGAATGCCTCGACGTGCCTCAGATACTCGGGATCCGATATCTTCCTGCCCTGTTCGGCCGGCAGCGAATACTCGATGAGATAAATTCCGGTGAGGTTGTCCGTGGTGAAATCGGTATCGGCCCGAAACGGGACCCCCTCGTCGAAATATTTCACGAATTCATCGTTGAGCTGATTGCGTGGGATCTGCGCAATCAGGCCGACGACGATCACCGTCATCCCCCAAAACAACAGCTTGCGCCTGCGGATCACGAATTCGGCGAACGCCTCCATCAACGGGGCATGCCGCCCGGCCTGCCGGCGGATGCGCAACGGCAGGACCATCATCAAGGCGGGCAGGAAAGACACCGATAGCAGGAACGCGATAACAACCCCCATGGACGCCAGGTTGCCGAGATCGCGAAATGGTGGCGCGTCGCTGAAGTTGAGGCTCATGAACCCGATCGCGGTGGTCAGCGAGGTCAAGAACACCGGCGACAGATTGATCCGCAAGCTCTCGGCCATCGCGTCGACCCGATCCATGCCGCGCCGCATGCCCTGCAGGAAGATCACCAGGATGTGCACGCAGTCGGCCACTGCCAGGGTCATGATGATGACCGGCACGCTGGTCGTCGGAGGGCTCATCCGTATGCCGATCCAACCGGTCAAGCCCATGGTGCAAACGATGGTCATCAGGATCACCAACGCCGTGGCCAGCGTCCCCGCAAACGAGCGCAGCAATACCGCCAACACGATCAGGATGAACAGGAACATCAGCGGATAGAGGGTCTGCATATCCGCTAGCGAGGCCTCGGGAAAGGCATTGTTCATGATCACCATGCCGGTCAGGCGGATATCCACACCGGGATCGCGCGCCCTCGCCCGCTCGGCCAGCTGCTCGGCAAACCTGGCGACCTCGGGCACCTCGGTCAGCTGCTTGCCCGGCAGTTGAATCGTGACGTTGACACCGGTGACATGCGCGCTCGGTGAGATCAGCCGGTTGCGCAACAGCGGTTCGGCGACAGCGATGCGTTCGGCCGCTGCTATCTCGGCATCGCTCAGTGCTTCGGCGTCCTTGACCAGGTCGGCTACCCGCAGGTCGTCACCCTCGGCGCTGGTATGCTGAAAATTGCTAATCGAATCGACCCGGATCGAATAGGGGACCTGCCAGGCCTCTTGGGTAAGCCACTCGACGGTCGCCAGCGTCGAGCGCTTGAACACCTTGCCGTCCTTGGGCGCGACCACGAACAGCACGTTGTCGTTCTTCGTGTAGGTGTCCTGCAGGGCCTCGAATGCCTGCAGCTGCGGATTCTCCGCGCTGAAGAACATGCGGTAATCGTTGCTGAAGGTGATCCGGCCGATACCGGTGCCCAGTGCGGCCACGACCAGCACGCTCAGCAACAAAACCGCCCAATGGGCCGCTAGCATGCGGCGAATGAAGCGTTCAGGCATGTCGATCGCCCACGCCGGCCGGTTCCCGCCTGCGCAGCGATTGCAGATAGGCGATCAAGCCCTTGCCGCATTCCAGCATAACGTCCCGGCGCTGGGCGTTCTTGGCCATGCCCAGGCAGCCCTCGAGCGAGGCAACGATGAAGGCCGCCAGCGAGCGGGTATCCACTCCGGCCTCCAGGCCGCCCTGTCGCTGCAGCCGGTCCAGACCGTTCTCGATGGCCCGGCGCCACTCGTCGAACAGGCCCTCGATGCGCGCACGAAAGCCTGCGTCGACCGCCGACATCTCCTGCGCAAGGTTGTTGACCGGGCAACCGAGTGCCACATCCTGTTCGCTCATTCCCTCTCCAACCCGGCTGATGACGCTGATGAGCGTCGTCAGGGCATCGCCCCGGTCGCCTTGCAGCGGGGCTATCCAGTTAACCCGCAACGCCGGCGCGTAATACTCGTCGAAAACCGCATACCCCAGATCCAGCTTACTTGGAAAATGGTGATACAGGGCCCCTTTGGTCACCCCGGTATCGGCCAATATGCCAGCCAGACTGGCCGCCTGAAACCCATGCGCATGCATCTCGCGGGCGGCTGCAGCGATCAGCGCACGCCGGGTGTCGCTGCCGGCCTCGTGATGCCGGTCCGGTGCCGCTGACGCGTTCATCCAGGCATTCCCCCGTGAAAACATACCAACCAGTATGTATGTTACGCCGGATCTGTCAATCCGGCCCGGCCGGGCAGGCCGTGCCCAGGCGGCCAACCTGATATGCCCATCGTCTTGTGCCAAAATGCCCGGCCCGAAACCGACAGTCGACGCCGTGACTTCCGCCGTACCGCCCCTTCCGACCGCCACCGACACCACCACCCGATGGGGGCATTGCGCCGGCGCCGGCGCCGGCTATGCGATCGCGCGCGCCGTCGCCAACGCGACATCACCACTGCTGGTCATCACGCCCGACGTCCAGGCGGCGGCCCGTCTGACCGAGGAGATCGGCTTCTTTCTCGATGACCCCTCCATCGATGTCCTCGGCTTCCCGGACTGGGAGACCCTGCCGTACGACGTCTTTTCTCCGCTGCCCGAGCTGGTCTCACAGCGCCTGCTGACCCTGCATCGACTGCGTGGCCTCGCCAGGGGCATCATCGTGGTGCCGATCGCCACGCTGATGCAGCGCCTGCTCCCGGCCGATTTTCTCGACGCGCACAGCCTGCTGCTGAAGGTCGGTGGGCAGCTCGATCTGGATGCCTTCCGCCGGCGCCTTGAATTCGCGGGCTATCAATGCGTATCGCAGGTCATGACGCACGGCGAGTTCGCCGTGCGCGGCTCGCTGATCGATCTGTTTCCAATGGGCAGTGATTGGCCGTACCGCATCGACCTGTTCGACCGCGAGATCGACTCGATCCGCATCTTCGATCCGGAGACGCAGCGCACCAACGAAAAGATCGAGCGCATCTCGCTGTTGCCGGCGCGTGAGTTCCCGGTCGACGAGGCGGCGATCGCGCGCTTCCGTAAGGCCTATCGCGAGCACATAGAGGGCGACCCGCAGCGCAGCCTGATCTATCGCGGTGTCAGTGAGGGGCAGCTGCCCGGCGGCATCGAGTATTACCTGCCGCTGTTTTTCGACCGGACGGCAACCCTGTTCGACTATGTGTCACCGACCTGCCAGGTCATCTTCGACCGCCGGCTGGAGCAGGAGGCGCGGCATTTCTTCGCCGGTGTCGGGGAACGCTACGAGCAGCGTCGCTATGACATCGAGCGGCCACTGCTTGCGCCGTGCACGCTGTATCTCGAACCGGACGAGCTACTCGAAAAGGTGAGTGCCCATGCCCGTGTCGAGTATCAGTCGGGAGACGCCGATTGTGGCGAATATGCCGCACCTTGTTTCAACCTGGCGAGCAGACAAGCCCCTCCAGTCGGCATCCAGGCGAAGGCGGCCAACCCGGCACTCGCGCTGCACGAGGCCCTGCGTACCACGCGCGCACGCGTGCTGTTCGTCGCCGAGACCGCGGGCCGTCGCGAGGCGCTGCTCGAGACGCTGGCCGGGTTCGACATCCGCCCCAGCTACAGTGAAAGCTGGCACGATTTCGTCGCCGCCGGCACCTCCCCCTGCATCACGGTAGCGCCGATCGAGTCCGGCCTGTGGCTGACCGAAGACGCGCTGCTGCTGTTACCCGAGGCACTGTTGCTCGGCGAGCGCGTCAAGCAGCGCCGCCGGCGCAAGGGTCAGGACGCCGATCAGATCATCCGCAACCTGGCCGAGTTGACGATCGGTGCCCCGGTCGTGCACGAGGAACACGGCGTGGGCCGTTTCCTCGGCCTGCAGACGCTCGACGTCGGTGGCCAGAAGACTGAGTTTCTGACCCTCGAGTACGCACGCGGTGACAAGCTGTATGTGCCGGTGGGGTCACTCAATCTGATCGGCCGCTATACCGGGGCCTCACCCGAGTCGGCGCCACTGCATCGCCTGGGCAGCGACCAGTGGGAAAAAGCGCGCCGCCGCGCCGCGGAAAAGGTCCGCGACGTCGCCGCCGAACTGCTCGACATCTATGCGCGGCGCGAGGCCCGCCAGGGCACCGCGCTTCCGGCGCCACACGATGAATACCGCAAGTTCGCCGCCGACTTCGAGTTCGAGGAGACACCGGACCAGGATGCGGCGATTCATGCCATCGTGGCCGACATGACGTCACCGAGGCCGATGGACCGCGTGGTGTGCGGCGACGTGGGGTTCGGCAAGACCGAGGTGGCGATGCGGGCGGCGTTCATCGCCGCGAATGCGGGCAAGCAGGTCGCCGTGCTGGTGCCCACCACACTGCTGGCCCAGCAGCACTACCAGAACTTCTCCGACCGCTTTGCCGACTGGCCGATCAAGGTCGAGAGCCTGTCACGCTTCGCCTCTGCCAAGCAGGCCTCACAGGTGCTGAAGGGCCTTGCAGACGGCCAGGTCGACATCGTGATCGGCACCCACAAACTGCTCGGTGAAGGGATCAAGTTCAAAGACCTCGGCCTGGTCATCGTCGACGAGGAACACCGCTTCGGTGTGCGCCACAAGGAACGCCTGAAGGCGCTGCGCGCCGAGGTCGACATCCTGACCCTGACCGCGACGCCGATCCCGAGGACCCTCAACATGGCTATGTCCGGGATGCGTGACCTGTCGATCATCGCCACGCCGCCAGCCGCCCGTCATCCGATCAAGACCTTCGTCAGCCAATGGAACGATGTGCTGATCAGCGAGGCCTGCCAGCGCGAGATAAACCGCGGCGGCCAGGTGTACCTGCTGCACAACGAGGTCTCCAGCATCGAGAAGACCGCGCGCAGGGTCGCCGAGCTGGTCCCGGGCGCCCGGGTCGAGTTCGCCCATGGGCAGATGCGAGAACGCGAACTAGAGCGCATCATGCGCGACTTCTACCATCAGCGTTTCAACATCCTGGTCTGCACCACCATCGTCGAGAGCGGCATCGATGTGCCGAGCGCCAACACCATCATCATTGACCGAGCCGACAAGCTCGGCCTGGCCCAACTGCACCAGCTGCGCGGTCGCGTTGGGCGTTCGCATCACCGCGCCTATGCCTACCTGCTTGCGCCGCCACCCAAGGCGATGACCGCCGATGCGAAAAAGCGCCTCGAGGCGATCGAGTCGCTCGAGGAACTGGGCGCCGGATTCACGCTGGCCACGCACGACCTGGAAATACGCGGCGCCGGGGAACTGCTCGGCGAAGAGCAGAGCGGCCAGATCCACGAGATCGGCTTCACCCTGTATACCGAGATGCTGGAGCGCGCCGTGCAGGCGATCCGCGCAGGCCGCCAGCCGGAACTCGACCGTCCACTCGACCACGGTGCCGAGGTCGACCTGCATGTCCCTGCCCTGCTGCCCGAGGACTACCTGCCGGACGTCCACATGCGGCTGATCCAGTACAAGCGCATCGCCTCGGCCGAGTCGGCCGACGAGTTGCGCGATCTGAAGGTCGAAATGATCGACCGCTTCGGCCTGCTGCCCGAACCGGCACGCAACCTGTTCGACGTGACCGAACTCAAGCTGCATGCGCAGCCGTTCGGCATCCGCAAGATCGAGGCCGGGCCCGCAGGCGGCAGGATCTCTTTCGATCCCGAGCCCAAGTTCGATCCGATACGCCTGCTGACGCTGATCCAGACACAACCCAAGGCGTTCAAACTCGACGGCGCCGAGCGGCTGAAGTTCTTCGCCGACCTTACGGATCCGGCACAGCGCATCCCGGCCGTACGGGCGATACTTGACCAATTGCTCGGTATCCAGTGAACTGCATGCCCATGAACAGAACCCTCTCGCGCTGGTCCCAGTGGGGCGTCCTTCTGCTCGGCCTGCTGTTTGCCGCAGCGGCATCGGCCGACGACGATGTCTATGACTTCGAGATGATCGTCTTCGAAAGACCCTCCGCCGTGGTGGGCACATTTTCGCCGGAGACCTCGGGCGACCCCGGCGCGGTCAGCGTGGCCGGGCGCCTGGACGCGATGGCGATCGGCGACAAGAAGCTGGGACCGGTTGCCTATACGCTCAGGAAGAAGGGCATGCTGGTGCTCGAGCACATCGCCTGGCGCCAGGTCCCGCGTGGACGTGACAGCGACACCTGGTACGAGATCGGGGACGGGCGCCTTGGCGGCCTCATCCGCTTGACCCGTGGGCGCTTCCTGCATCTGGATGCCGACCTGGCGCTGCGCGAGCCCGGCTCCGATCAGCCAGTGCATATCAAATTCAACCGGCGCATGCGCAGCGGTGAATTGCACTACGTCGACCACCCCAAGCTCGGCATCCTGATCCAGGCCGAGCGCTATACCGGCGCGGCGGACGGCGACAGCGCCGAGAGCCCATCCTCCGGCGAACCCAAACCGGCGCAACCCGATCCCACCTGAGCCGGCCCCGAGCGCGCCTGACGGCACGACGGATTCGGCGATTTGCGCGGTCGGCCGACAGCATCCCGGCCGATCCTCAGCGCGCGTTCCGGCAATCTCGCTGACATGCGCATGTCAGACTCAGCCTGCAGAATCTCCGCCACGCACCCCCTACCGACTGGATTGGACGGAGTCGCACGATGAACCTTGCAAAATATCTGCGTGAAGGGATCAAGCTGGCAGCCCTGTTCGGCGCCATTGCGCTCGTGGTATGGAGCATGCCCGAATACCACGGCCCGGTTGCTCAGGACGCAAGCGCAGATCGACTGCCGGTCAGCCGTTAGCGAGCGCGAACCTGCCGACGCCGCGCCAGCCCGACCAGTCCCAACGCCAAGAGTGTCAGCGAGGCGGGTTCCGGCACCGAGGCCGGCACAGGGCTCAGGAAGCCACGAATCTCGCCACCCGGGAACGCAGCAGTGTGGATGTTCAGGTAGGCCCTGCCCTCGGCCAGGCCGTTGAGCAGCGCGGCCTCCGCGCCGGCCGGGGTGCCGCCGCTGGCAGTGACAAAGGCCGGGTTGAAACTGCTCGCCAGCGTCAGGTCGAGCAACTTGTCGTAGGTCCCGGCGGTCACGCCCAAAGGGAAGTCCGGGAACGTCGGCATCGGCGTCGCCACCCCCGCGTTGCCGACGAACGGATCGGCCGTGCAGCAATGAATGTGCGCCGCAGTAACCGTACCGATCAGATCGGCAAAGGCGACCTCGACCCACAGCATGACCGCATCGGGATCGACGGTCACCTTGGCGAAGCCGGTCCCCGGCGACGCATTTGGCGGGCTTGACGCTGCACCGCTCAGGTCGGCCTGGTAGACAAGCGGCATGGCGTGGGTGACGCCTGCCAGGCCCAGCCACGCAGACACGAACAACACGACAGGCAGTTTGGATTTCATGGCGTTATCTCCGGATACGCGAATTCAGCACGGCTGCTCGGGCGCCGCCGGCGGCGGGCCACGCCCAGCCCGAGCAAAGACGGGGCCAACGGCACCGCGCCGGTCAATTCCCGAAGCAAATCATCACGTTTGCGCGGCATGCATCAACGGCCCGGGCAGATGCCCGGGCGAATTTGTAAAGAATCAGTGAAATCGATGCCGCTCACCGGGTAGCAGACGGCAAGGCGGGAGGCAGATTGTCAGGAAATTTTGCACCTCGGCGGCGGCGCTGTGCGATGCCCGCCGCCTGGTCACCTGACCGTCATTGCCGCTATGGCCTGGCTTGGCAATCTGTGATCCGTTGGCCAAGATCGGCAAGGCTGTGCAGCGTAACGGTCGGCTCGAATTCCCAGGGATCAAAGATGGCGTCTGGCGATCGCTGCAGCCAGGCCCCCCGCATCCCGCTCGACATCGCGCCGATGACATCGAAGGCATTACTTGAAATCAACCAGGCGTCGGCGCCGACCGCGCCGGAGCGGCGCAGGAAATAGCTGTACACCGCGGGATTCGGTTTGAACGAGCGCAGCGCATCCACGCTCACGATGCCGACGAAGAAATTGGCGATCCCGGCCGCCTCGAGCAGAGCCCCTACTGCCGCTTCACTGCCGTTGGAAAACGCGTACATCCGCAAGCCATCGTCGCGCAATGTTGCCAGCGCGTCTCTTACGTCGGCAAACGCAGGCAGGCGCCGGTACATGGCCAGCAGCTCGAGCTTTTGCTCATCACTGAGTCCGGCGCCGCTCGAGGTGGAGGTGAAATCCAGCGCCTGGCGGGTGCAGGTGGCGAAGTCCACGTAGTTCTGCATCAGCCCCCGGCGAAACGCGTATTCCAGCTGCTTGTCCCGCCAGGCCTGGGAAAACGCCTGGGCCTTGTCGCCGACCATCGGCCGTAGCGCCGACACGACGCCATGGGTATCGATCAAGGTGCCGTAGACATCAAAAGCCAGTGTGCTTGGCATATTTCCTGATCCTGTTGACGGGTTGCACGCTTTCGCGTTCCGCGATCGCGCAGATATCCATGAAGAAGTCCCGATCGATACCGAACATCCATCATCCGTATCTCCAGCAGCGCAACCCCGGCGCCGGTGGCGCACAGCCATCTAGCGGTCCCGTTCGAATCGACCGGTTCGCAGAAAGGCGATGGTCTGGCTCGCCACCTGCTCGTTATAGCGCATTGCGGCGTGGTTCGATTCTATGCTGACGAAATCGACCATGCCGGCGACCTTGGTTGATGCCACGGGCACCATACCATCGTCATCCCCGGGTATCAGATCTTTCAACAACGGGACCACGGCGGTACCCGCGATCACTCCCACCGGGTAATCCGGCGCCGGCAACGAGTTCGGGAAGCTCTCGCGATTGGTGCCCAGTTGCCTCGCGGTGGGTCCCGCGAGTTCCATCCACCAGGCATCACGGTACAGGTCTACCAGCGGGGTACCTGCATTCGGGGTGGCGATCAGCACGACCCGACCGCGTGATCGCATTGGGTGCTGCGCAAGATAGGCACGGATGATCAAGCCACCCAAAGAGTGCCCGACGAAATGGACGGGGGTCGACAGACTTGCACAACATGCATCAATCTGCCGACTGACTGCGGCGATAATCTGTTCGGGCGGATCGCGCAACGAATCGTAACCGATGCGGATCACATCGAAGCCGGCCCTCTCGATCCGGCTGGCCAAAAGCCACATGGCGGTTTTGGTACGCCCCAAGCCATGCAGAATCACCACCGTTTCGCGGTCTCGGCTGTGGCCCGCTTCAGGCTTCCCCTGCCCAGCACATGCGCAAACACCCAGTGCGGCCAGTATCCATACAAAACGCAATGGGCTCGGGAACCGGCTCACCGAGCTGATTCTCGTACCTTTTGATTCGAGAACCCGGTCAATGGTATTCCTTCGGAAGGACCTTAAAGATCAGGTCCATAACGCGCTGTATGCCACTGCGCGCGGGCTGCATTTTTACGGTTTCCTCACTATTGACCCAATAGGGACTACCGTGTTCGTCCAACAACACCTGCCAGGCATTCTCCGGGCTCATGTCGCGCTCCATCAGTGCCGCAACATCTGCCGCCAGGGCCGGGCTGTCGACAAACGCGCCCGCCTCGGTGTTGATCGCACCCGAACGTGGATCCAAATTCATCGACCCTATGAATGTGTAGCGCCGGTCGACCACCGCCGACTTGGTATGCAGGCCGACGAACTTGCCGTGCACCGGTGGGACATCGACAAGCGACTGGATGGCGGCGTCCGCGCGTAGCTCATACAGCTCCACACCCGCATTCACCAGGTCGTCGCGCCACTCCTTGTAGTGGCTGTTCACAGCGGGAACGTCATGCGAAGCCAGCGAGTTCGTGAGGATTCGCACCCTGACACCGCGGTCGGTAAGCCTCTGCATGAGCTTGATGCCCCGTTCATAGGGGATGATGTAGGCATTGGTAATCAACAACTCCTTCGTCGCACTTTCGAAAAAAGAGAGCATCTCGCCGATCATGCGCTGTCGGATTTCCTTGCCGGTGGCCTCGTCATAGCTGATCATGCTTGTGCCAATGCGTAGCTCGGGTTCCAGCTCGATCAGCTCGGCGCGCCAATCCCGAACCTCGCGCGGAAATGCGGACAGCTCGGCAGCCGCGCGGTTCTTCGACTGGATCTGTTGCCAGATTTCCGCAGCGATGTCCGGATCCGGCTCGGCCTTCAGATTTTGTGCAGAGACCACCCACTCGCTGTTCCAGAAATGATCGAACATGCCATTCGCTTGTTGCGCGACCTGGCCGATACCGAGCAGGTCTAGATCATGGAAATTGTAGGCATGGCTCAATCCGAAATAGTGATCGCCGATATTACGGCCGCCCACGATCGCGGCGACCCCATCGACGATCAGCAGCTTGTCGTGCATACGCACGTTGAGCCTTTCCATCTCCGCGATCAGCTCCGCTATGCGGCTCCCCGGGTCCCGGCCTCGCCAGGGGTTGAAGGCACGAATCTCGATGTTTGGGTGATTTTCCAGTTCAACGATCAGCGGGTCCATGCCAACCGTTAGCAAGTCGTCGACGATCAGGCGCACCTGCACGCCGCGCTGAGCGGCACGTATGGCGCGTTCCAGAATCAGGCGTCCGACGTTGTCCGGGTACCAGAGGTAAGTCTGGACATCAAGCGAAGACCTGGCCGAGTCGATCAGCGCCAGGCGCCATTCCAGCGCATCCTTGCTGCCGTCCAGTGCCTTGAATCCCGATGCCTCTACACCATGCCGGACCTTGATCCTGCGCGCCATCTCGGCCAGCGGTCCCTGCGTTGCCGGCGCCTTGGCGAAACTTGGCGCCGGGCGGATCAGGTCGCCGGGTGGTGACGACGTCGTCGCGCATCCTGCGACCAGGATCGCCAAGGCCATCACCAGGCCCCGTATCGTCATCGGATGCTTTCCTTTCGCTTCTCGCACGACCTCGCGCATCATCTACCTAGGGCCTCCTGTTGTTACTTCGCTCGCATGCATCGGCCGGGAACCCGGAGTCTCGCCACTTCCCTGCCAGTCGACACACGGCCACCCGGCTTCAGGTCAATACACCGCGGGCATGCCACCGGAGCCAAGCTCGCCATCGCAGAAACCGGGCCACTCTCCGTGCAGCCTGATCGCATCTTAGCAACGCAACACCTGATTATTCCCGCTTGTCTGCGATACGCAGCGCAGACCTGGACGGATTTGCCGTGCCCGCGAGGTCGTTGGCGGGTCTGCCGCATCGAGTTTCTCAAGCGCCTGCGCGGGCTTCGGTTTTTCCAGCATCTGTATTTGGCAATAGTAAAACGCTTGGTCGCCCGTCAACGTTCTGCAAACCCGCCCATGTCGGCGCATCCCGTTCTGCGTCTACAACGGCGTTTCAGCGGCCGCCGGCGACACGTCGGAAGGATCTCGGCGACATTCCCGTCTGATGCCGGAACGCACGTGCGAAATTGGCGGCATCCGCATATCCCAGCTGGGCCGCAATCTCAGCGATAGGCATATTCGAGTCGGTCAACCATTCGGTAGCAAGGCGCATCCGGCCCTGCTTGACCAGCTGCGAATAGCTGAGACCGGTATCAGCGAGGCGTCGCTACAGTGTACGGACGCTCACACCGGCCGCCTCTGCGGCAAAGTGGATGTCTGGATACCCGTCGCCCAACAGCGTGGCGATCAACCGCTCGAGCGATTCCTGAAACCCAATGGGAATCGACGGCCCGCTGCCATGCGGGGCGCTCACCTGGTATGGCTTCGGGCGGGACGGCCTGGATACCGGAGGCTTCAGCAGCCGGCTCGGGAAGCTAAACGACGAATATGGCTGCCCCGTGATGATCCTGGCATCACCAAAGACCGTGCGGTCGCCCAGCCACTTCTCGGCCCCGGCGAGCAGGTGAGCCTCATCGGGACTCCAACAGGGATCGACGAAGCATGTTGATCGTCACGACCAGCGTGTAGATGTCGGCCTGACAGCGGCCCGGCCCGGGAAAAGCCCTGGCAGATACTGGCTGAAGCGTAGCCGATCTTTCTCGGTGGACAGCCAGAACTGCTTGCCGTTACTGACCGAACCGATCAATTGAATTCCGGTGCGCAGGTAATCGTAAACCGTCGACGACCGCTGCAGCGACCTCCCGAACTCGCCCAGCTCGAAGGCGGACGTCCGTTGCGAAACCACCAGCCCGAGATCCTCGATGCCCGCGCTGCGGGCCGTGAATTCACCGAATCTATGCGCCAAAAGCAGCGGCACGAGCGCTTCGGGCTCTTCGAACAGCGCCACCGGAATAATGGCCTGACGCAGAAGTCGACCATCAGCTGCGGACCGCCTGAAAGGTTTATAGCTTCGGGCAGGCACGATATGATTCAGGCGGCACACACAACTACCTTGACGCGTGCTGCTTCCGTTGCGGCGTCTGCGACGCCAACTGACGCACCACCAGACTTTCACTATTCGCAATCATCGTCGGCAGAAGACTTGCCGCGGGTCTTTTTCGACTGGGTTACTGGCGACCAGATCCAGGCCCCTGCTTTAGGCCCGTTCACGGTACTCTTTCGGCCATGTCTCTTGACTCGCTGTCAAGATTCTTTCCATGTCGCGTCCACCGAGGTCTCGTCGCTGCCCACTGCTGCGAATGAAGTCTGTGTATCGGCAAGGCGCAGAACGCCACACCCTGGGACAAGGACAGCCACATCTGGCATGCGCCGATCCGGCATATGCCTCAATGCAAGGGATTGACCGGCGGCGAGGACCGGGCCAAGCGCTGCTTGCCCGTTTTGCCCCTGCCGCCAACCAGTCCGTTGACCAAACCAAGCAAGGGTTCAGCAGGGTATTTCAGGGGCCACATCTCTCCGCCAATCCGGGTAAACGCACCGACCCAGCTTTCACCGGCGCTGTATAACACATGATGATTTTCGGCGCCGCCGACGTTGAGCCAATAGGTGTCGTTCTGATCCATCGGAGTGTGGCCGACGATGAACGGGGTCTCCCGCGGCAGGCCGAGGGCCTTGCGCAACCGTCGAATGTCACCCTTGGTGTATCCACCCGGCCGATCGTGCCGCTGCATGCGATTGCTGATCAGTTCTTTGACCAGGCCGGGATAGCGATGAATCTCTATCAACATATCGACCGAGATCTTGGTCCTGGGCGGTGCCGCATGTGCGGCACAGAAGTCCGGTGAGACGACCACGTAAGGCAGCAGATCGTAATAGCGTTGCATGGCCCGGCGATAGTCCGCGCCACGCGCCTTCTTCAGGGCACGCTTCCAAAGCAGCCCCTGCAGGACGCCCCCCTTGGCGATATCCTCGGAGAAGCTGTCATGGTTACCGCGAACGAAAAAGAAGTGCTCTGGGAAACGCAGCTTCAGACGGAAGATCAGATCCATCATCAGCATCGAATCGCCCATCTTTTCCAATGCTCCGTCGCGTTCCGAATGTACTGCGTCACCGAGGATTACCATACAGGCCTCGCCCCGCTCCATTGCTCGCAGGAAACCGTTGTGGCTGAGAATCACCAACAGGTTATCGACCTGGGCATGCAGGTCGGCGAGCACGATCGGCGTCAGCTGCGCAGGCAACTGCAGCAAACCTCCGGGTAGTCCACGACTGTCGCGGGGACGCAACGCTTCCTGTGCCATGATCGTATTGACCGCCTCGATCAGGGCCAAGGCCTCGCTGCTCGGCAGAGGTTTCAGCGGACCGCCGAAGATCTCCAACACGCGACGCAGACAGGCAAGCCGTTCGGTCTTTTCCACGTTCAGCATCGGTGAGATGCAGGTGCCGGCCGATGTCCTGTCCTTGAAAACAACCGCATCGCCATCATGAATCAATTTCAGATGACGCGGGGCGACGGCTTCAGGGTAGTCGAACAGGACCTGTTGCTGTCGATCTTCGGTTCCGAGGGTGAGCTGTTGTCCGGGCTCGAGGCGCAGGAAGCCGCCGATAGCCGCACCGGAGGCATGATCCGGATCCTCCAGCAGAAAACTCGGCGGGCCACCGCGTTTGCCAGCCACTTGCAAGGGGTACTCTGGATACAGATGAATTCTCTTGCCGTCGTTGCCCAACAGCAGTTCCATCGGGAAGCCCTCGTACGGTACTCGCACGCTGTCGTCCACCAGACGGTAGGCCTCGCGCAGCTGCAGCAGCGGGCAGCGGCTGAGGCCCGAAAAGGCCCGACGAAGGCGCTTGAGCAGACCCGGCTTGGTCTTCTTGAGCGGCGGTTTATTCATCGGCGCGCTCCGAGTCAACGATATACGCGGGGGGGGACGAGGTACTCTCTCTTATATAGACCCGAACGCCGCTGCGCGACAGATGGAAGGCGCTCTGGTGAAACACCTCGAGCTGCGCCCCGACCAGCTCCAGGCTGAGATGACGGTCTACGGGATGGGTCCCACGCCGCGCACGCCGGCTGCGCTGTTCGAACAGTTCCTCGGCCGGCGGCAGCAAAAACTCGAATACGTAGCGACCCCGCCAATCGACCGACAGAAAGTGTCGCTTGGGTGGCGGCACCTGGATGCGCCGCAGGTCCAGTCGCGGATGTGGCCTGCCCAGCAACCATTCGGGGTCGAACACCGCCAGCGCCTGCACAAAACCAGTAAACGGGAATCCCAGGTGAATCTCGCGCGGCCGAACAGCGAGGGCCTGATCGGTCCACCAGCGTGGACGGCTGAGATCGAGATATCCCTCTTCCGACCAACCACCAAGCTGCCTGATCAGGGTGCTCTTTCCCGCCCCGGGTGGTCCGGTGACCAGCACGTGGCGGAATTTGACATCCACAGGGAAGGCCAGTCCCTTCATGTAATGCAGCTCGGTAAATGGCCGTGTGACGCATTCGAACATTTTCGCTGGCGGAACCTCGGGACTGCCGAAATTGAAGTCTTGGATAAAGGCGAAGGCGACCGGAACCTGCGATCGAGCAGGCCCCAGGCTCGCGCAGCCTAGCCGAAAACGCCTTTGAATATGAAAAAGAAGATCGCAGCCAGTATGCCACCGGCCGGCAGGGTGACCACCCAGGAAACCACGATATTCCCGATCACGCGCAGATCGAGGGCGCCGAGGCCGCGAGCGAGGCCCACGCCCATCACCGCACCGACCGCGATATGCGTGGTGGACACCGGCAGGCCGGTCTTGGATGCCAGCACCACGGTAGTCGCTGCCGCCAGGGTCGCGCAGTAGCCACGGGTTGGGGTCAGCTCGGTGATCTTGGTGCCGATGGTCGCCATAACTCTCCAACCCATGGTGGCCAGGCCCACCACGATGCCGACGCCGCCCAGCAGCAGGATCCAGATCGGCAGCGCCGCCTTCTGCGCTACCTCGCCGCCGCTATCGACAATGGAGATGACCGCAGCCAACGGGCCAATACCGTTCGC
This sequence comes from Chromatiaceae bacterium, assembly GCA_022340805.1. Taxonomy (GTDB): domain Bacteria; phylum Pseudomonadota; class Gammaproteobacteria; order Chromatiales; family Chromatiaceae; genus Thiosocius. The sequence goes on from JAJDNF010000053.1 coordinate 33,143, forward strand.
CACATCGTTGGAACCGTGCGCAAAGGCCATGGCGCACGCAGTGAAGATCATCATCGGCACGAAGGCCTTCTCTACGCTGGCGTAATGGAAATCGCGATCGGCATTCTCATCTACCTGCACCCGGTTGATCATCAGTCTGCCGATGAAAGCGACCACGAGCCCGAACACCAACGCCGCGATGAAGCTCTCGGCTGTGGAGAATTCGAGCTTGAGGTGTTTCAGGCCCTTGAACATCGTCACCAGACTGACGATGAAGCCCACCAGGAACACATAGAAGGGGCCATAGGTCTTGGCCCGTGCAAAAGGGTTCTCGGCATTCAGGATCAGCTTACGGATACTCAACATCAACACCAGCGCAATGACCCCTCCAATGAGTGGCGAGACCAGCCAGCTGGCGACGATCTGACCAATCTTGCCCCAGTTCACCGCATCCATACCGATGCCCGCTACTGCAAAACCGACGATCGCACCGACGATCGAGTGGGTAGTCGATACTGGCCAGCCACGGTAGGAGGCGACCATCAACCAGATCGCCGCGGCCAATAACGCCGCCAACATGCCATACACCAGCAGTTCCGGGGAACCGGCGATCGCCGACGGATCGATGATCCCCTTGCGAATCGTCGCGGTTACGCTGCCACCGGCAATGAAGGCGCCGGCGAATTCAAAGATCGCGGCGATCACGATCGCCTGTTTAACGGTGATGGCCCCGGAACCCACTGAAGTGCCCATCGCATTGGCGACATCGTTGGCACCAATACCCCATGTCATGTAAAGGCCGAAGATGATGGCCATGACCATGAAGATCGTGCCGTATTCGGAGATGATTTCCATAACTATTACCTATTTTCTAATTTGGTGTACAAAGCCGCGCAGCAGGTACCGAAGACCGTCCAGCGTTGCTGACAAATCCCACCGGCCGGCGCTCAGCGCGCGATCAACAGCCTGAGCCGGTCGCCAACCTTTTCTGCGTAGTCCGCGAGATCGCCGATCCACTGAATCAACTGGTACCAAAACATCACCGATACCGCGGACATGCTGTCCTCCTGCGCAAACAGGCTGCGGGTCAGCGCCATGCCCATTTCGTCCGTCTCGTCCTCGATCTTGTTGAGCGCCGTCACCATCTCCTCGACCTGGTTGGCCTCGCGGCCGCGAAAGCCCATTTCCACCAATTCATCCAGCTCCTCGATGATCTTGCCTGCCGCATTGCAGGTATCGACGCAGCGGCTCACAAGGGCCATCAAAGGCTCAGCCATGCCTTGCGGCACCTCCATTCGCCGCTCTACCAACAGACCGGCGATATCCTGGGCCGTGTCCGCGATCGAATCCTGCATCGCCAGTACGTCCAGCAGGTCGCGCCGGTCGACTGGCATCAGAAGGCTCTTCGGAAGATGGCCACGCAGTTGGTTCTTGATCTCATCAGCGGCCTGTTCCTTTTCGAAAATCAGCGTCTTCTGTGCCTCCAACTTCGATTGATCGCCATTTGCCAACGCCTCAAACAATGCCGGGACTTCGGCTACGCATTCGATCACGACACGCATGTGCAACTGGATAGGCTTAAATGGCGACCTCCCGAACAGGGCGGCCAACGGGTTGGTCGATTTCATAAATCTTCTCCTCCACGAGATAACGAATGGCACAAATGCGGACCCGAGCCAGTGCTACGCTCTATTGCCGCTGAATAACATGAGTTCGATTATTTGATTAAACATGCGCCCCATCGGACGCTGGGGCAATCGCTACCTGGGCTCTGGACAGCAGCATGTGAACGTTTTGTTGCGTTTTTTTGACGTCCGGCAAATAAGGGCCGGCCGATTGGGTACATGCGGTTGAAATTGCCCCCTGAACGGGCACCCCGGGCGCAGTCGGTCCCTCGGGTGGATCACCGGGTGTGGAACCCGGAAAATCCCGGGTGATCTGCACTGATCTGCGTTGCGACGCCAGGTGGACAGACCGCATCGCCAGCCAAGGGCCTAGCTGCAGCTTTCGTCGTGGATTTACAGGCCTAGACTGGCGGCTGCTCAGTAGTTGGAAAACAGCTTGTTGAGTCGGGTTCCCAGGCGCTCCAGCGCCAACAGCAGGTGGTCATAGTGGAGTTTGTCCCGCGTGAAGCCGGAGCGGCCATCGGGACCCACTTGGCGGTATGCCGCTTCGTCGTGCTCCAGGCCAGTGAAGATGGTGTTCAGGCCAGCGGCGGCTTGGTTCAGGGCCTGCGTGTATTCGAGCAACACATGCTGCAGCTCGTGGTCGGTCGCTTTGCCGGGGTCGCCCTGCGCAAGGTCCTGGGTCTGTGTCTCGAGCTCGGTCAACTCGTCCCTCAGTCGGTCGAGCGTCTGGGTGAATTCGTTGTACGCACGTCGGCGCCGCCCGCGCAATGCATCAATGATCAGGTGAAAAGAGGCGGCACCAAACAAGGCGCTATGGATCTCATGGTACCGGTGGTGCACATCGGCAACCTTGCATCCCAGATCGATGACATGGCCTCGTTTCAATGCTTGCTCGGCTCTTTACGTTGATGCAATTGATATCGGGTCTTCAGCCACATCCCGATGACCAGCATGCCGAGTACAATCGAGCTGAGAATCAGGTTGAGTTTACCGTCGACGAACAACAGGAATCCCAGAATAGCCGCACTGACCCAGAAAGCGATCATGGTAGCCACCCATTTTGTCTTCAGACTGTCCCTGGTTCGCGCCCACTCCGACGCGCTATCCGGGATAATCTCGACCGCTTTGCCTGTGCCGCCACAGGCTGGACAGACATTGGCGTCCGCAGCATATCTGCGCCCGCAACCAGGGCAGATGATCTCTTTCTCAAGTGTGTCGCTCATCTCTTTGACCAGTGTTTACCTGAATTTTCTCGCAGCCAGCCTCATGCCACCAGAGTATCGAAACCGGGGCGCTCAGATCACCGAGGCGCTCCGCCATTTCCTTTTCGATCTATGCGCTAGTCCTTCCAGGAGACACGGACCTCCTGTATTGCCCTGGCGCTGCGGCGGTGTATGGTCAGGACATAACGCCCCTCTTCGATGCATGTCCCCTGGGGTGGGATGCCACCGCTGCTGTGCAGGATGAAACCCGCCAGCGTGGAGTAGGCGCCCGGGGGAAGCACGACACCGAGCCCGTCAGCGAGTTGGGTCAGCTCGGTACGACCGTTGACGAGAAAGTCGCGCTCGCCGAGCTTGCTCACAAGCTCCTCTGAGGTGATTGGGGCGTCGTATTCGTCATGCAGATCCTCAACCACCTGCTCGACGATATCCTCCACGGTCACGATACCTTCGGCCGCCCCAAACTCATCGACTACTACCGCGACGACCTCACCGGCCTTGCGTAGATGAAGGAGCAGGTCGCGAATGCTCTTGCTCGCGGGTACGTACAGGCTATCTCGGACGAAGTCCGCGATCGGTCGCTCGTCGGCCTCACCGAGCAGATCCAATACGTAGAGCATGCCGGTCACACGATCCACCCGCTGCTCGTAGACAGGCAGGCGGATATGCCCGGCCTCCGCGGCCAACCGCCGCGCCTCTCCACAGCTAGCCCGCCTGTCGACCATGGTCAGGTCGATCAACGGGCACATCGCGTCGCGCACCAGGGTCTCGGTAAAGTTGAAGGTCCGCCGGATCATCTCTTTCTCCACCGGTTCTATGTCACCACGGGCAGCAGCGGGCAACTGCAACATGGTTATGATCTCTTCGCGCAGCGTGAACGGATTGCGCTCGGCACCACCCGCGAGTCTGGCCAGCAGGCGGGTGATCAAGGTGAAGACCAGCAGGATCGGATAGAACAGGATGGAGAAAAACCGCAACGCGAAAATGACATAGGGCGTGACCAGGTCAGCACGCTGCTGGAACACGCTCTTGGGCACGATCTCACCGAAGATCCAGATCAGCGGTGCCGCGAGGGCAACTGCCAGCCAGCTGCCCTGATCGCCAAACAGGTGGATCATCAGGGCGGTGACCATGGTGGTGTTGGTGACCACCGAGATGTTGGTCCCGACCAGGGTTGTGGACAGCAGCCACTCCGGCTTCTGTAACATCTCGATCGCCAGCTTCGCGCCTTTAGAACCCTTGGCCGCCTTGAGACGCAGCTTCATCTGGTCGGCGCTGACCACGCCGATCTCGGAGCCCGAGAAGAAACCCTCCAAGAGCAGACAGACCAGAATGATCAGCAGCGTGGTCAGGATGTCCATGCTGCACCCGACGAGCAATGTGCGGACGCCCGAGACGGGGGCGCCAACGCTGGGCGCACCGCGGCCGGCAGTATCATTGCCGCGACTCCGGTGGCGCAGCGCGTCCCGGATCACTCAGATTCACGGCCTCCTGCCGCACCTGTGCGCCGGAGGACGTCTGCCCGACCGTTGCCGACGTCAGCAACTCGACGGTCACCTCCGCGATGCGATTGACCTCTATGCGTTGAGCGCAGAAGCGGATCCCGCCCACCTCAATGCAATCACCCTGCGCCGGCAGCTCGCCAAAATAATGCAAGACAAGGCCCCCCAGGGTCTTGAGCTCCTCTATCGCAAACCGGGTCTCGAAACGCGCGTTGAAATCCTCGATCAGGATCGATCCGGGCATCGCGAAGCGGTTGCCCGGCAGTTCGTGGATCCAATCCTCCTCCGCCTCGTCCGAGGGCGTCGGGATATCGCCGAAAATGGCCTCCAACAGGTCGCCCATCGTGATCAGGCCGGTGACGCCGCCATACTCGTCCACCACGACCGCGAATGATTGCCGCCGCTCGCGGAAGCTGTCGAACAAATCTGCCGCAGACTTGGATTCCGGCACGAAATAGGGCTGCCGCAATATGCCGCTGAGTGGTCGCCGGTCGCTTCCCAGCGAGGCAAGATCCACCCCGAGGAGGTCGCGCGCATGCAGGATGCCCACCACGTTGTCGCGATAATCCGCGAACACCGGCATGCGCGACTGCCTGCTCTGGCGAAAGATCTCCAGGATCTGGGCCCCGCCCGCATCCGACGGAACGAAGGTCACGTCTGCCCGCGCGGTCATCAGGTCTTCAACGGTCAGGTTGCGGAAATCGAAGATGTGATCAATGAGCTGGGCCTCCATGTGGTCCAGGGCCCCCTCGCCGACCGCCTCATGGGCCAGGGTGCGGACCATATCCTCGGTGACGATGTTGCCTGGAGAACGCTCCGCACCCACGATCAGGGTTGTGAACCAGTCGGCTACCTGTCGCACTACCCAGCGTAGTGGGCCTATAAGACGAGCAAAAAGATCAATCGGGCCGCTCTGGAAGGTCGCGAAGCCCACATTGTTGCGGATGGCGAGGGTCTTGGGCGTGATCTCCCCGACCACAAGCAGTATGGGCACCATGATGAATAGGTTGAATAACTTGTTTTCCTCACCAAACAACTGGATCACCATCGCGGCGGACAGCACCGAGGCAGCCACATTGACGAATTCGTTGCCGATCAAAATGGTGACGATGAGCCGGCGTGGTTCGCCGAGCAGCTGTTCGATCAGGCCGGCACGCGGATTCCCGTCGGCCCGCATCTTCTCGATCTGCATGCTGTTGAGCGAAAACAGCGAGGTCTCCGAGCTCGAGAAGAACGCGGAGAAGCCGAGCAGAGCGACGAATACAACCAGCTCGATCCAGAAGGTGAAATCCAATATCAGGAGACCTCTCAGGTGAGGCCAGGGCGTGAGATCAGAGCCCCCAGCACGCTGTTGTAACGAAAACGTAACAAAAAAATCGGGGGACGGCCATTGGCGCCTGAAAATGCATCGCCACGCCGAGAATGTGGGGTTGAATCGGGTTCCTGGGATATCCGATCCCAGAGGCGGCCGGCACGCTCGCTTGGGGGCCCTGACCCGGGTCGGGGGCTGGCATCGTGGGCAGGGCGTGAACTCGCTGCGTGTCTCGAATGCGCAAGGGCATCGTGCAACACGTGCAATGCTCCTCGGACCTCAGCGTCGTGTGGTGCGTCCCGGGGTCCACCGTGACGCCTGGTTCACCATGGTTGTGACGGCTAACGCCAATCAGCCCAGAAAAGCAGCCAAAAAGGCCTGTGCGGACGGGCCGTACTTGATATCGCGCAGCGCCTGGTGAACTCAGTCGCCTCCGGGTGACTCCGCCTCGGCCGGGTTTGCTGGATCTTTGCCGGGCGCCTCTGCCTCAGGCTTCTTTTTCAGATCTTTGAGCGCCTGCACACCCTTCTTTCTCTGCGCCCGAATGATCGCCAGATCTGTGCGGAGCCGTTCGAGTTCTTCCGGCTTTTTCTCAGTCTTGAGCTTATCTTGCAGTCTATGCTTGCGCTTTTTCAGCTTGCCGAGGATCTCCTTCAAATATTTCTTCTTTTTGCGCTGCTCAGATTTCTCGGCGCTCAGGATCTCTTCGGCCTTCTTCAACAGTTTTATTGTCTTCATACGGAACTGCGCTCCAGAGTTTGTTACTTGGCTTTGCCCAAGCCGGATCGAACGTCGTCGATTTCTTCCTCGGTCAGAGCCATATCCCGCTCGGCCTGCCTGAGCCCGCTATCCCCCGTTGCGAACAGCACTTCACCCAGCTGCACCAGGTTTTTCGCAACGTCATAGGCATAGGTGGCATCGTTCATCAGCGATGTGGCCATTGAGGGGGTGATCATCTTGTCGCGAATGAGCGATTCGAGTTTGCCGTTGCGCGTACTGTCCTCCTGCTCCATTTCGACTCTCAGCGTATCAAATGAAAGAATCACCGACGCATCATCGCCATGCTCGCGTGCTTCACCCAGTCGACGCAACACCTCGCCGAGCTGCACGCGAATCTTGTTGTACTCATCCCGGATGCCGGCATTGTCTGCGACGATATACCGCGCCAGATTCTTGTGCATATGCTTGGTATCCTTTATCGCCTCAACGATATCGCGGCCAGCCGCACGCAACCTGAACAGCTCGTCGGACTGTTGCTCGTTCATCGTCACCTGGGCCCGGCTGATAAAGTTGACGATCTCTCCATACAGGCCCTTGACCGTGGTCTCGTATTCGGCATCGAGATCGATCTCGATGGGCTTTCGCGTTCGCTTGACGACTTCCCGGAGGTCCGCATCGGAAAGGATATCGTGCCGATGCAGACTGAGGCCATGAGCGATGATCGCAAACGCGTTGTCGAACAAGCGGAGCGTTTCCTTCCTTACCGCCTCGATGGCGGTGTCGGGAAGTTCGATGGCCGCGTCATTTAGGTACTTCGGCGTGGCAGCGGCAACCACTTTCTCCGGCATGATCCTGGTCAGGAAAACCACCAAGCGATTGATGAACGGAAGCATGACCACGATACCGATGGTGTTGAACAGGGTATGGAACACCGCAAGCTTCAAAGTGTAGTCATCCGCGGCAATGCCCACCCATGAACTGATGAGGTTGACAGCCTGCCCGATCTGGTAGATCAAGCCGATGGCGATTGCCGCGGTAGCCACGTTGAAGATCAGGTGCGCGGCTGCCAGCCGTTTACCCTGCACGTTGGCGCTCATGGAGCCGAGTATCGCGGTTATGGTGGTGCCGATATTCGCCCCGATCGCCAGGGCCAGCGCATTCTCATAGGTGACCTGTTGGGCGGCCAGCGCCGTGATGATGATCACCAGTGTGGCGTGGCTGGATTGCATGATCACCGTTGCCGCCACACCGAGCAACGTGAACAGGAAGAGACCCGTGTATCCGCTGACCGCGAAGGCCGTCAGGTCTATGGTGTCGCGAAACGCCTCGAACCCCTCTTTCATGTGGTGGATGCCGAGAAACAGGAACCCCAATCCAGTCAGGATGTAACCGGCGCCCCTGAGATTCTTCGACTTCTGGAAGATAAGGATGACACCAAAAACCAGCATGGGCATGGCATAAGCCGAGATCTTGACCTTGAGCCCGAAGCCGGCGATAAGCCAGGCACCTGTCGTCGTTCCGAGGTTGGCACCGAATATGATGCCGATACCCGCGGCCAGTCCGATCAGGCCGGCGCTCAGAAACGAGATGGTGATGACGGATACCAGCGAACTCGACTGCATCAGCGTCGTGCTCACAATACCGAAGCTCAGGGACTTCCACAGCCCGTCGGTCGTCTTTCGCAGCAGGCGTTCCAGAATACCTCCGGTAAACGCCTTGAATCCCTCTTCGAGGGCCAGCATGCCGAACAGAAATATCGCCACGCCAGCTGATATTTCCTTGAAGTCTGGGCTTATCCAGAAGCCATAGGCCAGCACTAATAATATTGTCGGCAGGATTGCTTTTTTCACCGCGTAATGTCCGCTGTTATAAGGAACGAGGGATCTTCGGGATTCGGGGCGACGGACGCCAGGCCGCCAATGTCAAGACGGCGAAAGTCCTCAGAGCCCAATTCCTCGGCAACGACGACAGCCTTCGTACGGCGTTGGAGGGAACCTTGACAACGGCGACAAGGGTATCACGGCGGCAGCATCACGAGTGGCGCTCTATTGGCCGTTGTCGCGAGGCACGATGCATACCACTCAAGCATTGGACGCCGCCGTTTAGCGACAGGACGGTGATGTGCTCACCGTGGATCCCGTGGCCTTGTTCCGATTGCGGCAGCGCGGCGAAGGGGTCGAGGTGACGGAAAGTCGCCGTCGCCTGGACGAACAACGGCTGGCCCCTGTTCAACCCGGTGACACGGTAGAACGGCAAACCGCCTGTGCAAATCCGCGGCCGTCAAGCACCTGGATATCGGGTGTCGAATCGGCAACTGGCGGGTCCGAACCGTCAAGCGTTTGCGCCCAACCCATTCCGGGAAGGAACACGATGTAGAGCAGTAGCGAAAACCATAGGCAGTCGGGGGCAGCCGATGCAGAGACGTCAGGCGGCATCGACATAGGATTCCATCCGCTGCGCCATACGGGCGATCTGCGCCCAGTCATAGGTAACGATGTCCTGGGCATGGGCGAGATTATTGCGCAGCGATTCGAACTCCTTGATCGCACGTTTGACTGTCGCCTTGGAATCAAAACCGAACGCCAGTACCTCTTCAGGGACATCGAGCAGTATCTGCGCGACGTCGGCAAACTGCACGCAATCCAGCAGCTGACACTCCTGGCCGCGCCTTCGCCGCTCGTCGCGCAGGGCCCTTGCCTTCGCCAGGCGTCCTGCCGACATCTGCGCAGTCCAGGACTCATCCGGCCAGCGCAGCGCCGTGCGCTCGCGCAGCAACATCTCGGTCGACGTCACAAAGCCGAACAGCCACATACGGACCAGCGGCTTTTGCATGTCCCCACGTTCGATCACAC
>JAJDNF010000056.1 GCA_022340805.1 Chromatiaceae bacterium
CTCGATCTGAAGACCTATCTGCCCGGCGACATCCTGACCAAGGTCGACCGTGCCAGCATGGCGCACTCGATCGAGGTCCGGGTCCCGCTGCTCGACCATCAACTGGTCGAGTGGATCTCGGCTTTACCCATATCGCTCAAGCGCCACGACAGCGTCGGGAAGTATCTGCTCAAGAAGGCCATGGAGTCGCGCCTGCCGCACGATATTCTGTACCGGCCGAAGAAGGGCTTCGCGGTCCCGCTCGCCGAATGGTTTCGCGGACCGTTGCGCGAACGCCTGCACCGTGCCCTGTCCAGCGAGGCATTGCGGGCTGCGGACGTGTTTGACGGCCGCCAGCTGAAGCGCCTGTTCGACGAACACGACCGCGGCCGTCGAGACTGGAGTACGCCGCTATGGTCGGTGTTGATGTTCGAGGCCTTCCTGCAGGCGGAAGCGGCGTGATTCGCCTCAGGGGAGCACGATCCCTTCGCGGCCGAGCATCTCGACCAGCAGGATAAGTGGCAACCCGATCAGGGTGTTCGGGTCGCGCCCGTCCAGTGCCGAGAACAGCGTGATTCCGTAACCTTCGGATTTGAAGCTGCCTGCGCATTGGAACGGTTGCTCGCGATCGATGTAGCGTTCGATCTGGGTGCGTGTGAGGTTGCGGAAGTGCACCCTGAATGGCTCGACATCTACCTGCACCTGTCCGCTGGCACTGTTGTGAAGGCACAGGCCGGTGTAAAAAGTGACCGTTTTGCCGGCAGCGGCGATCAGCTGGGCCACGGCGTTGGCCCGGTTGCCCGGTTTGCCGAGGACCTCTTCGTCGACGCAGGCGACCTGATCTGATCCGATAATCAGGGCATCGGCGTGGCGTCCCCCGACATCACGCGCCTTGGCCTCGGCAAGCCGCAGGACCAGTGCCTGAGGCGACTCGCCCGGGAACCGGGTTTCGTCGGTGGCCGGCGCGTCACATAAGAACGGTATTCCTAGTTTTTCCAGTATTGCGCGGCGAAACGGCGAGGTCGAGCCCAAAACCAGTGGCTGCATGGTCGCTCCGGGATGGATCTGTCAGGGCCGGGCAGTCTACCAGAGGGTCTTGATTCGCCGACTTTTATGGATGGCAATTAATTCTCTCAATACCAGCCGGAAGGGTTCTTCTATTAGAATAACGCGGTCGTCGTGCGGCCATCCGCTGCTCTACGCAATAATGACGCGGAAAAACCACAAAAAGCCGGCGTCACTCGGGATATGGGAGGATGAAGCATGATGACGAATCTGCTGGTTCAGGGCGTCGAGCTGATGCTGCTGGGTATGGGCATCGTGTTTAGCTTTCTGGCTATCCTGGTATTTACCCTGCGCGGCATGTCATGGTTGGCTGACCGGCTGGACACGGCGCCGGTGTCCCAGCCGTCCACTGCCACGGCCCCGATAGATGTCTCCGACAGCCGCGAACTGGTTGCGGTAATTGCCGCCGCCGTGGCGCGTTACCGCGCCTCGCGCAGCGGCTGAGCCGACCAAACTCCATTCAGGACCAGGACGTTTCATGACCACCGATAAACTTGCCATTACTGACGTCGTCCTGCGCGATGCACACCAGTCGCTGTTTGCCACCCGGCTGCGCCTGGCTGACATGCTGCCGATTGCCGGCAAGCTCGACCAGGTTGGCTTCTGGTCGCTCGAGACCTGGGGAGGCGCGACCTTCGATGCCTGTATCCGCTATCTGGGTGAGGATCCCTGGGAGCGGCTGCGCGCACTGAAAAAGGCCATGCCCAACACGCCGATGCAGATGCTGTTCCGTGCGCAGAACATCCTCGGCTATCGGCACTATGCAGATGACGTGGTCGAGCGTTTTGTCGAACGGGCGGCCGACAACGGTATGGACGTGTTCCGCATCTTCGATGCGATGAACGACCTGCGCAATTTCGAGACCGCGGTCAGGGCGGCCATCAAGGCCGGCAAGCATGCCCAGGGTGCAATGTCCTACACGGTCAGCCCGGTGCACAGCCTGCAGTACTGGCTGGATATGGCGAAAGGGCTCGAAGATCTGGGATGCCATTCCATCTGCATCAAGGATATGGCGGGCCTGCTTACCCCGTACACCTGTTTCGAACTGGTCTCGAGACTGAAGGAGACGGTGGCAGTGCCGATCGCGATGCAGTCGCATGCGACCACGGGGATGAGCACCACCACGAATATCAAGGCGGCCGAGGCCGGCATCGACATGGTCGACACCGCGATCTCATCGATGTCGATGACCTACGGCCACTCGGCGACGGAGTCGGTGGTCGCCATCCTGCAGGGGACGGCGCGCGACACCGGCCTGGATCTCAATCTGCTGGAGGAGATCGCCGCGTATTTTCGCGAGGTGCGCAAGAAATACGCCAAGTTCGAAGGATCGCTGCGCGGCGTCGATTCGCGCATCCTGGTGGCACAGGTGCCGGGGGGCATGCTGACCAACATGGAGAATCAGCTGCGTGAGCAGGGTGCGGCCGACCGCATGGACGAGGTGCTAAAGGAGATCCCGCGCGTCCGCAAGGATCTGGGGTACATCGCGCTGGTAACCCCGACCTCGCAAATTGTTGGGACCCAGGCCGTTTTGAACGTGCTCGCCGGCGAACGCTACAAGAACATCACCAAGGAGACCGCCGGTGTTCTCAAGGGGGAGTACGGTGCGACGCCAGCGCCGGTAGACGTCGAATTGCAGCAACGCGTGCTTGCCGACGGCGAGGCCGCCATCACCTGTCGGCCGGCCGATCTGATCGCACCCGAGATCGACAAGCTCACCGACGAGTTCCGGGGCCTGGCGGACGAGCGCGGCATCCGCGTGGCGATCGATGAGATCGATGATGTCCTGACCTATGCGCTGTTCCCGCAGATCGGCCTGAAGTTTCTCGAGAATCGCGACAACCCCGACGCCTTCGAACCGGTGCCGGGCAGCGAGCCTGCCGGCGTCCCGGCGCCGGCAATCCCGGCGACGGCACCGGCAGGCAATGCGGCGGAGGCCTTCGAGGTCACCGTGGACGGTCGAAGCTACCATGTGGTGGTTGCGCCGGGCGGCGAAGTGACGCATCTGCAGCCCGCGGCCGCGGCCGTAGGCGCCCCGGCAGCGCCCGCGCCCAGCGCTGCGGCGACCAATGTCCCGGCGCCGCTGGCCGGCAACATAGTCAAGGTCAATGTGGCGGTCGGCCAGACCATCAAAGCGGGTGACGTGATCATGATTCTCGAGGCGATGAAAATGGAAACCGAAGTCCGTTCACCGGCATCGGGCAACGTCCAGGCGGTCCTGGTCAAGCAGGGCGATGCGGTCCAGGTCGGCGATCTCCTGCTCACCCTGGGCTGAGGTGCCGTGATGGAACATGGTTTCGAGGCCCTGTGGAGTTCCATGGGGATAGCCAACCTGGCCTGGGGCCAGGTCCTGATGATCATGGTCGGCGGTCTGCTGATCTTTCTGGCGATTCGCAAGGGTTTCGAGCCGCTGCTGCTGCTGCCGATCGGTTTCGGCTGCGTATTGGCCAACGTTCCGGTGGCCGGGCTCGCCGAGAACTCGGTTGGTCAATTGCTGCTTGCCGGCAAGCCAGATCATCTTGCCGCGCTTGCCCAGCTGCTCGGCGTGCCGGTTGCGGAGGTCGGGGATGTGGCCAGGCATGCCACTGGGGCGGCGCTCAGCTCTGCAAAGATGCTGGCCAGCAACCTGGGATACGACCCAGGTATGCTTTACGAGTTCTACGCTGTGGCGATCAGTTCGGGCGTCGCGCCGCTGTTGATCTTCATGGGGGTCGGGGCCTTGACCGACTTCAGCGCGCTTATTGCCAAGCCCTCCACGCTACTTTTGGGGGCGGCGGCCCAGTTCGGGATTTTTCTCACCCTGATCGGCGCGCTGGCACTGAATGCGTTCCCGGGGTTCGATTTCACGCTGGCAGACGCATCGGCGATTGCGATCATCGGTGGCGCGGACGGACCTACGGCGATCTTCCTGGCCTCGAAGCTGGCCCCGGACCTGCTTGGTGCGATCGCCGTCGCGGCCTATTCCTATATGGCACTGGTGCCGATCATCCAGCCGCCGATCATGCGGGCGCTGACCACCGAGGTGGAGCGGCAGGTGGTGATGTCGCAGCTGCGTCCGGTGAGCAAGCTGGAGAAGGTGCTGTTCCCGTTGACAGTGCTGTTGTTGTGCCTGCTGTTTTTGCCGTCCGCGGCTCCACTGATCGGCATGCTTACCTTCGGCAATCTGTTGCGCGAGTCGGGCGTGGTGGACCGCCTCAGCAAGTCTGCACAGAACGAGATCATCAACGCCGTAACCATCATCCTCGGCCTGTCCGTGGGCTCCAAGCTGCAGGCCGACAAGTTTCTCAGCGTGGAAACACTCGGCATCCTGTCGCTTGGCGCATTCGCGTTCTGCGTAGGGACTGCGGCCGGCGTAATCATGGGCAAGGTCATGTACCGTGTTTCGGGCGGCAAGGTGAACCCACTGATTGGCGCGGCCGGCGTGTCCGCGGTCCCGATGGCAGCGCGCGTGGTAAACAAGGTTGGCCTGGAGAGCAATCACCATAATTTCCTGCTGATGCATGCGATGGGGCCGAATGTGGCCGGGGTAATCGGCTCCGCTGTGGCGGCCGGCGTACTGCTCGCCGTGGTCGGCGGTTGAACGCTGCCCCACTAAGCGCCCGTATTCCATAAGTTTTTTCTTGCTTGGCCGGGCGGTTTTTCTTACAATTCCGCGCTTATGTTGTCGCTCCTGCCCGACTATGCCGATCCGCTGCGGCTGTGCTCGCTCGGAAAGGCCTATGAGGGTGCGATCCCGCTGGCAGATCTGCATCGCTTGGCGCCGCTCTTGACTTCCACGGAAGGCGAAGCGGCGTTCGTATTGGCGTTCGGCAAGGACGCCGAATTCGGGCCGACGGTGCGGGTCAGGGTACGCGCAAGTCTGGCGCTGGTGTGCCAGCGTTGCCTGGGAGCCATGCTGCAGGAAGTGGATTCCGAATCGCGCCTGGTGGTGGTCTCCGGTCCCGATGAGGCCGAGCAGTTGCCGGATGACGTGGACCCGCTGCTGGTCGAAAACGCTAGACTGGAATTGCGTTCGCTGATCGAAGACGAGTTGATCCTGGCGATACCGCCGGCACCGAGGCATAGGCCGGAGGATTGCTCGGTGAAGTTGGGTGATGTAAATGCCGGTCACGAACCCGAGCCGCCCGTCGAGGATGACGGCCGGCGGCGTCCGTTTGCTGCCCTGGCGGATTGGAAGAGCGACACAGAGAATCAAGATTGAATTGTCTTCAAGGAGACGAAAATGGCCGTCCAGCAGAACCGAAAAACCCCTTCCAAGCGTGGCATGCGCCGCTCGCATGACGCACTCAAGCCGGAATCCCTGTCGATCGATCCGACCTCGGGCGAGACGCATCTGCGTCACAACGTCAGTCCGGATGGTTTCTACCGCGGTCGCAAAGTCGTCGACAAGTAAGTCCGGGCACGCCCTCGGCGGCCGGGTTATTGTGTTAGACAAGCGACCATATTCGTGAGTCAGTCGATCACGATTGCGCTCGATGCAATGGGTGGCGACCACGGCCCGCGCGTGGTCGTGCCTGCTGCATTGGGATTTCTCAAACGGGACCAGGGCTGCCGCCTGATCCTGGTGGGACGCGAAGAGGCAATACGCCCGCATCTTCCGAATGGAGAGCTGCCAGGCCGCTTGAGCGTCCAGAACGCGACGCAGGAAGTAGGCATGGACGAGTTGCCCTCGCGCGCGCTGCGTGGCAAAAAAGACTCGTCGATGCGGGTCGCGATCGACCTGGTCAAGCAGGGCAAGGCGGACGCCTGCGTGAGCGCCGGCAATACAGGGGCGCTGATGGCGACCGCGCGCTTCGTGCTCAAGACCCTGCCACATGTCGACAGGCCGGCGATCATCACCTCGCTGCCAGCGATCAACGGGCGGACTTGGGTGCTGGACCTGGGGGCGAACGTCGACTGCGAGGCCGAACATCTCTACCAGTTTGCGGTGATGGGGTCGGAATTGGTCTCGGCTGTGGAGGGTATCGACCGGCCGACGGTCGGCCTGCTGAACATCGGTCAGGAAGAGATCAAAGGCAACGAGCAGGTCAAAGAGGCGCACGAGCTTCTGAGTCGCAGCGACCTCAACTACATCGGTTATGTCGAGGGTGACGACATCTACCTTCGGGAAAATCTCGATGTCGTCGTCACTGACGGATTCGTCGGCAATGTCGCGCTGAAGAACACCGAAGGCGTGGCCAAAATGATTCGCCATTTCATGGCCGTGGAATTCAAACGCAATATCTTCACGAAGCTGTCGGCGCTGGTGGCCATGCCGGTGTTGAAGGCGCTGCGCCGCCGCATCGACCCGCGCCGCTACAACGGCGCCAGCCTGCTGGGTCTGCGAGGCATCGTCGTGAAGAGCCACGGTGGCGCGGATAAGCTCGCCTTCGAGAACGCCATCGCCATTGCCAAAAAAGAGGTGACTGCCGATATTGCAGAACGAATCGAGAAGCAGGTGACTCAGCAACTGAACGTGTCGGCAAGCGCATGACCATCTATGCGCGCATCACCGGTACCGGCAGTTACCTACCCGAAAAAGTTCTGACCAACAAAGATCTCGAGGCGATGGTCGATACCACCGACCAGTGGATTCGGGAGCGTACCGGAATCGTCAAGCGGCACATCGCGGTCGATGGTCAAACGACCTGCGACCTGGCCGAACAGGCTGCGCGGCGTGCGATCGAGGCAGCCGGAAAGACGCCCGACGACATCGACCTGATCGTGCTGGCGACCACCACACCTGACAAGATTTTCCCGAGTACAGCGTGCCTGGTGCAGCAGCGTCTGGATATTCATGGTTGCGCCGCGTTCGATATCCAGGCCGTGTGCACCGGTTTCATCTATGCGCTGAGTGTGGCGGAAAAATTCATCCGCACCGGAGCCGCGCGCTGTGCCCTGGTGATCGGTGCGGAAACCTTCTCCCGTGTGATCGACTGGACCGATCGCGGCACCTGTGTATTGTTCGGCGACGGCGCCGGCGCAGTCGTGGTCGAGGCTTCGGCCGAGCAGGGCATTTTGTCGACACATCTGCACGCCGACGGTGCCTACGAAAATCTCTTGCATGTGCCAGGCGGCGTATCGCGCGGCTTCGATATCCCGGATGCTGACGGCGATCCGCACTTTACGCACATGAAGGGCAACGAGGTGTTCAAGATGGCCGTGAACACCCTCGGGCGTATCGTCGATGAGACGCTGCACGCCAACGGTCTGAAGAAGTCGGATGTTGACTGGCTGGTCCCGCACCAGGCGAATATTCGGATCATCAACGCCACGGCTCGCAAACTGAGCATGTCGATGGAAAAGGTCGTGGTGACCGTCGGTCAGCACGGCAATACCTCGGCAGCGTCCGTGCCTCTGGCGCTCGATACCGCGGTCCGCGATGGTCGGATTCAACGCGGCGAGGTGTTGCTGTTGGAGGCATTCGGTGGGGGCTTCACCTGGGGCTCCGTTCTGCTCAAATTCTGATCGGGTTATGCATGAGCAAGAAAATCGCTATCACCTTTCCGGGCCAGGGATCGCAATCGGTTGGCATGCTTGCCGATCTGGCGGCGACGCACCGGGTCGTTCGTCAGACCTTCACCGAGGGTTCGGATGCGCTGGGCATCGACCTTTGGCAATTGAGTCAGGAAGGGCCCAAAGAAAAGCTCAACGAGACCCAGAATACGCAGCCCGCATTGCTTTGCGCCGGGATGGCCGTGATGCGGGTGCTCCAGGAAAGCCTTGGGCAGTCACCGATCGTGATGGCCGGGCACAGTCTGGGTGAGTACACAGCACTGGTCGCGGCGGGCGTGCTGGATCTGGCCGACGCGGTGCGTCTCGTGGCGATGCGTGGCCGTTTCATGCAGGAGGCCGTGCCGGCCGGGACCGGGGCCATGGCCGCGATCCTCGGCCTGGAAGACGAGCAGGTGCGCGCGCTCTGTGCCGATGCTGCCCAGGGACAGGTTGCAGAAGCGGTCAACTTCAATTCGCCAGGACAGGTGGTGGTGGCCGGCAATGCCGAGGCAATAGCGCGTGTCGCCGACCTGGCCAAGGCCGCAGGAGCCAAGCGGGCACTGTTGCTGGATGTCAGCGTGCCCTCGCATTGCGCGCTGATGAGGCCTGCTGCCGAGCGCCTTGCCCAGGCAATGCAGGACATCACTTTCAACGCGCCGCGCGTTCCGGTGCTGCACAATGCCAGCGTGGACGTGGCGACTGAGCCGGCGGCGATTCGCCAGTTGCTGGTCGATCAGCTGTACAGCCCGGTGCGCTGGGTGGAGACGGTACAGGCGATTGCCGGGCGCGGCGCGGAACTCGTCATCGAGGCAGGGCCGGGAAAGGTCCTGATCGGGCTGATCAAACGCATCGACAAATCGCTCGAAGCACTGCCGGTGTTCGATCCGGCGACCCTGGATAATGTTAGGGAGGCACTCAATGCTTGAGGGAAAGATTGCGCTGGTCAGCGGTGCCAGCCGGGGTATCGGCAGGGCAATAGCCGACGCACTCGCGGCGCAGGGCGCAACCGTGGTCGGAACCGCTACCACCCAGTCTGGCGCCGACACCATCTCCGAGCGGTTCGCCGAGTCCGGGTTCAGGGGGCAGGGCATGTGCCTGGATGTCGGTGACGAGGCCTCGGTCGATGCGGTGGTCAAGGAGATCGCGGATAAATATGGGGCGATAGCCATCCTGGTAAACAACGCGGGCATCACCAGGGACAATCTGCTGATGCGCATGAAAACCGAGGAATGGGACAGTGTGCTGAATACGAACCTTACATCGATCTATCGGCTGTCCAAGGCCTGCCTGCGGGCGATGATGAAGGCCAAGACCGGCCGCATCATCAACATCGCCTCGGTGGTCGGTGCGAGCGGCAATGCCGGGCAGACCAACTATTCGGCCGCCAAGGCAGGCATGTTCGGCTTCACCAAGTCACTGGCACAGGAAGTCGGATCGCGGGGCATCACGGTGAATGCAGTGGCACCCGGTTTCATCGATACGGACATGACGCGCGAACTGCCGGAAACACAGCGTGATGCGCTTCTAAAGAGCATTCCGCTCGGCCGCCTGGGCCGCCCGGAGGAGATCGCTTCGGTAGTGGCTTTTCTGGCTTCAGATGCCGCGGCCTACGTTACAGGCGAAACCATTCATGTAAACGGCGGGATGTACATGGCCTGAGAACAACCGGATTCTGCATTAATTGCTGTTTAACTGAATACTGAAATTGTGCCTAAGTGCTTTGAAGCCCAGGGCAAACTGAATACAATACCGCGTCACCGCGTGGCGCCTTAAGATCACGTATTTCTGGAGGAATTGACAGAATGAGCTCTATCGAAGAACGCGTAAAGAAGATCGTCATTGAGCAGTTGGGGGTCAAAGAAGAAGAAGTCGTACCATCTGCATCTTTTGTCGACGATCTCGGCGCCGACTCCCTCGATACGGTCGAATTGGTTATGGCCCTGGAAGAGGAATTCGAGACTGAGATTCCTGATGAAGACGCCGAAAAGATTACCACGGTCCAGCAGGCGATTGATTACGTCACGGCACACAGCTGATATTGCAATTGCAGTTCGATTTCCGGCCGTAGGTTCCGTTTCGCGGGACCGCGGCCGTTTGATTTGATAACTAGCCTGTCGAAAGGGGTTCTCCCAGATGTCAGAGAGAAGGGTTGTCGTTACAGGTCTCGGCCTGATTTCACCGGTAGGGATGGATGTGGCCAGCAGCTGGGAAAACATTCTTGCCGGCAAGAGCGGGATCCAGCCGATCACGCACTTCGAGATAGAACCGTTCAGCGTGCGCTTCGGTGGCCCCATCTACGGCTTTGACGTCGAGCAGTACATCCCCAAGAAAGAAGCCCGCAAGATGGATGCCTTTATCCACTACGGCATCGCGGCCGGCGTGCAGGCAATCAAGGACAGCGGGATCGAGATCGGCGAGGCCAACGCCAAGCGGATCGGCGTGGCAATCGGCTCGGGCATCGGCGGAGTAACAGGCATAGAGAATGGATACGGGGCCTACCTGAGCGGCGGCCCGCGCAAGATCTCGCCCTTCTTCGTGCCGGCAAACATCATCAACATGGTCGCGGGCAACCTGTCGATCATGTACGGGCTCAAGGGCCCGAACATCTCGATAGTCTCGGCCTGCAGTACCGGTGCACACAATATCGGCGATGCAATGCGGATGATCCAGTACGGCACCGTCGACATGATGGTGGCCGGGGGCGCGGAGATGGCAACATCGCCGACCGGACTCGGTGGTTTCGCGGCGGCCCGCGCGCTGTCCACGCGCAACGATGATCCGCAGG
The DNA here is from genome assembly GCA_022340805.1 of Chromatiaceae bacterium. Lineage (GTDB taxonomy): Bacteria > Pseudomonadota > Gammaproteobacteria > Chromatiales > Chromatiaceae > Thiosocius. The sequence continues at coordinate 10,304 of JAJDNF010000056.1, forward strand.
CGGCGAGCCGACCCTGGGACCGCGATCGCGACGGCTTCGTATTGAGCGATGGTGCCGGCGTGCTGATGCTTGAGGAACTCGAACATGCCAAGGCGCGTGGCGCGAAGATTTACGTCGAACTCGTCGGCTCGGCGATGAACTCCGATGCCTATCACATGACCTCGCCATCGCCGAACGGCGAGGGAGCGGCCGACTGCATGCGGCTGGCACTGGCCGATGCCGGGCTGAACATGGACCAGGTCGCATACATAAACGCGCACGGCACATCGACCCCGGCCGGTGACGTCGCCGAGACGATGGCGGTAAAGGCCGCATTCGGTGAGCATGCCCGCAAGCTGGCCGTCAGTTCGACCAAATCCATGACCGGACACATGCTGGGCGCGGCTGGCGGTGCCGAGGCGCTGTTCACCGTGCTGGCCATCCGCGATCAGGTGATGCCGCCGACGATCAACCTCGACAACCCCGACGAGCAGTGCGATCTGGACTATGTGCCGCACACCGCGCGCGAGGCCAAAATCGACGTCGCGATCTCCAACTCTTTCGGCTTTGGTGGTACCAACGGGACGCTGGTTTTCCGTCGCTTCACCGGTTGAGGGCAGGGCCCCAGTCGCTGCGGTCCACCGTCGATATGCACGATGACAGCCTTATCGACGGCGTCGCGGCAGACGCTGATTGGCTGAACGAGCGCGCCCTCCAATTCGGCGATGGTCTGTTCGAGACCGTCGCCGTGGTGCGCGGCGAACCCTGTCTGTGGGATGCCCACATGGCCCGCTTCGCAGAAGGCTGCCGCCGTCTGCATCTGCCAAAACCAGATTTCGGCCTGCTCGAAGAGGAGGCCGGCCTGCTGGGTGCAGGGCGTGCGCAGGCCGTGCTAAAGATCTACTGGACCGCTGGCCGCTCGGCACGCGGTTATCGCAGACCCACACCGCTGCAGCCGCGGCGCATGCTACATGTCTCGGACTGGCCGTATGCCGGGCAAGCCGGCGCTTGGGTCCTGCGACAATGCCTGCACCGCCTGGGCGAGAATCCAGCGCTGGCGCAGATCAAGCATCTCAACCGACTCGACCAGGTGATCGCCCGCAGTGAATGGGATGACCCGACGATCCAGGAGGGCATCATGCTGGGACAGGACGGGCGCGTCGTCTGCGGTACCCTGAGCAACCTGTTTGTGCAAAAAGGCAATACCCTGGTGACACCGTCGCTCGCCGGAGCGGGGATCGCCGGTGTGGTCCGCGGTCTGGCGCTGGCCATCGCCCGGACGAACGGCGAACAGGTGCACGAGGACGTGATCTCTGTGCAGCAGTTGAGCGATGCGGATGCCCTGTATCTGACCAACTCGCTGATCGGCGTGGTGCGTGTCGCCGGCTTCGGCACGAGACGCTACGACCTCGATTTTGCCGAACACCCGCTGATGACGGAGACGCGTCGGCGTTGCCACCAGCCCGGCAGAGAGGGAATCGACAATGGCTAAGCTGTTGGGGCTCGGGGTGATCGTCGTGAGCCTGCTGGCGGGCTGGGCATGGATGGAGTACGACGAGTTCCTCACGACCCCGCTGAACATACAACAGGGTAGCGTGATCTACGAGGTACCCAGGGGCGCGAGCCTGGCGACGGTGGCGCGCGATCTCGAACAGGCCGGTATGATCGGGCATGCAAACTACCTGCAGTGGTATGGCCGCTACACCGGACAGGCCAGCCGGATCCGTGCCGGCGAATATCGCCTCAGTGATGACCTGATCCCCGACACGCTGCTCGCCCTGCTGGTCTCGGGTCAATCGGTGAGCTACAGCCTGACGCTGCTCGAGGGTTGGACCTTTCGTCAGGTCAGGGCCGCGCTGGCCGCGCATCCGGCTTTGCAACAGACCTTGCAGGAACTCGACGATGACGCGGTGATGGCGCGTCTGGAATTGCCCGGGCAGCATCCCGAGGGGCGGTTCTTCCCGGACACCTACCAGTTTCCGCGCGGCCTGACCGATCTCGAGTTTCTACGCCGTGCGCTGCACATGATGGACGATGAACTTGCGGCCGCCTGGTCGGGACGGGACCCGGATCTGCCCCTGAGCAGCCCCTACGAGGCGCTGATCCTCGCCTCAATCGTGGAGAAGGAGACCGGCCAGGCGGATGAACGGAGCGAGATTGCCGGCGTCTTCACCCGGCGGCTGCGCAAAGGCATGAAGCTGCAGACGGACCCGACGGTCATTTACGGTATCGGTGAAGACTTTGATGGCAACATCCGCCGCAAGGACCTGCAGGACGATACCCCCTACAACACCTACCTGCACACAGGTCTGCCGCCGACGCCGATCTGTATGCCCGGGCGGGAAGCCCTGCGGGCTGCGGTCCATCCGGCGGCTGGCAAGACGTTGTACTTCGTGGCCCGCGGGGATGGCAGCCATGCGTTCTCGGCCACCCTCGAAGAGCACAATGCAGCAGTCAGAAAGTATCAGTTGAAGCGATGAGCAGACCCTGTTTCGTCACTGTCGAGGGGATCGAGGGCGCGGGCAAGACGACCTGTCTCGAGCTGCTCCGGGTCCGCATCGAGGCGCGCGGCCAGCGGCTGCTGGTAACCCGCGAGCCCGGTGGCACGCCGCTCGGCGAGGAGCTGCGCAATGTGCTTCTCGGCCATCGTCATGACGGGATGGCCGACGACACCGAGCTGCTGCTGATGTTTGCGGCGCGCGCCGAGCACCTGCACGCCAGGATCGAACCGGCCCTGGCTGCCGGGTCCTGGGTCTTGTGTGACCGTTTCACCGACGCTACCTACGCCTATCAGGGCTTTGGTCGTGGCATCGACCTCGAGCGGATCCGGGCCCTGGAGGACTGGGTTCAGGGCCCGCGCCGGCCGGACCTGACACTGTTGCTGGATCTGCCGGTCGAGCTCGGGCTCGAACGCGCCGGCAAGCGCTCGGCACCGGACCGGTTCGAGAGCCAGGCGATGGCGTTTTTCGAGCGTGTGCGCCGGGGCTATCGGGAGCTGGCGCGGGCTGCGCCGCAGCGCTTCCGGGTAATCGATGCGGCACGGTCGTTGGACCAGGTGTCGCGCCAGGTGGTCGACGAGATCGACCGCTTTCTCGATGAGCACGGCCTGTGAGCGCGGTTGGGCCGTTTCCCTGGCATGCCGCGCAGTGGCAGCGTGTGGCGGCGGCCCGCAACGCCGGCAGGCTGCCGCATTCGCTGTTGCTTGCCGGCCCGGCAGGGCTCGGCAAGGCGGCATTTGCCCGGCGCCTCAGTGATGCCCTGGTGTGTACCCAGGCGGCCGAGTCGGGCGATGCCTGCGGTGCCTGCCCGGCCTGTCGCCTGAGCCGTGCCGGCAGTCATCCGGATCAGCACGTGCTGGCACCCGAAGAGCCCGGCAAGATGATCCGGATCGACGCGGTGCGTGAGCTCACGACGAAAAGCGTGTTGGCTGCACAGGCGGGAGGCTACCGGGTCTTCATCCTCGATCCGGCGGAACAGATGAACCGCGCGGCAGCGAACGCACTGTTGAAGACACTCGAGGAGCCGGTCTCGCGTTCGGTCCTGATCTTGGTGAGTTCGCATCCGGACCGTCTGCCGGCCACGATCCGCAGCCGCTGTCAGACGATCAAGTTCACGCTGCCGAGCGCAGACCAGGTGCGCGCCTGCTTGCAGGGGCGGGCAGAGCCCAGCGAGTTCGACGAGCTGCTTGCAGTCAGCGGTGGCTCCCCGTTGCGCGCGCTACAGGCGCTGGAGCAAGGCTGGATCGGCGAGGGGCGGCGCCTGATCCTGGAATTGACCGCCTTGAGGCAGCGCAAGACGAATCCGCTGCAAATAGTTGAGGAATGGGAAAAACGGCCGCTAACCCTGGTATTCGATGGTCTGAAGCGTTGCGTGTCCGATCTGGTCAGGCTGGCGAGCGGCATGGCCCAGGGTGCGATCTACCACCCGGGGCTGCGAGCCGACTTGCAAAGCCTCGGTCGGGGCATAGACTTGCAGAAGTTATTTCTTTTCAACGATGAACTGTTGCAGATCGAGCGCGACGCAGCGCGCAACCTGAATGTACAGATGATGTTCGAACATATCGCTAACCTGTGGCTGCAGATAACGCGCCCCGGAGGCCAATGAGATGTCCTTGCCAAATATACCGCGTGCCCGCCAAGGCATCCTCTCGCTGACGATCAAGGATAAAAACGCGCTGTATGCTGCCTACATGCAGTTCGTCAAGAACGGCGGCCTGTTTATTCCAACGACCAAGAAATACAGCATTGGCGACGAGGTTTTCATGCTGCTCAGCCTGATGGACGAGGCCGAGCGCCTGCCGGTTGCCGGGCGGATTATCTGGATCACGCCGGTCGGCGCCGAAGGTAACCGCGCGGCCGGAATCGGCGTGCAGTTCAGCGACCAGGATGGCGGGATGGCGCGCAACAAGATCGAGGGCTACCTGGGCGGTGCGCTGCAATCGGAAAAGCCGACCCACACGATGTAGAGCGCGCGCTCCTGATACGAGCGTATCCATACCAGCAGAGGCATCCCGCGGCGCCCGCGCCAACCCGCGATATTCCTCGCGATCTCTGCCTTGAATCGTCGCCCGCCACGCGGCAATCTGTCGCAACTGGATACTCCCTGGCACTTTTCTTTGCGGGCACCTTGATGCTGGTCGATTCTCATTGCCACCTTGACCGGGTGGACCTGGCGCCTTACGCGGGCGATTTCGCGGGCCTGATGCAGGCGACACGTGCCGCTGGCGTGTCGCATCTGCTGTGCGTCTCTATCGATCTCGAGTCTTATCCGGACATGCTGGCCCTGGTCGAACCCTATCCGGAGGTCTCGGTATCGGTCGGGGTCCATCCCAATGACCGCGACCGGCGCGAGCCGAGCGTCACAGACCTGGTCGAACTGGCGCGTCACCCCAGGAACGTCGCGATCGGTGAGACCGGGCTGGACTACTTCCGTACCGAGGGTGAACTGGACTGGCAGCGCAATCGTTTTCGCACCCACATCCGGGCTGCACGCCTGGCGGGCAAGCCGCTGATCATCCATACGCGTGACGCGCGCGAAGACACGATAGCCATCCTGCGCGAAGAGGATGCCGCGGAGGTCGGCGGGGTGATGCACTGTTTCACCGAGAGCTGGGAGATGGCGCAGGCCGCGCTGGAGCTGAATTTCTACATCTCGTTTTCCGGTATTGTCACGTTCAGGAATGCCGACGAACTGCGCGACGTTGCCGCCAGGGTCCCGGACGACCGCATCCTGATTGAGACCGATTCGCCTTACCTGGCGCCGGTCCCATACCGCGGCAAGCCCAACGAACCGCGCTATGTCGACAAAGTGGCCGAGACGATTGCGGGGCTGCGCGGGGTCAGCCGCGAGCAACTCGCACGCCAGACGGGCGACAATTTCTTTCGCCTGTTTCGTGCGGCCGTCGCCTGAGGCGCCGGGGCGACATCTGCAACTGCGCCGCTGAGTCGATTTGTGACAAGGAGGTCACATGTACAGCATCCATCTGCCGCTTAACGGCTGCCTGCGACTGGCCGCCTGGGGCATCATCCTGGCGAGCATGGCGCTGGTGCTTGTCGGCCATGCAGCGTGGCCATGGCGGGTGGCCGGCGCGGCCCTGGTCCTGGGTACCGGGGTGTTGCTGTGGCGTCGATACCAGAAGCGACGCCCCGTCACGTTGCGCACATGCGCGCTTGGTGGCCTGAGCTGCACGCTGGCCGACGGACGGGAGGTCAGGATCGCGCAGTCGCAGCTGGGCGTCGTGCGGCCCTGGCTGGTCAGCGCCCGCCTGCGCACGGCGGGCGGCGAGCGGCTGGACCTGTTCGTGCCTGGGCGTTCGCTCGGCGGGGATGCGCACTGGCAGTTGCGGCGTGCGCTGCTTGCATTCCGGCCGGAGGTCGGGGCCGCTGAGCCGGACCCGTCGAACGGCCGCTCAGGCGTCTGAGCGTCGCGGCACGTAGTTGTCGGGGATCAGCATGGTGGGCATGGCCTGATGGTCGTCGCGGTCCGGGAAATCGATGTTGTAATGCAGGCCGCGGCTCTCACGCCGGCGCTGCGCGGACTCGATGATCAGGTCGGCGACATCTACCAGGTTGCGCAACTCCAGCAGGTCGTTCGACACGCGGAAATTGCCATAGTATTCGTTGATCTCGTGGCGCAGCAGGTTGACTCGGCGGCGGGCGCGTTCGAGCCGCTTGTTGCTGCGCACGATCCCTACGTAGTCCCACATGAAGCTGCGTAGTTCGTCCCAGTTGTGGGATACCACGACCTCCTCGTCCGAATCGGTCACCCGGCTCTCGTCCCATGGCGCGATAGCGAACTCACCGCGCTGCGGCTGTTCGAGTTCGCGCAGGATGTCGGCCAGCGCCAGTTCGCTGAAAACCAGGCATTCGAGCAGCGAATTGCTGGCCATACGATTGGCCCCATGCAGCCCTGTATAGGCCGTCTCGCCAATCGCATACAGCCCGTCCACATCGGTCCTGGCAAGGCGGTCGGTCCTGACGCCTCCACAGGTATAGTGGGCTGCCGGGACGACCGGCAGGGGTTGTATGCGCATGTCGAAGCCGAGTTCGAGACAGCGTTGATGGATGGTAGGAAACAGGTGCTCGATCTCCGCGGCCGGCTTGTGGCTGATGTCGAGGTAAACACAATCGATCCCCAGGCGCTTCATCTCGTGGTCGATCGCCCGTGCCACGATGTCGCGCGGGGCAAGTTCGCCGCGCTCATCGAAGCGCTCCATAAAGCGCGTACCATCCGGCAGCAGCAGTCTGCCGCCCTCGCCACGCACCGCCTCGCTGATCAGAAACGACTTGGCCGCCGGATGAAACAGGCAGGTCGGGTGAAACTGGATGAACTCCATGTTGGCGACGCGGCACCCGGCGCGCCAGGCCATCGCGATCCCATCGCCAGTGGCCACGTCCGGATTGCTGGTGTACAGGTAGACCTTGCTTGCCCCGCCGGTGGCCAGCACCACGCAGCGCGCCGAGACCGAGACCACCCTGTCCTCCCTGATGCTCAGCAGGTAGGCACCGTGACAGCGCCGCTGCAGGCGGCGGCCATGATGGTGCTCGGCGGTTATCAGATCTACCGCGATATGGTGCTCGAACACGCTGACATTGGGGTGGGAATCTAGGCGGCGCAGCAGCGTGGTCTCGATTGCATGCCCGGTTGCGTCGGCGGCGTGTACCACGCGACGGTGACTATGCCCCCCCTCGCGGGTAAGGTGATAGCCGGAGTCGCCGGTCGGTGGGGTGCGGGTAAACTCCACGCCCTCCTCGAACAGCCAGCGAATATTATCCGGGCCGTGTTCCACCACCATCCGCACCACGGCCTCGTCGCACAGGCCGGCGCCCGCATCCAGGGTGTCCTGCACGTGCGAGTTAACCGAGTCGCGGGCGTCGAGTACCGCCGAGATCCCACCCTGGGCATACAGCGTATTGCCCTCGACGAGTTCGCGTTTTGCCACCAGCGCCGTTTTGATTCCGGGGGGCATGCGCAGCGCCAGGCTGAGCCCGGCGGCACCGCTGCCGATGATGAGTACGTCGAAACTCAGATTTTCTTTCTGCATCATGGCGTTGATGGTCCACGGATGAGTCGCCATAATCGGCGCTGGTCGGGCGCGGTGGCACCTGGCCGCCCGGCGATCCCCTAAGGTTAGTCTTTAGAGGGTGGGTGAGTCACGCCAGGATGACATCATTTCCCGTCCCCAGGAACAGCAGAAATTTCATGTCCGAATTCGCCGAAATTGTTGAGCCTCGCGAACTTTGCCGGATCGGCGCGGTCAATGATATCGCGGCAGGCATGCACGCCCCGGTGTTGGCGGGAGCACGCCGGCGGTGAGCGGGGACAGGGAAGTAGACCAGCTTCTGGTCGAGCGCGTCCAGCGCGGCGATAAGAAGGCGTTTGATCTGCTGGTCCTCAAGTACCAGCACAAGGTGGCGAACCTGATCTCACGCTATATCCGTGATCCCGCGGAGGCGTTGGATGTGACACAGGAGGCCTTCATCAAGGCCTACCGCGCGCTGGCGAATTTCCGCGGCGACAGCGCGTTTTATACCTGGCTGTACCGGGTCGCGATAAATACGGCGAAGAACTACCTGGCCGCCCAGGCTCGTCGCCCGCCTGGAGATGATATCGAGGCCGACACGGCGGAACAGATGGACATGGGGGGGCCTCTCAAGGAGATGGACACCCCGGAGCATCTCGCGCTGCAGCGCGAGATTGCAGAGACGATCCAGCAGGCACTCGACGAGTTGCCGGATGATTTGAGAACAGCGATCACGCTGCGGGAACTCGAGGGCTTGAGCTATGAGGAGATTGCGCAGGCAATGGATTGTCCGATCGGGACGGTTCGCTCGCGGATATTCAGGGCACGTGAGGCGATCGATGCGAAGCTCAAGCCACTTTTGGAGCCCTAGCATATGAGAGAACGGCTGATGAACGAGAAACAGGGTGAACTGACCTCGGCCTTGCTAGATGGCGAACTCGACCGCGACGGGCAGCTGCACGCCCTTTCCGGCATTTTCGATGGCGGGCCGGAGGCGCTCGCGCGCTTTGGCCGTTACCGGCTGATAGGCGACACGATGCGCGGCGAGGCGACGGTCCCGGCAGGCTCCGTGGCGCAGCGGGTACACAGCGCCTTGCGCGATGAGCCGGTCGTGCTGGCGCCGCCGCGTCGTTCGGCGCCGCGCTGGCTGCGACCGGTTGCGGGACTGGCGGTGGCCGCATCGGTGGCGGCCGCTGCGGTGGTGGTCGCCCCGCAGCTGCTGAATGGCTCGAACCAGGGAGCGGACGCTGTGCAGCTCGCGCCCACTACCCCGCAGATCACGATGGCGCCACAACCGGTGGCAGCCGGCCCGGCCGCGATACGCACCACGCAGGTCGATTCAAGCTCGGATGCGGCGCACTGGCAGACGGCCACGCAGGACATGCAGGCGAGGCTCAATCGCTTGTTGATCGAGCACAACGAATTCGGTGGACATACCGGCATCAATGGTCCGGTTCCGCATATCGGGTTCGTGAGTTATGGCGGCCGCTAGCGGGTACCCGGGGATGCAAAGCGCGCTGCACAGCAGCACCAGCATGCTTATCCATATGTTCGCCTGCACAAGGCTGAGGCCGGCGCGTCCGACGTGTCCCGAGCCCACCGGGACCCTGCGGAACCTGTTCGGATCATGCAGCAGCCGCTGGCTGGTCGCTTGTGGCAGTCTGCTGCTGGTGGGCGCGGCACGCGCGGTCGATGTCTCACCGCATGCACTGCTCGAGCGGATGAACGATGCCGTCCGTCAACTCGATTACGAGGGGCGCTTCGTCGTGCAGTCCGGCAGCCAGATAGATGCCATGTATATCGTGCACCGTTTCGATGGCGGCGCGGAAAAGGAGCGGGTGGTGTCGCTAACCGGCAGTCCACGCGAGATCATCCGCAGCGACGAGGCGGTAGCCTGCGTTGCACCTGGAAAACGTTTGATCAATGTCGATCGCGGCGCGCATGCGCGATCCTTTTCGCCGCTGCGGGGGGTTAGCGCCGAACAGCTCGAGATGTCTTACCACGTTGAGTTGCTGGCGCCGGGCCGGGTGGCTGGACATGACGCCTACCAGATTCTGATCCAGCCACGCGATGATCTCCGCTATGGTTATCGCCTGTTTGTCGACCAGGACACGGCACTGCCGCTGCGCTCGATGATGTTCGACGAGGCGCAGCAGATCGTATCGCAGATGATGTTTGTCGACCTGAAGACCGGGTCATCGGTGACACCGATCGAACACGATATCTCGGCCATGCAGGTGGCGCGGGCCGGCAACCCTGCGCCGATGCCATCCGAGCGTGAACGTCTCGCCCCGCCGGCATGGACGTTCGCGGACCTGCCGCCCGGTTTTCAGTTGAATGTACACAGGCGCAGGCCGCTGGCCGAGGCCAACGGCGATCTGGAACATTTTATCTTCTCGGACGGACTGGCGAGCGTGTCTGTGTATATCGAGCCGCACGCCGGTGATGAGGCGCTGAACGGCGAGTCCTCGTTGGGAGCGGCCAAGGCGGTCGGGCGGATTCTCGGTGATCACGACGTGGTGGTGGTCGGCGAGGTCCCACTCAAGACGCTGTACTGGTTCGCCGAGCATGTCCGGGCGGCGTCTCGATGATCGAAGAGCAGGCGCAGGTTGTCCGAGTCAGCGACGGTTTCGCCGAAATCGTCACGCTGCGCAGGGATGCGTGCGGGTCCTGTGCCGCCAAGGGCGGCTGCGGCACATCATTGCTCGCCGCGTGGTTTCCGCGACGCCAATTCTCGTTTCTGGTGAAGAACGACATCGCTGCGGTGGCTGGCGACGAGGTGATCGTCGGCCTCGACGAAGGCCAACTGCAGCGTGGCTCGCTGTTGCTGTACGCGGTGCCGCTGGCAGGACTGCTGCTCGGCGCGATCCTGGGTGAACGTGCCTTTGCAGGTCTTGGGCTGTCTTCGGAACTCGGGTCCGTTGTTCTTGGTCTATCAGGCCTGATCGTCGCCTTGATGCTCGTGCGCCGGACTGCATCCAAGGCACTCATCGGTGGCGAGGCGGGTGTCAGGCTTCTGCGTCTGGCGCGTCGTCCGGTAGTCTTCTCGGCCAGCGGCATCCTGATGCCGCAGGCACAACAAACGCAAGGTTCAGGAAGTAGACAATGAAGAAGATCATGAGGCATCAATTCCAGTTGCTGCTTGGGACCGCCCTGTTGGGCCTGGCGCTAAGCACAGCTACGTTCGCACGCGATCTCCCTGACTTCACGACACTGGCCGAGCAGAACAGCCCGGCGGTCGTGAACATCAGTACCGAGCAGAAGTCATTGTTGCAGAGAAAGATGCCCAAGGGGTTCTCAGCGCCAGACCTGCCGGAGGACAGCCCGCTGAATGATCTGTTCAAGCACTTTTTCGGTGAGGGTGGCGACGACCTTGGCGATCGCGACACCGAGTCACTTGGCTCCGGCTTCGTCGTATCCTCGGACGGCTATATTCTGACCAACTACCACGTGGTCGCGGATGCCGACGAGATCCAGGTGCATTTCAGCGACCGACGGACCTACCAGGCGAAGGTGATCGGGTCCGACAGGGGCAGCGACGTGGCCCTGATCAAGATCGAGGCGACCGGCCTGCCGACCGTGAAGATCGGCAAGAGCAACGATCTGAAGGTAGGCGAATGGGTGCTGGCGATCGGCTCGCCGTTCGGCTTCGACCATACCGTCACGGCCGGCATCGTCAGCGCCAAGGGGCGCAGTCTGCCGAGCGAGAACTATGTCCCCTTCATCCAGACCGATGTGGCCATCAACCCCGGCAATTCGGGTGGACCGCTGATCAACCTCGACGGCGAGGTGGTCGGGATAAACTCGCAAATCTACAGTCGTACTGGCGGCTTCATGGGCCTATCGTTCGCGATCCCGATCGAACTTGCAATGAACGTGGCTGACCAGCTGCGCGAATTCGGGCGCGTCTCGCGCGGCTATCTCGGGGTGTTGATCCAGGACGTCGATCGCAACCTTGCCGAGTCTTTCGGCATGGCGCAGCCGCATGGCGCGCTGGTGTCGCGCGTGATGCCGGATTCGCCGGCCGACAAGGCCGGGATCAAGGTCGGCGACATCATCCTCGCCTTCAACGGCAAGCGTCTGCTCAATTCGAGCCAGTTGCCGCCACTGGTCGGCACCACCCGGATCGACGACAAGGCGACCCTGCTGGTGCTGCGCGGTGGCCATGAGCGTGACATCCAGGTCTCGGTCGGGCAACTTCCCGACCAAGAGCAGGCGGCCGAGCCCGAACCGGCGAAGGCCGAACCGGACCAGATCGAGCAGATCGGCCTGGTGGTCATCGATATCGAGCCGCAGGTCCGCGAACAACTCGGCATGGAGGGCAGTGGTGGGGCCCTGGTCGGCAAGGTGTCGCCCGGTCCTGCGCAGGATGCGGGGCTGCGCCGCGGTGACATCGTGCTGATGTTCGATGGTGTGGACGTCAAGAGTGCCAAGCATCTGCGCGAGCTGATCGACAAGGCCGGGGACAAGCGCACCGTCGCGGTCCTGGTCAGGCGCGGCGAGAGCCCGATGTTCCTGGCCTTGCGCCTCAACAGCTGAGCGTTGGCGACGCCGCCTCCCGTCTTCTACTTTCGGGACGGCTGCCACCTGTGCGAGGAACTGGCAGCCGTATTGTTTCGTGGCTGGCCGGAACAGGCTGCGGTCATGGAGTGGCGCGATGTCGATGCGCGCCCGGAGTGGCGCAGGATGCACGGTGCGTCTGTCCCGGTGCTGATGGCGGGCGACCAGGTCGTCTGTGCACTGCTGCCGGACTTGGCACGGATCGAGCAGTATTTCGGACCCATGGCGAATCCGGTATAATCCGCGCATCTTGCTGCGGGACGAACATCCAGAACGGAACTTTCCGATGGAAAGTTCCGTTTTTTCATCCGCTTGGCCTCATCCTGACCCCACGTGCATGACCGACCAAAGTCATATCAGAAATTTCTCGATCATCGCCCACATTGACCACGGTAAATCGACGATCGCAGATCGATTCATCCAGGTCTGCGGGGGGCTGACCCAACGCGAGATGGCCGCGCAGGTCCTCGACTCGATGGATATCGAGCGTGAGCGTGGTATCACTATCAAGGCACAGTCGGTCACGCTCCATTACCCGGCGCGCAACGGCGAGATCTACCAGCTCAACTTCATCGACACACCCGGACACGTGGATTTCTCCTACGAGGTGTCGCGTTCACTGGCGGCCTGCGAAGGGGCCCTGCTGGTCGTCGACGCCGCCCAGGGTGTCGAGGCACAGAGTGTGGCCAATTGCTACACCGCGATCGAACAGGGCCTGGAGGTCCTACCGGTATTGAACAAGATCGATCTGCCGTCGGCGGACCCCGATCGCGTGGTCACCGAGATCGAGGAGATCATCGGCATTGAGGCAACCGAAGCGCTGCATGTCAGCGCCAAGACTGGACTCGGCATACCCGACCTGCTCGAGGCCCTGGTCGCACATGTCCCGCCGCCAAAGGGCGATCCGGCCGCGCCTTTGCAGGCCTTGATCATCGACTCCTGGTTTGATTCCTATGTCGGTGTGATCTCGCTGATCCGGGTGGTCAACGGCGCGATCCGGCCCAAGGACAAGATGCGCGTGATGTCGACCGGGCGGGTGTACCAGGTCGAAAAGGTCGGCGTGTTCACGCCCAAGCGCCTCGACAAGGGCGAGCTCGGCACCGGCGAGGTCGGTTTCGTGATCGCGGGGATCAAGGAGGTCGACGGGGCCCCGGTTGGCGACACGCTGACCCTGGAAAACCGCCGCGCGGCCTCGGCATTGCCCGGTTTCCGCGAGGTCCGTCCGCGCGTGTTCGCCGGCCTTTACCCGATCAGCTCGGACGACTACGACGGGTTCCGCGACGCCCTGCAAAAGCTCAAACTCAACGATTCCGCGCTGCACTATGAGCCGGAGACCTCGCAGGCGCTGGGATTCGGTTTTCGTTGCGGCTTCCTCGGTATGCTGCACATGGAGATCGTGCAGGAGCGCCTCGAGCGTGAATACAACCTCGATCTGATCACCACCGCGCCCACGGTGGTCTACGAGATCGAGTTGAACGACGGCAGTGTGATCCTGATCGACAACCCGGCGACCCTGCCGGATCCGGGCAAGTTCCGCGAAGTGCGCGAACCGATCATCGAGGCCCATATCCTGGTTCCGCAGGACTACCTTGGCAATGTGATCAATCTGTGCATCGAAAAGCGCGGCATGCAGAAGAACATGCAATACCTGGGCGGACAGGTGCAGCTGGTCTACGAATTACCGATGAACGAGGTCGTGCTGGATTTCTTCGATCGCCTGAAATCGGTCAGCCGCGGCTATGCCTCTTTCGAATATGAATTCAAACGCTTCCAGCCGGCGCCGCTGGTCAAGCTGGATATTCTGATCAATGCCGAACGGGTCGACGCCCTGTCGCTGATCGTCCATCGTGACCACGCAGAGGCGCGCGGTCGCGAGCTCACTGAGCGCATGCGCGACATCATTCCGCGGCAGATGTTCGAGGTCGCGATCCAGGCCGCGATCGGCAGCAAGGTGATTGCCCGCTCCACGGTCAAGGCGTTGCGCAAGAACGTGACCGCGAAGTGCTACGGCGGAGATGTCACGCGCAAACGTAAGCTCTTGGAAAAACAGAAGGCCGGCAAGAAGCGCATGAAGCAGGTCGGCCGCGTAGAGATCCCGCAAGAAGCATTCCTCGCGGTGCTGCAGGTGGGGAAGGACAACTGACCGGGCCCCCATCGATCGCATGGGGAGCGCGTATCACTGAGTTTGGGAAGGAAGATGCAGACGACCTTGATTTTCGCCTTTTTTGCACTGCTCGTTTGGGTGGTGGTCGCGTTCGGCATCGAGCCGGCCCTGGCCCTTGCCACCTTGGTTACCGGCGTGGTCTGGCTGGCCTATCGCCTGGTGAAGGGCAAGTCGGACAAGCAGACGTTGCCGTCCAGCATCGAATATGCGCGCTCGTTCTTCCCCATCTTCCTGATCGTGTTGCTGCTGCGCGCATTTCTCGTCGAGCCGTTCCGCATACCCTCAGGTTCGATGATGCCGACGCTGCTGGTTGGGGATTTCATCCTGGTGAACAAGTTCGCCTATGGCATCCGGCTGCCGGTGAGCAAGACCAAGGTGGTCGGGGTAGGGGAGCCGAAACGCGGGGATATCGTGGTGTTCCGCTGGCCGGTCAACCCGCGTCTGGACTATATCAAGCGCGTGGTCGGCCTGCCCGGCGATCGTATTCATTACCAGAACAAGACCCTTTTCATAAACGGCAAGCCGGTGCCTATCGAGGCCGTCGGGCAGTATCAGCCGGAAGGCTCGGGGATGCGTGCACTCGGCTCGATCGAGGGTCGCGAGCAACTCGGCGACGTGCAGCATGCCGTGCTGGTCAACCCGCTGGCGCCGGACTTCAGTCCGTCATGCGGCTTTATGGGGCACCGCGAGGTCACTGTGCCCGAGGGCCACTATCTGATGATGGGAGACAACCGCGATGACAGCAACGACGGCCGCTGTTGGGGCTTTGTCCCTGAGGAAAACCTGGTCGGCAAGGCATTTTTCGTCTGGCTGAGCTGGGATTGGCAGCGTTCGGGCTTCTTTGCGCCGAGTCGCATCGGCTCCATCGAGAACTGAGTCGCGACAGAATTTTCAAGCCAGGCATTGAGTCTGCCGATACATCGGTTACCCTTATTGCAGGAATAGCCTTATGACACCGAAGCTTATGGTCAAGAAACAGAGCGGCATGACCATGCTGTCCTGGCTCATCGTGCTTGCCATCGTAGTGTTTTTCATCCTGATCGGCATCAAGATGGTGCCGACCTACCTGGAAAACTACTCGATCAAGCAGGTGCTGAAGAACATGGAGAACGACCGCGACGTACGTGCCATGTCGGCCGGGGAGATGAAGAAATCCTTCCTCAAGCGCCTCAAGATCAACAGCGTCTACGAATTCGATCGCGACGCCATCAAGATCAAGAAAGAAAAGTCCGGCACCAGCTTTAAGGTGGACTACGAAATCCGCAAACCGGTCGCCGGTAATGTCTCGATCATTATGGTATTTTCGGAATCCGCCAACTTTCCTCCACCATGAAGCGGCTGCAACAGCGGATCGGCTATCAATTCCAAGATGTCGGCCTGCTGGAGCGTGCCCTCACGCATCGCAGTCTGGGCGCAAGTAACAACGAGCGGCTGGAGTTTCTCGGCGACGCCATCCTCGGTTTCGAGGTTGCAGACAATCTTTTTCGACAGGCCGGCGATGCCAACGAAGGCCAGTTGAGCAGGATGCGTGCGCATCTGGTGAAGCGCGAGAGCCTGGCCGAGATCGCGCGCGAGCTGGAACTGGGCAACATTCTCAAGTTGGGCCCCGGAGAACTGCGCAGCGGCGGGCAGACGCGCGACTCGATCCTGGCCGATGCGGTCGAGGCGATCATCGCCTCGGTCTATCTGGATGGCGGAATCGACGAGGCCCGGGCACTGGTGCGCCGCCTGCTCGGTGACCGGCTGACCGACCTCACGCCCGAGACACGCCGCAAGGATCCCAAAACGCGCCTGCAGGAGTACCTGCAATCCATCGGCAGGCCACTGCCACGCTACGACGTGGTGGGGACAAGTGGCAATCAGCATGAGCAGACATTCCGCGTGATCTGCTCGACCGGTCTGGTCGATGACGCCCTGGGCGAGGGCGCCAGCCGGCGTAAGGCAGAACAGGCGGCAGCGCGCAAGATGCTGGAGCGCCTCGAGGAAGCAAATAAATGAGTTTTCGCAGCGGATATGCGGTCCTGGTGGGGCGACCCAATGTCGGCAAGTCGACACTGTTGAACCGGCTGCTCGGACAAAAACTGGCCATCACCTCGCATAAGCCGCAGACCACACGGCACCGTATCCTCGGCATCCGTTCGCAGGACGACGGACAGATCGTGTTCGTGGACACACCGGGGATCCACGATCGCGGCGGCAAGGCGATGAACCAGTATCTCAACCGTACCGCCTACACTGCGCTACAGGACGTCGACGTGGCGATTTTCGTGGTCCAGGCGATGGCCTGGATGCCGGAGGACGAACGCGTACTGAATGCCATCGAGCGCGCGGGTGTGCCGGCGATCGTCGCAGTGAACAAGGTCGACCTGATCTCGCCCAAGGAAAAACTGCTGCCGTTCATGCAGACCCTGGCGAGCCGCCACGCGTTCGTCGAGATGGTCCCGGTATCGGCGCGCGACGGCGAGAACGCCGAGGTGCTTGCACAAGCGGTCTTGAATCGCCTGCCCGAGGGTGAGCCGATCTTTCCGGATGATCAGCTCAGCGATCGTTCGGAACGTTTTTTCGCCGCCGAACTTCTGCGCGAGCAGTTGATCCGTCGCTACCACCGCGAGCTACCCTACTCGGTGACTGTCGAGATCGAGCGTTTTGAAGAGGTGGATGGTCGCTACGACATTGGGGCGGTGATCTGGGTCGAGCGCGAGAGCCAACGCGCGATTCTGCTGGGCAAGGGCGGCGAGGCAATGAAGCAGGCCGCGACCGCCGCGCGCAAGGCAATGAATGATTTCTTCCAGACCCGTGTGCATCTGGAGGTCTGGATCAAGGTCAAGAAAAGCTGGTCCAGTGACGAGGCCAGTCTGGTCTCGCTGGGTTACACGGATTGAATATTGGACGCGCAGAGCCTGCAGCCCGCCTATGTTCTGCATACGCGACGCTATGGTGACAGCAGCCTGATCGCCGACCTGTTTGTGCGCGAACAGGGCCGCGTGGCCTGTATCGCCAAGGGCGTGTTGCGGGCACGCAGAGCGGACACCCGGATCCAGCCTTTCCAACCCCTGTTGGTCGATGTGCGCGGGCGCAGCGAGGTGCTGACCCTGGCGCGCGCCGAGCCGGCCGGTGCAGCACTGCAACTGCTTGGCCGCGGTCTGTACTGCGGCCTCTATCTCAACGAGCTCCTGCTCAAGCTGACGCCCCGCCAGGATGCCTACCCGGCGCTGTTCGATGATTACGCGCTGGCGATCCAGGCAATGCAGGCGGGTGGACAGTTGGAGCCGGTACTGCGCCATTTCGAGGTCAGGCTGCTGGAACACCTGGGCCTGGGGCTGGTGCTCGAACACGATTACCGGGGACAGCCGGTCGTCGCCGAGCGCCGTTACATTTATGATGTCGGTGCCGGCCCTCAACAGTGTATCGGCGACGAGCCGACTGCGATCCACGGCCGTACACTGTTGGCGCTCAGGTCTGGAGAATTGGCCGACCGCGCATCACTGCGCGAGGCCAGGGAACTCATGCGCCGGGTCCTGCATCATCACCTCGATGGACGGCCGCTGCGCAGCCGCGAACTGTTTCGATGAATGCGGGCCCGCGCAACCAGAACAACCGCTACCCGACGACGAGACATGAGCAACTACGAAAGACTGCTGGGCATCAACATCGACCACGTCGCGACGCTGCGCCAGGCGCGCGGGACACGTTATCCGGAGCCTATCCAGGCGGCCCTGGTGGCCGAGCAGGCTGGTGCCGATTCGATCACACTGCACCTGCGCGAGGATCGGCGGCACATTCAGGACCGCGACGTCGAGATGCTGCGCGGTATCCTGCAGACGCGTATGAACCTGGAGATGGCCGCCACCGCCGAGATGCTCGACATTGCGACGCGCATACGGCCGGCTGACTGTTGCCTGGTGCCGGAGAAGCGCGCCGAATTGACCACCGAAGGCGGCCTGGATGCCGCAGCCAGCATCCCCTACCTGAGGGACTACTGTGCCGCGCTGGCCGCTGCCGGTGTGCGCGTTTCGCTGTTCATCGATGCCGATCCGCGGCAACTCGAGGCGGCGGTCGAGATCGGGGCACCGGTGGTCGAGATCCACACCGGTCACTATGCCGACGCGCCCGAACCTTACGCTGCGCAGGCCGCGCTGGGACGGATTGCGAATGCAGTCAGTCAGGGTCTGCAGCTTGGCCTGCAGGTCAATGCCGGGCATGGCCTGGACTATCACAACGTGAGGGGCGTGGCGGCGATAGACGGGATCCTCGAATTCAACATCGGTCACGCGATCGTCAGCCGGGCCTTGTTCGCCGGTCTGCACAACGCGGTCGCCGACATGAAGCGCCTGTTACAGCCGCCAGGGGCATGAGCAGGGCGGGTCGGGAGCTTGCGCCCTGATGCCGACGAAGGCCGTTCCGTCAAGGCTGCCGGCAGGTCTGCGCTCAGTCCTCGATTTCGATCACCCGCTGCGCCTCCAGTGCCACCCGGTCGACAAGTACGCTGATGGTCGGTTCATCCTCCAGCGTGACTGCCGGCTGCAGGTCGCCGAGCGCGTGGTATAGCGCAGGCACGCCGCACACCGCGGCCGCGCCATGCAGGCGGTGTGATAGTTGCCACAGTTCGGACCAGTCTTTCGCGGCCAGGTGGCTGCGCAGGGCCGCCACCGTTGTGGGCAGTTCACCGCGCAGCTCTTCGAACAGCTTGGTCGCGATCCTGCTTGAACCGCCGGCTATGCGCAGCGCCTGGGCCTGGTCGCGCACCGGCCAATCGCTTTGCGTTGCGGGGGCCGACCTGGCGTTGATGTACTGCGCATGGGTGACACCCTCCTGAAGCTCGCTGATCGCACCTCGCAGGTCGTCTTCATTGACCGGCTTGATCAGGTATCGCTGGATGCCGGCACGCGCGATCTCACGCTGATTGCGCTCGGCCGCATCGGCGGTGAGCGCGATGATCGGTACCTGGCGGTTGGGATTTAGGGCATGGATTCGGCTGGCGGCCTCGAGCCCGCTCATGCGCGGCATGTGTACGTCGAGGAACGCCATGTCGATTGGGTGCTCTCTGGCCAGCTCGACCGCCTCATCGCCGTCGGTCGCAGGCAAGACCTTGGCGCCCATATCGCTGAGTAGATGAATGATGAGCTGCAGGTTGATCGGATGGTCGTCCGCAGCGATGCACAGCTTGCCCTTGAGCAGCTGCGCATCGTCGACCTCTTGGCTTTCGGCTGGCATCACGGCAGCCTGCGAATCCGGCATACGGGCGACCTGTCCCGAACGCAGGCAGCCACGCAGACTCTCGCGCAGGTGACGGCGGTGTGGCGGTTTGCTCAGACAGTAGCTGGCGCCACTCTCCGCAAAGCGTGCCAGCAGTTCTTCGTCCGAACTGGATACCAGCGCGATCAATGGCACCTGATGCTCGGCAGTCAGTTGCCGGATCGTCACCAGGCACTGCTCGACGGCAACTTCATCGTTGGGGCACCCGAGCGCAATCAATGCATAGCGTGATATATCGGCCTCACCAAGCTGGGAAAATCTGGCAAAGTCGTCGACCGCCAACCCCATATCGGTCAGCGCGTTGCGTAGCGAGATCCGCGACAGCTCGTGCGCGTCGATCAGCAGGCCGCGGCGATTGAGAGGTGGGCTATGGCGCACCGGCGGGGCGTCGGCATCGAGGTCGAGTTTGAGCGTGACGCGGAACTCGGAGCCTTCGCCGGATCGGCTGGTCACGTTGATATTCCCGCCCATCGCCGCTGCCAGGGAGTGGCAGATACTCAGGCCCAGGCCGGTTCCACCGAACAGCCGCTTGGTGGTCGCGCTGCCCTGGTCGAACGCCAGGAACAGCCGTTGTTGATCGCCAAGCGGGATGCCGATGCCGGTATCGCTGACCGCCAATGCGACAGTGACCTCGTGTTCACCCAGCTCTTCTAGCATCACGCGAACCACGATTTCGCCGCGTTCGGTGAATTTCACCGCATTGCCAATCAGATTGTTGAGAATCTGGATGATGCGTGTCTCGTCGCCGACAAGATGTTCCGGCACGTCGCTGTATACCATGGAGATCAGCTCCAGGTGTTTGGCATGCGACTGGGGCGCCCACAGTCCGATCGCACTCTCTACACATTCGCGCAGCCGGAACGGTTCATGCGTTAGGACCAGGCGGCCCGATTCCAGTTGGGAGAAATCCAGAATGTCATCGACGATGCGCAGCAAGGAATTGGCAGATTTCTGGATCGTGCTGAGGAAATCACGCTGCTTCTCGCTCAGCTCGGTATTTGCGAGCAGGCGGGTGAAGCCGATGACGCCATTCATCGGGGTACGGATCTCGTGGCTCATATTGGCGAGAAACTCGGATTTCGCGCGGCTCGCCTCGATAGCCCGGCGCCGCGCCATGTCCAGTTCCGCATTGCGGATCTCGATGACCTCCATGCTCTCCTGGACCTCGCGCGTCGCCTGGTCGATGCGCTCCTGGAGAAGCTCCTGCGAGGCCGACAGCTCGTGCGCCATGGCATTGAAGCCCGACTCGAGCTCACCCATCTCGCCCGGCGAGATGGTGGCAACCTGCACGTTCAACTCTCCGGTACGCACCCGGCGCATCGCGCGGTTGACGATCGTTATCGGGCGCAGCATGTGGCGCAGCCGGTCAGCGGCCACCACCAGGGTCAGGGCGAGCCCGACCAGCAGGACAGCGAGGCCGGCCGCTGCCAGCCCGGGTCGGCCGGCAACCAGCCACAGGTAGAGTCCGAATCCACCGAGTCCGAGCAGGGTCGGGGCGAGGGTGATGAAATAGGTCCGGTAGTAGGTGATGTCGGAGCGGTAGAATTTCGGCAACTTCACCGGGTCATTCCTCGAATCCGGGCGCGAACGGCTCGACCAGCATGCAACCGATACTACCTCGTTTTGCCGGTGCGGTTTGAGTAAACTGGGATGATGGAATACCCGACGATCGAATCCGCGATCGGCAATACGCCGCTGGTACGTCTGCAGCGCCTGCCCGGCGAGACGAGCAATACCCTGCTGGTCAAACTCGAGGGCAACAACCCGGCAGGATCGGTCAAGGACCGCCCGGCGCTGTCGATGATCCTGCGTGCCGAGCGGCGCGGCGACATCCGGCCGGGCGACACCCTGATTGAGGCGACCAGTGGCAACACCGGCATTGCCCTGGCAATGGCGGCGGCAATCCGTGGCTTCCGCATGGTGCTGGTCATGCCTGAGAACCTGAGTATCGAGCGGCGGGCCTCGATGCGCGCCTATGGTGCGGAGCTGATCCTGGTGACGCGCGAGCAGGGCATGGAGGGTGCGCGCGATCTGGCGCTGCAGATGCAGCGCGAGGGCAAAGGCAAGGTGCTGGATCAGTTCGCCAATCCGGACAACCCGCGCGCCCACTACGAGACGACCGGCCCGGAGATCTGGCGCGACACGGCTGGCCAAATAACCCACTTCATCAGCGCGATGGGCACTACCGGCACGATCATGGGTACCGGGCGCTACCTGCGCGAACAGCAGCCGCGTCCGCAGATCATTGGTGTCCAGCCCGCCGAGGGCGCCTCGATCCCGGGGATCCGCCGTTGGCCGCTCGAGTACATTCCGGACATCTTCGACGCGACCGTGGTTGACCGCGAGATGGATGTCACCCAGCACGAGGCCGAGGACATGACCCGTCGCCTGGCTGCCGAGGAGGGCATCTTCTGCGGTATCTCGTCGGGCGGAGCCGTAACGGCGGCACTGCGTCTGTCGCAGGAGGTCGCCAACGCGGTGATCGTCGCGATCATCTGCGACCGTGGCGACCGCTATCTCTCCACTGGCGTCTTCCCGGACAAGTAGTCATGCGATTTACCGTCTTCGCCATCACCTCGGTCCCGGACACGGCCACCACCGGACGCGTATACGGGCTCGACGACCTGGATGACGAGGCGATCTGCAAGGTGCTGTTTCATCGGCGCAAGCAGCAGACCGGTTCGAGCGAGACGCTGCGCTGGGATCAGCGCGCGATTGCCGGAATCACGCTGATCCAGCACGCGCTCGACGATGTCCAGATGCAGACGCTGCATTTTGCCTCACACAGCGAACAGGACATGTTGCAGGCCTACTACCGGGCCGTCATGCACAGCGGCTGCGCCGTGTCCTGGTGCAACGACCAAGGCACCTTGCCGCTGATCCGTTTCCGCGCCCTGATGCACGGCGTGAGCCACCCGGCCTACTGGCGGGCGCTGCAGGAGCGCGCGGACCTGCACCGCGATATCTGCGACTGGTTGTCGCCGGCGCCACACGATCGCCCAGGCCTCGATGAGACCGCCCGCAAGCTCGGTTTCCCCGGGCTGCTGGGTCACAGTGAGGAGACCGCCCTGGACGACTGGCTGCAGGGACAGCACGCCGGGGTGCAGGCCTTCGGCGAACTCTCCGCACTCAACGCCTATCTGCTGGCGCTGCGCGTGTTCGCGACGACCGGGGAGATGATCCGGCACGACAATGCCCGCGTCATGGACCGGCTGCGCAGCATGCTGGACCAGCGCGACGGTATGCACCTGGCGGACTTCCTCGCTGCCTGGAGCGAGGCCTGAATGGGCGGACGACGCCGGCGCCAGCGCCCACCGGAGGGCGAGTTCCAGGCCGAGATCGGCGGCATGGCGCACGACGGTAGGGGTATCGCGCGGGTCGATGGCAAAGCGACGTTCATCCACGGCGCACTGCCCGGCGAGACGGTCACCTTTCGCTACACGGAACGCCGCCGCAGTCACGACGTCGGCGAGACCGTGGCGGTGAACGGTGCCTCGCCGGATCGGGTGGAGCCGCGCTGTGCGCACTACGGTGTGTGCGGTGGCTGTGGCCTGCAGCACCTCGATCCAGTGGCCCAGATCCAGGCAAAGCAGGGCGTACTGATCGACAACTTCCGCCAGATCGGGCAGGTGCAGCCGGAGGCCATCCTGGCCCCGATCGTCAACGACGCACCCTGGGGCTACCGGCGCAAGGCCCGTCTCGGGGTCAAAGATGTGGCCCGCAAGGGCAAGGTGCTGGTCGGGTTTCGCGAGCGCGGCTCCGCCTTCGTCGCCGACGTCGAACGCTGCCACGTGCTGCATCCGCGGGTCGGTGAACTGTTGCCCGCGCTCAGCCGGCTGGTCGAGTCGTTGAGCATCAGCCGGCGCCTGCCGCAGATCGAGATGGCCATGGACGACGAGCGCTGCGTGCTCATCCTGCGTGTTCTCGACCCGCTCAGCGCCGAGGACGAGCAGCGGCTGAATGCATTTCAGGCGGCCAACGATGTCGTGTTCTACCTGCAGGCCGGTGGGCCCGAGACCGTGACCCCGCTGAGCATTGGTATCGACCTGCATTACCGATTGCCGGCCTATGACGTGACGCTGGGCTTTCTGCCCGGTGATTTCACTCAGGTCAATACCGACATCAACCGCAAGATGATCGACGGCGCGCTGCAGCTGCTCGATCTGCAGCCGGCCGACCGGGTGCTCGACCTGTTCTGCGGAATTGGCAATTTCACGCTGCCGATCGCGCGGCATGCCGCGCAGGTTGTTGGTGTGGAGGGCGATGCCGGGCTGGTCGCACGCGCCCGGGCCAATGCAGGGCGCAACGCGATCGCCAACGCCGAGTTCTTCACCGCCGATCTGTACGCCGAACTGCAGGCGGAGCCCTGGACCAACCGCCGGTACGACAAGGCGCTTCTCGATCCGCCGCGCAGTGGCGCGCTACAGGTGCTGCCGCTGCTGGCGAAGCTGGGGGTCCGCAGGATCGTGTACGTGTCCTGTTATCCCGGCACCTTGGCACGCGACGCCGGCGAGCTGGTACACAGGTTCGGCTACCGACTGCGCAGCGCCGGGGTGATGGACATGTTTCCGCACACCTCGCACGTCGAATCCATTGCGCTATTTGAACGGGACTGAACATGGGTATAGAGATCGAGAGAAAGTTCCTGTTGCGTTCCGATGCCTGGCGCACGCAGGTCAGCTACAGCGTGCGCCTGGTGCAGGGATACCTCGCGCGCGGCGAGCACTCCGCGATCCGGGTGCGGATCAAGGGTGATGGCGCCGAGTTGAACATCAAGCACACCCTGGATGGCATCAATCGGCTGGAATACGAATACCAGATACCGGTCAGCGATGCCCGCGAGATCCTCGATCGGGTCGCATTGCGGCCGCTGATCGAAAAGACGCGCCACCACGTGGTGCGCGGCGACCACCTGTGGGAGATCGACGAGTTCTATGGTGAGAATGCCGGGCTGGTACTCGCGGAGATCGAACTCGGCGACCCCGACGAACCGTTCGACAGGCCGGAGTGGCTCGGTGAAGAGGTCTCGCTCGACCCGCGTTATTACAACAGCAACCTGAGCAGGCTCCCCTACAGCAAATGGTGAGGATGGCGGTCATCGGCCTGGGACTGCTGCTCACTGCCTGCGTCCCATCGCAGACTGACACCATCATCTTCGCGTTGGCCACCGCACCGGGTGTGCTGGATCCGCGCCTGGCCAGTGATGCCGCCTCCGAACGCGTCAATGCGCTGCTGTACGACCCGCTGGTAGTGCTTGACGAGCAAGGGATGCCGCGGCCGGGAATGGCCCGTTGGCAGCGCCTCGACGACCGCCATTATCGCGTAACGCTGTTGCCCGGGCGGGCGGCATTCTGGGACGGGCAGACGCCGGAGGCAGCCGATGTCGTTGCGACCTACCGGACCTTGCTCGAGCCTGGCCTGGGCTCGCCGCATGCCAGTGCATTGGCGCACATCGAGCAGGTGCGTGAACTGGACACCACGCAGGTCGATTTTTTGCTGTCGCGCCCGGACCCTGAGTTCGCCAGCCGGCTCACCATCGGCATTGTGCCGGCGCACGCGCTGACAGATCGCAGGCTGGCGCGCGAGCCGCTCGGCAGCGGCCCGTTCGCGTTTGTGCGCTGGCGAGAGGATGGTGGGTTGCTGATGCGGCGGCGCGCCGACGGGCAGCAGGTCGCAATGGTCCCGGTCGCCGACCCGACCATGCGCGCACTGAAGCTGCTGCGTGGCGAGGCACAGTTGCTGCAGAACGATCTGCCCAGCGAGCTGTATGGTTATCTCGCCAACCGACCGCAGCTGCAGCTGGCCGAACATGGCGGCACCACCTTTGCGTACATCGGCTTCAATATGCAGGACCCGGTGCTGGCCAGGTACGAGGTGCGTGCCGCGATTGCACATGCGATCGATCGCGAGTCGATCGTGCGCTACCTGTTCGGCGGTCGGGCAGAGCTTGCCGAATCGGTGCTGCGTCCACAGCACTGGGCGGGTGCCAGGGACCTCGTGGCGTATGCCTACGACCCGGCGCGCGCGCGCGAGTACCTGCAGCGCGCCGGTTTCAGCGCAGAGCATCCGCTGGTGCTCAGCTTCAAAACCTCGACCGATCCGTTCCGGCTGCGCATTGCGCACGTATTGCAGAGCCAGCTGGGCGAGGTCGGCATCCGGCTCAAGATCACCAGCTATGACTGGGGTACCTTCTTCGGCGACATCAAGGCCGGACGTTTCCAGATGTACAGCCTGGCTTGGGTCGGCGTGAACACCCCGGATATCCTGCGCTATGCCTTTCACAGCACATCGACCCCGCCGGGCGGAGCCAATCGCGGTCGTTACCATTCGGCGTTGGTCGATGATCTGATAGAACGGGCCGAGACGGCCGACCCCAGGTCGGCGGCGGTGCTGTATGCGGCCGCGCAACGCCATCTGCACAGGGAACTGGTTTATGTGCCGCTGTGGTACGAGTCCAATGTCGTGGTCAGTCGCGGGCTGGATGGCTATGCCCCGGGTTTCGATGGAAACTATCTGGCGCTGAACCAGGTGAGGATGCGGCATGCAAGCCGACAGTGACCGCTGGCTATGGATAGAGATCGACCGGCAGCGCCTGTCGTTGCTCGACGGTCGGCAGTTACTCGCGCAGTGGCCGGTATCCACGGCCCTGAATGGTCCGGGCGAGCGCGTCGATTCCGGCTGCACGCCGCGCGGCGAACACCGCGTGCGCATCGGCATCGGTGACGGCAGTCCGCTGAACAGCGTCTTCGTCGGCCGCCGCGCGACCGGTGAGATCTACGACGAACAGCTGGCCGCGCGCCATCCGGGGCGCGACTGGATCCTGACCCGCATCATCTGGCTGACCGGCACGGAATCCGGCCGCAACCGCGGCGGGGACTGTGACACGCTGCGCCGTTACATCTACATTCACGGCTCCCCGGACGGCACGCCGATGGGGGTACCTGGCTCGCATGGCTGCATCCGCATGCGTAACGCCGATGTGGTCGAGCTGTTCGGGCAGATCAGCACGGGCATGCGGGTCCTGATCAGTGACGGTGGAACCCGGGCCGATGCGTAGCCTGGCCGAACAGATGCTGGATACGCTGATCGTGCTGTTCGGGGTCAGCACCCTGGTGTTTCTGCTGCTGGTACTGATACCGGGCGACCCGGTCGACGTGGTGCTCGGCGAGTCCGCCCAGGCCGCCGATCGCGAGGCCATGCGCGCCGCGCTCGGCCTGGACCGCCCACTGTTGGAGCGCTGGGCGCTGTTCTACGCGGACCTGGTGCGCGGCGACCTCGGCGACTCGCTGGTGCGTCGTCAGCCGGTAGCCGGGCTGATCGCACAGCGCCTGCCGGCCACCCTGCAGCTGGCTGCTGCGGCCTTCGTGCTGGTACTCCTGACCGCGGTGCCATTGGGTGTGATCGCCGCCTGGCAGCGCGGCCGCTGGCCGGATCACCTGGCACAGACCTTCGCGCTGATCGGGGTGTCGATCCCTAATTTCTGGCTCGGCCCCTTGTTGGTGCTGCTGTTCTCGATCGCACTTGCCTGGACGCCGGTAAGCGGAAACCTCGAGCCCGGCAGCCTCGTTCTGCCCACCGTCACGCTGGGGCTGTCGATGGCCGCGATCACCACGCGCATGGTGCGCAGCAGCCTGCTCGAGATCGAGGCTCAGCCATTCCTGCGCACCGCGCGCTGCAAGGGCCTGAGCGAGGCCGCGGTGATGCTGCGCCACGCGCTGCCGAACGCGATGCTGCCGGTGATCACCGTTCTGGGCCTGCAGCTCGGCGGGCTGCTGGCCGGGGCGGTGATCACCGAGGTGGTGTTCGCCTGGCCGGGGATAGGTTCACTGCTGGTCGATGCGATAGCACAGCGCGACTACCCGGTGGTGCAGGGCGTTGTGCTGTTCATCGCCTTGAGCTATGTCCTGGCCAACCGCGCGGCGGATCTCCTGGCGGCGCGTTTCGATCCGCGCATCCGTGGTGACCGCTGATGCGCATGTCCGTGTTGATCCTCGGCGCCTGGCTGCTGATGGCCCTGGCCGGCCAGTTGCCGTCACTCGATGCGTATCGGGTATCCATGCCGGAGATCTTCCTGGCGCCCTCGTGGACGCACTGGCTTGGCACCGACGAACTGGGCCGGCCGGTTCTCGACCGACTGCTTTCCGGTGCCAGCGTGTCGTTGCTGGTCGCGCTGACCACGGTGAGCCTGTCCGCTGTTGCAGGTATCGCGATCGGCCTGGTGGCGGGCTATTTCGGCGGCCTGACCGACCGGCTGATCAGTCGCGTGATCGAGGTGTTCCTGGCGTTTCCGGGCATGCTGCTGGCGATCGCGATGGCGGCGATGATCGGGCCGGGCATCGACAACGTGATCATCGCGCTGGCCAGCATGGGGTGGGTCGGCTATGCGCGCCTGGTCAGGGTGCAGGTGCTGTCGCTGCGCCGGCGTGACCATGTGCTGGCCGCGCTGGCATTGGGCCGCAGCGACCTGGCGATCATGCGCCGGCATCTGCTGCCGCTGGTCATGGCCCCGGTATGGGTCGAGGCGAGCTTCGGGCTGGCCGCGGCGGTGGTGGCTGAGGCTGGCCTGTCATTTCTCGGCCTGGGGATCCAGCCACCGGATGCCTCTTGGGGCGGTATGATTCGCGATGGGGTGCGCTATCTGCTGGTCGCGCCGCACCTGGTGCTGGCACCGGGGATCGTGTTGTGCATGGTGGTGCTGGCGGCCAACCGTTTCGGTGACGCGCTGCGCGACTGGTTCGATGTCACTTCACGTAGTACGCGGTGAAATAGAGGTCCTTCACGATAGGATCGCCGGTAAATTCCTCGAGCTGCCGTTGCACGGCCATGAGCGCGGCCCTGCGCAGGCCCTCCTTGCCGTCGCGGGTCTTCAGTTGATTGCCGTCCTGACCGGCAATCAGCATTAAGATAGCGTGGCGCAGCGCCGGCGCATGCAGCTGGATCTTCGGCAGCTGCGAGGCGTGCTCGGTCATCAGCTGGATATCGCAGCGGATGTACTTTGGACCGCCGCTCAGGTTGCTGACGATCGAGGGGTTGAGCGCGTAATAGCCGGTTTCGATCGCGGGCTTTTCGTCTTCGGCGGCCTGGGCATTGCCGAACGCCAGGCACAGTGCGGCGAGCAGGACCGCCGTCCTGCTGACGATGCGTGGTTTTAGAGATGAAGCTTTCATGAAGCGCTTTGAACTTATGTCGAATTTGCAGATTCCTGGCCGGCGGGGTCGCCTCTGATGCTGCACGGCCCGGTGATGATCGACCTGCTCGGGACCGAACTCACTGTCGAGGACCGTGAGCTGCTGCTGCACCCGGCGACCGGTGGGGTGATCCTGTTTGCACGCAATTTTGCGTCCCCGCAACAGCTGTATCGGCTGGTCCAGGCGATTCATAAACTGCGTTCACCGCACCTGCTGATCGCTGTCGACCAGGAGGGCGGACGGGTGCAACGTTTCCGCGAGGGCTTCACCCGCCTGCCGGCGGCGGCGAGTATTGCGCTGCGCTGCGGAAACGATCCGCGCGTAGCCCGCCGTGCCGCCCGCGAACTGGGCTGGCTGATGGCGGCCGAGCTACGCAGCGTCGGGGTGGATTTCAGCTTTGCACCGGTGCTCGACCTCGATCGCGGCTTGAGCGGCGTGATCGGCGACCGGGCGTTCGCGGCCTCGCCGGATCTGGTCGGGCAGCTCGCCGGTGCCTGGATGCGTGGCGCTCGCGAGGCGGGCATGATTAGTGTCGGCAAGCATTTCCCCGGGCACGGTGGGGTCACGGCCGATTCGCATCTCGATCTGCCGGTGGATGCGCGCGCACTGGAAGAGCTGATGCGCGACGACATGCAGCCGTTCGCGCGGCTGATCGACAATGGGCTGGAGGGCATCATGCCGGCCCATGTGATCTACTCGTCGTGCGACAGCCAGCCGGCCGGGTTCTCACGCTTCTGGCTGCATGATGTGCTGCGCGGTCGGCTCGGCTTCCAGGGCGTGATCTTCAGCGACGATCTGAGCATGGCTGCGGCCGAGTACGGCGGCTGTTACGCCGAACGGGCCCGCGCGGCACTGCAGGCAGGCTGCGATATGGTCCTGGTATGCAACAATCCGGCCGGGGCAGGCGAGGTCCTTGCGGAGCTGGAGGGGTATCACGATCCGGTTGCACAATCGCGCGCGGTGCGACTGCATGGACGACCGGCGCGACCGCTCGGACGCCTGCGCGAGGACCCGCGCTGGCAGCGCGCGGTGGAACTGGCCGGACAGCTCAGCGCCGAAACCAATCTGGCGCTCAATCTGGGTGAACCGTGATGACCGAACTGCGTGAACAGGTCGTTGATGTGATGCGGCATGCGGACTGCCTGTACGACAAGGCCGCGGTGGAGGGCGCCTGCGACCGCATGGCGGAGCGTATCAATCGCGACCTGGCAGCTGCCGACGTGCTGCTTATCTGCGTGATGAACGGTGGCCTGGTCACCGCCGGCATGTTGCTGCCACGCCTTGATTTCCCGTTGCGGGTCGATTACATGCACGCCAGCCGGTATCGGGAGCGCACCAGTGGCGACCAACTGCACTGGAAGGTCGAGCCCTCGCAGCCACTGGCCGGTAAAGACCTGCTGATCGTGGACGACATCCTCGACGAAGGCTATACGCTCGATGCGATCATGCGGTTTTGCCGACAGCAGTCGGCGGCCAGCGTGCACGCCGCGGTGCTGGTGCAGAAGGAGCACGATCGCGGTGTAAGGCCGGCGGTCGAATACATCGGTCTGCGCGTGCCGGACCGCTACGTGTTCGGCTGCGGCATGGATTACAAGGGCTACTGGCGCAATGCGCCCGGTATCTATGCCGTCGCCGAGTGACCGAAGACACACGAGGAACGACAACAGCGTGCAGGCAATTGGCATTATCGGCGGGTCGGGACTGACCCGGCTCAACGCACTCCAGGTCGATCGCCAGGAGATCATGACCACCCCGTATGGCGAACCGTCGGCACCGCTGACCTTCGGCCGGCTCGATGGCGCCCCGGTCATGTTCCTCCCCCGGCACGGTTCTGCACACAGCATCCCGCCGCACCGCGTGAATTACCGCGCCAATCTCTGGGCGATGAAGGCGGCCGGTGTCGAGCGCGTAGTCGGTATGGCCGCGGTAGGTGGCATTACGCCGCCAATGGGACCCGGCATGCTGGCAGTGCCCAATCAGCTTATAGACTACACCTGGGGCCGCGAGCACACGCTGTTCGAGGGTGATCTCACCGGCGTCACGCATATCGACTTTACCGAGCCTTATTGCGGACAACTGCGCCAGGACCTGCTGCAGGCAGCCACGCGTGTCGGTGTCAGCGTGCATGACGGCGGTACCTATGGCGCGACGCAGGGGCCGCGCCTGGAGTCTGCGGCCGAGATCCTGCGCATGCAGCGCGATGGCTGCGACCTGGTCGGCATGACCGGCATGCCAGAGGCCTCGCTCGCCGCCGAACTCGGCCTGTGCTACGCGTGCCTGGCGCTGAGCGTCAACTGGGCAGCGGGCAAGAGCGACGGCCCGATCACCATGGCAGAGATCGAACATCAGCTGCAGGACGGCATGGGCCGGGCGACCAGGGTGCTGGCTGCGGTAGCCGGCGCATGAGTCGACCGCTGCTGCGCGCCCTGCTGATCGGCCTGCTGCTGGCCGAGGGGTGTGAGTCTGGCACCAGCACGGACCAGTTCGAGGTCGGCCTGCAGGCGCTGCAGCAAGGTAACTTCGCCGAGGCCTATTGTCGCTGGAGGCCGCTCGCCGAACACGGTTACGCCGACGCCCAGTACCACCTCGGTTGGCTGTATGCCAACGGCAACGGCATGAATGTAGATATGCAGCAGGCGCTCGACTGGTGGACCGAGGCGGCCCGCCAGGGTCATGCGGACGCCCAGTTTGCGGTCGGGCTGGCCTACACCACCGGCGAGGGTATGCAGAAGGACCTCAACGAGGCGATCACCTGGTACCTGGCCGCGGCCCGTCAGGGTCACCAGGACGCGCGCGACATCCTGGTGCAGCTGAACGGCGATCCCGGCGTTCACCTGCTCGAGCTGCATCCCGAGGTCGCCAGGGAGGGGTGGTTCGGCTGGTCCGCGCGCGTCGCCGGCGAAAGGATCAATGTCCGGGCCGGCCCGGGCACCGATCAGAAGATTGTCGCGCAGGTGGAAAAGGGCAGCGCGGTGCGCGTGATCGGGCAGCGCGGTGACTGGTACATGGTGGTGCTGCCGCCGGCCGCATCCGGCAATACCGCCTGGATCTACAAAAGTCTGGTGAGCGCTGTCAGCAGATAGGTCATAATTCAGCGTCTCGTGTGGGACCGTGTGTAAAGGGGAGATCATGACAACGGCACAGCAAAGTACATCGGGCAGCGGCTGGTTTTCCAAACTGGTGGTCGTTCTTCTGCTCGGCCTCGCGATCGGACTGTACCTGCAGATCGTAATGGTCGACGGAAACCGCCAGGCCAACGAACCGGCGCCCCAGGCCAGCGAACCGGCGCCCCAGGCCAGCGTGCGGGTCGTTGAGAGCAACGCCACCGAGGCCGTAGCGGCCAAGCCGGGATTGCAGGATCTGCCTCAGGCCCAGATGGACCTTATCAAGCGCGTGTTCGCTCCCGAAACGCTGAACTGAGCAGGCGCGGGTCGAGCGACGTGCGCCCGAACCGTTTCAAGGCATGGCGCTGCTGCGTTGCGATCTGGGCGGCGCGGGCAATGCCGCCCGGCACCACCTTTCGCGCGCCGCAGTCCTGATCCCAACGCTGGGCGTGGTCGCGCTCAGCAGCACCGCGTATTGCACCGTATCTGCCGTTATCCCGTGCAGCGCGACTTGCGCCGGACGCACCCTACGTGAGTTGCAGGACATCCGGTCCGTATAGGCCTCGACAATAAGTGCCAAACCAAGCGAAGCGCTACACGAAGATCCTCGGTGCCGGGTCACTCCTGGCCCTCGCGGTCATCGCGCTTTGGGTCTACCTGCGGCCCTCCTTCGGGCCGGGTACGCATCTGGCGCCGCCACCGCCGGCACGCGGGCAGGCATCACCAGCCCGGCCAACGGCATCGCTGTCCAGTGTGTTTCTGCCGCTGCATATCCCGATCGCGGCCCTGCGTGAGCGGCTGGAGCGCGAGGTCCCGCTCACCTTCCATGGCGAGGAGCGCGATCCGGTGCGCGATGCCGCCGTGGCCGACGATGCTCTCGCCTGGAACGCACGGCGAGGCCCGATACAGGTCGTCGCAGCACAGACGGACCGGCTGGTGCTGAAGGCGGACGTGATCGGTGAGGCACGCATCCGGGGTGTGGTCCGTCCAGCCTCGGGCACACTCGGCAAGCTGTTGGGCGCGATGGCGGGCAGCATCGCCGAGGTCCCGTTCAGTGCGCGCGCGGACGCGCTGGCGACGCTGACCGTCACGATCAGGCCGCGTCTGATGGCCGACTGGCGGGTGCAGCCAAATGCCACCGCCAAGCTCGATGTGCAGCGCGCCGAGGTGCCGGTGGCGGGTATCACCAGGGTTGATGTGCGACCACTGGTAAAAAAGGCCCTTGACCGGAAGCTGCGCGAGCAGCTGGACCTGCTCGAGCAGCGTGTCGCGCACGACGATCGCCTGCAACGGATGGCCACGCAGGCCTGGACGCAGATGCATCGTGTCGAGCAGTTGAGCAAGGACCCGGTGACCTGGCTGGTAGTCCGGCCTGTGCGAATCGCGGCTACACCGGTCGAGATTGGCAAACAGGCAATTCGTTTGGGCCTGGAGGTGCAGGCCGAGACGCAGCTTGTCGTGGCTGCGAACGCACCCGTCCAGTCGGTTCGACCGATGCCGGCGCTGACTGTTGCGGCCAGCAAGCCGGGCAGGTTGCGGCTCCAGGCAATGGGTATCGCCTCCTGGGATCGGCTAAACGCGGCGTTGGCGGAGCGCCTGGAAGGGCGTCGTCTGCAGGGCAGCGACGGAACCGAGGTGCAGGTGCGCAGTGCCGAGCTGTCCCCCTGGGGCGACGGCATCCTGCTGAGTCTCGATATCGATGCCGAGCACGGCCGCTGGTACCAGGCCAGCGGTCGACTGTATCTGACCGCGCGCCCGCGCCTGGACGTTCAGGCGCAGCAGCTGTATCTCGATGATCTCGATTTCGCACTGGAGACCCGGGATGCCCTCGCCACGCTGGCTCACTGGCTGCTCGAGCCGAGTATCGTCGAGGCCCTGCGCCAGAGCGCCTCGATCGATCTGTCGCCGTATGTCGAACGCGCCAGGGGTGCCGCGTCGGCCGCGCTGCACCAGTTCGTGGCACAGGCCCCCGACGGCCTCCAGCTGAGTGCGGATCTGCGCGAGATGCGCGTCGTCGGCGTCACGGTCGCGGCCGAGAATCTGCAGATCGCCGTCGATGCCACGGCCGATCTGGCAGCTACCGTCACGCAGCTGAATTTTTGAGCGCCGTTGGCTGTGGCAAGGCAAAGGCTAGACGGGACTTCGCAAGCGCTGCCGATTTGCGCATACTCACCCATCCATGTTTCTGAGCCGGAATTCAAC
This sequence comes from Chromatiaceae bacterium, assembly GCA_022340805.1. Taxonomy (GTDB): domain Bacteria; phylum Pseudomonadota; class Gammaproteobacteria; order Chromatiales; family Chromatiaceae; genus Thiosocius. Next base: position 44,279 of record JAJDNF010000056.1, read on the forward strand.
GACAGTGTCCCGGGCGCCTGATCAAGCTGGATGGGTGTTGTAAGGTGCGATCCGGGCCGGCCGGTAAAGATAACGCAAGGACCAGTAGCGTTTGACATCGATCGCTAAATTTTCCCTGGCATTGATTGGCGCGCTGATCCTGACGGTGGCAGGCGGCTGTGCCACGGTGGATGCGCCGGCGGATCGCACGGTCGTCGATTTCAAGGGGCGAGCGGTCTCGCAGCGTGACGGCAATGTACGGGTCTCGACCAGTGTGCTCTCGGCGGAGGAGAGCCGTGAGCTGTACGGTTTTCCGTTGGCGGAGAACGGTATCCAGCCGGTCTGGATCGAGGTTGAGAATGGCGACGAGCTTGCCTATTGGCTGTTGTCGCTGGGCCTTGATCCGAATTTTTTTCCGGCCTCTGAGGTCGCCGACCTGTATGCCCGGGACGGCCCGGGGGCAGCCGAGATCGAACAACGATTTCGGCAGCTCGCCTGGCGTAATCCCGTTCCGCCCGGTGCCACGGTCTCCGGTGTGGTCCTCACCAACCTCGACGAAGGGGTGAAGCTGGTCCAGCTCGATCTGGTGGCTGACGGTCGTATGAAGACCTTTGCATTGTTCAACTTTATCCCGGGATTCCGCGCCGACTTTGCGTCGAAAGAGACCCGGCTGGCCGATCTTTATCCGGCCGACGCAATCATCGATTACGCCACGGACGACAAGCTGCGAACCGCTCTTGAGCAGTTGCCCTGCTGCGTGACGAACAAAAGCGGCAGCCGCGACGGCGACCCGCTCAACCTGGTGATCATCGGCAGTGTTCAGGACGCCTTCCCGGCATTGGTGCGACGCGGCTGGCGCCCTACCGAGCAGACATGGTTCGGCTCGGTAACCAAGATGATGAGTTCGGCGCTGTTCGGTGAGCGCTACCGTTACGCACCGGTGAGCCCGCTTTACCTGTATGGACGACCGCAGGACCTGGCCATGCAAAAGGCGCGTGACAATATCCATCAGCGCAACCATCTCCGCTTGTGGCGCGCGCCGATGCTGTATCGAGGAAAACAGGTGTGGGTAGGGCAGATCAGCCGCGACATCGGCAGCCGCCTGACGATCCACTCGCCCTATCTGACCACGCACAAGATCGACCCGGACGTGGACGAGGCGCGCAGCGCGCTGACCGAGGACATGGCCTATTCGCAGAACCTGTCCGCGATCGGCCTGGTCGGTGGCGTCGGCGCGGCGCCCAAGTCCGCCCCACGCGGAAACCTGACCACCGATCCGTACTACACGGACGGGTTGCGCGTGGTGCTGATATTCGATGTCCGGCCGACATCTCTGGCCGACATCGATGTTCTCCCCTGGGAGGGGCGACAGGGCGGCTTCGTTGAACAGTCGGTCAAACGGACGGCGCAATGAAGGCAACGATCAACTTGGCCAAAGGGTATATGCAGAGACCTCGGCCAGGGATATCGGCTGCGCTGCTGCTCGCGGCCGCGCTGCTGGCATCCGCTTTGACTGGCTGCGCGACCTGGCATGCCCCGGACAAGTTCGACGACAGGCAGCTGCGTGTGCGCGCGGAAAGCGCCACGGTGCGCGATGTGAAGTTGAGCGCTGCGGTGCTCAGTGCCGAGGAAAGCCGGCGAATCTTCGGCGCCGACGTCAATGGTGCCGGCATACAGCCGGTCTGGGTCGAGGTGGAAAATTCCACGTCCCACACCCTCTGGCTGCTGCGCGCTGGCACCGATCCGGATTATTTTTCCCCGCTCGAGGTGGCGTGGTCTTTTCATACGCCGCTCGCAGGCGAGCGTAATGCGGCACTGGATGCGCATTTCGATGAACTCGCGTTGCAAAACCCGATACCACCGCGGACAACCCGAGCCGGCGTTATCTTCGCCACGCCGCACCATCAGACGAGACTGCTCAATGTCGACCTGCTCGGACAACGCCGGCTGATTCCGTTCACGCTTTTCCTGCCCGTCCCTGACGAAGACGAACCGGAGGATGGCAAGGTGGTTCAGATCATGGCGCGGCACGCCCGGTCGCAGGGGCCGGACTACCGGGACCTTGAGGCGCTGCGTGCGGCGCTGCAGGATGCGCCATGTTGTGCGGGCAGCGCGGACAACGGCCCGGGCGGCGATCCGGTCAACGTCGTGCTGGTGGGAGAGATCGCAGACCTGGCGGCCGCGCTGGTGCGGCGCGGTTTTCGCGCCCAGATGAGCGAATCCGACCGTGAGCAACAGCTGTTTGGCCGCGCGCCGGACGTCGTCGTGCGCAAGGTGAGCCAGGGCGGTGCGCCTGCGTTCTGGCTGCGAGTCTGGCTGGCGCCGTTCCGGTACCACGGGCAGGCGGTGTTGCTGGGCCAGGCAGCTCGACCGGTGGGGGGGCGCTTCGCGGCGACCGCGCCCGAGGCACGCGAACTGCATCCCGATGTGGACGAGGCCAGGAACCTGTTTATCCAGGACATGATGTATTCGGGGGGATTGGCCAGTTTGGGTTTCGTCACCGGCGTCGGCGCTCGACAGGCCGACCAGTCGGCGGGCGTGGGCTATTTCACGGATGGATTGCGCGCGGTGATGTTTCTGGTGACGCGTCCACTGACCTTGTCCGACCTCCAGCTTCTGGACTGGGTCCCTCTTCTGCGGGACCGAACCGCCGATGCAGTAAAGGAGAACCGGCATGCCAAACCCTGATCGCCAATGGGTGACGCGTCCGGCCCTTAGGCGCGGGCATGCCCTATTTGGCACGCTTGTGGTTGTTGCGGGACTGCTGGTCGGTGGTTGCTCTTCGAGGCCGTTGATCACGTATTCGGCCGAAACGCCGCCGCTGGCCCTGGTGCCTGCATCACAGGCCGGGGTACAGGACAAGCGCGGCCGTTTCCGCGAGATCTTCTGTGCTGTCCTTGAAACCCGGGGCGCTTCGCTGCCCGACTACCGGCCCTGCGACGAGGCGCTGACCCGGGTCGGTGCAGAGCCGCCCGGTACCGGCGAAAGGGTCGACCTGGGGCAATCCACCCGCCACCTTGTTGCCGTGTTCGTCCCCGGGATCGGCTGGGACTGTTTCTCGGATTGGCTGGCGCCTGATGGTAGCGTGGCTGAGCACCTGCGCCATTTTGGCTATGACCAGGTAACACTGCAGGTGGACGGGCTGTCCAGCAGCGCCAATAACGCCCGCCAGATCCGTGATGCGATCCTGCAGATGGACCTGCCCGAAGACGACGCGCGTCTGGTGCTCATCGGCTACTCGAAAGGGGCGCCCGATATCCTCGAGGCCGTGGTGTCCTACCCGGAGATCCGGGCGCGGGTGGCGGCGGTGGTCAGTACGGCTGGTGCGATCGGCGGTTCCGCGCTGGCCAATGACGCGACGCAGTCGCAGCTTGGTCTGCTCAGGCACTGGCCAGGGGCCCAGTGTTCGCTCGGTGACGAGCGTGGGCTGGACAGCCTGCGCCCGGCGACGCGCAAGGCCTGGCTCGCGGACAATACCCTGCCCGACGATTTCCCGTACTACTCGCTGGTGACCTTCCCGCAGCCCGAGCGTATCTCCGCTGTGCTCAGATTGAGCTACAACAAGTTGGCCCAGTTGGATGCACGCAACGACGGCCAGCTGTTGTTCTATGACCAGGTGATCCCGCGCAGCACCCTGGTCGCTTACGTCAATGCCGATCATTGGGCACTGGCCGTGCCGATTGGTCGCACCCATGCTTTTTTGCGCAGCACCTTCGTGAATCACAATGACTTCCCGCGCGAGGCCATGTTGGAGGCGCTGCTGCGCTTCGTGGAGTCGGATCTGGCCGCACGCGCGAAGTGATCCAGTCAGCCAGGCGCAGGACTCAGCGCGCGATCCACTTTGCCAGCGTGCTGTAAAGGATCTTCGGGTCGACCGGTTTGGCGAGGAAATCGTTCATGCCCGCGTCGAGGCAGCGTCGCCGGTCCTCGTCGAACGCATTCGCGGTCATTGCAATGATCGGTGTCCGCGCATGCCGCGGCAGTGCGCGGATGCGCCGGGTGGCCTCGATACCGTCCATGCGCGGCATCTGCATGTCCATCAGGATGGCCGCGTAGTCGTTTGCGGCCGCCAGTTCGACCGCCATCAGGCCATCGCCTGCCTCATCGGTATCCTGCGCAGCCTGTTCGAGAAACATCACCGCGATCTCGCGGCTGACCGGTTCGTCCTCGACCACCAGGAAGCGCCGTCGCGGATACTCGTGCACCAGCGTCTGCTCGGCGTCGCCCACCGCCGCGACATCCGCGGGCGCGTTGCCGTCACCCTTGGCCAGCCGCGCGGTGAACCAGAAGGTGCTGCCTTCGCCGGGCGTGCTGACTGCGCCGGCGTCGCCGCCCATCATCCGGGCGAGCTTCCTGGTGATCGCGAGGCCGAGCCCGGTACCACCGTATCTGCGCGTCGTGGTGTTGTCGGCCTGTTCGAACGCGCTGAACAGCCTGTCTATGTCGGCCGGGGCTATGCCGGTCCCGGTGTCCTGCACCTCGAAGCGCAGCATGGCGTAGTCGGGCGTCTCCCGGGCGCAGACGACACGCAGCGTGATGGTGCCGCGATCGGTGAACTTGACGGCGTTGGCGGCATAGTTGAGCAGGGCCTGCTGCAATCGGCTCGAATCGCCCAGCAAGGGTCCCGGCAAGGGGTGAGCCTCAACGACCAGCTTGATCTGCTTGGCCTGGGCACGCTCGCGCAGCATCGTCGCGACATTGTTGGTCAGGGTGTCCAGCTTGACCTGGCGGTGCTCCAGGTCGAACTTGGCGGCCTCGATTTTCGACAGGTCGAGGATTGCGTTGATCACCTCGAGAAGATGCTCGCCGGCGCCCTCGAGCTTGTCCAGCTGCTCCGACTGCCTGGGCGTAACGCCGGATCGGCGGACCAGATGGGCCATACCGACGATCGCGTTCAGCGGGGTGCGGATCTCGTGCGACATGTTGGCCAGGAAGGCGCTCTTCGCCACATTGGCGGCCTCTGCCTCCTCCTTCGCCGCAGCCAGTTGCTCGGTGCGCTCGACGACCAGCTCCTCGAGGTGATCGCGGTAGCGCCTGAGTTCCTCTTCGACGCGCTTGCGATCGGTGATGTCCACGGAGATGCCGCACAGCGCGTAGATCCTGCCGTCCTCGTCGCGCAGTGGCAGCTTGGTCGAGAGATAGGTCGCGGTCACCCCGGTCTTGGGGATCGTGTTGGTCTCTTCCGCACGCAGCGTCTCACCCTCGTCAAGGACACGACGGTCATTCTTGCGGATGCTGTCGGCGGTCGAAGGATCGAAAAACTTCTCGTCATTAAAGCCAACGATATCGCTGAGGTCCGCCACCTGCAGGAGCTCGCAAACGGCCTGGTTCGCGAACAGGTAGCGGCCATCCTGATCCTTCAGGTAGATGTACGCGTCCAGGTTGTCGACGATCATGCGCAGCTTTGCGTCGCTGCGTGCGACCTCTCCCTGGGCACGCAATACATCGGTGATGTCCTGGGCGATGACCAGCACCTGATCTCGGCCTTGTGCATCGCGCAACGGTTTCTTGATCGAATGGAAGTGGCGCATCTCACCCGTGGTCGAATCGCGTCGATCCTCGAACACGGTCTCGGTTCGGCCACTGCCAATCACCCCGGCCAGGTCCTCGCGCAACGCGCGCCCAGTCTCCTGCGATACGCCGAATTCGGCCTCATTCCTGCCAATCATTGCATCCGGTGTCGCGTTGTACAGCAGGCCCGCCGCCCGGTTGCACAGCAGGAAGTTGGCTGCGTCATCCATGAGCATCAATACATCGGGCATTTCGTCGATGACCGTGCGCAGCAGGCCCTCGCTGCGGCGCAGCGCCGCTTCGGCATCGCGGCGGTCGGATATGTCGCGCGACAGAAAGATGAAGTGCGCGGCCTGTCCCGCGTCATCGTTCTTGACGGAACCCGAGAGTTCAAACCAGCGCTGGCCGATGGGCAGTTCCAACATGAATTGCCTGCCTGCCGAGTGACCTGTCTGAATCGTCTCATTCAGGGCTGCGATGCACACCGCCGCCGCGTCGGGTGGGAGGATTTCGGCGATGGTCCGGCCCAGGAAGGCCTCTGGCGGGGCCAAGAGCAAATCCCGCCTGGGTGAGTGAAAATCGACGAAGCGGCCATCTGCGTCCAATTCAAACAACAGGTCCGGGATTGCCGCCAGGGTCGCCTGCAGCTTGTTTTTCAACGCGAAGATCTCTTGCTCGCGCTGTTTGCGCGCAGTGACGTCGATGTCCATACGCACGAAGATAGGCTCATCGGCGGAGTGGCCAGGCACCGCAAAGATAGTCGATTCGACCCAGCGTGGTTCGCCGCCGCGATTGCGGGTCGGATATTCGGCCGAACCGATCTGCTCCTGGCCTGCAGTGGACCGCTGCAGCAGCGCGGTGAACTCGACGGTCTCCTCTGGGGTGAGCATCAACTGATCGAGCGTCTTGCCCATTGCCTGCGCGGCAGACCAGCCGTAAAGCCGCTCCGAGGCGGTGTTCCAGTAGCTCACCCGGGCCCTGCGGTCATACCATTGCACCGCGACGTTGGGCATATTCTCGAGCGTCGCCGAGAGCTGGCGCCTGGCTGACTCGCTGCGTTCCTGGGCCAGCGCAGCGATGCGCAGGGCACGCCCGAACGCCACCAGGGCGCCCAACAGCGACAGCGCGATAAACGCGAAAGTCAGGCGCCAGGTCCAGATGTCGTCTGAGCCGATCTGCCAGCCACCGTTTGGTACCGCCGCCATCTGCCAGGATCCGACCGGGAGATTGATATCGGCCAACACCGGATCGTCCGCGAACAGATCCGGGGGACCGAAGAAGATCTCGCCATCGCGCCCCGTCGCATCCCTGCCGCGGATCGCTATTGCAACCGGCAACGACGGGTCCAGCAGACCGCTGTTGCGCAACAGATCTGCCTGATCGATCGCCGCGCTGACCAGCCCCCAGAATTGCTCCACGCCGTTGTCGTCGGGTACGTAAACCGGCATTCGCGCGATCAGTGCGGTGCCGCCCTGGCGTAGCACCAACGGGCCGGCCAGCACGATCTGGCGGGTTTGTCTGGCGCGTTCGGCCGCCTCGTACTGGGCAGGTGTGTTGCGGTAGTCGAGCCCGATCGCTCCCTCGTTGCCCTGCACCGGGTACACCAGCCGAATCACCATGTCAGGCGCCGCGGCGATGTTGCGAAGTTGGGTCCGCCCCGAGAACAGCGGGCGCGCTGCGCGGGCAAACTGCTCCTGGCCGATCGCCGGGTCGAGGTTAATGACGCTGATCAGGCCCTTTACCAATTGCAGGTCACCGTTGAGATTGCTCTCGAGACGGTCGCGTAGCACGGTGAGTCGATTCTGTACGCCGGCACGGGCCTGCGCCATCTGGCGAAGATCGTGGGCCTTTTCCATGTATACGGCGGCAAACCCCAGCGCCGCGGCCATCAGCACCGTGACCAGGTTGACGAAAGTCACCTTGCGCGTCATCGGCAAACACCGTGCGTGTTGAACAGATCTCGGATCATTGATAAAGAGGGGGCAGGAGTAGGAACCGTAGGGCGCAAGGATAGCCCAGCCAAGCCATGGGCGGCGACGCGCCTGAATTTTTGTCCGGGAAGTATGCGCTGCTGTCCCGGCGTCGATCCGTCACGGGTCGCCGGGGTCCTCTGCACAGTGCGTGATGGTCGGAAGGAAAAGAAGGGTCCAAAGGTGAACGAAGAGATGTCCGGCAAATGGGTCGATGTACCAGGGCTGCGCCTGGCTGAGCGTCGGGCGGCGTGGATTGCGCTCGCCGGAACGGCGTTCGCGATCGAGGCAGCGGCGCTTTGGTTCCAGCACGGCATGGGCCTCGACCCCTGCGTGATGTGTATCTACGAGCGGTTGGCTATTATCGGTTTGGTCGCGGCCGGGCTGATCGGGGCGGTTCGACCCGCGCTGGCGATCGTGCGCTGGGTCGGCTATCTGGTCTGGGGGATCAGCGCCGCATGGGGCTTGCGTCTCGCGCTCGAGCATATCGGGATACAGACGGACAAGTCCGCCGCACTCGCCTGCAGCTTTTCGCCGGATTTTCCGGCCTGGCTGCGGCTCGACGAGTGGCTGCCGGCGATGTTCCTGCCGACCGGCTTCTGCGACGACATCCAGTGGAGCTGGTTGTCGCTGACGATGGTCGAGTGGGTGGCGGTGGTGTTCACGCTGTATCTGCTGGTGCTCGCCGTTATTGTGTATCTCGAGCTGCGCGGTTCGCGGAGCCTCTGATTGAGGCGCGGCCTCGCCGACGGTACGGATCTGGACTTTTGCGGAGTTGATGAACATGCATGCAGCAAAATCGCACGGGGCTGCCTGGCTGGCCTCTTTGGTCATGACCCTGGCGTGCTGGTCGGGTATCGCGACCGCGGATGCACCGGATGGCTGGAACTTTCACCCGTTCGACGAGGCGCTGAAGATCGCACGGCAGGAGCAGAAGCGGGTCTTCCTGTATTTCGGGCGACACGGTTGCCCGTCATGTGAGCAGACCAACCGCGAGAGTTTCACCGATCCGCGGGTGATCGAACGCTACAGCGCCAACTATGTGCTCGCGTATGTCGATTCGGAAAGCGGCAAGCGCATGCGCCTGCCGAGCGGTGAACGCATCACCGAGATGGAACTCGGTGTGCGGCTGAAGGTGTTTGGCACACCGTTTTTCTACTTCATGGAATCTGACGGCAAACCGATTCTGCGTGCACCCGGCTTTCAGACCGCCGACGAGTTCCTGGTGTTCGATGAGTTTGTGCACAGCGGTCGCTACCGGGAACAGAGCTTTGCCGAGTTCAAGGCGGCGAACTCGTGAAGCGCCTGCCACTGTTGCTGTGCCTGCTGCCGGCCTGGGCGTGTGCGGCACCCTGGAGCTTCGGTACGCCGGTCCTGGTCGCCGGCGCATCCGACAGCACGCACTTCCACCATCTCGACGGTTCTGGCCGTCAGCACGTGGCGGCCTCTGCCAGCGAGGTGGCGCTGGTCTGGGAGGACGATCGTACCGGTTCGCCGCAGATCTATCTGGCCGTAGCGCCGCGCGAGGCGGCCAGCTTTGCACCCGATGTGCGCCTGAGCGACGGCGAAGAGGCCTACGAACCGGCCCTCGCGGCGCTGGACGGCAACCGCTGGCTGGCGGCCTGGGAGCAGGATGGAGCGGTGGTCGCACGGGTCATCGATGCGCAGGGACTGGGCCCCATCCAGGCGCTGGCGGGCAAATCCAGTCGACAGGTGACCCTGGTCAGCGACCGGGCGGGGCGGGTCGCCGCATTGTGGACGCGCGAACACGACGGTGGCCAGCTGCTCGAGGCGGCCGAACTCAAGGCCGATGGACGCGCGGTGGCCCTGGCGGGCGCGGCGGTTACCGTCGCGCCTGTAGTCGAGCACCCTTACCAGGGCTATCCGGCCGGTGCCTGGGGCAGGCAGGGTCGCCTGCTGGTCGCCTGGGAAGATCGGCGCGCGGGACACACGCGGCTGTTTCACACCTGGCGCGATCCCGGCCAGGGTTTTGCCGCCGAGCGCCAGCTGAACGAGCACAATGCGCCGCATGGCGAGGTGCCAGCCGGTGTGGTGGGGCTGGGCAGTGGCGTGATGCGGGTGGTGCTGGCCGCTGATGGGGCCGGCAACGTCCGTGCCGCCTGGCTGGACAAGCGCAATCCGGCCTCGGGCTATGCCGTCTGGGGGGCGCTCAGCCAGGATGGCGGACGCAGTTTCGGACCCAATCAGATGGTGCAGGACGAGCTCGGCGCCGCAGTGCCGCAATGGCACGCCGCGCTGGCCGGTGGCGTCCCAGGCTTCGTCGCCGCCTGGGACGATACCCGCGAGGGCTGGGGCGATGGCTCCGAACCCGGTGATGTGGTGTTGTCATGGAACTTCGGCTCGGCATGGAGCCCGGACCTGGTGGTCCCCGGGGCGTCCGGCGAGGGTTACCAGGGCAGCCCGGCGGTCGCGCTCGACCCGCAGGGCGACCTGCATCTGCTCTGGATCGAGGGCGACGATCTGTCGTCGCCGACGCGTCTGCGCTACCTGCACGGCGCATTTGACCCGGACTGATCCACACACACGCGCCACGTTGGTTCTCCGGACGGCCGCTGAGGTCAGCTGCCAGGCCTGCCACGCGCGTGTCACTGCAGCGGTCTGCTGTCTGAAACTTTTACACCTGGTGCGGTGCAAACCGCTGATCGGTGCGTCAAGCGGGTGGTTTTCCGAGCAATTTTCAGTGACGGCATAAACATTGCTTGCAATGATGATGAGGTTGATACGTCATCGTGGGGGGAGGCCACCGTCATGAAGCATCAGCACACAGCTCAGGATGCGGCCGTGCCCAGAGCGGTCTTCACCGACTCAGCAGCTGACATGCCGCATTCGGCACCGACGCCTATCCGCAACCGCGACACCGAGCAGCAACATACCTATTTTCGCTGCGAGCGTTTCTTTACCGTCGGTCACCAGTGGTACGCGACCATTCGCGAGGGCCGGGACATCGGACCCTTCGGCAGTCGGCGCCAGGCCGAACTCGCCGTGGCCAGGTACGTCGCGAGCCATTTGGTGGATTCCCCGGCCGGGATCACCGAACTCGATCGGCTCGGCATTGGCGAGTACACGCACTTCGTTGTTTTGGTCCAGGAGATCGCCGCCTGTCTGGAACAACGCAGGTTGCGCAGCGAGAACAGCTCCTACGTGTGGGCCAAGCAAAGGCTCGATCGCCTCAAACGCCATCCCGACGAGGAGAGCCATCCGCAAGTCCGGTCACGCGTACTGGAGTATCTGCTCACCGAAATGGACTCCTGAGCCGCTAGCCAGCGCACTGTCCGGCACGCACGCCCGGGCTACCGGGCAGGTGCGTTGCGCGCGTGGTCCTGGTACGTATTTTCCGGTTCGGTGCATGCAAAGTCGTGATCCGCAGTACCACTCTGCCCTCTGGACCTTTAAGGTATGCGCCGACCATCAGAGGAGCACAGCACATGAGTTACTACATCGAAACGACGCTCGATCTTCCCTTCGAAGAGGCGATCGGCAGGGTCAAGGCGGCCCTGAAAGAGGAGGGATTCGGCGTACTGACCGAGATCGACGTCCAGGCGACCCTGAAGAACAAGCTCGACGTCGATTTTCGCCGCTATCAGATCCTCGGCGCCTGCAATCCGCAGTTCGCCTACAAGGCGCTCCAGTCCGAACGCATGGTCGGCGTCATGCTGCCCTGCAATGTGATTGTGCAGGATGCGGAAGGGGGTGGCTCGCAGGTTGCCGCCATCGATCCGATCGCCTCGATGCAGGCAATCGCCAATCCGCAACTGGCCGAGATCGCCGACGTGATTCGCGCCAAGCTGGGCCGTGTCATCGAGGGCCTGCGATAGTCTCCGCGGGCATTGCGGCCCCGGCTGCTTGTTTGGCAACGCAGCGGCAGCCATCCCGGCCAACCACCCGCGAGCCGGGGACAGGCTGGGGCGGTGCGCGGCCCGGCCAAGTGGTAGCCCCGGTCAGCTGTCGCGCTTGAGCAGGGCCTGCAGCGCCTCGAAGGGCTTGTGCGAGGCCTGCTTGGCGCTCTTTTGCGTGTCTGGCTTGCCGCCGGCCGCGATGTGCTCCTCGTAGCGCTGGTGCTCATTGTCGTGGCAATACAGGCACAACAGCTCCCAGTTGCTGCCATCCGGCGGGTTGTGGTCGTGATTGTGATCGCGGTGATGGACGGTGAGTTCACGCACGTTCTCGCGCGTGAAGCTGCGCGCGCAGCGTCCGCAGACCCAGGGGTACAGCTTGAGCGCCTGCTCGCGGTATCCCTGTTCGCGTTCCTCCCGGGCGCGCCGGGCATCGGCAACGATCTTGTCCAGGCGTGCCGCGCCGCCAGGTTGGTCCGGTGAAGCGGGTTTAGACATCGCAGTTGTCTCGCGTTGGATGATTTGCTGAGCCTGATTCTAGCGCGAGCCGGGCCAACAGTGGTCGGCGCTGTGCGCCCCGGCCCCGGACACTCGCCGGCACCAGGTCTGCGTGCAAAGACTGCGGCAGCGACGGGTCCCCGGTACAATCCCGCCCATGCCATCCGCCTCCGCTACGGCCGATACAATCCACCAGACCCTGCAAAAGGTCTTCGGTTACACCAGTTTTCGCCCGCGCCAGCAGGACATCATCGAGGATCTGATCGCGGGCGGCGACGCGTTCGTGCTGATGCCGACCGGCGGCGGCAAGTCGCTGTGCTACCAGGTCCCGGCGCTGCACCGTCACGGCGTCGGGATCGTCGTGTCGCCATTGATCTCGCTGATGAAAGACCAGGTCGATGCGCTGCTCGGCAATGGCGTGGCCGCGGCCTATTACAACTCGAGTCTCGGCGCGGACGCTGCACGTCAGGTGCTGGCACGGCTGCACGATCGCGCGCTGGATCTGCTGTATATCAGTCCGGAACGCCTGATCTCCGGCGGCTTCCTCGACCGCCTGGCGGATGTCGACATCGCGCTGTTCGCGATCGACGAGGCGCACTGCGTCTCGCAGTGGGGACACGATTTCCGCCCGGAGTACGCCGCGCTCGGCAGCCTGCGCGAGCACTTCCCGGACGTGCCGCTGGTCGCGCTGACCGCCACGGCCGACGTGCAGACCCGGGATGATATCGTGCGGGTGCTGGGTCTGGGCAATGCCCGGCGCCACGTCAGCGGTTTCGACCGCCCGAATATCCGCTATACGGTGCTGGAAAAGCACAAGCCGTTCGAACAGTTACAGCGCTTTCTGCACGGCCGCACCGGCCAGGCCGGTATCGTCTACGCACTGTCGCGCAGGAAGGTCGAGGAGGTCGCCGACAAGCTGCGCGCCCAGGGTATCCGCGCCGGTGCCTATCACGCGGGACTGCCGGGCGAGCGGCGCGAGCGGGTGCAGGAGCAGTTCCTGAGGGACGAGTTGCAGGTGGTGGTCGCAACCGTGGCCTTCGGCATGGGCATAGACAAGCCAAACGTGCGTTTCGTGGTTCACTACGACCTGCCCAAGCATATCGAGGGCTATTACCAGGAAACCGGGCGGGCAGGGCGTGACGGCCTGCCGTCCGAGGCGCTGCTGCTATACGGTGCACAGGACGTCGTGACCGCCCGCCGACTGATCGACAGCAATCAGAATCCGCAACAGCAGCGCATCGAAATCCACAAGCTCAATGCGATGGTCGCACTGGCCGAGGCGGTCACATGTCGCCGCCGGGTACTGCTCGGCTACTTCGGCGAGCCGCTGCAAGAGGATTGCGGCAATTGCGACGTATGCACCGACCCGCCGGAGCGATTCGACGCCACCGTAGACGCACAGAAGGCGCTGTCCTGTGTGTACCGCGTCGAGCAGCGTTTCGGCATCAGGCATGTCATCGACGTACTGCGCGGTGCCGACACCGACCGCATCCGCACACTGCGCCACACCGGGCTGTCGACCTACGGCATTGGTAGCGATAAGAGCGAACAGGAATGGACCTCCATCTTCCGTCAGCTGATTCACCACGGATACCTCGAACAAGACATCGCCAACTACTCGGTGCTGAAGCTCACCCCGCGCGCGCGCCCACTGCTGCGTGGTGAGGTCCGCCTCGAGTTGGCCAAGCCGCGGATCAAGGAAACCGCGGGCAAATCCAGGCGTCCGAGGATCGACACACAGGGCCCTTACGACGAAGCGCTGTTCGACGAACTGCGCCATCTGCGCAAGCAACTGGCCGACGCCGAGGGCAAGCCACCGTATATCGTGTTCGGCGACGCGACGCTGGTGCAGATGGCACGCGACAAGCCGCTCACGGAACAGGACCTGCTGGCGATCAGTGGCATCGGTCAGCACAAGCTGGAAAAATATGGCGCGGACTTTCTCAATGCGATTGCCGAGTATTGCATGGCCAATGGCGAGCAGGGCACCGAGCTTCCTGCCGCGCTGCGTGATACCTGGCTTGCCTGCCAGCAGGGTCTCGACCTCGACGCGATCGCCAGCCAGCGCGGCCAGACATTGACCGAGACCGCCGAACAGCTGATCAAGCTGATCGACGCTGGCCAGCCGGTGTCCGCGCAGAGGCTGATCGCCAGAAAGAAATACGAAATGATCGAGTCGGTCCTGGAAGACTTCGGCTGCGCGGCCGACTGGCAGACCCTGCGCGACGCGCTGCCGCCGCTGGTGGCCGATCACGAGATTCGCCTGGTCCAGGCGGGGTGGTGAGCGGATTGCCAGCGTTGCCGCTGCTCGGACCGGATGAGCCACCCGCGTTCGAGATGGTCAACGCCGGGGGTCGCAGCAGTGTCGTGCTGGTCTGCGATCACGCCTCCAACCGTGTACCTCGGCGGCTCGGCAGCCTTGGCCTCGACGCCGTTCAATTCGCCGACCATATCGCCTGGGATCCCGGTGCTGCGCTTGTGGCGCGCGGCCTTTCGGCCATGCTCGATGCACCTCTGGTCCTGAGCGGCTATTCGCGCCTGGTGATCGACTGCAATCGACCGTTGCTCAGCGCACAATCCATTGTCGAACAGAGCGCCGGCGTGATGGTCCCGGGCAATCGTGACTTGCCCTCCGGGGAGAGAGAACGGCGCGTCGACGCGCTGTTCCGGCCCTATCACGCTGCCATCGAACGCCTGCTCGACGGGCGCGCCGGGCGACCCACGCTGCTGCTCAGCGTGCACAGCTTCACGCCGGTCTTCAACGCGATCCCAAGGCCATGGCAGATTGGCATCTCCGGCTGGGGTGACAGGCGACTCGCCAGGCTTATGCTCGAGAAACTGCAGTGCACCGGCGATCTCAGCGTCGGGGATGATGAGCCTTACCCGATCACTGACGACATCGACTACACCATCCCGGCGCATAGCCAAGGCCGGTCATTGCACAGTGTCATGATCGAGATCCGCCAGGATGAAATCCCAACCGATGCCCGCGCTGCCGCGTGGGCATCTCGGCTGGGCAGCGTGTATCGACAGATCGAGGCCGCGCTGGGCGAGCAAAACTGACGAGATGCAGGGCTTGCCGATCTGTAAGATATGGGCTGCGGACGGGGCACCACTCGGCGGCCAGCGTCGCGGGTTGCCAGGACCAGGCGACCAATAGGATGGCTCCGGGTATTCGATTACATTTCCGGGTCGTGGAACAACGCAATAAGGGAACAAGACATGCCAAAGGCAGACATCGGCCTGATAGGTTTGGCGGTGATGGGGCAAAACCTCGTCCTGAATATGGCGGACAACGGCTATCGTGTCGCGGTCTTCAATCGCACCACGAGCAAGGTGGATGAGTTCCTCGAGGGACCGGCGAAGGGCACGACGATCATTGGCACCCACAGTCTCGAGGCATTGGTGGAGGCGCTTGCGGTGCCGCGCAAGGTCATGTTGATGGTAAAGGCCGGTGAGGTGGTGGATCGCTTCATCGACATGCTGGTTCCGCTGCTCGAACCGGGTGACGTGATCATCGATGGAGGCAACTCCCATTATCCGGATACCAGTCGGCGGGTCGCCTATCTGCGTGACAAAGGGCTGCGCTTCATCGGCACCGGGATATCCGGCGGAGAGGAGGGTGCGCGCCACGGGCCTTCCATCATGCCGGGCGGGGATCCGCAGGCATGGCCTTTGGTGAAGGATATCTTCCAGTCCATTGCGGCCAAGGTAGATGGCGAGCCCTGCTGCCAGTGGGTCGGCCAGGATGGGGCCGGGCACTTCGTCAAGATGGTGCACAACGGCATCGAGTACGGCGACATGCAACTGATCTGCGAGGCCTATGCGCTGATGGAGTCGGCACTCGAAATGAGTCACGACCAGATGCACGACATCTTTGCTGACTGGAACAGCGGCGTACTGGATTCCTACCTGATCGAGATCACCGCCGATATCCTGGCGAAGAGGGACGAGGACGGCGCACCGCTGGTGACCAAGATCCTGGACACCGCCGGCCAGAAGGGAACCGGCAAGTGGACCGGTATCAGCGCGCTGGACCTGGGCGTGCCATTGACCCTGATCGGCGAGGCGGTGTTTGCCAGGGTGCTGTCATCGCTAAAGGACGAGCGCACCCGCGCATCGCGCAGGCTCGGCCCTCGTCCGAAACGGACCGTGCCGGGCGACAGGCAGGACTTGGTTCGCGCGCTGCACGATGCCTTGTACGCCTCCAAGATCATTTCCTATGCGCAGGGTTTCATGCTGATGCGCGAGGCCGCCAGAGTACAGGGATGGGATCTCAATTATGGCGAGATCGCGCTGATGTGGCGGGGCGGTTGCATCATACGCAGCAAGTTCCTCGGCAACATCAAGGCGGCATTCGATAGCAACCCGCAGCTGGACAATCTCGTGCTGGACGATTTTTTCACCACCGCGCTGAAGGATGCCGAGCCAGGCTGGCGTAAGGCGGTCGTGCTGGCGGTCGAGCAGGGGATTGCAACGCCGGCCTTTGCCTCGGCCCTTGCCTACTTCGATGGTTATCGCAGCGAACGCCTGCCGGCCAATCTGCTGCAGGCGCAGAGGGATTATTTCGGCGCCCACAGCTATGAGCGCGTGGACAAGCCGCGTGGGGAGTTCTTCCATACGGACTGGACCGGCCACGGCGGCAAGGTGGCATCGACGACTTACGAGGTGTGAACATGAACACGCCAGTCGAGGCATGTACCTTCGTGATCTTTGGTTCCACCGGCAACCTGTCACGCATCAAATTGATGCCCGCCCTCTATCACCTGGAGGCGGCCGGTAAATTGCCTGAGAACTGCCGCATCCTGGCGACCGGGCGGCGGCCATGGGATCGGGAGCGCTGGCTGCATGAGGCCCGCGGGATGCTGCATGAAGGCATAGTCACCGGGGTCGATCCCGAGGTGCTCGAACGTTTCGAGCAGCACCTCGATTACTTCCAGGGTGATATATCCGATCCGCAGATGTATGACCAATTGGCTGAACACATCGAACATCAGCCGGACTATTCTGCGAATGTGGCCTTCTACCTGTCGATACGTCCGGCAGAGTTTGGCGTGGTCACCGAAAACCTCAGCCGAACAGGTTTGCTCAAGGAAGAGAGCGGCTGGCGTCGTGTGGTGATCGAGAAGCCCTTTGGCTATGACCTCGAAAGCGCCCAGGCATTGCAGATCCGCCTGTCACGTCATCTCGACGAGGCCCAGATCTACCGGATCGACCACTACCTGGGGAAGGAGACGGTGCGCAACGTATTGGTGTTCCGCTTCGCCAATGTCATGCTTGAGCCGCTGTGGAATCGCAACTACATCGATCACGTGCAGATCACCCACTCCGAGCAGCTTGGGGTTGGCAGTCGCGCGCCCTACTACGACGGGGCGGGTGCATTGCGCGACATGATCCAGAGCCATCTGCTGCAATTGCTGACCCTGGTCGCGATGGAGCCGCCGGTGTCGATGGAGTCGGAATCGCTGCGCGATGAAAAGGTCAAGGTGCTGAAATCGGTTCGGCCGATTCCACCGAGTGCGGTGCATTCGCAGGCCTTCCGCGCCCAGTACAGTGCCGGGAAAATGGGTGGCAAAAAGGTGAAGGGCTATCTGGAAGAGGATGGCGTGCCTGCCGACAGCACCACCGAAACCTATGCCGCGCTGAAACTCCACATCGACAATTGGCGATGGCGCGGCGTGCCGTTCTACCTGCGCACCGGGAAGCGCATGGCCGAGAGCGTCTCCAGCATCATGATCCGCTTTCGACAGCCACCCACGCAGTTTTTCAAGGATACCCATATACAGCAGATGGAGCGCAACTGGCTGGTGCTCGGCATCCAGCCCTGCGAATGCCTGCGCATCCAGCTTACGGCGAAGGAGCCGGGATTGGAGATGGAGACCCATCAGGTCAGCCTGGATGCGGGTTTCCGTACCCAGAGCGACGTCTATGCCGATGCCTACGAGGGCCTGCTGCTGGATGTGATGGAAGGCGACCGCTCGCTGTTTCTGCGCTATGACGAAGTGGAATATGCCTGGCGCATTGTCGATCCGATCTTGCGGGTCTGGTCGGTGGAACGCGACTTCATCACCTCCTATCCAGCCGGTAGCTGGGGGCCGGAGGAAAGTCGGCGGCTGTTCGAAAAGGATATCGATCGCTGGCGCCACAAGCTTGATGTGGATGAATAAGCATCAGGCTTTGGGCGTGGCGATTAATGCAGGTTGACGCCCGGGTCGCGGACCTCGTCGCGGCTGACCATATCATCAGCAGTCCGCCGACTCCGATCAGCGGTTAGCGCATTATGCGCACCTCGATCGTGCCAGGTACGCCAGACTGTCAGAGCGACATGCGCGGTTCATGCGCAACGCCGGCTTGAAGGGCCAGCGACGAAGCCATCCGCTCAAGGGTGATTTCCCACAAACGGTTGACCGTCGGCAGACCCGGTAAAATCAGGCGCACTTGTGACAGGCGTATTGTTCCAGTTTGAGCGTATCCCGGGTGAAACTGCGGATGCCCTCGGCGAGCTTCTCCGTGGCCATCGCGTCTTCGTTCATCTGCCAGCGGAAATTTGACTCGTCGACCGCCAGGGCAGGGATGTTCATCGTGCGCGCCTGTCCTGGATCGAGCTTCCTTGCGACCTCGCCCCCGGCCTCGCGCAATTCCTGCATCAGCGCGGGTGCGATGGTCAGGTAGTCGCAACCGGCCAACTCGAGGATCTCGCTGCTGTTGCGAAAACTCGCCCCCATGACCACGGTTGGGTAGCCGTGACGCTTGTAATAGTTGTAGATGCGGGTGACAGACTTCACGCCCGGATCCTCGGCTGGGGCATAGCCCTGTACGCCCTCGGCCTTCCTGTACCAGTCCATGATGCGTCCGACAAACGGCGAAATCAGGGTCACGCCGGCCTCGGCGCTCGCCACAGCCTGGGCGATGCTGAACATCAGCGTGAGATTGCAGTGATACCCACGACGCTCCAGTTGCTCGGCGGCGCGGATGCCCTCCCAGGTCGAGGCGATCTTGATCAGCACCCGGTCCGGACCTATACCCGCCTGCCCATACAGATCGATCAGGCGCTCAGCGTGGGCGATCGTGGCCTCGGTGTCGAAGGAATTGCGCGCGTCGACCTCGGAAGACACCCGCCCCGGTATGATCTTCAGGATCTCGACCCCGAAATTGACCGCCAGCTTGTCCATCATGTCGCGCGACATCTGCTCGATGGCATTGCTGCGCGAGCGGGCATATGCGATCGCGTCGTCCAGCAGCCCGGCATATTGGACCTGCTGAGCCGCCTTGAGCAGCAGAGAGGGATTGGTGGTGGCGTCGGTGGGCGTGTACTGGGCGATGGCGTCGATGTCGCCGGTGTCGGCGACGACCGTGGTCATGCCCTTGAGCTGGTCGAGTTTGTTCATGGCTGCTCTGGCCTGATGGCCGTTGTCGGTTTGATCAGTTGTCGCGCATGATCTGGTCGTCGTACTGCACCTCGAAGTACAACTTGTGTTTGGCCTCTTCCTGGGCCAGGCCGAGGAACATGGTCTTCAGCTCCGGGTCGTCGATGGCCCTGGCCATGTCGCTGTACAGCCGGTAGGCGGCCTTTTCACGCTTCATCGCGACGATCAGCGCGTCCTGCAGGCTGATGTCCTCGGCGGGCTCCACATCGACCAGGTAGTCGGCGATCTTCAGGTCCTGCACGTGCTGGTCGGCATTGAGCAGCCTGTCGCCCAGCTTGACCGATTTGAGCTTGCCCTTGTGGCGCATCTCCTCCTTGCTGAAGCCCAACAGCATCTCCTTCATCCAGGCGCTGTTGGCGCGCTCGGCGAGATTGCTGTAGAAATCGGCCGCCTGCTGCTCTCGCTCGATGGCGAAGTCGAGGATCTCGTCTACGGTGTGCATTTTTGTCCTCCGTCGCACAGACCTGAACTGCAACGTTGCGTTTTCGTCCGGATACAGCCTCCGGCGTGGCGATCCGGCTGATGACAGATCCCGTCACCCATCGAGGGTGCCGGTGAGGAAGCGGTGGATGCCGCGCGCCGCGTGGTGGCCATCCTCGATGGCGCTGATCGCGTCGGCCCGACTGTTGGCGATGTCGCCGCCTACGAACAGCTTGGGCAGGCCGGTCTGCTGGTATTCGCCGGGGACGAACTTGTTCCACTTGAACTCGATCCGGTCGCGGTACTCGGCGGGGATGAAGTCGAGCTGGCCACCCTGGCCGATGGCCGCGATGATGCAGTCGTAGGTCTCCTCGTGCATGCGGTCCTCCTGCAGCACGGGTCGCGGCCGGCCGCCCTTGTCGTCGGCGATCATCTCGGCCTCGCCCCAGACGATCGTCACCTGGCTGGTCGAGGCCGCATTCTTGATCTCGACCGGAATCGCCTGCTGCACCAGCTTACAGCCCTCGGCCTGGGATTCGTGGATCTCCTCCGGGTCGGCAGGCATGTCCTCGATGCGGCGCCGGTACAGCACCGTGACATCTGCACCCAGCCGGCGCGATACGCGAGCTGCATCCATCGCGACGTTGCCGCCGCCAATAACCGCAACCTTGCTGCCCACGCCAGGGTCGCGGCCGCTGGCCACGTCGTCGAGGACCTGCAGGCCGGACAGCACGCGTGGGTGTTCCTCGCCCTGAATGCGCAGCGCGGATGGCTGGTTCAGGCCCACGGCGAGGAACAGCGCGTCGTAGTCCTCGATCAGCTGCCTGAATGGGACGTCGCGGCCGATATGGGTGTTGAACTTCACCTCCACACCGAGTGAACGGATGTATTCCAGGTCCTTGTCAAGCTGGTCGTCCGGCAAGCGGTAGGAAGGCACGCCGTAGCGCAGCATGCCGCCGGCACGCGCCTGGGACTCGTACACGGTGACGGCGTAGCCCTGGCGGCGCAGGTAGTAGGCCGCACTCATGCCACCGGGACCGGCACCGATCACGCCGACCTTCCTGCCATTTTCCACGACCTCGTCGCCGAGGATCTCGCGGTACCTTTCGGCAGGGACGCGGTCGACGATGGCGCGCTTGAGCCAGCGGATCGCGATCGGGTCGCCCTGGTAGCCCATCACGCAGACGGTCTCGCAGCGGTGCGTGCAGATGCGTCCACAGGTAGAAGAGAAGGGGTTGGTCTCGTACAGCAGGCGCAGGCCGGCCTCGTAGTCGCGCTGACGCACCGCGCGGATATAGTCGGGGATCGCCATGTGCGCCGGACAGGTGGCCACGCAGATGCCGCATTCGACGCAGCGGTCGGCCTCGAGCACGGCCTGTTCCTCGGTGTAGCCCTTCATGACCTCGTCGAAGCCCGCGACGCTCTCCTCCGCACCCAGCGCCTGCATGTCGATGCGCTCGTGCACCAGCAGGTGATAGTCGTCATCGCGCCTGTAGCCGAGGCTGTTCTGGTTCCACGGCATCGCATCGGTACCGGCGGTGAAGTGGAAGGCATCCGGATCCTCGGTTATCCAGGCGTAGTGATTGCTCATACGCAGCGACCGGGTGGTGCAGATGTCCACGCACAGCGCGCACCAGCAGCAGCGGCCGTAGTCGAAGCGCGGGCGCAGGCCGCTGTCACCGGAGCGCTGCTCCAAGCCCTCGACCGGCACCATGTCAATCGCGTGATTCTGACAGATCGTCTCGCAGGTGCCGCAGCCGATGCAGTCCTCGCTGTTCATGTGGAAGCCGCGGTAGCGCGGCGCGCCCGGGCGATCCTCGATCGGGCGCTTCTGGGTGTAGGGTTTCTCGAACGCCCGCTGCCAGACATAGAAGGGCGAGATCAGGTCTTTCAGACTCATGGTGCTACCTCTCGATCTCCGGCGGATAGGTGTGCAGGGACACCATCAGACCGGCGATGTCGGCAATGTTGGTCCCCACGGCGAGCTTTTCCATCAATGCGATCGCGTGGGTGTAACTGGGGCCGCGCACGTGCACCCGGCGCACATATTCGCTGCCGTCCGTGACCAGGTAATAGCCGTATTCGCCGCGCGTGCACTCGGCCTTGGCGTAGGTCTCGCCGGCCGGCACCTGCCAGTGCAGCACGTTCGGCATCCTGGCCTGGAAGGGGCCGTCCTTGGGCATGCGGTCCAGGCACTGGCGCAGCATGCGGATCCCCTGGTGCATCTCCTGATAGCGCACCCATGCGCGTGCGTAGGTATCGGACTCGGTGGCGGTGATCAGGTCGAATTCGAGCTGGTCGTAGACCAGGTAGGGGGCATCCTTGCGCAGGTCGCGGGCGAAGCCGGCGGCGCGCTGGTTTGGGCCGGTGATGCCGTAGGGGTCGACCATCTCCCGCGGGATATGGCCCAGGCCCTTGGTGCGCGCCTTGAACACGACGTTGTTGAACAGCACCTTTTCCACATCGCGCAGCAGCTTCTCCACGCGGTTCAGCACCTCGTGGCAGCGACCCTCGAAGCCTTCCGGCAGGCGCCCGCGCACGCCGCCCGGGACTATGTACATATGGTATACGCGCGCCCCGGTCATCTCCTCGAACAGGTCGAGGATGTAGTCACGGTGGGTCACGGTCCACTGGTAGACGGTACTCTGGCCAAATGCCGCACCAATGCCGCCCAGCCACATCAGATAACTCGCCAGGCGCATCAGCTCCAGGTTCAGGGTGCGGATCCACTCGGCGCGTTCGGGTGACTGGATCCCGGCCAGCTCCTCCACCACTGCGGCATACAGGTACTCGTTGAAGGTGGGCTCGGGCACCGCGATGCGGCAGACGATCGGGAAGTTCTGGATGAAGGTGCGCCGCTCCATCAGCTTCTCGAAGCCGCGGTGCAGGTAACCGACATGGGTCTTGCAATCCACCACCTCGTCGCCGCAGGTGGTCAGTTCCAGAGACATGTTGCCGGTGATGCCCGGGTGCTGCGGTCCCTGCCAGAGCTTGAGGTACTTGCCGGAGCTCAGATCTACCGGGGGATTGGGTTCGAACACGATCACTGCCCCCCGGACGACGGCTCGTCCGTGTGCGTGGGATAGAGCAGGCCCTTCATGTGCTCACGCGGATCTTCGGTACCGCGCCCTTCGCGACTGTAGAAGCGCTCAAGACTGAACGCGGCGGTGTCGAATTCCTTGCGCATGGGTGGAATCTGGTCCCAGCCCTCCAGGCAGAAGTCCTCGTCCAGGCGCGGGCTGCCGGGGAAGCGGATGCCGTACATCTCGCGCAGTTCGCGCTGGTAGGTGGCGGCCTGGGCCCACAGCCCGTGGATAGACTGCATCTCGGCATTGTCACGCTCGAGGTCGACGTGCATACCCAGGCTGTGCCTGGCATCGTAATTGTGCAGCATGTATGTGAGCGTGAAGATGCCTTTCTCGATCCAGTCGATGTTCGTCAGGAACGCCAGGTGGGTGTAGCCGGCATCGTCGCGCAGCTCGCGCAGCAGCCGCACCGCCTGTTCCTTGGGCACCTTGAAGAAGGTCAGATCGGCCTTCTGCTCGTGGATCTCGCTGATCGCAAAGTTCTTACCGAATCGCTGCAGCAGCTCGATTGGGTTAGCCATGGTCGTCACCAGTTGTAGTCCGGCATATTCCAGTCCTTGATCACGCGTTTCTGATTGGCCTTGTACCAATCGAAGTTTTCCACGTAGCGGTTGGCGCCGTCCGCGCGCCCCTCCATGATCTTCTTCTTCAGCTCCAGCACGCCGGCCATCAGCACCTCCGGGCGCGGCATGCAGCCGGTGATGTACAGGTCCACCGGCAGGTATTCGTCGAATTTGTTGACCGTGTTGTAGCTGTCCCAGTACATGCCACCGTTGATCGGGCAGATGCCCAGACAGACCACGAACTTGGGACCCTGCATCTGTTCGTAGGAGCGGATGATGCGCTTGAGCGTCTTGACCGAGGCGTAACCGCCGATGATGAACACCGAGGACTGGCGTGGGGTGGGGCGCATCTGCACACCCATCCGGTAGGCGTCAAAGCGTGCAGTCATCAGCGGGTTCAGCTCCACTGCGCCGCAGCCGGTACCGAACGCCAGCAGCCACAGCGAATTGGCGCGCACCCAGTTGACGAATTTCTCCACCACCGCGACCGGGTAGGGCTCGTAGGGCACCGGCCTGGCGTCCGAGAACAGATCCCGGTCCTCGGCGCTCAAGCCCTCGTTGAGCAACGGGCCGAGGGCGTATTTTTGCGTATCCATGGAGACTCCTCCTTGCCGTGTTCAGGGCAACAGGACGGCCTGGGTATAGCCGATGGCAGCGATCCCGATCAGGGTCGGGTAACGCAGGAAGAAGCGGATGGACTGGTCCACGCGGAAGCGCGGAAAGGCCGCGCCCACCACTACTGCCACCATGTATATGGCCCAGGTTTTGATCACAAGTTCCACCAGGTTGGTGGCGCCGCCGAAGAACAGGTCCATGAACAGGATCAGCTTGGCACCGGCGAACACGGCGCGGTTCATGGTCATCATCGCCAGATAGGAGCTGTGATATTCGGTCGGCGGGCCTATCGGAATCTCATTGGGCGCCATGGTGACGTCAAACGGCGAATAGCCGGTCATGCCCAGGAAGGCGATCATTGCCGCGATCACAGCCAGCGGATTGGTGAACAGGGTCCAGTTCAGGATGCCGCCCTGCTGGGCGGCGACGATGTCGTTGATCGACAGGCTGCCGTATTGCACCACGATGGCGATGATCGCCAGCGCGAAGGGCACTTCGTAGGCGGTCATCTGGCCGAGGCCGCGGGCCACGCCAATGGCACTGAAGGGATGGCCGCTCTCGCCAGCGCCGATGGCCATGCCGAGCTGGCCGAAGAACATGAAATACATCGCCAGAAGCAGATCACCGGCCGAATTGAAATTGCTGAACATCTCGCTGCCATACAGCACGGGCACGAAGGCCAGCGTGCCGATGCCGCCGGCCAGCCGAAATACCGGGCCGAGGTAGAACATCGCGCCATGACTGACCGCGGTGCGCTTGCCCAGGTTCTTCAGCAGGTCGATGAAGGGCTGATAGACCGGGATGCCGATGCGCCCCTGCACCTTGGCCAGGGTGCGCGCGACGATGCCCGACAACAGCATGCCGTACAGCCCGACGATCGTCAGGTTGATCAGAAAGTAGCCGATCCGAACGGGCCAGTCTTGCATCAGGAAGGGCCTCCGACCGCAAAATACAGCGTCACGACATACAGCAGGATGTACAGCGCATAGGTCTGGCCATTGCCGGTGTAGAAAATCCTCAGACCGGTCCCCATCGAATGGCTCCACTCCGCGACGCCGTTCCAGAAGGCGGTGGCCCGGGGGAGCACCAGGAAACCCAGCGCACGGTCGTAGAAGCTATAGAAATCGTAGGCGTAGTGGGTCGTCTCAGGGCTTTCCGGACGCTCCGCGGCAAACACGATGTTGAACTGCTTGACCCGTTGCACCCGCATGAAACGCGACAGGACGAGCAGCATCAGCAGCGGCACCATGAATACCGCGCCCACCACGTTGATGACCAGGAAGCCGTCCCAGTAGCCCAGGCCGCTCTGCATCAGGGAGCCGTGCATGACCAGGGTCTGCGGCAGGTGGCTCGCCATGATCGCGGCGATCGGATTGACCAGCCAGTTCGGCTGGACCGACAAGGCCAGGATAACGAACACCAGCAGCAGCTGAGGGATCAGCAGCGCCAGAGGCGCGTCGCGCAGATCCTTGTGGATGCGTTTGCGCTGGCCGAGAAAGACCGTGTGGATCATGCGGAAAAGGTACAGGAACGCCACCGCGCTGGCGAAGAAGGCCAGTCCGGTCTGCCAGTACCAGCCCTTCTCGAGCAGCGCATTGAGCATCAGCCACTTGCCGCCGAACCCGGTCAGCGGCGGTACGCCGGAAAGCGCGATGATGGCGATGAGCATCCCGAAAAAGCTGACCGGCATGTTGTGGATCAGGCCGCCCATTTTGTACATCTCACGCTGGCCAACGCGCAGGATGATGCCGGCCGCAACCAGGAACAACAGGCCCTTGAACAACAGGTGATTGACCGCCAGGTAGCCGGCCGCGACCCAGCCCAGATGGCTGCCGGTGGCCAGCGCGGCGACCATGTAGCCGACCTGCCCCATGCTCGAATAGGCGAGCATTTTCTTCAGGTCCTCCTGGAATATCGCCATCAGGGCGCCGAAGAAGGCGGTCAGCAGACCGATCCAGCTGAGCAGGTACATGACCACATCGCTGCCGCCACCCTTGAGACCCAGACTGATCACGCTCAGGAACAGGCCGAAGACGGCGGCCTTGCCGAGTACCGCAGCAAGCATGGCGGAAAAGTCGTCATCGGCCTCGGCGTAGGCGCCGGGCAGCCACACGTGCACACCCAGCGCGCCGGCCTTGGTCAGGAAACCCAGCAGCAGCAGGCCGAGCACCGCGGCGGCGCCGTCTTTGACATTGGCCAGGTCCGCCAGCGCGATGGATTGGGTCTCGGCATAGGCAAGGCCGAAGCCGGCCAGCAGCAGGAAGGCCGCGGCCAGTGAGAAGATCAGGTAAGCGAGCGTGTACGGCGCGGCGTCGCGGCCCATGCACAGCAGCAGGTAGGAACTGACGGTCAGGAACTCCCAGGCCAGAAAGAACTCAAGGCTGGTGTCGGCCTGCAGCAGGCCGCCAAAGGACAGCAGCAGCATGGTCAGCAGCGCATAGTAGCCACGCCGGGTATCGCCCCGATACAGGCCGGCAGCGGTCATCAGCAGGCCGCCACCAAGCAGCATCAGGCCGAACAGACCGGTCAGCCCTTCCAGGACAGGCACGACCCGATAGGCATAGTAGGCGACGATGGCCAGCGTGATCAGGCCCTTGGGGCGAGTGGGCAGGCCATCGATTGAAACCAGCGCGATGCCGGCATAAGCGGGCAGCAGCACCCACAGGGTATCGAGCCCCAGGCTGTCGGCGGCATAGTGGCCGGCGGCCAGCAGGCCCAGGACCGCCAACACGATCGGCAACAGCTGCGCCACGGCGGGCGCGGGCGTTAGCTGCACGCCTGGCGACATCGCCCGACCGAACCAGCGGAACAGGTAGACCGCCTCCAGCAGCGAGCCGACCAGGATCAATGCCACCCAGGAGACCATGCCACCGGCCGAGAGCTGCATGACCAGCTCCCACTTGGCCCAGAAGCCGGGGAAGGGCGGCAGGCCGGCCAGCGCGGCGAGCAGCAGGCCGAGAATGGCCAGCAGCAGCGGGTTGGCACGCAGCCCGCGCCAGTCCTCAACCGCGTTACGCTGCAGCGCGCCGGACAGCCAGAACAGCCCGGCCTTGGCCAACAGGTGATTCAGGAACAGGCCGCCGATCACCAGCGGCATCGCGTCTTCGCGATGCAACTGGGTCAGCAGCACCATGGCCAGGGCCAGCAGGCTCACCTGAGCAATCGATGAATAGCCGAGCAGGCGGCGAACCTTGTTCTGCTTCAGACCGATGATGTTGGAGGCCAGGAAGGTGGTGCCGGCGACGACCACCAGGGCCGGCAGAAACGGCTCGATCAGTGGCAGGATCTTGTACAGCGCAAACAGGGCGCCGGCCGATACCCCGACCGAGACCATCGCTGCAATGCCGGTGGGCGCGCTCTCGTACACGTCCAGGCCCCAGCCGTTGGCTGGATAGGGCTTCAGTTCGATGACCACACCGGCGACCAGCAGGCTCATCGCAACCATGCCCAGCGGGCCCTGGACCTGGGCGATCTGCTCACGCATGCCGTCAATGTTGAGGGTGCCGGTCAGGTAATAGAACAACATCACGCCCAGCAGGAAGAAGGTCGAGGCCAGCGAAGTGGCGATGATGTACTTGAAGCCGGCCGTGAGCGTCGCGGCGTTGCGTTCCAGGCTCAGCAGGCCGTATGTGGCGATCGCCGTAATCTCGATGAAGATGAACAGGTTGAACAGGTCGCGGGTCATGATCATGCCGTCCACGCCCATGCTCAGGATCAGGAACACCGACATCGCCGCGGCCCGACCGCGCAGCAGTCCACCGAGATACCAGGCACCCAGCAGCGACGCCAGATTGACCCCGGCAACGAAGAACGCCTCTTCCAGTCCCAGGCGCAGGTTGATGGAAAAGGGCGGCGCTATGCCGGCGGTCTGGATCTGCTGCGCAGCCGCGCCGTTGACCAGCCAGAGCAGCCACAGCAGGGGCAGAACGGCCTGATAGATGATGGTCAGGTTGAACAGTCCGCGGCTCAGCGCCGGACTGCTGCGCTCGATCAGCGGCAGCAGGAAGCCGACGCCGAGCGCGACGATGATCAGATTCAGGGGATTGCCGAGGGCCTCTACCATTTCGAGTCCGTGCAGTCATCAATCGACAGGGTCTTCTTGTGGGTGTGGATCTGCACGGCATAGGCCAGCATGACGGCGGTAATGCCCAGGCCGATCACGATCGCAGTGAGTACCAGCGCGGAGGGCACCGGGTCGACCACGGCAGTCAGCGCGGTGGCCCGGTCCACGGCGGCATCGATTATTGGTGCAGTACCGCCACGGATATAGCCGAGCGAGACCATGATCATGTGGATGCCGGTATCGATCAGCGAGAAGCCGATGACCATGCGGATGATGTTCTTGCGCACCAGCATGCCCCACAGGCCGATCAGCAGCAGCCCGAAACCCGTGCCCAGGGTGATGGTCGACAATGGCAGTTCGATCATGAGGCCTCACCTTTGAAGCGTTCGAGAACCGCGCTCAGCTCGGCGCCCACCTTCAGGCCGATGAAGGTATAGATGACCGGGATGGCACCGGCACTGAACAGCCTGCCGTAGTCGCCTAGCGGCAGGACGCGGTTGTCCAGGAACCCGCCGGCCAGGACCAGGCCAAGTACCCCCACCAGGACATAGCCGAAACCGGACAGGGATTCGGTGATGATCAGCAGCGCGTGGCGCAACTTGGATCGCGGCAGGGCCAGGAACAGCAGCAGCGTGGCGGAGGCGATAACCGCACCGCCCTGGAAACCGCCACCGGGGCTCAGATGGCCGTTGACGAAGATGTACGCCCCAAACAGCAGCACGATCGGAAACAGGTATTGCACGGCGGTTTCGACGATCTCGCTGGCCGGCGTCGGCGGTTCCGCCTTTTGATCCAGCCCCCCCATGGTGAGCAGCAGGCCGACCGCCACCGCGGACAGAAACAGCACCGTGACTTCACCCAGGGTGTCCAGGCCTCGATAGGTCACCACCACCGCAGTAACCAGGTTGGGGGCACCTACCTCGTCGGGACCCTGTGCCACGTAGTGCGTGGCGATCGGCGTCAGTGCGGTCCTTTCGGTGTAGTTGGCCGCGACCTCCCAGAACATCATCGCCAGAAGGAACAGGGCCAGTACGATCAGCAGACGCTTCGCCATGTCAGTGAGCCCTATGCGTCGCCAGCGCGGTTCTCCGCCTCTTCCAGGCGGTCGATGACGGTCTTGTCGCTGCGCGGTATGCGCCTGGCGTGCGAGGCGCGCGCCAGCGCATGCGATGAGACCGGGTTGGTCAACAGCACGAAAAACACCAGCAGCAACAGTTTGCCGGTCCAGGCCGGGTGATAAACACATAGGCCGAGCAATACCAGAATGGTGCCAAGCGTGGATGCCTTGGTCCCGGTTTGAATGCGGTTGTAACTGTCAGGCATGCGCAGCACGCCGAGACCGGCCGCAAACAGGAACACCGAACCGGCCAGGATCACCAGACTGCCGATCAGTTCAGTCATCCTTTTCATGCTCCTGGCGTCGGGTGCGATTGATCGCATAAAGAAAGATCGCGGTCGAAAGGCCGCTGCCGATCGAGGCCTCGGTCATGGCCACGTCCGGGGCGGACAGGATCACGTAGGTGACCGCGGCGAACAGGCTGGTGAGTCCCGCGGCGATCACCGCGCTGACCACGTTGCCCATGCTGACCGCGGCGACGGCGCCGAACAGAATCCCGGCACAGATCAATAGCGTGAGCAGGGTCATGGGGTCCATCAGAGTCCCTTTTCCAGGTAGCGGGCGACGGCCAGGACGCCGAGGAAACTCAACAGACCGTAGACGATGGCAACGTCCACGTAGATGAAGCGCCCCGAGATGTGAGCGAGCAGTACGATAATCGACAGGGACACGACGGTAAGCAGATCCACCGCAATGACACGGTCGGTTTCGGTCTCACCCTTGACCAGCCGGATCACCCCGAACAGGATGGCGAAACCAATCAGCACCATTGCCAGATTCAGGATCTGCTCAGCCATAGATCACACTCAGGTGCTTTTCGAAACGCGCGGCAATGGCCCGGGTGGCGCCTTGTGGATCGTCGCTCTGAACATCGATCCAGTGCACGAACAGCGAGTCGCCGTCGATGTCCACCACCAGGGTGCCCGGCGTGAGCGTAATCGAGTTGGCCAACACCATGCGCCCGGTGCGCGATTTCAGTTTGGTCTTGATCTCGACGATGCCCGGATGGATGTCGATGCGCGGCGAAAACACCAGACGCGCCACGTTCAGATTGGCGCGCAGCAGTTCCGCGGAGAACACCAACAGGTACAGGACGTAATGGACAAGTACCTGTGGTGACAGCCTTACCTCGGCGTAGGCGCTGCTAAAGCCGGCCAGACCCAGGCTCAGCAGGGTCGCGAGCAACACCCCAGTTAGCACCACCTGACTGTCCAGTGAGGCGTTGGCCAGCAGCCAGATGGCCAGTAGGGTCACCCAGAGATTGATCACCACCCTTGCCTTGCTTACCACCGGTGAATCCCCGAAGCGTTGCTATTCAATGGCCGCTAGCTCAACCGGCGACGCCAGATTCGGCATGCCAGCTGCGACGGCATCGGCGTCACCCACTATCCGTATCCGCGTCGCGACCATGTCTGAGACCACCGATTTTCCCGGCAGCATACACCGTTGATGATCGGTATCAAGGGGCGCTTCCCGGCCGCAAAATAATGGGGGCATTGATCCATGCTATGGGACGACACGCCAATCTGTCGCATTATGTGGGTTCGCTGTTATTGTGCCGCCTATCGGGCATTTCTAGAAGGATCCTCTCGCTTGGATCTGGCCCTTTGTTAAGAGGGACGCAATGATGACGGCAAGTCTGGTCATGGATCCTCATCCGTCGGTATTGCACGCCGGTGACACGGTGGGGCAGGCGGTAAAATTGATCATGGAGCACCGCTATCGCAACCTTCCGGTCGTCGACGAACAAGGCCGCTACCTGGGCGTGTTCGGCATCAATACCCTGCTGCGCATGGTGCTGCCACCGGCAGTGGTCGTGGAGAAAGGTCTGACCACCGCACCATTCGTCACCGACGGGCTGCATGATCTGTACCTCCGCCTGGCTGCGGTGGAAGACAGACCGATCCTCGAGTTCATCAACGAGGATGCCGCGGTCGTAACCTCCGATACGCCGCTGGTGGAAAGCCTGCTGGTCCTGTATCGCACCCGGACCAGCGTGCCTGTCGTGGAAGGCGAGGAACGCCGACTGGTGGGGATGATTTCGTACTGGGACGTAGGCTCGCATATCCTCGAGCAGGGACACTGAGATGCACTCAGAAGACGCAGTACCCATGGTCTTCGGTTGGGATGCGATGTGGTTTGCCGGCATACTTTTTGTCGTCACCTATGTGCTCATCATGAGCGAAAAGATCAATCGCGCGATCGTTGCGACCAGCGCCGCCGCACTGATGGTGTTGGCCGGGGTGATCAGCGAGCAGAGGGCCATCGATGGCGTGGATTTCAATACCATCGGCCTGCTCACCGGCATGATGGCGATCGTCGCCATTACCCGCCGATCCGGCGTGTTTCAGTATCTCGCCGTATGGGCAACGAAGAAGGTCAACGCCCAGCCCTGGGGCATCCTGGTGATGCTTGCGCTGGTCACGGCGTTCTTGTCGGCGCTGCTGGACAATGTAACCACGGTACTGCTCATCGCCCCGGTCACGCTGCTGATCACCGAGGCGCTGGGTGTAAAGGCCTACCCATACCTGTTCGCCGAAATCTTCGCCTCGAACATCGGTGGGGCGGCCACGCTGATCGGCGACCCGCCCAACATCATGATCGGCTCCGCCGTGGGCCTGAGTTTCAACGATTTCGTGATTCACATGCTCCCCGCTGCGTCACTGGTCATGGTGGTCAGCATGCTGCCAATCTACTGGGTATGGGGGAGGCATCTGCAGGCCAGCGAAGAGAACCGCCGCCGCGTCATGAACTACAGGGAACGCGATGCAATCACCGACCGTGTCCTGCTGATCAAATCCCTGAGCGTGCTGGCGCTGGTGATCCTGGGTTTCGCGATGGCCCATACGATCGGCAAGCAGCCTTCGACCATTGCCCTTGCAGGCGCGGCCCTGCTGCTGTTGCTGGACAACCTGGGCAGAAAACCCGCCAAACAGACCGAATCCGTGCACGCCACGTTCTCAGAGGTCGAATGGGTCACGATCTTCTTTTTCATCGGCCTGTTCGTCGTGGTCCATGGCCTGGAGAGTACCGGCCTGCTCACTCTGGTGGCTGGGGAAATCCTGACCTTGACCGGCGGCGATCTCACTGTCACCGCAATGGCTATCCTGTGGGGGTCGGCGATCGCCTCGGCGGTGGTGGACAATATCCCGTTCGTGGCCACCACCATCCCGCTGATCAAATCGATGGCCCCGACCTTCGGCGGTGCGGAACATCTCATGCCGCTGTGGTGGTCCCTGGCGCTGGGCGCCTGCCTGGGCGGCAATGGCTCCCTGGTCGGCGCCAGCGCGAATCTGATCGTCGCCGGCTTTGCCGAACGCTCCCGGCAACCCATCGGTTTTATCAGCTTCACACTGGCCGCGTTTCCGCTGATGATCCTCGGCATTGGAGTCGCAAGTGTGTACGTCTATCTGCGCTACCTATGAACCGGCAGGCGTGTTGCACTGTATGCCGGCATGGCTGACGGGATGTCAACCGGACCCGGTACTCCACGCCACATATAGGGGCGCAAGCCAAGTGCCATGATCATCCACTGCTCAAGAAAGCTGGCCGCCAGGTTGCCCGGCGTATCTGGGCAACCGCTGCACGAGACCAGTGCCCTGGGCAGTTGGCACGGACACCTGTTCACCATCGACCGTCGTCAGTGCGTAATGTTTTGCCACGATCTGAGTCGCTATTGCCTGTTTATTCCCGGCATACGCAAGGAACATTTCGCGGAATTAGGCGGCAAATGGTTCCGCCAGCTTTTTCTCGCCACCCTGGAGAGCATCGGGTGCGCGGCAAATCAGATCAGAAGAGCGGAGCTCATCATGGGTCCCGTACGTTTCGACACGACCACCGATCGCTCGGTGCAGGGCTCGATCAATGTCGCACGACGTGATCTCGAGGCCTGGGCGATGCACGTATCCAACGTGATGGACACGGACCCGATCGCCGTCTCCTGCCGCCTGAACGAGCGTCCCAGCAGCGCACGTGGTGAGCTGCTCTGGCCGGAGAGGTTGATGCGCGAGACCGTGCAGGGTTTGAGTTGAAAGTCGGGCGCCTCGCTGGAATCGCGTGCTGCGGTCATCCCGCGGGAGGGAGCCGGGTGCGCGAGTCTGCAGGTCGTCAAGAAACGATGTTGGACAAGCGAGATCCAATCGCTAAACATATCGTCGTCTCCGATATCGACAGGCCCTCAGCTGCATGGACATCGATCAGGCCCGGACCTTTCTTGCCATTGCCGCGCATGGCAGTTTCCTCGAGGCGTCCAAACGGCTGCACGTAACCCAGTCGACCGTCAGCGCGCGGATACACAACCTCGAGACCGAGCTGGGCACCAGGCTATTCGTCCGAAACCGGGCCGGCGCCAGCCTCACGCCGCCGGGGCAGCGCTTCCTCCAGCACGCCAAGTCACTGGTGCTGACCATTGAGCAGGCGCGTCACGACCTGGGACTGCCCAGTCGCTACCGCGCGACCATCCGGATCGGTGGCCGCATCGCGCTATGGGAGGAGTTTCTGCCGAGGTGGGTGGGATGGATGCGACGCACGGCACCCGATGTCTCGATTCGCAGTGAGATCGGCTTCGAGGAGGACCTGATGCGGCGCCTGATCGAGGGAACCCTCGATATCGGACTGATGTACACACCGAGTCACGCGCCGGGCCTGGTCGTCGAACACCTGTTCGACGAGACCCTGGTCATGGTCAGTTCGCGCCCGGATACCAGGTGGCCCGGCGA
This sequence comes from Chromatiaceae bacterium, assembly GCA_022340805.1. Taxonomy (GTDB): domain Bacteria; phylum Pseudomonadota; class Gammaproteobacteria; order Chromatiales; family Chromatiaceae; genus Thiosocius. The sequence goes on from JAJDNF010000056.1 coordinate 78,100, forward strand.
TGACTATATCTATGTCGACTGGGGGCCGGGGTTCTATGCCCGGCATCGGGAGAACTATCCGGACCTCGACCGGCCGCCACAGGTGGCCAACATCGGCTGGCTGGGCGTGCAGCTGATCCTGGCGAACGGCGGCTCTTGCTTTCTGCCGCAGCGCATGGCGCGGGCGCTGATTCAGGACGGGCGCCTGTTTCAGATCGGCGAGGCGCCCGAGTTTCCGCTCCCGGCATATATGGTGTTCCCGCGCAGGGCAGGCAACGATGTGCTGCAGCAGGCGGTCGAGGGATTGCGCGGCCTGGGGTTGAGCGAACAGGAAAAGTCCTGAAAAGTCTGCGCGGATCAGGGGCGCGGGAATACAGCCCCAACGCTGCCGGCTGCACGCGGCGGGCCCGACGGCGGCCGCGGATAGGGACGGTAGGCCGGGTGCTCCGGCTCCCATAAGGTCCAGGGACGCCCGGGCTTGTCGGGCCGAGGCGGCCGATGGGTGGGTGGTCGCGGGTAGATCGGCCGTCGGTAGGCATATACCGGTGGCGAGGCAGGCGCCGCCTGCGCGGCCGCGCGCGCTTCCAGCTCGCGCCGGCGTAGCTCGTATTCGCGATCTCTCTGCTGCTTTTCCTGGCGTTCGCGGGTCAATCGCAGGCGTGACTCTTCGAGGCGTTTCGCCTGATTTAGAATGGAGTATGGATCGTCCGCGGCCGGCAGATCGGGCGCGGCGTAGCTCGGCGCGTGGAATTGTTCGGTCGGGCCCACATCGCCAGGCGGTGGGTGATCGCTGATATGCGGCTGTCCCTGGTCGTCTGTCCAGCGATACAGCATATCGGCGCTGGCGACAGGGATGTTCGCAAGCGCCAGTGTCAGCGCAAACAGGCGCAGATTTCCGAAGCCGCGCAGCATTTGTCGTGCCTCCCGTATCCAGGTTGGATGGCAAGGTTGACTGTCAGGCGCACAAATCCAGTGTAGTGCGTCCTTCCGTTTGACACAGCTTGTCGGCGACCCTTAGCGGCGCATGCTCCCGCGACCTGCATAGGTGCAAGCCCTGATAAGCCGTTTGGCGGCAACATGCTGCGCTATTGCACCCTGCCATCACGCAGTGACCGACACGCGGCCCGACAGCATCGCTTATTCGAAAAGCTTGGCGTATTGGGCATAGCCCTGGGTCGCGAGATCCTCCTTCGGAACGAAGCGCAGTGCGGCCGAATTGATACAGTAACGCTGCCCGGTCGGCGCCGGACCGTCGTCGAATACGTGTCCCAGGTGCGAGTCGGCGAAACGGCTGCGTACCTCGGTGCGCGGCAGCAACAGCTTGAAGTCCTTGTGTTCGGCGATGAAGCTGCTGTCCAGCGGCCTGGTGAAGCTCGGCCAGCCGGTACCGGAATCGTATTTGTCCCTGGACGAGAACAGCGGTTCGCCGCTGACCACGTCGACATAAATGCCTTCGTGTTTGTTTTCCCAGTAGGCGTTGTCGAACGGTGGTTCGGTTCCTTCCTGCTGGGTGACCCGGTACTGCAGCGGCGTGAGCTTCTCGCGCAGAACCTGCTCCGTGGGCTTGCTGAATTGGCCGGGGACCGCGGCCGAGTACTTGGCGTAATCCACGTGGATCTGGTCACCCCAGGTGCGCTCGAGGTAGCGGTCGCGTCCAGAATTGTAGCGGTAGAATTTGTAGCGCAGCGGGTTCTTCGCGTAGTAGTCCTGATGGTAGTCTTCTGCCCGGTAGAAGGTGCCCACCGGGATGACCTGCGTGACCACCGGCCGGTCGTATCGCCCGCTCGCGGACAGCTTGGCAAGCGAGTCTTCGGCCATGCGACGCTGCTTGTCATCATGGTAGAAGATTGCGCTGCTGTATTGCTGACCACGGTCGACGAACTGGCCGCTGCCGTCCGTGGGGTCGATTATCCGCCAGAATACCTGCAGCAGGCCCTCATAGCTGATCACCGCGGGGTTGAAGCGCACCAGCACACTCTCGAAGTGGCCCGTTCCGCCGTTCGCCACCTGTTCGTAGCTCGGGTTCGGCAGGTCGCCGCCGGTATAGCCCGAGATGGCCTCCACGACACCGGGCACCTGCTCGAAGTCCGCCTCGACGCACCAGAAGCAGCCCCCGGCAAAAGTCGCCAGCTGGGTGTGACCGTCGTCCGCCAGCGCGGACATCGCCGGTGTCGCCGGGGCCCGCGGTGTTGAAGCGCCCGGCGGCCAAAACACCCACGCGACGGCGACCAGTGCCGCCAATGCGAGACCCATCATGATCGGCTTGTTCACCACCAACCTCCCAAACTGTTTCCATCCAGACTGATTAGACCGGATGAGGAGCAATATTCATGCACGCCTTGCGTAAGGTATGAGGCCGAGGGTAGCGGACCGGCGGTCCAAGCGGTATGACACCTGTCAATGCACCTGGCCGGCGGCCTCGCGTTCAATAGAGGCCGGCGCCGCAAGCCCGAAGACCCATACCACGGAGGCAGAGTAGCCATGCGCATCGGAGTAACCAGCCAGAACTTTCGTACCGTCACCGGCCACGCCGGCAAGACGCGGCGGTTTCTGATCTACGAGGTACAGGCGGACGGAGGCTTGCTGGAGGTCGACCGCCTGGACCTCCCCAAGGCGATGTCGTTGCACGAATTCCGCGGCGACGACCACCCCTTGTTTACCCTCGACGCGGTCATCACCGCCAGCTGCGGCGAGGGCTTCGTGCGCCGCCTGGGCCAACGGGGCGTCAAGGTCGTTGCCACCGCGGAGGCCGATCCGGTCAAGGCCGCCGAGGCCTTCGCGGCAGGCAGGCCATTGGCGCCACCACTGCCGCACGATCACTAGCGGCCCAGGCCCACACCTGCCTAGGGCGTAGCCGACGGGCGGCCGCAGCCGGTACAGAAATGCTGCTCCGAACTCAGCGGTCTGCCACAGCCAAGGCAGAACTGCTGCCGCGGTTTGGCACCGTGCCGCCCGATCTCCTCGATCAGCTTGTCGACCCCGGCATGAAAGAAGGGCTCGGGTGGAATGAACATCGCATTCAGATAGGCGAGCCGGGCGATCGATTCGGGTAACTGGGCGGCCTGCGGCATGGCCGCATCGTCGACCAGCACCGGGATCACCGGTATCCCTTTGCTGAGCGCCGACTCGATCTCGAGACGCACATAGTCATCGGCCAGGCCGAGTCGGACCTCTCCATCCCGGTTGCGGATGTCCACCCAATGTGGACCGATGATCGCGATCAGCAGATTGGCCCCGTCGATGGTCTCGCGGATCTTGTCACGAAAATCCATGCCCACCGGGATCGAATCGACGTCACGGAAGACCCTCTGTTTGCCGAAATGCGCAGTGAGGCGGTCACAGATCCTGCCAGTGATCGCTCGACTGTCTTCACGACGATACGACACAAACAGCGTCTGGTCGGCGTGTTTCGGTCGCCGTGCGGTGCTGCTGCGCGGGTCGGCGGCGTCGACCTCCGCAGTTCGTTCGGCACCTGCGACAGCGCGTTCGCCGCCCACCAGGTTGACGAACAGATAGTCGCCCGGCGACGACAGGGCCTTGAGCGACTGGCCCATGCCCTTGAGCGAGAATGATTCGCCCAGGGTCTTGGGCGCCACGTCGCCACATACTAACGTCAGCGTCTCACCCGGGTGCAGGTCGACGGCCAGCGGCTTGCTCTTGTACAAATCGATGGCGATACGCACGGTATGCGATCCACTCGGCAGGGCATACTTTTTCGTCTCGCCCGATCTGATCTTGTCGACCGTCTTGTCGTCGATCAGTAGCGCGAAACCGCGTAGCGCGTTGGAGACTGAACGTTCGCGGCTGATCGAAAGGTACCCATTGCCGCCCGACATGATCAGACCTCGCCACCACCGATGGCCATGTACAACACCAGGATACCGATAGCAACGTACAACCAAAGCCGCCCAACGCTCTTCTTGGACTCGCTCTCACCCTTGACCAGGTAGTAGATACCCATGCCGATGCCGATAAACGGAATGAGCAGGCTCGCGGCCATTACCCCGTATTTGAGCCCGTCCGAGACCGTCTCCTCGGGTCCGCTCAGATCGAGCACCTTCATTGGCGGTTCCGGCGGTTCCGGCGGCTTCGTCACGACTTGTAGCGATGCACCACAGCTGCCGCAAAATCGGGCATCATCCGGATTCTCTGTTCCACACGCTGGACAAAACATCTCGAGCCTCCCGCCGCTTGCCTCTGCTATTTTCTATGATCTTAAAGATTAGGCGACATGGGGTGGACGGGCGGGAAAAATTCACCGTCCACTGTATGCCGGGGTTGTGGCCGCACCTGGCACCGGCGTCTTCGCCCTAAGCTGCATCTTGCACCGGTCGATCATGGGCAAACAGTGAAATCCGATGTAGCGACTGCCAATCATCGTTTTTCCGGGATTTTCTGGCGGACATGGTCTGTGGCCGGCGGAGGATCTATCCGCGCCCTCGCTTGCCCAGGCACGCCTGCACTTGCGGTGACGCTGCACATCCCTGCGCCTTGCCCCCACCGGGCTTGCGCGACAAACCGCTCCGCGCGATTCGTTCGCTCCATAGCGGCTTTCAGGCGCACCTGTCCGGCGCGATCATCTCGGATACTGGTGCAACATGCATGCTAGGCGTCCGCCGCGGTTTTGGCGACCGCCGCGTGGTAGTTCAGCGCCCAACGGGTCTTGGTCTGCTGCTCCAGATCCTGCTCGGCCCCGACC
>JAJDNF010000066.1 GCA_022340805.1 Chromatiaceae bacterium
AAATGCAAAGTCCAGCGCGGCCTGAGCCCGAACAGGACAGACTGTCACGTCGAATACAAGGGCCGAAGAACGCATCGAACGCCTTCCGGCTGCCACGCAACACCATGTGCCCGTCCGCCTTCATGCAATTTGCAGGCTAGAATGCACACCGTTCCTCAGCCACGCGCCGCGCGACCTTACTGAATACAGGGGCACAATGTGAACTGGATAGACCGACAATCCCTGGGCCTGTTCGTGCTGGTCGCACTCACCCTCGGCCTGGCGCCCTTTGTGCCGGAGCCGCACGTCTGGGAAAAGCTCAAGATGCTCGCCGCTGGCACGCTGTCACGGCCGATCGATATCTTCGATCTGGTGCTGCACGGCGCGCCCTGGCTGCTGCTGATCGTGAAGCTGTATCGGCTGCAGACCGCGTCCAGGGCACCTGACAAGTGAACCCGCCGGTCAGCCTGCTGTTTGTTTACAACGCCGACGCCGGACTGTTCAACACCCTGGCAGACATCGGTCACAAGATCTTCTCGCCGGCGACCTACGAATGCGCCCTGTGCGCGCTGACCCATGGCTACTTCAAAGAGCGCAGCCAGTGGCGTGAGTTCATCCAGGACCTGGAGTGTACCTGCGAGTTCCTGCACCGCGACCAGTTCCGCGAACGCTATCGCGCCGAGCGGGTCGAGCTGCCGGCGGTTTTCCTGCTGCAGGATGGACGACCAAGGGTCTCGATCACTGCAGCGCAAATCGCGGCCTGTGCCGATCTGCAGGCCCTGCAGGCCCTGATTCGTCAACAATGCACCGATGCACGGCGCGTCGTCTAGCAACCAACCGCCGGTTGAGCAGACCGGCATTGCGGACACCGCCGCACGACCGCTGTACCCGGCACAGCCGCGTCCGCCTATGACTATAGTTCACATTAATATAGAGCTATAAGTATATGTTTTGCAGCTATAATAACTGCTCCTGGTAGTACGCTGGCAGGGCCTCGCGACGAGGCGGCGAGCGCACCCCGCCACCACTCTGACCCTATACTTTACAAAACGCAGCCAGTACATTGTTTTGCCAAGCTATTTCAGATCCGCCAAATGCTATCCCCCCGATCCGACGGCGGCCGGCCCGGCACCCGACGCAGCCGCATCCCGTGTACCAGGGTGCGGCCGATGCGCGAACGGAGCGCTCGACCACAAACTGCGACGGCATGACAGCTGTGGCCGCGGTAAACTTCGGCGCGTCCTGCACTACCCGCCCGGCGGCTCGAGCGGATGCCGGATCCCGGCGTTTCGGGCAGGCACCGACCGGGTATCGATTCGATGCCCCAGCAACAACAAGGAAATCCCGTTTTGAACACCCCGCAGCTGCCCAGCGTTGAACTGATCCAGGGCGCACAGTCACCCGAACCGACCGGGCCCGCGCGCTGGCGGCGCTGGAAGGTGTTTTTCAGCGTGCTGCTGATCGGCACGGCCATCGGGCTGGCGATCGTGTACGGCCGCTCACCGGTTTATCGCGCCGCGGCCTCTGTGCTTACGGTCAAGCCCAAGGCCGTGGACACGCGCAGCGCCCAGGCCGACGTCGAGCACGTCGCGATCCAGGGGCGCCTGCTGCTCGGTGAGGAGCTGCTCGGCCGGCTGTCGCAGCGTCTGGTCGAAGAGGGCGACGGCGACATGGCCGGCCTCGACCGCCTGCGCGGCAGCCTGGCCGTGGTCGCAGTCCCGGATACCAACCTGCTCGAACTGCGTGCCGATGGCGCCGACCCGGAGCAACTGCAGCGGGTCGTGAACCGCTGGGCCGAGTCGTATGAGGGCTTCCGCGCCGAGGAAATCGAGGCCGCCACCGGACGCACCACCGCCGAGATTGAAGACCAGCAGGTACAGCTGGAGGGCAAGATAGAAAAGGCGCGCGCCGACATGCTGGCATTTCGCGAGGCCAATGACATCGTCAGCCTGGAACGTGGCGAGAACCGCAGCCTGTCCAAGCTCAAGGGCCTCAACGACTCGCTCAACAAGGCCCGCGAACGCCTCGTCGAGGCCGAGGCCCGCACGATGGCGGTGGACCAGGCGATCGCGCTTGGCGAGACCGTCATCCCCAGCGAGCAGAAGTCCGATATCGCCAAGATGCAACTCCAGCTGCAGCGCTACCGCATCCGCTGGGCGGATCTGCAGCAGAAGTACACCCAGCAATACATCGATCGCGACCTCAAGCTGAAGAGGATCCCGGATGAAATTCGCGAGATGGAGCAGGAACTTGCCCAGGCACTCTCGCTGGCCAAGATAACGGTGCGCGACGAGGCCCAGCAGGCGCTGGAGGCGGCCAAGTTGTCGGTGGCGACCCTGGAGCAGAAGCTCGCCGATCATCAGCAGCAGGTGCAGCAGTTCACCGAGCGGTTCAAGGAGTACAAGGCGCTCGAGGGAGACCTCGATCGGCTGGAGCGCCTGAAGGCCGACAACGAGGAGCGCCTGGCAAAGATCCAGGTCGGCAACCTGAAGAAGTATCCGCCGATCCAGATCGTCGAATGGGCGCGCCTCCCGACCCGGCCCATCTATCCCGACTACGAGCGCGACCTGATGATCGCGCTGGGCGCTGCGCTGGCACTCGCGCTGTTCGTGACCTGGCTGGTCGAATATCTCAGCGAGCGCTCGCGCCCAACCCAGACGCAGCCCTACCTCGGTGTACGCATCTATACGGGCGAGCAGCCGCAGGCACTGAATGCGCCGCATATGGACAACCGCCTCGACTACCAGCAGGCAACGCCGCGACTCGACGATCACCCGCCGGCCAACCTGCCGATCCTGCCGCGCGAACTGGCCGGCGCCGAGGTGAAGTCATTGCTTGCGGTCAGCGATCCGGCCGCCTCGGGCTATGCGACGCTGCTGCTGTCGGGCGTGTCGCCGTACGAACTGCCGCTGCTGCACGCGGCCTGCTTCGACCCGTCCAGCGGGCAGATCGAGGTCCCCGGGGCCAGCCGGCGCGTCGTGGAGGTCGGCCAGTCCGTGTGGCGACGGCTCGAGGCCGTCGTGGCCGACATGGACGGCGCGCGCATGGCACTGCCGGTCGCCGACCTGGACGCGCGCCTGAGCCGGGCCGCGCAGGATGCACAGTTGGCCGATCCCGGCAGCGTCAACGCGCTGGCCCTGTGGCATACCTATGTCGTGTACCTGGTTCGCCAGGGCATCGACGCCTCGGCCCTGGCGCGTCGCGTCGGCAGCGTGCCGCAGGGCGTCATGGGCACCCTGATGCACTATGCCCCACCGGGCGGCAACCGCCCGCTGAGCAGTATCGACTTCACGCATCCGGCGCTGGCTTTTTGAGCAGGTGGCACTGCAGAACCGCACAGCGTGCATTAGGCGCAAGCCGTAATGCATCGGACAAGGTTACACAGCGCGCTCATTGTCGGGACCTGTATCGGCACGCGGTGCTGCAACCCACGTAGGGTGCATTGGGCACAAGCCGTAATGCACCGGATAAGGTTACACAGTGCGCTCATTGTCGGGGCCTGTATCGGCAC
>JAJDNF010000067.1 GCA_022340805.1 Chromatiaceae bacterium
CTTGATTCAGATCCGGCTGCACGAGGCGGTCGCCTGAAGCGCAAACGCGGACGCCGCGACACCTGTCAAGCGCGTTTACAGCGCTGCATCAGGCTACCTGTGCAGCGAAACTAAACTATCCATTTTCCGTCTCGATCCAGCCTTGGCACTATCCCTGCGTTTGCCTGAAACAGGGAGTGCGCCTATCGGTTTCCCATTAAGCCGACGCCTGTGCCGAATCGGAGAACAGAAGAAGTGGCAGGAACCCGGTAGGCGCGCTGACCTCTTGCCGCGATATCCCACACGACCCACCTTCACTCGCTATCCGCGGTGGCCCCTTCGTTCAGGTTCGGGCGCTGCTGCTTTGCATCCACCAGGCCAAGGCGCCTGGCACGGCGTTCCCAGTTGCGCCTTGCCAGCAACTGCATGTCCTCGGTGCGGTCCGACTCGTCGACGATCTCCACCCCAAGCAGCGTCTCGATCACGTCTTCCATCGTGACGATCCCGGCCATGCCGCCGAATTCGTCCACCACAAGGGCGATCTGCTCGCGCTGCGCGAGGAACAGGTTGAACAGCTCGACGATCGGGTGATCGTCCTGCACGGTGATGATGTCGCGCCTGAGCGTACCGAGTTCGGCGTCCTGCCCGCCATCGACCATGCGCGCGAGCAGCTCGTCCTTCAGCATGTAGCCGGCGACATGGTCGTAGGAGCCGTTTTCGTAGAGCGGGATGCGCGAGAAGCGCTGCTCGCGGTTCTGCTCGAAGTATTCGCCGATCGTCTGCTTCACCGAGGCCGACCTGACCACGGTGCGCGGCGTCATGATGTCCCTGGCCCGCACCGAGCGGAAGCGCAGCAGGTTGGTGATGATGTCGGTCTCGTGCTGCTCGAAGATCCCGTGCCGTGCACCGATGTCGGCCATCGCCAGGAAGTCGCCGCGGGTGAAGGCGCTGCCGACGTCCTCCTTCTTCAGCGCCCTGGTAACGAACTGGCTGAACCAGACCAGAGGAGCGAGCAGGCGGGTGATGAACACCAGCGAGCGGGCGGTGAACGGTGTCATCTCCTTCCAGTAGTTGGCGCCCAGGGTCTTCGGGATCAGCTCGGAGAGGATCAGGATCGCCAGCGTCATCACCACCGGGACGAGTAGCCCGGTGATCAGCGGGTTTGCGTCCGACCAGATCTTACTCGCCTGGTCGCCGACGCCGATCGCGCCGACAGTGTGGGCGATGGTGTTAAGCGTCAGGATCGCCGCCAATGGGCGGTCGATGTTTTCTTTGAAGCGCTTGAGCCGTTTTCCCAGGGTACCGCCTTCCTGCACCTTGATCTGCGCAAAGGAGGGCGTGATGCTGAGCAGCACCGCCTCCCACAGCGAGCACAGGAAGGAGGTAACGATGGCGATGAGAAAGAAGGCGATCAGCAGCGTGTACATGGCTAGATTCACTCGCGTCGCGGCACAGCCCAGCACTTTACCGGATTGCAGATGGCAAGTCTGCGTGGCTGCGGGTAAAGGCGCTGACGACCCAAGGCTGGCTGCACCGATGCGCCGACAGTCGACAGCGCTCTGGGCGTTGCTGCGATGGAGGGCCGGGATTTGTATGGCGCTCGCGCAGCCTGGACCCCGGCCTGCGACGGGGTGACGGAGGATGGGGGGCCGGTCGCGGTAGACATCTAAGCGGGCTCAATCGTCGGGCAGGCCGTGCCTGCCAGATTCATCTGCGGCGGGCGCAGTCCGCCCGACGGGGCTGCGCCGCGGTGATGGAGGAAGCGCATCAGGTCCTCGCAGACCTCCGGCCCTGGTCATTCCGGTGGAAGCCGGCATCCAGCCACCACTCAACCGGTCGGCAGGTCTTCCATGCGGTCGACGTCGCGCAGCACGCCGGGGTCGTCGGTCGGCAGCAAGGTCAGCGCCGCCGCGTAGGCCGTAATCAGGCCGCGTGCACCGCGGTCGCCGTCGAGCGTGCACAGATCCTCGCGCCAGCGTGCGGCGAAGCCCACCGGATGGCCACGCCGTCCGGCATGCTGCGGGGCGACGATCGAGGCCCCGCCGCGCAGTGCATCGGCCAGCGCTGCGACGGTCGCGGGTCGGATAAAGGGCATGTCCGCCAGTGCGATCAGCCATCCGGACGCCTGCGGCGCAGCCGCGACCCCCGCGGCGATGCTCGTGCCGATGCCCTCCGCCGCACGCGGGTTCTCGATCACGCGCAGACCGAGCCCATCGAGGCCGCCGTGCAGGGCCTGATCGCCGGGGCGAATCACCGCCACCACATCGGGCAGCGCCGCGATCAGCGCACGGGCCGCGGTGATCCCGATCGCCTCGCCGCCGGGCAGCGGGTGCAGCAGTTTGGCGGCACCGAAGCGGCGTGCCGCGCCGGCCGCGAGCAGGACACCGACAACTCCGTTCACTGTGCGGGACTCACGCCTCGGCGCGCCGCGCCGCGTCCGGGGCCTGGACCATGCCGTTGCGCACGGCGGTGATCTCGGACGTGTGGTGATGACGAGCGGCGTCGCGCATTTGGATCCCCAGACAATCGCACTGATCTTGGATGCCGTGTGCACCTACGATGAGTTTGACGAGGACATCGAGCCCTACGGCGAACACGACGTGGGGCGACTCACCATCGATGGCAAGGATTACTACAGGAAGATCGACTACTACGAACGGAATCTGGAGTTTCCCTCTCCGGATCCGGCTGATCCGTCCGTCACGGTCCGCGTGCTGGCGATCATGCGCGTCGAGCATTACTCGACGAAATCCAGCTCCGCCATCGTCGATCTACCAACTCACAAAATAAGTCAAGCGCACCAAGCGTAGCATCAACGGCTCAATCTGGCCCCGTCGACTCCTTCGCTAGCAGACCTTCGCGGATTGCTTTCCAATCATCGGGAAGGAAAAGCGCCTGTTCGTTGGTGCTTTGTGTATAGAACGCGAACATGATCGAGCGCGGGTCTGTTATTGTTCGCCGATCAACCATATTGAACGCCGCGGGGGCGTTGATTCCTGGATCAGGCGTATGGGCTGAACCGAGGAAATTGTGGCCGATTTCCTGACAGATGAGTGTTGCAAAGACGTCGTCCGCAGCGGGATTGACGTTGAGCGTGACGCCAGACACGACACCACCCGGCCCGGCTTCACCGACGCCACCGAGCGGACTCTCACCCGGTTGTTGCGTGCGAACAGTAAGGATATGCTCGGCGCGATCGGGCTTACCCTGAGCCTGCTGTTGATCGTTGAACGCCTGAATGCGTTGCCGCACAGGCCCCCAACCTGGAAAGTCGGGGTCAAAGGGCACCGGGTCGATTGCATATCGCAGGCCGTGACTCTGGTCTCCATCCAATGGCCCGAATCCCGCCCGTACCGGGAAGTTTCTCTGAACGTATCGAAGCGCCTCGAACAACGTATTCCACGCTGCGGTCGGCATGGGCCAGGTATCCACAACGATGAGCAATCGCAGGTCCTTCGTTGGATGAAACCGGTGGCTGCCAAGAGAGACACTGCCGATGCGATCTCCGTTGCGGTATAGGCTTGCACTGAAACGATAACTTCCGACGCGAGACAAATGTGCGCCGTCAATGTAGAAATTGACGTTGTTTTCTTCCGAGTAGGATTTAGAGAGGTTCGTGAAGACGCCCGTAGGCATTTGCGCGGGGACATCGAAGTCAATGCCACCCGGACCCTCGACATGAAGCAAAGCAAAATCGAGCGTTGACTGATATAAGGGTGGAAGATCGAAATGCAGCGTAGCTGTCGTTCGACCGAGGGTAAAGCCAGCTTCAGTGTTGGTCTCACTGGCAAGTATAATCTCCGGTTGCGGTGCTCCGACAAATATCCTTGCCAGGGTATCCTTGCCGGCAACCAGCTCGTAGTCGGGCAGACCTTGCGTTACCTCCATCCCGAAGATATGTGGATCGCGAACAGGCGGGTCGTGCGGCGCCTGCTGGCAGGCTTCAAGGTCCTTGCGTTTTTGACCAAGCAGCGACAGTGTCTTCTTGAGTTCAAAGATGAGCCTTGATTTCTCCGGGCCACTGGCAAATTTGAGCTCTTCGTGTAGTTGGTCGATGAGCTGCTCGAGATGCTGAATCTGGTCGGCAATGGACTGGCAGGGGTCAGACATTACAGCCCTCCTGGAGTCTGAAAAGACACTCCGATTCACGCCGGTGGTAACCGGCGACGGTGCTGCCCTGATAAGCCAAAAATCAATAGCTTCTAGTGGCAATCAGGATAAATATGTCGCGCGCGCTCCGGCAAGCTAGTATGTGTTTCGGCGTTCATTCGATAACGAAAGAATAGCCTAACTACAACTGCTTACCACGGACGTCTGGATCGAAGCTTTCGTTATCGCCCTGTGCACAACCTGCGCAAAGCGTTCGCTACGCGTCTGCTGAGCCGGGGTGCCGCGACCACCGACGTTCAGCACCTGCTCGGGCATCCTTCTGTCAAGACCACCGAAAAGGCCTATGCGGCATTTGTCCGGGATGAGCGCTTCCAGCGGAAGATCGATCTGCTCGACGAGCCGAAGAAAGCCGAGCTGACGATAGTCAGATGATGGCACCCCGAATTCAGCAACTGAATGACGCATAGCATCTGTAGGAACTTTGGAGGCGCAGCTCATCGGCTCAGTGGCAGGCCGATGATAGCGTGCCTGCATCGGCTCGCATTGGAATCTTCAACTAAACTCAACGAACGAGTGAGAGGCTGATCGGAGTCCGCGCGAGGGTGTCCTGATATGCTTACTTTTCGTGTCGCAGCTCGCCCCAAAACCTGCGCTTGTACGATGGTACTCGCCGCAACGTTGGTGATTTTTGAGCCCATTTTAGCCCGGGAACTGGGGCCTGATACTGCGTCCGGCGGAAGTCGCTTGCCCACGGTGTCAACGGCCGATCAGTATGCTGCGCACTACAAGCGCTATCTTAACGACTTACCCGTGGCCTCCCAGAAATCTGATCTGATCGCACACAGGCTGGCCACGACGTCGCTGCTGAAGTTGATCGATTCCGCAACAATTCGAGCGCAACTCCCGTTGCTTCGGCATCTTCACGAAAGCATTCAGCAATATGGAACAGAGCCATATCTTGCGATAGTGCTAAGAATAGCACATCGACTCGGTAGAAACTCGCATCCACGCTACCAGCGTGAGTTCCGGAGAATGGTGTCTGCTGCTAGGGCGCCCGCAGAGCCGGCTGTGTACAAGCGGCCCCAAAACGTTCTCGTCCAGGATCTTTCAGGTCGCCACTACCGGCTCTATGATCTGGCGGTCGGACGTGCACTCGTTGACTACTCGCTCACGGCTGCTGGATACCGGCAGTTTCGAGCAGGACAGCGTCCATCGGATCTTCTACGAATGATGATGATGTGGAGAGAATGCGCGTCCGAAAATGAAGCGTCACGTGAACAGACCAAAGCGGCTCGCCGCGTCTGTGACCTTTTTGCGGCTACCGTTGATGCACGACTCAGCATCCCAGTTGGTCGTGGTTCTTCTCGAATTCCAGGTTTTGACATAGCGCCAGGGATCTCAGTGAGATCATTCGACTGCTTCGAGAAAGGTTCGGCGGTCTTGGTCGACGAAGTCGAAAAAGCTGCCGCCTGTCAGATCGATAGCCTACCGACTCCAGACTCTTGGCGCCGCGATGGATCGAGCGTCGCGACAACGGAGCTTTCGAACTGGGGTGATAGGGTACCGCAGGTGGAAGGGTATACCTATCAGGGCACAAAGGAATGGGCATCTCGAATAATTCCCTGAATCGGGCAGAATGACAGCCAGGAGACAGACAGAGGGCAGATGGCATGCAACCAGGGTTCCCTGACCAGGAAGATCGGCTGACGCAGTTGGAGAAGCTGGGCGATCCGCTGCCGCGTCTGGATAGCAGTGTGGACTGGTCGACCTTCCGCCCGTTGCTGAAGGTCATTCACCAGAAGCAGCGCACGAGCAATGCCGGGCGCAAGCCGCACGACGTCACGTTGATGTTCAAGATGCTGGTGCTGCGGGCCCTGTACAAGCTTTCGGACGATCAGGCCGAGTTCCAGGTCCGTGACCGGTTGTCGTTCCAACGCTTCGATGAGCAGTTGCGGAAACGCGGCTACGAGAGCCGGATTCATCGTAAGGGCAGCAGCCGGCGCAAGCTCAACCAACAGGAACAGGCGACCAACCATTCGCGGTCCAAAGTCCGCGCCCGTGTCGAGCATGTCTTCGGCGACCAGCGCACCCGCCAGGGCAACATCCTGGTGCGGACCAAGGGAAAGGTCCGGGCGGCGGTGAAGATCGGCCTGATGAATCTGACCTACAACATGCGAAGGCTGGAGTTTCTGCTCAGGCCGCAATCCGCCTGCTGCCCGGGCTGAGTGGGCGGGAAGCCGCCCGGAGCGGCACGGAATGCCGAATACGGCGGGGAAACAGAGTCGCTGGGCCTGGCAAACGACTATCGGCGCATCCAAATGGCATTGCCGCCGCGTTGATCATGCCGATGGCAGCGTCAGGACGAATTGATAGAGGCGCCCATAAACTTTCTGTCCGTCCATAGTTTTTCGAGCGGATATCCACCAAGAGGAACACCATCGATGGCAGTTGCGCATGACGACCAGTCGTGGGGTCCGGCCAGAGTCGTACCGCGACATCTGCGGGTTCCCTTCATCCTGCTGGTGCTGTGCTTCGCGACCTGGGGCGCCGCGGCCAACCTCACCGACATCCTGGTCGGAGTGTTCCGTGGCATCTTCGATATGTCCAATTTCCAGTCCTCGCTGGTGCAGTTTGCGTATTACGGGGCCTATTTCCTGCTCGCCTTACCTGCGGGTTACATCAACAATCGCTTTGGCTACAAGACCGGCACGCTGGTCGGGCTGGGTCTGGCCGCCGTCGGCGGCATGCTGTTTCTGCCCGCCAGCGAAATCCTGGAATACGAGGTGTTCCTACTGGCGTTGTTCTTTCTGGCTTCCGGGCTGTCGATACTAGAGACATCCGCCAACCCGTTCGTTATCGCGATGGGCGCTCCTTCGAAGGCGACCCAGCGGCTCAACCTCGCGCAGGCGTTCAATCCCATTGGCGCCAATATCGGCGTTCTGATGGGCGCTGTGTTCATTCTGCCCGAGCTGACGCCCGAATCCAGCAAGGTGATCATGAACGATGCGGAATTGCTCGCCAGTCAACAGGCAGACCTGGACCTGGTGCTTCGACCTTATCTCGGTATCGCAGCAGCACTAATGCTCATCTGGCTACTGATTCTGTTCCGACGCTTCGACTTGCCCGAATCGCCGGTCCCGCTCGGCAGTGAAGCGAAATCGAGTTCGACCGCATCACGACTGTGGAACAATCGTCACTATCGCTACGGGGTCATGGCCCAGTTCTTCAACGTCGCGGCCCAGACCTGTATCTGGACGTTCACGATACTGTATGCCCAGGATGTCGTCGGCGAGTCAGCAGAGGACGCCGGCTGGTGGCTGCAGACCAGCCTCATCATATTTTTGTTTTCGCGTTTTCTGATGGTTTGGCTGCTCGGCATCTTCAGGCCTCCGCTGCTGTTGTTCGTCATGGCGGTTTTCGGCGTACTTTGCTGCCTCACAGCGATGTTCTCGCTTGATGTCGTCGGGCTGGTCGCGGTCGTCTCAGCCTCCGCTTCACTGTCACTGATGTTCCCGACCATCTACGGTATCGCGCTGCAGGGGCTCGGTGAAGACGCCAAGTACGGTTCGGCCGGCTTGGTTATGGCGATTCTTGGTGGCGCCCTGTTGCCGATGGTGCACGGTGCCGTGATGGACACGGCCGGCCCCGCGATGGGCTACGCGGTACCGGGTGTGTGTCTTGCGCTGGTGGCTGCCTACGCCATGTTTGACCTCAAAAACCCACGTGCCGCGATCGAGGACGCCCAGGCTGAATCGAAACCGGGCGGAGAAAGACCATGAACACTCCCATTTCGAGCCGGTGGCGACGCAGCAGGGCCATCTTGTTGGTGGGGCTGGTGATCTTTCTCAGCGCATGTTCGGATGGCCCGCCGAATGTCACCGTCGGACTGATCACCAAGCAGGAAGTGAACCCGTATTGGGTAACGATGCGCGACGTGGCGGAGGACACAGCCGAAGACGACAACGTCACTCTGCTTACCGCGACTGGCACGAGCGATGTTGATATCGAGAGCCAAAGCGCCGCACTCGTCGACATGGTCGCCAAGGGAGCCGAGGGTATCCTGATCGCGCCGACCAGCTCGACCGCACTGCTGCCGGCCATTGCGACGGCGAAGGAGGCCGGCGTATTGGTCATCGCCATAGACACCCCGGTCGATCCGGTGGAGGCAGTGGATGCCTATTTCGCCACCGACAATCAGGCCGCTGGTCGCTTGATTGGCCAGTACGCCAAGGCCAAGGCCCAACAGCTGGACCTGGACCCGAAAATCGCATTGCTCGACCTTGCGCCAGGTATCAGCTCGGGAGAGGCCCGTCATAGGGGTTTTCTGGACGGCTTCGGCATCGCCGAGGATGACGCCGCGATCGTCGCGATGGCCGATACCCAGGGCGACAGGGGACTAGGCGAGGCGCGAATGGCAGAGATCTTGGCCGAGCATCCCGATGTCAATATCGTCTACACGGTCAACGAACCGGCAGCGCTCGGTGCGCTCGCTGCGCTGAAGGCTGCCGAGCGGGACCTGGGGCAGATCATTCTCGTCTCTATCGACGGGGGCTGCCGGGCAATCAAGGAGGCGGTGCGCCCAGGCGACATCGACGCCACAGCCATGCAGTTTCCGCAGAACATGGCGCGCGAAGGTGTGCGTGCCCTGGCACGGGCCATCCGCGGAGGCGAAAAGCCGGTGGGATACTTCGATACCGGCGTCGAGCTCGTCACCGGCGACCCGGCACCCGGCGTCGAGTCAAGGGACGTTGCCTTCGGCGTACGCAACTGCTGGGGCGACTGAGGTGGAAGCGATGGTTCCTTTGACGGTTGCCCTGCGAAGATGCGGGCCAGGTCGCCGCGGAAAGCTGAACGAGGCATGGCGGTATCAGGCCAACCCAGGTCTCCAACCGCCGCGAAAATCGATGCGGCCCACTCTCTTCTCCCGCGCACCCCTGACACCCTGATTTGCGCAGCCCTTTGGTTTTACCCGAAACTTAACTCCTTCATTTCTCACGCAATCACCAGGACAGCCCCTTGAGCCACCGTCCCATGAAAAGGTTCGGCCAGAAGTGTTGCCCGTAGAGGTTTTTCTGCGGAATATGCGGAGTTAGAGAGGTGAGCATGAGAGCTGCCGACGATTTCGCCAACAGCAGGGACGTCTCCTCACAGCGCGTTATCTGCATTGGCATCGCGCAATCATGAACTAGCCTACCGAATATCGAATAGCGCCGATTATCCCATGCATTATTCGATATTCGTGAAAGGGCAGCTGGTTCCGGCAAACTTCAAGTACGGCAACGGTATGCTACTCGCAGCGCGCGGATTTTGAGTACCATGAGCCGAATCACGCTGCAGAGAAAACGCCATGAATGCCCACCGCATATCGGCGACCCGACATTTCGGAAATTGCATGTCATACCCATAGGCAGGCTTCCATGCGATCTATCATGCTTTGCCGGGCAGCTTACCTACTGATCTATGCTGACTTGGCACAAGAGGTTGGTACGCCGGTCGCCCGTGAACTACGACGGGCCGGACTGCCGACAACCCTTGATGAATCCCCAGACAGCTACATCCCGGTGTATCAGGCGATGAATTTCGTCCGCGAAGTCGAAAGTCGCGAGGGCATCAACGACATCGGACTGCTCGCCGCGCAACGACTAACCTGCGATCGACTGAGCCCTTATTTAGCCGGACTGACCTCGAGTGCATCAACGCTATACGATCTGTTCAATCGCTTCGCGACGATGATCCGGTTGGAGAACACCTCCGCTCACGCGTCCATGTGCCGCGAAAAAGACCTTATCCGAATCACGATCAGCATACTTGGCAATGTGGAGCCGAGAAAGCAGCGTTATGTTGAATGGCTCCAGGCAATGCTCCCTATTCAACTGATCCGTGACGTCGTCGGCGCATCGTGGTCACCCGTCGAGATCACGCTCCGGTCCCGATTCGATCCCGGCCCAGAGGTTTACGACACATTTCCGGAAACCCGCATCCTTGTCGGCAGTGAATCGACATCGATTCTCATACCCGCGACACTGATGACCACGACAGGACGAAAGGACAATGATACGCGTCTGGTCATCAACAAGATGTCTGCCGTACCGCAAACCCTATCGCAGCGGAGCCTGGATTTTCGCGAGTCACTGATGGTGGTCCTGCGCTCGTACGTCAGGGAAAGCCATCTGGACGTCTACCTGGCCGCCGAGATTGCTGGAACCAGCGTTAGGACGCTGCAGCGCCGACTGGGTACCTTGGGAATGAGTTACTCGCACCTCGTACAACAAGTGCGGTTCGACGCCGCCACAGAAATGCTCGCAGACCCAGGCCAACGCGTGATGGATATCGCACGCGCAGTGGGCTATGACGATCAGGCCCATTTCACCCGCGCATTCAAGCGCATCGCCGGAATCAGTCCGACGGAGTATCGCAGAACACTGCGCAGTACCTGATCGGGTCGAGTAACCGCCTTTGGAGACAAGGTCCGCTTTCGGACCGCCCCACTGTTTCCACTCGTCTGGCCGTCAGCGAAGCACCCGCGCCGCGAAGTGGCGCGAAATGGCAAGGACATTCCCGACTAGCAAGGTTAGTCTTTCGGCGTGACCAACGAGCAGGCTGGCTCCTGATACCAAGCATTGGTAGAAGCCAACAGCGGCGATGAAGGCCCCGCGATATCCGTGTCCACGGTGCGACGGCGCCAGCCCCAAAATGTGCCGACCGTTAATTAAGGCCGAGAAGAAATGAAACTGTCCGGACCGATACAAACCTTGTTGCTGGTTGCCACTCTCATTCTCCATAGTGTCGTGTCGATTGCGGCCGAGTCCGTCACCGTCGACAACTTTGTCCGCGCCGAGACGGACATGACAATGGATCGCTACGTCAAACAGGATGCTTTCGGAAAGTTCTTACATATCCGCGTCCCGACACCATTAGACAAACAGGATGTGATTCGCATGAACCGTGACACCCTTTACTCAATGGGTGTTTTTGATCTTGATGCCGGCCCAGTGACGATAACGAAGCCGGAATCCACGGGGCGCTTCCAGTCGATGCTGGTGATCAACCAGGATCACTCGATGCTGCCGGTTGAGCATGGCAGCGGCAAATTCAGTTTTGACAAAGATGTGATCGGCACACGCTACATGATCGTTGTCTTCCGCACCTTTGCCGATGCTGCCGACGCGGAAGACGTAAAGGCGGCCAATGCACTTCAAGATGCGATTCAGTTGCAACAGCAAAAATCCGGCCTGTTCGAAATACCGGATTGGGACGAGGCGTCGCTTAAAAAGGTCCGCGATGCGATCAACGTCTTGGCCGCCACCCGCACGGACACAAAGCCTTATTTCGGGGACAAGTCACAGCTCAACCCCCTCTATCACCTCCTCGGCACCGCCATGGGATGGGGTGGCAATCCGCCTGAAGCAGCAATGTATGACACCGTTTACCCGGCGCATAACGACGGCGAGACACCGCATTCATTGACCGTCAAGGATGTTCCGGTTGACGGATTCTGGTCGATTACCGTCTACAACAAAGAAGGATTCATGGAGAAGAACGACCAAAACGCGTATTCGTATAACAACGTTACCGCAGCAAAAAATGGCGATGGCAGCATCACGGTCAACTTCGGCAGTGGACCCGACGCCATTAACAATCTGCCGATCAGCGCAGGCTGGAATTATGCGGTCCGGATGTATCAGCCACAGCGCGCGATAATCGATGGATCGTGGACGTTCCCCCGTGCAGAGCCGGTCAGGTAAGACCCTTCCACCGCATCCGCATGCGCAATGATGAGTACGTCTGTTCTCTAAGCCGTGCAGGGACAATCAATATGATCAAGTTTGTCATGTGCCTCACGAGGCACCCGAAACTGAGTCGCGAGGAGTTCCAGGACTACTGGAAAAACAAGCATGGCCCTTTCTTCATGCAGCATGCCCAGACGATAGGGGCGAGGCGCTATGTGCAATCACATACTGTGACGACTCCGCTCAACGACGGCCTGCAATCCTCGCGCGGCATGCTGCCTGCGTTCGATGGGGTTGCCGAGGTGTGGTTCGACTCTGAAGAGGCGCTGATCGCCGGAATGAGTTCACCCGAGGGCCAGAAAGTGGCTGCCGCCCTGCAGGAAGACGAAGGCAATTTCATCGATCACTCGAAGTCGTCGGCATTCCTGGTTCACGAAGACGAATTCTGAACTTTTATTTACCCCGCGAGCCGGGAGACGAGAAGACAACGCCGGGAGCAAACAACCATGTCCAGATCGCTACGCTCTTACTTGGCCGGTTTCTGTATGGCTTTGCTCGGCAGCACCACACTTGCCCATGCCCAGCCAGCGCCATTGGACCGCACTGTCCTACCCATCGCTGAGCCGACACCTCCCACCTATACCGAGCTCGACGTACGGAGCACCCAGCCACCGCCGCCGTTCAAAGTCCAGGCACCGGAGGGCGCACCCAACGTCGTGATCATCTTGATCGACGATCTGGGTTTTGGCGCGACCACGACGTTCGGTGGACCGATAGAGACACCGACACTGGACAGGCTCGCGAGTGAAGGCCTCCGCTACACCAATTTTCATACGACTGCGCTTTGCTCTCCGACCCGGGTGGCGCTCAAATCCGGCCGCAACCATCACACCGCGAACGCCGGTTCGATCATGGAAACCGCCACTGCATATCCCGGCAACACCGGCAAGATACCGAACAGCGTCGCACCGCTGGCGGAGATGCTGCGCCTCAATGGCTACAGCACCGGCGCATTCGGAAAATGGCATGAAACCGCGCCCTGGGAAACCAGTACTTCCGGACCATTCGATCGCTGGCCCACACGCCAGGGCTTCGACAAGTTTTACGGCTTTATCGGTGGCGAGACGGACCAATGGGCGCCATCGCTCTTCGACGGCGTCACCCGGGTGCATCCAGCGAAAAAGAATGGCTACCACTTCACCGAGGATATGACTGATCAGGCGATCAACTGGATGAAGGCCCAGCAGTCTTTCACGCCCGACAAGCCGTTCTTCATGTATTTCGCCACCGGCGCCGTGCATGCGCCACACCACGTCCCTCGGGACTGGATCGCGAGGTACGAGGGCCAGTTCGACGACGGCTGGGACAAGGTGCGTCAGGAAACGCTGGCACGTCAGAAGAAGGCCGGCATTGTCCCGGCCAACACCGACCTGCCGCCACGACCGGAGGACCTAGCTGCCTGGGACTCGCTGCCCGAAACACACCGCAAGCTGTTTAGTCACCAGGCTGACGTGTTCGCGGCCTTTGTCGGCCACACCGATCACAATATCGGCCGACTGGTGGACGCCATCGCAGACATCGGCGAGCTCGACAACACACTGGTCTTCTACATTGCCGGCGACAATGGCACCAGCGCCGAGGGTGGCATGATCGGCATGTACAACGAGATGAGCTACTTCAACGGCGTGCAAGAGAACATCGAAGATATGCTGCCACTGATGGACAAGTGGGGAAGCCAAGAGACCTTCCCGCACATGGCCGCAGGCTGGGCGGTGGCGTTCGACGCACCGTTCAAATGGACCAAGCAGGTTGCCTCCGACTTCGGAGGCACGCGCAACGGCATGGTCGTGCATTGGCCACGCGGAATTTCCAATGGCGGAGGTCTGCGCACGCAGTTCGGTCACGTCATCGATATCGCACCAACGATCCTCGAAGCGGCCGGCCTGCCCGAGCCGAAGATCGTAAATGGCACGCCACAGACGCCGATCGAGGGCACCAGCCTGCTCTATTCGTTCAATGATGCTGGCGCGCCCGAGCGCCATACAACCCAGTACTTCGAGATGTTTGGTAATCGTGGTATCTACAAAGACGGCTGGATGGCTCGCACCGTTCATCGTTTGCCTTGGGCAACCGGCCAGCAGAAGCCGCTGGATTCGGATGTATGGGAACTCTACAACGTCAAACAAGACTTTAGCCTTGCCCACGACCTCGCAGCCAAAATGCCGGACAAGCTCGAATCGCTGCAGGCGGCGTTCATGGTCGAGGCGCAGAAGCATCATGTTTTACCGATCGACGACCGCACGGTCGAGCGCCTGAATCCCGAGCTTGCCGGGCGTCCCGACCTGATCGGTGACCGCACCTCAATGACGCTCTATGAAGGCATGGAGGGGATGCTGGAAAACACGTTCATCAACGTCAAGAACCGGTCCAAAACGATCACCGCAGAGCTGGAGATACCAGAGGGTGGCGCCACCGGTGCGGTGCTGGTGCAGGGTGGGCACTTTGGCGGGTGGTCGCTGCATTTTCGCGATGGACGGCCGGTCTACGAGTACAACTGGCTCGGCCTGAAACACTACACCGTGGAAAGCCCCACGGCAGTGCCCGGCGGCAAGGCGACGGTGAAACTCGATTTCGCCTACGAAGGTGGCGGTATGGGCAAGGGCGGACAGGCCACACTGTTCGTCAATGGCAGGCAGGTCGCGTCGGGCCGTATCGAACGCACCCAGCCATTGATTTTTTCTGCCGACGAAGGCGCCGATGTCGGAGTCGACAATGCGAGCCCGGTGGCCAAAGGCATCGGCCATGGACCGGATGAAACCCGCTTTACCGGCCGGATCCAGAAAGTGACGGTTGCCGTCAGATAAACGCTTCTATCTTGGTTGCCGGATCGTCCTATCAACGAGGCGTTGAAGATGGCGCTCATGACTGGGTCGAAAGGAGTTTCATGGAAAGCCAGGGGGCCAGCCGCCTCGATCTGTTCTGTGGTGGCGAGTAGTGATATGAATCGCCGCGAAAATCGAAGCGACCCACTCTCTTCTCCCGCGCAGACCTAACCTCGTGATTTGCGCCGACCTTTGGTTTTGCCCGAAACTTAACGCCTTCATTTCTCGCACTTTTGGAAGGCTAACCCCTTGAGCCACCGTCCCAGGAAAAGGTTCGGCCAGAACTTTCTGCATGATCAGGCTGTGATCGAGCACATTCTGGCCTGCATCGATCCACAGCCGGGCCAACGACTGGTCGAGATCGGGCCGGGACAGGGGGCGCTGACGCGGGGGATGCTGCAACGCGCCGGCGAACTCGACGCGGTGGAACTGGACCGCGATCTGCTCGAACCACTGCGGCGCACGTGCGCACCGATCGGCATGCTGCGCCTGCATAACGCGGACGCGCTGAAATTCGATTTCCGTAGTCTGCGACATGATGAACGACGCCTGCGGCTGGTCGGCAACCTGCCCTACAACATCTCGACCCCATTGCTGTTCCATCTGATCGGGCAGGCCGATGCGATCGAGGACATGCATTTCATGCTGCAGAAGGAGGTGGTCGAACGCATGGCCGCCGCGCCGGGTGGCAAGGCCTACGGTCGGCTTTCGGTAATGCTGCAGCTCAGCTGCGAGGTCTCGCCGCTGTTCGTCATTGGACCGGAGAGCTTCGATCCACCACCCAAGGTCGATTCGAGCGTGGTGCGTCTTCGCCCGCTCGCCGCACCGCGCCTGGCAGTCGCGCAACACGCGGCCTTCTCGACGTTTCTGACCAAGGCGTTTGGCCAGCGCCGCAAGACGCTGCGCAACAATCTCAAGGGCCTATTGGACGGCGGGCAGATCGCCGCCCTCGGGATCGACCCTACTGTGCGCACCGAGACGCTCGCGATCGAAGACCTGATCCGTCTGTTCGAGGCCGCCCCAACGCCGGAATGATGGCGCCCGGCTTCCTAAGCGCAAACACCGATTGCAAGCGATTGGGAAGTAAGCGTATCTGTCGTCAGCCAGCTTTACATGCAGGAATAAAAATCCTGGCCGCTTGCGCTTATCCGGCTGTTTTTGATTCAAAAAACGGGATTGGCATCGAGCGTGCTAGGTATAAGGCACGAAGCGCATGCCGGTTCTTCGATTGATCAAGCCAACGCCTGTGCCGAAGCGAAGGACAGTAGAAGTGGCGGGAGAACCGGCAGGCGCCTCGACCTCACGATCACGGCCACGACCTGACCGCCTGAACACCCCCCGTAAGCCAGCGCCCAAACCGGGCCGGCAGCCTTGCAGCCCAGACCCAGACTGTCGCGGCCCTCGGACGGTGCCAACCCCAACGCAGCCGATGCGGCTGCGCTTACCTCCAAAGCAAGAGCCCGCCGGGTGGCGGGCTAGCAACGCGACTGCTCGGTCGACCCCGCGGCGGGCCGTCGGTCAGAACGGGATATCGTCCTCGAACCCGCTGTCCATCGGCGCGGCCTGTGGCTGGGCGTGCGACTTGCCGCCCGAGGTGCGCGCCGGCGAAGGTGCGAAGTCGGCGCTGCCACCGCGACTGTCGAGCATCTGCATCTCGTCGGCGATGATCTCGGTCGAGTAGCGGTCCTGGCCCTGCTGATCCTGCCACTTGCGGGTGCGCAGCTTGCCCTCGATATAGACCTTGGAGCCCTTCTTCAGGTACTGGCCCATGATCTCGGCCAGGCGGCGGAACGCCACCACGGTATGCCACTCGGTCTTTTCCTGGTTCTCGCCGGTGTTCTTGTCTTTCCAGGTCTCGGATGTCGCCACCCGGATGTTGCACACAGCATCCCCGTTGGGAAAGCTGCGCATCTCGGGATCCTGTCCCAGGTTGCCGATCAGGATGACCTTGTTGACGCCTCTACTTGCCATTTTTCCTCCTCTGATCGACGCCGCCTCCATGCGGCGCCGGGTATGCTGGTGGGCCCCGCAGTCTACGCCGGCCGGGCCACTATTTCATCCAGCGCCACATCGTCGAGCCGGTCGCGGTCGACCTTGAGATAGGCCACGCCCTCGTCGACCACCACCACGGCCTCGATCACGCCCGGTACGCTGCGCAGGCGCGCGACCAGGTCGCCCGCACTCGCATGCTGCACGCTGCCGAGGTTGACCAGGCGGCTGCTGTAGTGGCCGGGCTTGCGCATCCCGCTGGCCAACAGCAACCAGATCGCGGCTGCCAGCGCGCCCATGTCGAACACCCCACTGAGACCGTAGTGCTGATGCACCCAGCCACCCAGGATGCCGCCGACGAACGCGCCGCTGAACTGCGAGGTCGAATACACGCCCATGGCCGTGCCCTTGGCGGCGACCGGCGCGACCTTCGAAACCAGCGACGGCAGGGTTGCCTCGAGCAGGTTGAAGGCGGTGAAGAACAGCGCCAGCCCGGCGACGAATCCCCAGAACTGATCGGCAAACAGGCCCAGCGCCAACTGCGCCACGGCCAGGGTCGCGACCGCGCCGAGAAAGACCTGCTTCATCAGGCCACGCCGCTCGGCCAGGATGATGAACGGCACCATGGCCAGGATCGAGCCCAGCATGACCGGCAGATACAGCATGCTGTGGCGCACCAGCGGCAGGCCAAGGTCGCGCAGCACCAGTGGCACCGCCAGGAACAGCGACGTCAGGATCATGTGCAGCGAGAAGATGCCGAAATCCAGGCGCAGCAGGTCCGGATTGCTTAACACACGCCGAAACATCGCCGGGACCGGTTCCGCATCGTGGTGGACCCCGCTGTGCGCCGGAGTCGGGACCACCAGCGCTACCACGGCGATGCCCACCAGGGCCAGCAGCGCGGTCAACCAGAAGATGCCGTCCACCCCGATCCAGCGCTCCAGCACCGGCCCGGCCAGCATCGCCAGCATGAACGAGGCGCCGATGGTCATGCCGATGGTCGCCATCGCCTTGGTGCGGTTTTCCTCGCGGGTCAGGTCGGCCGCCAGGGCCATGACCGCGGCGGCGATCGCCCCGCTGCCCTGCACCGCCCGGCCGAGGATCACCAGCCAGATATCCTGTGCCATGCCGGCAATGACACTGCCGATCGCAAACAGCACCAGGCCGCCGAAGATCACCGGCTTGCGCCCGACACGGTCGGACAGCAGGCCGAACGGGATCTGCAGGGTGGCCTGGGTCAGACCGTAGATACCGACTGCCAGGCCGGTCAGAAACGGCGTCGAGCCGTGCAGCCCCTCGGAGTACAGCGCAAACACCGGCAGAATCAGGAACAGGCCAAGCATCCGAAAGCCGTACACCCCGGCCAGGCCCAGGGTCGCGCGCCGTTCGCCGGCGGTCATGTTGGTACTGGTCTTGTCTCGCACTGCGATACCCTCGTCAGAAGCGCCGTATTCTAACTCCGAACAATCGGACAGCGCAGAACCTGCAAGGTGCGCGGGGTGGGTCCGACGTCGCGAACGCCCGGGACAGGCGGTCACGGGCGGTTTTGCCCTGTCTGCCGAGCCTTTCGGCGATGCCGCGGCGCAGCCCGGCATTTCCCCGGCGGTGCGACTCCCGTAGAATCTGATCGTTTGACCCCTTGCCGTTGCAGTCATGGACACGATCCAAATCCGCGGGGCCCGCACCCACAACCTGAAGAACATCGATCTCGAGCTGCCGCGCGACCGGCTGATCGTGATCACCGGCCTGTCAGGTTCGGGCAAGTCGTCGCTCGCCTTCGACACGATCTATGCCGAGGGGCAGCGCCGCTACGTGGAGTCGCTGTCGGCCTATGCGCGGCAGTTTCTGTCCATGATGGAAAAGCCGGACGTCGACCATATCGAGGGTCTGTCGCCTGCGATCTCGATCGAACAGAAGACCACCAGTCACAACCCGCGTTCGACGGTCGGCACGATCACCGAGATCTATGACTATCTGCGCCTGCTGTTCGCACGTGCCGGGACGCCGCGCTGCCCGACCCATGGCGAACGCCTCGAGGCCCAGACCGTCAGCCAGATGGTCGACCTGGTGCTGGCGCTGCCCGAGGGCAGCAAATTGATGCTGCTCGCGCCGGTGATCTCCGAGCGCAAGGGCGAGTACCAGAAACTGCTGGCCGAACTGCACGCCCAGGGCTTCATCCGTGCGCGCATCGACGGCCAGATCTTCGAGCTGGACGAGCCACCCGAGCTGGATCTGCACAAGAAGCACACCATCGAGGTCGTGGTGGACCGCTTCAAGGTCCGTGCGGATATCGGCCTGCGCCTGGCGGAGTCGTTCGAGACCGCGCTGCACCTGGCCGAGGGCGTGGCGCGCGTCGCCTGGATGGACGCCGACCCCGACCACCCGCCGGCCGACCTGGTGTTTTCCGCGAACTTCGCGTGCCCGGTGTGCGGCTACAGCATCGAGGAACTCGAACCGCGCCTGTTCTCGTTCAACAACCCGGTCGGTGCCTGCCCGAGCTGTGACGGGCTGGGCGTCGAGCAGTTCTTCGACCCGGACAAGGTGGTGGCCAACCCCGAGCTGTCGCTGGCCGGCGGCGCGGTGCGCGGCTGGGACCGGCGCAACGCCTACTACTACCAGATGATCCGCTCGCTCGCAAAACACTACGACTTCGACCCGGAAACGCCGTGGCAGGAGTTGCCGACAGAGGCACGCCGGGTGATCCTCAAGGGCAGCGGCTTCGAGTCGGTCGAGTTCAACTATTTCAATGAGCGCGGCCGGGTGGTGAAGAAAAGCCACCCGTTCGAAGGCATCATCAACAACATGCAGCGCCGCTATCGCGAGACCGATTCGAATGCGGTGCGCGAAGAGCTGGCCCGCTATATCTCGTCGCAGCCCTGCCCCGACTGTGGCGGCACGCGCCTGAACGAGGCGGCGCGCAACGTGTTCGTCAACGAGCAGACGCTGCCGGAGATCACCGCGCTCGCGGTGGAGCGCAGTCTGGCGTTTTTCGAGCAGCTCGACCTGCCAGGCAAACAGGGCCAGATTGCTGCAAAGATCATCAAGGAAATCAACGACCGGCTGCGTTTCCTGGTCAACGTCGGTCTGAATTACCTGACCCTGGACCGCAGCGCCGAGACGCTCTCGGGCGGCGAGGCACAGCGCATCCGCCTGGCCAGCCAGATCGGCGCAGGGCTGGTCGGCGTGATGTATGTGCTGGACGAACCGTCGATCGGCCTGCACCAGCGTGACAACGAGCGCCTGCTCAAGACGCTCACCTACCTGCGCGACCTGGGCAACACCGTGATCGTGGTCGAACACGACGAGGATGCGATCCGCAGTGCCGACCACATCGTCGACATCGGGCCCGGCGCCGGTGTACACGGCGGCCGCGTGATCGCCCAGGGCGACGTCGCGGCGATCTGCGCAGAACCGGGCTCGATAACCGGCGACTACCTGACCGGGCGTCAGCGCATCGAGATTCCGGCCGAGCGCCACCCGATCGACCGCAAGCGCATGCTCAAGATCGAGGGTGCCAGTGGCAACAACCTGAAGGACGTGAAGCTGGAGATCCCGTCCGGCGTGTTCACCTGCGTGACCGGCGTATCCGGCTCCGGCAAGTCGACGCTGATCAACGACACCCTGTTCCCGCTTACCGCCAACCAGCTGAACGGCGCCAGCCATACGGTTGCACCGTACAGAAAGGCTTCGGGCCTGAAGCACTTTGACAAGGTGGTCGACATCGACCAATCGCCGATCGGGCGCACGCCGCGCTCCAACCCGGCCACCTACACCGGCCTGTTCACGCCAATTCGCGAACTGTTCGCGGGCGTGCCGGAGGCCAGATCGCGCGGCTACAGCCCGGGGCGTTTCAGCTTTAACGTCAAGGGTGGCCGCTGCGAGGCGTGCAAGGGCGACGGCGTGATCAAGGTCGAGATGCATTTCCTGCCGGACGTCTACGTTCAGTGTGATGTATGCAGGGGCAGGCGATATAATCGCGAGACGTTGGAGATCCAGTACAAGGGCCGGCGGATCAACGAGGTACTCGACATGACCGTCGAGGATGCGCTGGAATTCTTCGACGCGGTACCAGTGCTGAAGCGCAAGCTGCAGACCCTGATCGACGTCGGGCTGAGCTACATCACGCTGGGCCAGAATGCGACCACGCTGTCGGGCGGCGAGGCACAGAGGGTCAAGCTGTCGCGTGAACTGTCGAAACGCGACACCGGGCACACGCTGTACATTCTCGACGAACCGACCACCGGCCTGCATTTTCACGACGTCCGGCAGCTACTCGGCGTGCTGCACCGGCTGCGCGATCACGGCAACACGGTCGTGGTGATCGAGCACAACCTGGACGTCGTCAAGACCGCGGACTGGATCATCGATCTCGGCCCCGAGGGCGGCGACGGGGGTGGCGAGATCATCGCCACCGGCACGCCGGAGGCGATTGCGGCGGAGCCGCACTCACATACCGGGCGTTTTCTGGCACCGATCCTGGCCACGCGGCCGTAGATCCGGTTGAGCATTGTCATCGCCGGCATGCCAGCGTTCATGCGAACCTATATAGTTTGATCGATTCAACGCCGCACTTGCCAGCCAGGCGCTTGAAGTAGCGGGTTCCGCGGGACCCGGACCCGACTGGCGCGTCGGGATTTGCCCGGCGCAGGGCGCCACGCGCGACGCCGCCCGATGCACATCGGCGCGTACGCATATGACAGGTATTATCTGGGAGCTTCCACGCATGCAACTGGCCGCGTTTCTGCCCTTCTTGCAGTGGTTCAAACTGGTCGACCGACGCACCCTGCGCGCCGACCTGATCGCCGGATTCACCGGCGCGGTGATCGTGCTGCCGCAGGGTGTGGCGTTCGCGACCATCGCCGGCCTGCCGCCCGAATACGGCCTGTACACGGCGATGATCACGCCGATCGTCGCGGCGCTGTTCGGCTCCTCATACCACCTGGTCTCGGGTCCGACCACGGCCATCTCGATCGTGGTGTTCTCGGCGATCAGCGAACACGCGGCGCCCGGCACGCCCGAATTCGTGTCGATGGCGCTGACGCTCACCTTCCTGGCCGGGGCCTACCAGCTGGCATTCGGCCTGGCGCGCCTCGGAACGGTGGTCAACTTCGTATCGCACACCGTGGTCATCGGCTTCACCGCGGGCGCCGCACTGCTGATCGCAACCAGCCAGATGAAGCACGTGCTGGGCATCGAGATCCCGAAGGGCGAATCCTTCCTGCACACCTGGGTCGACGTGTTCGTGCAGTCGGGGCTGATCAGCGGGACGACGCTCGCTATCGCGCTGAGCACCCTGGTCAGCGCGATCCTGGTCAAAAAATACGCGCCGCGCATACCCAACCTGCTGGTCGGGATGGTGGTCGGGAGCCTGGTCGCGGCCGTGCTGGGCGGCGCGGAGGCCGGCATCAAGCTGGTCGGCGAGATACCGGGTCACCTGCCGCCGCTGTCGATGCCGGATCTGTCTCTGGGGTCGATCAGGATGCTCGCCTCCCAGGCGTTCGCGGTCGCACTGCTCGGCCTGATCGAGGCGGTCTCGATCAGCCGCGCGGTCGCCACCAAGTCCAACCAGAATATCGATGCGAACCAGGAGTTTATCGGTCAGGGCATGTCGAACGTGGTGGGCAGCTTCTTTTCCAGCTACGCGGGCTCGGGCTCGTTCACGCGCTCGGGCATCAACTACGCGGCCGGCGCAAAGACCCCGATGTCGGCCATCCTCGCCGCCCTGATGCTGGTGGTGATCGTGCTGTTGATCGCGCCACTGACCGCTTACCTGCCGATCGCGGCGATGGGCGGCGTCATCCTGATCGTGGCCTACAACCTGATCGACTTCCACCACATCAGCGAGATCCTCAAATACAGCCGCTCCGAGAGCAGCATCCTGCTCACGACCTTTTTCGCCACGCTGTTCCTGGAACTGGAATTCGCGATCTACCTCGGTGTGCTACTGTCGCTGCTGATCTTCCTGGCGCGCACCTCGGTGCCGACGATACCGGCCCTGGCGGTCGACACGAACCGCAAGAGCGGCAAGCGCTCGTTCGTCAACATCGAGAACAAGCCGCTGCGTGCCTGTCCTCAGCTGAAGATGCTGAAGATGGATATGGCGCTGTATTTCGGCTCGATCAACCATGTCCAGCGGCGCATCAGCCGGGTGATCGAGAACGAGGACATCCACCACATCCTGATCGTTGGCGACGGCATCCATTACATGGATCTGAGCGCCGCCGATACCTTGGTGAGCGAGGCCAGGCGCCTGCAGTCTATGGGGGGCGGCTTGTATTTCGTCGGGCTCGACGAGAATGTCTACGAGTTTGCGGCCCGCTCGCACTTCGTGCGCAAGATCGGCGCCAGCCACTTCTTCGATTCGAAGACCGAGGCCATATACGCCATCTATCGGCGGCTCGACCACAACATCTGCGCACAATGCACCGCGCGTGTGTTTCGCGAGTGCCCGAAGGAGCCGGCGGCTTAGAAGCGGCCGTTTGCGGCGGTACTCGGTGGCGGTTGCGGCCGGCTGCGCGCCTCGAGCTGATAGTACTTGTCGGTGAGTTTGGCCAGTTCGTTGGATTTCTCGCGCAGCGCGGTCCTGGCCTGGGCGAGTTCACGCCGGCTGACCTCTTCCTGGTGCAGCAGCGGCTGGATGTCCTGCATGTGCCGGGCCAGGCTGGCGGCGAGGCGTCGGTTCTCTTCGATCAGTTTTTTCTGATCGCGCCTTAGCTGCTGGTTCTGGTATTCAACCTCGCGCAAACGGCGACTGCGCTCCACCAGCGCGTTGCGCTGCGCCTGGATCAGCTCGCGCGCCGCGGGTGACTCTTCCTGGCCGGCGTCACGCCGCGCCAGTCGCTCGTGCAGGCGCCGGCTGGTCTCCGCCAGGACCTGGTTTTCGACCAGAAGATCGCGATACGCCTGCTCCAGCGCAGAGCCGCTGAGCGCAACCGCTGGCTGGGCCGGCCCCGGCGTTGCCGGCGCGTCGGCCGCGGGCCTTTCCTTATGCCTCGTCTTGCCACCGGAAAAGCGTCCGAGCAAAGAAAACTGATGGTCTCGCTTCATGCCTTTCTCCCCGCATAGGCAAACAACGCCGTGTCGGTGAACGCCCCGGGGCTACAAACCCGGGAACCCTCGGATACCAGCCGCCAGGCGCCGCCGGGCAGTCCCCGCACGACAGACGGCACGATCTGTGGTCGCATCCGGCGACTGGGCCCGATGCGCACGGCGATCCATTACAACCGGCGGGCCACAGATTCCAGATAGTCGGCGCCGGAACAGACACCGGCAGGTCGTAAGGGGTCTCGCTGATGAACGGCGATACCCAGCCGGCGTGGGCCGGCAAGACGCCGGCAAACCAGATCGGCGCCAACGGCGCGAATCACTGCAATCTCGCTGTTGCGCAATATCCCCGCCGGTCCTTGGCGGGGCGATTAATCTACCAGGATTTTACCACCTAGCGCCAGTGACAAGATTTTGGCCGCCGAGGCCCCATTCGCGGCAATCTCCACCAGCCCCTGCGAGTTCGCATACCAGAAGAGCTCGCCCGCAGCGACCCGGCAGAAGGTCTCGGCGTACGCAATGGTCCGCGCTGCGACCCGGATGCGCCGGTCTTTGCTGAGCCCCTCGGCCCGCAAGCCGGTCATCAGGTTGCCGTAGCCATCGATATAGACCACCTGCGCCGCCTGGTCCGGCCAGTCGGCGCCGGCCATCGCCTCGTACGGCAGCCGGGTCATCGCTACGGCCGCGCCACGGGCCAGCCGCGCGGCGAGCGGCGCAAAAAGGTCTCGGCCGTGAAAGCTCGACGACATCACCGCCGGCCGCCAGTCGATCCGCTCGACCCGCTCGATCCCCGATAGACGTGACAGCAGGCCGTTGTCCGGCCCCAGGAATGTCTGCCCCCCTGCCTCGACCAGCAGCGCCGCACGCTCCCCGCCCACGCCCGGATCGACCACCGCAACCACGATCGCGCCGGATGGCAGCGAGCGACAACAGGCAGGTAGCAGGTAGGCGGCCAGGTCCGGGCGCATCGCCGGCGCATCGTGCATCAGGTTGATCACGGCACAGCGCGGCTCGATCGCCAGAATGGCTGCCGCCATCTGCCCGACATAGGGACCGGCCCAGCCAAAGTCGGTGAACAGAAAGATTGGGCGTGGCGCATCCATTGGAGACATTTTAACCGCCCTGCACAGAGGCTACCGCTGCAGGCGTCAAGACACGGCAACCACGCCCCGCGGACATACGCAGCAGGTGGCCGGGTAGCGGGTGCATCGTCGCGCCGCGCAGCTGGCTCGCTGGCGAGACCGTGCCGCCCCCCGGTCCTGCCGGATGCGGGTAAGCACAGGCACAAAAAAACCGGGCAGCGCCCGGTTTCATGTGTGCGGACAGCTATGGCCTATTCGGCTGCCTCTTCGGCGGCGACCGGCCGGTCGACCAGCTCGACGAAGGCCATCGGGGCCTTGTCGCCAGGACGGTGGCCACACTTGAGGATGCGCAGGTAACCACCCGGGCGTTCCTTGTAGCGCGGGCCGAGTTCGCCGAACAGCTTGCCGACCGCCGCATCGCTGCGCAGGCGCGAGAATGCCAGGCGGCGCTTGGCGACATTGTCGTCCTTGGCCATGGTGATCAACGGCTCGGCGACGCGGCGCAGTTCCTTCGCCTTCGGCAAGGTGGTCTTGATCAGCTCGTGCTCAATCAGCGAGGCCGTCATGTTGCGGAACATGGCCTTGCGGTGTGAGCTGTTGCGGTTTAGCTGCCGTCCGGCTTTGCGGTGACGCATGGGTCGACTTCCTACTTAATCGGTTTATCCAAACGCTTCTCAGCGTGCCATCAGTTCTTCGAGATTCTCGGGCGGCCAGTTCTCGAGGCGCATGCCCAGCGACAGGCCGCGCGTTGCGAGCACGTCCTTGATCTCGGTCAGGGACTTCTTGCCCAGGTTCGGGGTCTTCAACAGCTCCACCTCGGTGCGCTGGATCAGGTCGCCGATCAGGAAAATATTCTCTGCCTTCAGGCAGTTCGCCGAACGCACCGTGAGCTCGAGGTCGTCGACCGGGCGCAACAGGATCGGGTCGACCGACGGCTCTTTGGTCGGCGCCTCGCCGACCGCGCTGCTCGTCTCGTGCAGTTTGACGAATGCCGACAGCTGCTCCTGCAGGATCGTGGCCGAGCGGCGAATCGCGTCTTCCGGATCGATCGTGCCATCGGTCTCGATGTCGATCACCAGGCGGTCCAGGTTGGTGCGCTGCTCTACGCGCGCGGCCTCGACCGAATAGGCTACGCGGCGCACCGGGCTAAAGGTCGCATCCAGCTGCAGGTGACCGATCGGACGGTCATCGCCGGCGGCGCTTTCGCGATTGGCCGCTGGCTCATAGCCGCGCCCGCGACGCACCTTCATGGTCATGCTCAGTTCGCCCTTGTCGGTGAGCCGCGCAATGATCATTTCCGGGTTCGCAATCTCCATCCCGTGCGACAACTGAATGTCGCCGGCGGTAACGATGCCCGGGCCCTTCGCGTTCAGGCTGACGATCGCCTCGTCGCGATCCTCCATCGTGATCGCGATCTCTTTCAGGTTCAGCAGGATCTCCAGCACGTCCTCCTGGACACCCGGGATAGCGCTGTACTCGTGCAGAACACCCTCGATCTCGGCCTCGACGACGGCACATCCCGGCATCGAGGACAACAGAATACGGCGCAGCGCGTTGCCCAGGGTATGACCGAAACCGCGCTCCAGCGGCTCCAAGGACACCTTGGCATGGCGCTCGTTGACCGTCTGTACGTTGACGATGCGCGGCTTGAGGAATTCGGTAACGGACTCAGCCATGGAAGGCCCTCTTAGTTCCTTTACTTGGAATACAATTCGACGATCAGGTGCTCGTTGATCTCTGCCGGCAGTTCGACGCGATCCGGCAAACGCTTGAACGTGCCGCTCAGTCCCTTGCTGTCAACCTCGACCCACTCCGGAAAACCGTATTGCTCGGCCAGGCCCAGCGAGTTCTTGATCCGTTCCTGCTTTTTCGCCTTCTCGGTGACCGCAACGACGTCGTCCGGACGCACCGTGTACGACGCGATATTGACGATCTTGCCATTCACGCTGATCGACTTGTGGCTGACCAACTGGCGCGCCTCGGCGCGGGTCGAACCAAAACCCATTCGATAAACCACGTTATCGAGACGGGTTTCCAGCAACCTGAGCAGGTTTTCACCGGTAGGTCCCTTTACACGATCCGCTTCCTCGTAATAGTTGCGGAACTGGCGCTCGAGGATGCCATACAGGCGACGCACTTTCTGCTTTTCACGCAACTGCACACCGTAGTCGGAAAGACGGCGGCGCCGATCACCCGACTGGCCGGGGACCTTTTCCATGTTGCATTTTGAATCGACCGAGCGCACACGGCTCTTCAGGTACAGGTCCGTACCCTCGCGGCGCATCAGTTTACATTTGGGACCGATATAACGTGCCATTACTCAAACTCCAGATCAGACGCGGCGCTTCTTGGGCGGACGGCAGCCGTTGTGCGGAATCGGCGTCACATCCGAAATGCTGGTAATCTTGAAACCGGCATTGTTCAGTGCGCGCACCGCAGACTCACGACCAGGACCAGGCCCCTTAACGTTCACATCCAGGCTCTTGACCCCGTATTCCTTGGCCATCTGCCCGGCACGGTCGGCTGCCACCTGGGCCGCAAACGGCGTGCTCTTGCGTGAGCCGCGGAAACCGGAACCACCGGAGGTTGCCCAGCACAGGGCGTTACCCTGGCGATCGGTGATCGTGATGATGGTGTTGTTGAACGACGCGTGAACGTGCGCGACACCATCGGTAACAACCTTTTTGACCTTTTTACGGGTACGGGTCGGAGTCTTGGCCATATGCCCTTTCCTAGCTAAACCAGCTGACGCTTATTTCTTGATCGGTTTACGCGGGCCCTTACGGGTACGCGCGTTTGTGCGGGTACGCTGACCGCGCAGCGGCAACCCCCGGCGATGACGGATGCCCCGGTTGCAGCCGAGATCCATCAGTCGCTTGATACTCATCGACACTTCGCGGCGCAGATCACCCTCTACGGCGAATTTGGCCACTTCAGCACGCAGCTTTTCGACCTCTTCTTCCGTCAACTCGATGATCTTGCGATCCGGCGAGACGGCTGCAGCTTCGCAGATCTGCTGGGCACGAGTCCGACCGATGCCGTAGATCGAAGTCAGTGCGATCACCGTGTGTTTGCGATCTGGAATGTTGACTCCAGCAATACGGGCCATTGTCAATTATCTCCTGGTACAGCGGCGAACCCGCGCGCGAAAGCGCGAAATTCTACCCACATTTCAACGTATTAGCAACGCTGCATTTAGCCCTGGCGCTGCTTGTGACGCGGATCAGTACAAATCACGCGGATCACGCCCTTGCGTTTGATGATCTTGCAGTTGCGGCACATCTTTTTTACAGAGGCACGGACTTTCATCGTTATCTCCTAAATCTCTGCCATCGGTCAGCGAGGCATGCCCGTGCCGCCGATGCCCTTCAAATTCGCTTTCTTCATCAGGCCCTCGTACTGGTGCGACATCACGTGCGCCTGCACCTGGGCCATAAAATCCATCACCACGACCACCACGATGAGCAACGAGGTGCCACCAAAGTAGAACGGCACGTTCCATCCGACGATCAGGAACTCCGGCATCAGGCACACCAGCGTGATGTAGATCGCACCGGCCATCGTCAGCCTCGACATCACCTGGTCGATATAGCGCGCAGTCTGCTCACCCGGCCGGATGCCCGGAATAAAGGCGCCGGAGCGCTTGAGGTTGTCTGCGGTCTCTTTCGAGTTGAACACCAGCGCGGTATAGAAGAAGCAGAAGAAAATGATCGCCCCCGCATACAAGGCGACATAGATCGGCTCTCCCGGAGACAACTTAGCAACGATATCCTGCA
The DNA here is from genome assembly GCA_022340805.1 of Chromatiaceae bacterium. Classification (GTDB taxonomy): domain Bacteria; phylum Pseudomonadota; class Gammaproteobacteria; order Chromatiales; family Chromatiaceae; genus Thiosocius. The sequence goes on from JAJDNF010000067.1 coordinate 28,593, forward strand.
GCCAGCGCATACCCTCGTTGTTGCCGGCCCACTGTGCGAGCGTGGTCGGGAACAGGATGATGCTCGAAGCGAATATCGGCGGAATGACGCCGGCCATGTTCAGCTTCAGCGGCAGATGGCTGCTCTGTGCCGCGTACATCTTGCGGCCCTGCTGACGCTTGGCGTAGTTCACGGTGATGCGCCGCTGACCACGCTCGACGAACACCACGAAGCCGGTAACGGCGATCGCCAGCAGGAACAGGAACAGCGCAAACAGCGCGTTCATCTCGCCGTTGCTCACCAGCTCGACCACCGAACCGAACGCTGCGGGAAGGCCCGCGACGATGCCGGCGAAGATGATCATCGAAATTCCGTTACCCAGCCCGCGCTCGGTGATCTGCTCGCCCAGCCACATCAGGAACATGGTCCCGGTCACCAGCGAGACCGTGGCGGTGAACACGAAAGAGGGGCCGGTGTGCACGACCAGTCCCTGTCCGAACTGACCCTGCAGCGCCACCGATATGCCGATTGCCTGGAAGGTCCCCAGCGCCAGGGTTCCGTAGCGCGTGTACTGGGTGATCTTGCGACGCCCGGACTCGCCCTCCTTCTTCAACTGATCGAGCTTCGGTATCACCGATGTCATCAGCTGAATGATGATCGACGCCGAGATGTAGGGCATGATGCCGAGCGCAAACAGGCTGGCACGACTCAGCGCACCGCCCGAGAACATGTTGAACATGTCGAGGATGGTGCCCTGCTGCTGCTCGAACAGCGCGGCCAGCGCCGCCGGATTGATCCCCGGCACCGGGATAAAGGTCCCGATGCGGTAGACAATCAAGGCACCGAGCAGGAACAGCAGGCGCTGGCGCAGCTCGGTGAGCCGCCCCAACTGCATGCCGCCAGCACTCGCAGGATTCAGCGCCATGGTCTGCTCTTAGTCCTCGACCTTGCCGCCGGCAGCCTCGATGGCTGCGCGTGCGCCTTTGGTGACAGCGAGTCCACGCACCGTAACCGCGCGCTCGATTGAACCGGACAGGAAAACCTTGGCCCGGGTGATGGCCGTCGGGACGATGTCCGCACGATGCAGCGCATCCATGTCGACCAC
>JAJDNF010000078.1 GCA_022340805.1 Chromatiaceae bacterium
GCACCAGCTTGTTGAAGCGTTGGATTTTCATCGCCCACCTCCTGTTCGAGGGTAATTAAACGAGTATGGAGGGGGTTGGACCACCCTTTGACTCGGCTGAATTATCTCGCTGCAAAGGGTTCTCAGGTGTTACCGATTTCAATGACTGAGTTTCAAAATATTACGCTGCCGGATCGGAGTTCCCGCGAAACGCGGTGTCGCGGTGTCCAGCCGCTTTACAATGACAGATCGTCAGACAACCCGAACCCGGCCTTAGCCAACTGATATTTCAATGTTTTTTCCGATCGGCATAAAATCTGCTTATCGAAAATGCAAGACACAAAAGCCTGAATTGAGCCGAGGTATCAAATGAAAGACCAGTGGGCGTACGCGTTATGAGCCTCCCTGAACGCCGCCGCCATCCCCGCTGGCGTACCGAGGGTGCGCGCGCCTTTCTCTATGCCCGCGGAGAACCGGTGCAGCGGTGCAAAGTACGCTGCGTAAGCAAGGCCGGGCTCTTCATCGAAACCGACCAGGCGCTGCCCGAAGGGCTCATGGTGGAGCTTGCTTTGACGCAGGCCTACACGCGTCAACTGGTGAAGATTGTTCGACGCTCGGCATATGTCGCCCGCGCCTCCAGTAGTGGCGTCGCGATTCTGTTCTTCGTCAACCGCAAGGTCGTGACCTAGACGCGATTACGTTCGAGTCACCCCTGCGGTCGCGTTACCCTTTCTGGACGCGGATCAGCACCTGCACGCCCCGATACCCGATTCAGTCGCACCGGGCACCGGACCATCCCGGGCGATGGGCTATTGGAAGGTTGTGCGGCGGCGCAGTTCGTCGATGCTGATTGACACGTCACTCAACGCGATGCCGTCGGCCGCGGTACCGACAACCACGCCCTTGCCGGCAACCGGGATCAGCTTATCGATCTGAAAGCGACCGGTTGCGCCGCGGATGAAGCATTCCTCGTCGAAGAACAGGCGATCACCGGCGTTGCCTACCGCGTCGGATTCGATCGTTTCGAAGCCGATCAGCGATTTGAGATCATTCGCGTCGGACAACTCGATCGCCTCGATCGACTGACTCTCGGGCGAGATCAGGATTGCCTTGGTCATGGGTTCACTCCGTATGTAGGATGGCTGTCAACTGAATTGGACATGATAGACAGTGCTCGGAATCTAGCGCCTGGCGGGCATGGACGGAAATTGAGGTTTCAAAACGCTACAATAGCGGACGGCTATTCGGCGTGCTCGATCCGGAGTCGTCCCTGTGACGGCCAGCGTCCTGCCCACGCAAGGCTGCAACGGCCCTTGCGGCTAGGTTAAAATCCGGGCTGGCTGATCCGTTGGCAGCGTCAGACCCCTCGGCAAGCACACATCTCAATTATCCAAACCGACCTTTGGCCAAGCTCCTCATCATCTATTCGACCACCGACGGCCACACCCGGGAGATCTGCGAGCGATTGCTGCAGATTGCTACCGGACATGGACACCAGGTGACCCTGAGCACCATCGACGACGCTCGCGGTATCGCCCTGGAACCGTTTGACAAGATCATCCTCGGCGCCAGCATCCGATATGGCAGGCACAACAGGAAAGTCTACGAGTTCATTGCCGACAACGTGCAGCTGCTGGCGCGCAAACCGAACGCCTTTTTCTCCGTGAACCTGGTCGCGCGCAAAGTGGAAAAGAGGCAGCCGGACACGAACCCCTATCTGCGCAAGTTTCTCCGCGAAATCGCGTGGCAACCGCGGCAATTGGCCGTGTTTGCCGGGAAGCTCGACTACCCGAGATACCGGTTCTGGGATCGCCAGATCATCCGACTGATCATGTGGATGACCAAAGGCCCAACCGATCCAAAGGCGGTGATCGACTTCACCGATTGGTCGCAGGTTGAGAAGTTTGCCGAGGACCTGATTGACGTGGAGAACGACTGACCGGCGGCGCGGTTTTCACGCCGATCCGCACCAATATCGCACCCTGGCCTCCAATGGCATACCCACAGCGGGGATGTCACGCGGCTATAGTGACCCCGAGCCGGGACCCTCCGGGGCGCCGCTGCCGTGCAATCTACCCGGTCGTCGAGTGTTTCCCCGACCCAAATTCCGGGTCAGGACCCGCACATCGACCACAAGGGGTTGTGCGCTGTGATCGCGAAATGGACACGCGGCTCGGCGAACTAGAGCTCATGGCGAGAGGACTTGGCACTATACTTTCCCGAATTCAATTGAAAAGGACCGCAAATGGCCAAACCCAACTACGCATTCGAAAAGCGTCAGCGAGATCTCGCGAAGAAAAAGAAGAAGGAGGAAAAGCGCCTGCGCAAGACCAAGGACGAACAATCGCCGCAGGACCCACCCCAGCCGACAGTCGATCCGGACACCGCCGACTGACCTTCGCTCGGCGACCCGTAACGCGAAGCCGGAGTGACACAAGACGCTCGATTCCCCGCACTGTCACGGATTGAGAGATCATCACCCCCAGTGATGCTGTCATCTGCGCGTGCATTTCGGCTTTACGGCCCTGTTTCGGGCGGGTGGCTGGGCAACAATGCGGTGCACCGGTGCTAGCATTAAACTGATAAGCGCAAGATACAAAGCATGTTGCCGGCCTGAGCAGGACCGGAGCGGCATTGCTGCCTGCCGCATGCAGAACACCCGGCACAGGGATGCGCTACGCTGCAGCAGCAGATCGCCGAGCGCCGCCGACGAAACCGCAGACCGGAGCGCTCCGGCACCGATTGGTTCAGAACGACCCGGGCAGCCGACTGTGGCAGCAGCGGGCCGTCGTTAGAGAGTCGAACAGGCAAAAAGGGCTAATGGGTATCCGGCTGAAAGTGGCGCAGACCGCCAAGGAACTTGACGACGTGTTTTGGGTGCGTCGCCGGGTCTACGTCGCACAGGAGGGCAAGTTCGGTGGGAAACACAACACCGGACGATACCTGACCGACCGATTCGATGCGCATCCGAATTGCGCAAACCTGATCGCCTATGAGGGCGAAGAGCCGGTTGCGACGATAAGGTTGAACCTGGATGACGGGGTGGGCCTTCCGCCAGAGCAACTCTTCGACTTCGCCAGGGAAAGGCGGCGTATCGAGGACGCATGGCGCCGGACGACCGGCGAACCGGCCAAGATCGGAAGCGCGGGTATGCTGGCGGTGCGCAGAGGCTGGCGCCGACGCAGAGACGTGATCCGGGCGCTGTTCAAGCTGGCAGGCAACGTCGGCAAGTCCTGGAATGCGACCCATATCCTGGTGGCCGCCAATCACGAAAACGCGAACATGTATCAACGGGTCGGTTTTTCGCCACTGGCGGAGAAGATCTGGAACGCGGAGATCGGCAACTACGTCGTTCCGCTGGTCTCCACCTTTGCGGATTTCTATGCGCGCACGGTCGGGCCCCGCCTGGACGGCGTCGATCTGTTGCGGTGTTTCTCCAGCCATTTTCAACGCGTGGTGTTCCGCACCGGCGAACGCATCTTCAGCGAATACGACGAGGCCGATGAGTGTTACGTGATAGACGTCGGCAGCGTGAAGATCACCACCAGCGAAACCAGGGATGGCAGGGAACTTTCGTTTGCGGTGCTCGGCTCCGGTGAAATCTTCGGCGAAATGGCGCTGATCGACGCGAAGACCCGATCGGCCAATGCGATCGCCGTGACCGATACCGAGGTGATCGCATTGCGCCGGGCAGATTTCATGGAGGGTCTGAAACAGCACCCGGATCGCCTGGACCTCGTGCTCAATTTCATCTCCGACCGTCTGCGGCGCATGGACGAGTTCGCGAAACTGCTCGCTTACGGCTCGCCGGGGCAGCGCCTGGAGTTTGCGTTGAAGGGATTTCTCGATTCGGCGAAGGCGACCCGCCGGGCGGACGGCAGTTGCGTACTCAAGGCCGGGCCCCTTGACCTTGCGGCCGCGGCGGGGACCGACGAGAGCGAGGCGGCCGCGTTCCTGGATGAGCTGACAGCGCAGGGACTCTGTGAGTACAACGACAAGGTGATCAGATTTCTGCTGCCAAACCACGATAGCCATCAGCCCGAAGACCATGCCCGTTCAAGCTAGGCGTCCGCATGGGAGAGCCTGAGCCGCCCGCAGCAGATTCGGCGGGCATCCGCGCCGACGAGTTCCTCGAGCAAGTCCGCCAGCTGGCACTGGAGCTGCACCCGCAGAGCCCTGGGGCGCTGCGCGTGACCCTCGACAGCGCATTGGAGCGCGACCTGGGCCTGGACAGCCTGGCACGTGCCGAGCTGCTGCTGCGCCTGGAGCGCCGCCTCGGCGCCAGCCTGCCCGAACAGGCGCTCGCCACCGCGGAGACGGCGGGCGACCTGTGGCGTGCGCTGCGCCTGGTGGATGCGGGGACAGCCAGCGCTCGGGTCCGCGTGGCACCAGTCCCCGCCGCCCTCGACGAGGTAGAGGGCGTCCCACACGCGGCCACCACGCTGCTGGAGGTACTCGAATGGCACGTGCAGCTCCATCCCCAGCGCCTGCACGTCTACCTGTATGGCGATGCGGAGCAGCACGAGGAAATCGCTTATGCGACGCTCGCCGACGGCGCGCGAGCGCTGGCCGCCGGGTTGCAATCGCGGGGCCTGCTGCCCGGACAGAGCGTGGCCATCATGCTGCCGACGGGTCGGGATTACCTGTCGAGTTTCTTTGCGATCCTGATGGCCGGGGCGGTACCGGTACCGATCTATCCGCCGCTGCGGCCCTCGCAGCTCGAGGACCACCTGCGTCGGCATGCCGGCATCCTCGCCAATGCAGGGGCGGTCCTGCTGATCACGCCGCCCCAGGCCAGGGGGGTGGCGCGTCTGCTCAAGTCACAGGTCGAGACGCTGCAACATGTGGTCACGCCGTCAGAGCTGGCCGCCTCCGATAGCCCCTACAGCCAGCCCGTGGTGCGTGGCGGGGACACCGCTTTCCTGCAGTACACCTCTGGCAGTACCGGGGCGCCCAAGGGAGTGATCCTCACCCATGCCAACCTGCTGGCCAATATCCGCGCCATGGGCGCCGCCGTGCAGGCCGACTCGCACGACGTATTTGTCAGCTGGCTGCCGCTGTATCACGACATGGGGCTGATCGGCGCCTGGCTCGGCAGCCTGTATTTCGGCATGCCGCTGGTACTGCTGTCGCCGCTGGCGTTTCTGGCCCGGCCGCAGCGCTGGCTGTGGGCCATCCACCGCCATCGTGGCACGCTGACCGCAGCGCCCAACTTCGCCTATGAACTGTGCCTGAGCCGACTGGACGGGGCCGACCTCGACGGCCTCGATCTGAGCAGCCTGCGACGCGCCTTCAACGGCGCTGAGCCGGTCAGCCCCAACACGGTGCGACGGTTCACCGCAGGTTTCGGATCCTATGGCCTGAGTCCACAGGCCCTGGCACCGGTATACGGCCTGGCCGAGGCCGCGGTCGGACTGGCCTTCCCCCCGCCCGGTCGCGGCCCGCTGATCGAGCGGATCCGGCGCGAACCGTTCGAGTCGATGGGCAAGGCGCTGCCAGCCGAGGCGTCTGAATCGAATCCGCTCGAATTCGTCGCCTGCGGCCAGCCGTTGCCGGGTTACCAGGTACGCATCGTCGACGCCGCAGGCCACGAACTCCCCGAGCGACGGCAGGGTCGCTTGGAGTTCCAGGGGCCATCGGCCACCAGCGGCTATCTGCACAACGAGGAGGCGACACGGCGTCTGATCGATGGTGCGTGGCGGGACACCGGCGATCTGGCCTATGTCGCCGCGGGCGACGTGTACCTGACCGGCAGGGTGAAGGACATCATCATCCGTGGTGGTCGCAACATCCATCCCTACGAGGTGGAAGAGGCCGTCGGGGATATCGCCGGGGTGCGCAAGGGCTGTGTCGCGGTATTCGGCAGTACCGATCCGGCGGCCGGCACCGAACGGGTCATCGTGGTCGCCGAGACCCGCGAGACAGACCAAAGCCGGCGCGCGAACCTGCAGGCACAGGTCAGCGAGGTCGCCAGCGAGGTCCTCGGCATGCCGCCCGATGAGGTCGTGCTTGCACCGCCGCATACCGTGTTGAAGACGTCCAGCGGCAAGATCCGCCGCGCCGCGGTGCGCGAGCTGCTGGAAAAGGGCCGGCTTGGCGAGCAGCCGCGGGCCGTCTGGTGGCAACTGGCGCGCCTCGCGCTGGCCTCTGCACGGCCAGTTGTGCGCAGTACCTGGCGCCGGCTGATCGATATCGCCTATGCGGGCTATGTGAAGGGCATCTTCTGGCTGCTCGCGCCACCAACCTGGCTGGTGATCGCGTTGCTGCCGGTCGAGCGCTGGCGCTGGGCGGTGATGCGCAACAATGCCCGGCTGCTGTTCCGGCTCAGCGGCGTGCGATTGGCGGTCGAGGGCCTCGGGCATTGGCCGACCGACAGGGCCTGCGTGATCGTCGCCAATCATGCCAGCTACCTCGACGGCGTGGTGCTGGTGGCCGCCCTGCCGGGCCGTTTCAGCTTCATCGCCAAGCAGGAGTTGCACGCACAATTCATTCCGCGCGTATTCCTGCAGCGCATCGGCACCCTGTTCGTCGAGCGCTTTGACATGCAGCGTGGCCTGAGCGATCTGCGGCGCGGCATCGCGGTGCTGCAGTCCGGGCGCGCGCTGCTGTTTTTCCCGGAAGGCACTTTTACGCGCATGCCCGGCCTACGCGCGTTCCACATGGGGGCCTTCGTCGCCGCCGCCGAGTCGAACGTACCCGTACTGCCGGTGACGATCCGGGGCACGCGCTCTATTTTGCGCGGCGACGCGCGGTTTCCGCACCACGGGGCGCTGCACGTGAGTATCGGCGAGCCGATCCTGCCCGATGGCGCCGAATGGGCCGCGGCACTGAGGTTGCGAGATGCGGCCCGGGCCGCGCTGCTGGTGCACCTGGAAGAACCGGACCTGGCACAGGGTACGCCAACCTGAGGCCTGCGTGGGCCGCAGCACAACGCTGTTGCGTAACCGGCCTGAGAAAGACCCGCGAGCGCGCTGTTATCCGCACACCTCAGCGGCCCTCGCGGCCGCCACCTGTGGGGGTTGCGGTATTGCGCGTTTCTCCTGTGTTGTCGGTGCCGGTCCTGGAGACGTCGCTGCGACGCTCGTAGCCCATGCCAAACCAGGTCCAACCAGGCTGCGGCTCCTCGTGCTGTTCGGGGTCGCCCCAGACCTCGCCATCGGCGCCGCTGGCGCCCGCGCCAGCCGGTACCGACGGCATGCCAGCCGGCTCGGCGCGAGCAGCGCCGGCGAGGAATAGCATCGCCCCAGCGATAAGCCCTGCGAGCAAGTGGCACGCCTTCATCTGCAATCTCCGTCTAAGCGCTGGCATCCATTACCTGCGACCACCACCAGATCGCCCGTGGCCGCCGCTGCCCATTCCCTGACTGCCCGAACCAGGCATCTGCGAACGGCCGTACGATTTCATCTGGGTCTCGTACTGCTTATGTTCGCGTGTCTGCACCTGATTGCGCACCTTTTCCCCGGATCCAGC
>JAJDNF010000082.1 GCA_022340805.1 Chromatiaceae bacterium
GGCGCAATTCACATCGTCCACAGCACACCGCGCATGACGCCTGCGCGCAACGCGCCAACCGCCTATGGCTGAGCCCGGGCCAGCACCACACCACCGATGCGCAGCCGCAGGCCCTCCATGCCGGCCAGCAGGGTCGGCACCAGCACCAGCACCAGCAGGGTCGAGAAGGCCAGGCCGAACGAGATCGAGACCGCCATCGGGATCAGGAACTGCGCCTGCATCGAGGTCTCGAACAGCAGCGGCAACAGCCCGGCGATGGTGGTCAGCGAGGTCAGCAGCACCGCGCGCAGGCGCTGGCAGGCCGCCTCTATGATCGCCTCGTGCACACCCATGCCGCGGCTACGCAGCTGCTTGTAGAACACCACCAGGATGATCGAGTCGTTGACCACTATCCCGGACAGCGCGAACAGCCCGAACATCGACAGTATGGTCGGCGTGATGCCCATCAGGAAATGGCCGAACAACGCGCCGACGATGCCGAACGGGATGATCGCCATCACCACCAGCGGCCAGCCATAGGATCCGAACACCCAGGCCAGCACGACGTAGATCATCGCCAGCGCGAACAGCGCGCCGCGCTGCATGTCGCTGGCCGTCTCGCGCTGGTCCTCGGCGCGGCCGGTAAACTCCCAGCTCACGCCATGCTGCGCGGCAAGGGCCGGCAGCAGCTCGCTGCGCAGTTGCGCGCGCACCGCATTCGCGTTCGCGGTCTTGTTGTTGACGTCCGCGTACACGGTTGCGGCCAGACGGCCCTCGGCATGCCGTACCGCCTTGAAGCCGCGCCGCTCCTCCATGTCGACCACCGACAGCAGCGGTGCCGTCTGGCCGTTTGGCAGGAACACGCCGAAATCCTCGAGCGCAGTGAGGCGGTAGCGCTCGTGGTCGGGCAGCACCACGCGCACCTCGACCTCCTCGTCGCCCTCGTTGAAGATCTGCGCCAACTCGCCATCGAAGGCTGCACGCATCTGTCGCCCGACGTCCTCGACGCTGAGACCCAGCGACTCGCCGAGTGGGCTCAGGCGCAGCACCAGCTGCTGCTGACCGTACGGCATATCGTCTTCGACCGCCTGCACGCCGGGGATCGCAGCCAGGGTGTCGGACAGTTCCAGCGCCGCCTTCTTCAGCAGGTTCGGATCCTGGCCGCTCAGCCGGATCTCGAGGTCGCGCCCCGGATGCCCGCCGGTGCGCGAGGTGATGGTCAGATACTCCAGCCCCGGCGGCCTTTCGAGGCGCTTTTCCCAGGCCTCGATGAAGGCCTCGTTGCGTACCGTTCGCTGGTCTGAGGGGATCAGCTCTACGGTCACCGAGGCGAACTGGTCACCGGTCTGCTGCTGTCGGCCGTTGGAGAAGAAACCGCGCCCCAGCGCCAGATTGGCGACCTGGACCAGGCCGCCGCCGAGCGCCTTGTCGGTCTCGTACAGGGTCGCCTCGATCTGCTCGGCGAATACCTTGACGCGCTCCGGCGGCGTGCCGGCGACGAAGGTCGCGCTGGCCACGATGACATTGCCCTCGACATTGGGGAAGAATGCGAACCCCATCCGTCCTCCGCGCAGCAGGCCGAACAGCACGATCACGAAGGCCAGCGCGATTGCCACGACCGCGAAGCGGTTGTGCACCGCCCAGGTCACGATGCGGCGGAACCAGTGGTCGCGGAAATGCGCGAAACCGGCATCCCAGCGCCGCCGGAAACGCCCCGGCTGGGCGTGCTTGAGGCCTTTGAAGCCGTGCCGCAGATGGCCCGGCAAGACCAGGAAGCTCTCGATCAGCGAGGCGATGATCACGCACACGATCACGAACGGGATATCGCCGAGCAACTTGCCGATGATGCCGCTGATCGCAAACAGCGGTATGAATGCGGCGATGGTGGTCAGCGACGATGACATCACCGGTGCGAACATGCGCCGCGCGCCGCCCTCGGCGGCCTCCAGCGAGCCCTCGCCGGTCTGGTAGTGGGTCAACGCATCCTCGCCGACCACGATGGCGTCGTCGACGATGATGCCGAGCGCCATGATCAGCGCGAACAGCGAGATCATATTGATGCTGCCGCCGGCAAGGAACACGATCGCCAGCGTGGCCATGAACGACACCGGGATACCGGCCGTAACCCAGAACGCCACGCGCCCATTCAGGAACAGGAACAAGATCGCAACCACCAGCAGCAGGCCGCTCGCGCCGTTGCGCAACAGCAGGTTGATGCGGTCCTCGATCAGGGTCCAGCTCTCGTCGTAGGCGGTGATCGAGACATCCGGCGGATAGCGCATGGCCGCGTCCTGCAGCCACTCCTGCATCGTGCGCGCCGACACCAGCGAGTCTGCCGAGGCCGAGCGCAACACCTGCAGTTCCACGGTCGGCTGGCCGCGGAAGCGCAGCTCGACCTGGTTGGCGCGCGGCCGGCGCTCAACCTCGGCCACGTCCCCGACCCGGACCAGGCGGCCCTCGCGATCGGCCATCAGCGCCAGCTGTTCGAATTCGAGTTCGCTACGGCGCTGGTTCAGCGTGCGGATCTCACGCCCGACGTCGTCGCGTCCGACCGTGCCGCCAGGCATGTCGCGTGACTCGGCGGCGATACGCGCGGCCACCTGGCGCAGCGACAGGCCGAGATCTTCAAGAGTCTCGTGCGGAATCTGGATCGCCAGCTCGTCCTCGGGCAGGCCGGTGATCTCGACCTTGGCGATACCGCGATCGAGCAGTTCGCGCTCCATGCGCCGCACCAGCGGGCGCAGCTCGCGGATGTCGCGCGGACCGTGCACCAGCAGCCGCGCGACCGGCTCGTAGCGCACCACGTGGGTGACCTCGGTGGCCTCGGCGTCGCTGGGCAGGTTGCGGACCGCGCTGACCAGTTCCTCCACCCGGTTGGCCGCCTCACCCATGTCGGTGCCCTCCGGAAACTCGAGGGTGATCAGGCTGAGGCCCTGACTGGAGGTCGATGACATCTTGTCCAGGCCGTCGGTGGTACGCAGCGCCTGTTCCAACGGGATCGTGATCGAGCGTTCCACGTCCTCGGCGGATGCGCCGCTCCACACGGTCCTGACGTTGACCACCTCGACCTCGAAGTTCGGGAAGAACTGCACATTGAGGTTGCTCAGGGCCCACGCGCCGGCCAGCAACATCACCAGCATCAGCAGGTTGGCGGCCACCGGGTGCTGGGCGAACACGCCGATAAAATCGTTGCGGTGTTGAAACGGCATGGCGCGCTCAGGACCCGTTCACGACGCGCACCAGCAGGCCGTCCAACGCATTCGGCAGCTGCGTGATGACCACTGCCGCGTCAGCCGGCAGGCCCTCGGCCTGGACCAGCACACGCGTCTCCCCGGTGTCCAGCAGGACTTCGCCGATACGCACGACGCGCTGCGCCCGCATGCGGCTCTGCGCATCCAGCAGGTAGATCCGATCGGTGCCGTAGATCGCCTCCGCAGGCAATGCGATCAGACCATCCCTGGGCGGCAGCGCGAGGTCGAGCTTGACGAACCGCCCCTGGCTGATCTGCGACGCCCCCTCGGTGACGGTGAACAGGCCATCCACACCCCCGGTGCCGCTGTCAACCTGGGCGGCCAGGCCGCGCAAGCGGCCCGCTACCGCAATGCCGTCGATCACCCCGCGCACATCGAGCTGTTCGCCGGCCGCGATCGCTGCGCGGACCGCGGGCAACAGGCGGCTGGGCAGCTGGGCGCGCACGATCATGTCGTCGGTGTCATACAGGCTGAGCAGGGCATCGCCAACGCGCACACGCCGGCCCGGCGACACCATGACCTGGGCCACCCGGCCATTGAACGGTGCACGCACCTCGCAGCGTTCCAGCTCGAGCTGGGCCTGGTCACGCAGGGCCTCGGCGCGCAGGCGCACCGCCTCGACCTCGGCCAGCCGCGACGCGTGTTCGTCGACCGCCTGCTGGCGCGCTGACAGCGCGATCGCCTGCTTCTCGGCGGCCTGCATCGCGGTATCGAGCTGCGATTGTGCGCCGACCTTCTTCTTCACCAGGTCCTGCAGACGCGCGACCTCGCCGCGGGTCAGGCTCAGCAGGCGCTGTTCGCGCGGCAGCGCGTCGAGATTGCCCTCGTGCTGGCGAACCTCGGCGGCGATGCGTGCCTCGGCCTGCTGCAGCTCGGCCTCGCGCTGTGCCAACTGCAGGCGCGCGTCGCGCTCGTCGAGACGCACCAGGACCTGGCCCTTGACGACGCTGTCCCCCTCGACGACCTCGACCTGCCGCACGTCCGCGGCGATCCCGGCAGTCAGCTCGCTGGACCACAGCGATTCGACCCGGCCGTACAGCGTGACGGTGGGGGTGTAGCGGCCGGCCTGCGCGGCCTCGACGCGGACCAGCCAGGCGCGCTCCTCGACCTTGACCGGCGGGGGTTTCGGCCTGGTGGCGACCAGCGCGACCGCGGCCGCGCTGGCCAGCAACAGGATGAGCAGCGGCAGCCACCAGCGTCTGCGTGCGGGTCTCGGTGTGTTGGTCGTTTCAGGATCCATATTGCCGGGTCGTGACTCGAATTGAATTTATGCTCAGCCGCTCATTCTGCCAGCTGCCCGTCGAGGTCGGCGATGCGAAACCGCAAGGGCCCCTTTCCGGGACGCGCCCGGTGGCTCCTGCAGCCCAACCACCGCCGCCTGGAAGACGTCGCGGCCGATGTGGCTACCGACCCTGAGCTGACTGCCGGGCCCGATCACCACCAGGGGTAACACGACCACGGCGCGCTCTGCCAGGCGATGCCGCCGGGCCCGGATCGCCCCCGCGTTGCCACCCGGCGTATGCCTCGGCTCATTCCGAGTCACCCAGCCCGCATCTGTCACCCGCATCACGGATGCTGGCGGATTTCGCAACCGGTCCGGCGCCG
>JAJDNF010000089.1 GCA_022340805.1 Chromatiaceae bacterium
AAGTGCACCATGTCGTCGGCAGGAACCCACTCACGCAGGTCGATTGGCAATAACAACGGTTGATTTGGATCGGCTTGAATGAAGTTCTTCATGCTCACCAATTTTACCAATTGGGCGCAGTTAAGTCCGACAGACTGCTAGGCCATCAGAACCCCAACCATTTGTCATCGTCGCCGGCCTCCACCAGCGGTGCTGCGGCCCCGGCTTCGGCGGCCCGGGATGTCTTTTTTCGCGGTGCTGATGCCGGGCGCGGCCGAGTTTTTGGCGGCGAGGCCGGCCTTGACCTTTTCCACCGAGTCACGGGTCAGCTCCTTGATCTGTTTGACCGCGGTCGCCGGGCGTGAGGCCAGCTTGCGCACCTCGGTGGCGACTACCGCGTACCCGCGGCCCTGCTCGCCGGGCCGGGCCGCGCCGCCTCGCCGCTGGCGTTCGGCGCCAGCAGGTTGGTCTGGAACGCGATCTCGGCGATCTTGTTCGATGCAGTATTGATCTGATCCCTGGCCTGGATCGCATAGCCGACCACGGTGCCGCCGCTCTCGGCATACTGGCGCGCGCTGCTGGTGAGCTGTTCCAGGCCGGCGGCGGCCTGCTGCAGGCTCGAGGCCTGCTGTTCGGAGCGCGACCAGAGGTTGGTGTCGCCACCCGCGATCCCATCCGATGCGGTGGCAATGGCGTCCGCGCTCGGGCGTAATCGATGCACGACCTTGGCGATGTGCGACAGGCTGTCGTTGATGTCTGTCTTGACCCTGCCGAAGGTGCCCTGATGCTTCTCGCTGATCGGCTGCGTGAGGTCCCCGCGTGCCAGCCTGCCCATGACGCGTTCGATATCGCGGAACACCCGCTCGATCTCCGGGCTGCTGGAAAAAGCCGTGTCTGCCCTGCATGTCGATACGCTTGCCCAGGTCCGCGGCGCGTGCGAATTCGACGATCCCGTCGATCTCGCGTTCGGCTGCCGCCTCTTCGGTACGCTCGGTCCACTCGACCACCGGGTTGGCAACCAAGCGCATGCTGTGTCCATCGACCTCGAATGCGGCCTCCTGCGGCCCGTTCAGGTGGTCGAGGATGCTGCGCTGGTCTGATGGCTTGCGGTGGAACACGTCGATATCCGAGCCGATCCAACAGTGGGCGTGCGGCATCGTTGATGTAGATGAGGATGCTGTTGTGGTCGGATACGGTCACGCAGGACTCGACATTGATGTTGTGGCTGTTGCCTACCAGTTGCGTCTCGGAGAAGCCGCTGATATCGATGAACGCCTTGTTCTCACAGTTGACGACGCGCTTCAGGTCGGTCCCCGAGGCGAGGGCCTGGTCGGCCTTGAATGCACGCGCTAGCTGCGTAACGGGTTGGTTGTTCTTTAACTCGGTCGCTCCGGGAGACCAGTCCGTACCGATAGCCGTTCTGGGTCCTCGCCGAAAAATTCTGAGGGTCGCCGGGGCTGTGTCGAGGCGGGATTCGAGCCGCTGCGGGCGGCCCTGGCCGATCAGACGAGCAGCCGCGCGCAGCGCGCTGAGCCTGGCGTTCAGCCGGCGTGTCAGCCCCCCGATAGAGGGCACGGTGCGCACGGCGGTGATCCGCCGCCCGGACTCACCACATCAGGTCATCGGGGACCTGGTACTGCGCGTAGGGATCATCTTCTGCGGGTTGCTGCTCGTCGGGCAGATCGATCACCAGGCTGGGGTTGCGCTGGCGGATCTTCTCGGCGATCGGGGGCGCAACCAGCTCGAACACGCCATTGTCGTTGACGATCACCAGCTGCCTGTCGGCGATCAGCCGGTGGGTCTGGGCCGACACGAATATGCGCTTGATCTTGCCCTTGTTCTCGAAATGGAACGGCTGGTCGTCCTCGTGCTCGCTGCGCGGGTGGCGGTGCTGGCGCACCAGCTGCCTCACCTCGGCGGCCACCTCGCGCTCGTGACGCACCCTGTTGCGCTGTTCGTTCAGTTCGCGATCGCGCGCGGCCTTCTCGAGTTGTTCCTGGGTCGGCTGCGGCCGCACGGCCGGGGCCGCTTTTTTCCTTTTGCCGCGTTGCTGACTGCTGGTCTTCTTCTTGTCCTTGCGTACCTGATCCAGCCGGCCCTGGTCGATCAGGCCGGCCTTGAGCAGCTGTTCCTGCAATGAGTCGCCCATGTTAACGCCCCCCTCGTGCGCCTTGCCTAACGGATGATCGCCCAGACCAGCAGCAACACGCCGCCGCCACTGAGACCGGCCCCCAGCCACAGCGGGTTGACACCGATCGAGGCATCCAACAGGCCGGCGCCGAGCACGCCGGCCAGGGTCAGGGTGGCGCCCGCCAGACTGGCCTGGGTGCGCTGGTTTCCGGCGCGGATCTCGACGCGGATCTGTTCCAGCTGCTCGGACTGCCACTGAATCTTGAGCTGGCCGTCGGCGGCCTTGCGCAGCACGCGGTGCACGAGCAGCGGCACCTCGGGCAGATCCTCCGACAACTGCGGCAGGACCTCTTTGACCCGGCGCAGGAAGGCCCTGGGTCCGACCTGCTGTGCCATCCAGCGTTCCATGAATGGCTTGGCGGTGCTCCACAGGTCGAGCTGCGGGTACAGCATCCGGCCCAGCCCCTCGATGTTGAGCAGGGTCTTCTGCAACAGCACCAGCTGTGGCTGGATCTCCATGTTGAAGCGGCGCGCGACCTGGAACAGGCGCAGCAGGAAATGGCCGAAGGATATCTCGCTGATCGGCTTTTCCCAGATCGGTTCGGACACGGTGCGGATCGCCGCTTCGAAGTCCTCGATCCGGGTGTCGCGTGGCACCCAGCCTGATTCGACATGCAGCTCGGCCACCTTGCGGTAGTCGCGATGGAAGAACGCCAGCAGGTTCTCGGCCAGGTAGCGCTGATCGGCCGTGGTCAGCGTGCCCATGATGCCGAAGTCCACCCCGATATAGGTGCCGTCCGGGCGCACGAAGATGTTGCCCGGATGCATGTCGGCGTGAAAGAAGTTGTCGCGGAACACCTGGGTGAAGAAGATCTCCACGCCGCGTTCGCCCAGCGTCTTCATGTCCACGCCGGCGGCAAGCAGTTCGTCGACCTGGTCGACCGGGATGCCATAGATCCGCTCCTGGACCATCACGTTCTCGCGGGTGAAATCCCAGAACACCTCTGGCACGTACAGCAGTCGACCGTCGGCAAAGTTGCGCCGCAACTGCGCGCAGTTGGCCGCCTCGCGCATCAGGTCGAGTTCGTCGTGGATGGTCTTGTCGTATTCCTCGACCACCTCGACCGGGCGCAGGCGGCGCGCCTCGCGCGAATAGGTGCGTGCCAGGCGGGCGATCGTGAACAGCAGGTCGATGTCGCGCTGGATGGTCTTCTGAATGCCGGGCCGCACGACCTTGACTACCACCTTGCGGCCGTCGTGCATCGTGGCCGCGTGCACCTGGGCGATCGAGGCCGAGGCCAGCGGCTTGCTGTCGAATTCGGCGAACAGCTCCTCGACTCGACTGCCGAGCGCCTTTTCGACGATCGCCTTGGCCTGGGCGCCGGGAAAAGGCGGCACCTGGTCCTGCAGCTTGGCCAGTTCGAGCGCGATGTCGTCGGGCAGCAGATCGCGCCGGGTCGACAGGATCTGGCCGAACTTTACGTAGATCGGCCCGAGGTCCTCGAGGGCGCGCCGGATGCGCACCGCGCGCGGCGGCCTGCGGCCCCAGTAGAACGGCGACAGGAAGCGGAAGAAGCGGATCGGGCGAAACAGGTGCGCGGCCAGCACGATCTCGTCCAGCCCATGGCGCATCAGCACCCAGGCGATGTGCGCGACGCGCAGACTCTCACGCACCGGGATCACGCCTTGTCACCACCCATGCGGCCTTCCAGCAGCGCGATGCGTGCCTCGAGTCGCTCGGCATCGTCGCGCAGCGTATCCACATCGCGCAGGAAGTCTTCGATCTCGAGATGATGCGGCAGCAGGCGCGCCTCCTCGGTCAGGTATTCGGAAAGGTTGTCGCGCGCGCTACGGCCGACCCGTCCACCCTCGCGCTGCAGCGCGCGCACCCCGCGGCCGATCTCGTGCGCAGCGATATCGCCGGTCATATGCGACAGCTGTTCCTCCCAATCGATATCGATCCCGGCTAGCGCCTCGCTGAAGCGCTGCGCGAGCGCGGTGTCGCCGTCGATTCGTACGTGCCCGGCGAACAGCTGCGCCGGCCCCTCGGTCTTGTCACTGGCACGGATCAGATCGATCGGGCTGCCCGACAGCGTGCAGTCCGGTGGACCCTCGACGGTCCCGAGCAGCTGCAGTCTGCCGTCGTGTCCGGAGACGAAATTCAGTTCGATTCCGGCACCGCGCAGTTCGATACGGATGACCCGCCCGTGCAATGCGGCCAGCCGCACGCGGGCGTCAGGGTCCAGGTCGAGGATCCGGTTCAGCGTCTGCTCGAGGCCTTCGAGGGCCAAATCACGCAAGCTCATGGGATCCGCCGGGCCGCTGCATCGACCGCTGCTGCTGCCGCGACCCGGCGTGAGGCCTGCGCGCTGCCAGCCAGAGGTTTGCGCCGCGCACCAAAGGGTATGCCGGGCTGTCGGCGTTTGCTGCCGCGCGGTTCACTGGGAAGGCCTTGGCTCGCATTGCGACTTCGTGGCGTCCTTCGCTGTCCCAACCCGCCTCAAAACTTGAAGCCGCGGTGCACCGCGACGATGCCGCCCGTCAGGTTGTGCACGTCACAGCGCTCGAAGCCGGCCGCTTCCATCATGGCCTTGAGGGTTTCCTGGTCCGGGTGCATGCGGATCGACTCGGCCAGGTAGCGGTAGCTGTCGGGGTCCTTGGCGACCAGCTTACCCATGCGCGGCAGGACATGGAACGAGTACAGGTCGTAGAGCTTTTCCAGCGGCTTGATGACCGGCTTGGAGAACTCGAGCACCAGCGCGCGGCCGCCCGGTTTCAGGGCCCGGAACATCGATGCGAGGGCCTTTTCCTTGTGGGTTACGTTACGCAGACCAAACGCAATCGTGATCAGGTCGAGGCTGTCGTCGGGGAAGGGCAGCGACTCGGCATCGACCTGGGCGAACGCAAGATTGCCCGCATGCCCGCGATCCAGCATGCGGTCGCGCCCAGCGCCGAGCATCGCCGCGTTGATGTCGGTCATCAGCACCAGCCCACTGGGGCCGACCAGGTCGGCGAATCGGTCGGCGAGGTCGCCGGTACCCGATGCCAGGTCGAGTACCCGCTGCCCGGGGCGCACCCCGGCCAACTCGATCGCGAAACGCTTCCACAGGCGGTGGATACCGAGCGACATCAGGTCGTTCATGACGTCGTACTTGCCGGCGACCGAATCGAACACGCCGCGCACCAGGCCGGCCTTCTCGCCCGCGTCGACGCTGCGAAAACCGAAATGGGTGGATTGTCTTTTGCTGACCATCGGGATGTCCTGCGCTTGCCGCATGGGCGCGGGACCAGGCTTCAGGCGGCGGGCTCCTTGCGGGTGTAGCCCTTCTCCTTCAGCTCGTCGAGATACTGCGCCCACAGGTCGTCGTAGTGTTTGCCCAGATTGTACAGGGTTTCCCAGGAGTAGATGCCGGTGTTGTGCGTATCATCGAAATGCAGCACCACGGCATAATTGCCGACCGGCTCGATCCGGTCGATGTTCACGCCTTCTTTACCCAGGGGCACCTTGCGCTGGCCCGGACCGTGCCCGGCGACCTCGGCCGAGGGTGAATATACGCGCAGGTACTCGGCCGGCAGCTTGTAGTTGGCGCCGTCTTCGAAGGCGATCTCGAGCACGCGCGATATGCGGTGCAGGTTAAGTTCGGTCGGTGCTGGGGTGTTCATACGGCGTTCCTCGGCAGACGCAGTGGTTTCAGGGTGCGGCGCAGGTGCACCACGGGGTCAACGGCCCGGCCGACGGGCCCGGCTCCCCGGAGACTCCGATTCTACCGGCCTTTGGCAACGCTGTTAGCCCAAAGATTGTCGGCGATTAGGCAAGCCCCGACGGCGCATTCGGCAGCCTGGCGCAAGCCGCGTTTAGGCCGCGGCGTGGTCTGAGAAGTCCGCGATGCAGCCACCCGGGGCTTCCCTGGCGGGCGCGGGTTTCCCGAGCCGAGGTCGTGCGCGAAGGCTGGCAACGGCTTCCGGTCACGACGGTGGCACGCCCGCGTGTTCGTTCCGCCGTCAACAACGATATGCTGCAGCGGATGACCCCAGGCACCTTCAGTTCCGCCACCAAGACGACCCAGACGGCAGGCTGGCTACTGTTCGGCGCGATCCTGCTGTCGGTGGCGAGCGGGTTGGGGCTCGGCGTCGCGCGGGCGTTGCCGGGCGCCGCGTTCTGGCTGGCCGGCGTGCTGCTGGTGCGCCGCGTCAGCGGGTTGCAGCGCACCCAGACCCTGGCTATGTTCGTGGTCGGCCTGGCCGGCCTGCTGTACGCGTGGCTGTCCGGCGGCGTGGTGCAGTTGGACAAGGCCCTCAGCACCAACCAGGCACTGCTGGCGATGCTCGCGGCGGTCAGTTTCCTGCGCCTGATCAGCCTGCCCGAGGTGGATGCCGGCGAGCCGGACCCGCGTGGCCGGGCTGCACTCTGGCGCACCCTGCTTGGCGTGCACCTGTTCGGCTCGGTGATAAATCTGTCGGCAGTGATGATCCTCGGTGACCGCCAGTCACGCCGTCAGGCGATGACCCCGCTGCAGGCCAGCGTGCTGTCGCGAGGTTTTGCGTTGGCCTCACATTGGTCGCCGTTTTTCGCCGCGATGGGTATCGCGCTGAGCAACGCGCCGGGCGCCGAGCTGGTCACGCTGTCGAGCGTCGGTTTGCCGCTGGCCGCATTCGGCCTCTTGGCCGCCGGCTGGCAATTGTCGCGCTGGCCGGATGCCCCCGACTATGTCGGCTACCCGATGCACTTCGCGGCGCTGTGGATCCCGGCGCTGCTGGCCACACTGGTGATGTCTGCGCACCGCCTGCTGCCGGCGGTGCCGATCCTGTCGTTGATCAGTTCGATGGCGCTGGCGCTGACCCTCGTGGTGCTGCTGTTACGCCACCCGGCCGATGCGCTGGCACGCTTTGCCGGTCATGTACGCGCCGGTCTGCCGCGTATGTCCGGCGAACTCATGCTGTTCCTGGCCGCCGGGGTTCTGGCCGCGGGCATCGCCAGTGCGGTGCAGAGCAGCGGCTGGACGCTCGATCTGCTCGAATTCGGCGCCAGCGAGGCCAGCGTGCTGCTGCTGCTGATGGTCGCAGTGTCGGCCGCCGGCGTGCACCCGGTGATCAGTATCGCGACCGCACACGGCGTACTGGCACCGCTGGCCCCGGACCCCAACCTGATGGGCATCACCTACCTGATGAGCTGGGCGGCCGGGGTCAGCAGCTCGCCGTTCTCGGGGATGCATCTGGCGATGCACGGCCGCTTCGGCATCGATTCGCGCGGCTTCCTGCGCTGGAATGGTCCGTTCACGCTGTTCATGTTGGCGGTCGATGTCGGCGTACTGCATCTGTACCAGTGGTTGGCGGGCTAGCGCGGCGGGACCTCCGGGGTCCGCTCGCGCTAGTATCCGCAGCCTGTGCCAATCGAGAGGTTATGGTCTGCGATGGCGGGGATCTTCGTCAGTTACCGACGCGATGACAGCCAGGGTTTTGCCGGTCGGCTGGCCGACGATCTGAGCGAGCTGCTCGGTGCCGACCGGGTGTTCCGTGATGTCGAGATCCCGGCCGGCAGCGATTTCAGTGACGTCCTGCACCGCGCGATCGCGGCCAGCGACGCGCTGCTGGTCGTGATCGGCCGCGATTGGGCGGACTTCTCCGATCAGGGCTTCGGCAGGCGTCTGCTCGAGCCGACCGACTGGGTGCGCACCGAGATCGAGGCGGCCTTCGCGCAGGGCAAACAGGTGATCCCGGTCCTGGTCGCTGGTGCGGTGATGCCGGCCGCCGATGTCCTGCCGAAGAGCATCGCTCGACTGGTTCGCCTGCAGGCCGCCACGATGAGCGACCGCCACTGGGACACCGAGGTCGAAGACCTGGCCGACCGCCTGCGGGTGCTGTGTCCCGCGCTGGCCGAGGATATGAGCGCACCGCAGCGTGCCGGGGAGTCGCCCGCCGAGGTGCTGCACGATCTTGGCGAACGCCTGCTCGACGAGGTCGTCTCGCGGCGCCGCCCGCGTATCCAGCCGCCGAGCCTGCCGCCAACCTTTTTGCAGGGACTGCTGCGCGCCACCGGGCGCGGGCTGCGGAAGTTGCTGTCCGTCGCGGTCGTGCTCGGCCTGGTCTATGCCGGCATGCGGCTGTTCGGCGACGAGTCGGTGCTGCGCGGCCTGGATACCTTCGAGGCGCGCCTGCAGATCGGCTGGGAGCGATTGCAGGGCTATATCGCGCACCGATGATCGAGCGACACAATACCCTGCGCTATTGCGTCCCGCGGTCAGGGTCCCGGCCGACCATGCATCGCCGCATGCGATGCGCCACACCCCGCCAAGTTGAGCGGCCGACCCGGCTGGGATCTATGCTTGCAGCCATGAGCCCTTCCCCGCCATTGCCTGCGCGTCCACTGGCAGTTACCCGCTGAGCGGTATGGAGTGGTTGCCCCCGCCCAACGGTCACGCGCTTGCGGTTCTCCTGCTGACCGCGGCCGCGTTGTTGCTGTTCACCCGCGAACGTATCGCTCTGGAGACCTCGAGCCTTGCGGTGCTGGTCGCACTCGCGCTCGGGTTCGAGCTGTTCCCGTTCGAGCGCGGTGGACAGCTGCTGCACGCAACGGATTTTCTCCTCGGCTTCGGACACGAGGCGCTGGTTGCGGTCTGTGCGCTGATGATCGCGGGTCAGGGGCTGGTGCGCACCGGTGCGCTCGAGCCGGTCGGGCGGGTGCTGGCACGTGCCTGGGGTGCGGCGCCTGCGATCTCGCTGCTGCTGACCCTGGTGGTCGGCGCGCTGTTGAGCGCGTTCGTCAACAACGTCCCGATCGTCGTGCTGCTGCTGCCGATCCTGATCAGCGTCTCGCTGCGCACCCGCAGCCCGGCGTCCGGCGTGCTGATGCCGATGGGCTTCGCGACCCTGGTCGGGGGCATGAGCACGACCATCGGCACCTCGACCAACCTGCTGGTGGTCAGCGTGGCCAGTGATCTCGGTCTGCGGCGCCTGGAGATGTTCGATTTCTTCGTGCCGGTGGCAGTCGCCGGTGGCGTGGCGATCCTGTACCTGTGGCTGGTTGCGCCGCGCCTGCTACCGGTCCGCCAGACGGATCTGGGCGACACCTCGCCACGGGTGTTCGCAGCGCAGCTGCTGATCACGGAGGGCAGCTTCGCCGACGGCAAGGCGCTGGCCGATGCGGTCGACAAGACCGGTGGCGAGATGAAGGTGTCGCGTATTCTGCGCAGCGAACAGACCTCCCTGCTGCCACTGCCGGATGCTGCGCTGCGTGCCGGTGACCGCCTGCTGGTCAGCGACACCGCCGAGCGCCTCAAGGACTATGAAGGCGCTCTCGGCGCGACCCTGTATGCGGGCGACATGCCGGTCGACGAGGACAATCCGCTGCACGCCGACGACCAGCAGCTGGCCGAGGTGGTGGTGACCCAGGGCTCGCTGCTCGAGGGTTCCAGCCTGTCCGCGGCGCGCTTCTCCGAGCGCTACCAGCTGCTCACGCTGGCCCTGCATCGGGCCGGGCGGCATCGGCAGGTGCTGCACTCCGGGCTGCGCGATCTGAGACTGCAGGTCGGCGACGTGGTCCTGATCCAGGGCGCGCGCGAACAGGTCGCCGAGCTCAAGCGTCGCGGCGATGTACTGGTACTCGACGCCACTGCCGACCTGCCGAGCACGCGGCTTGCGCCGCTGGCGCTCGCGATCATGGCCGGCATCATCCTCGGCGCGGCCCTTGATCTGGTGCCTATCGCGATCAGTGCGCTGACCGGGGTGCTGCTGATGCTGGCTACCGGGTGCCTGAGCTGGCGTGATGCAGCGCGTGCATTGAACACCCAGGTCATCCTGATCGTCGTTGCCAGCCTCGCGCTGGGTGCGGCATTGCTCAAGACCGGTGCGGCGGACTACCTGGCGCAGCTGTTCGTGACGGCGACCCAGGGCACCTCGCCGACCTGGCTGCTGAGCGGGCTGATGCTGTTGATGGCGCTGATGACCAACATCGTATCGAACAACGCCGCCGCGCTGATCGGTACGCCGATCGCGATCGGCATCGCCCGCCAGCTCGGCCTGCCCGAGGAGGCCTTCGTGCTGGCCGTACTGTTCGGTGCGAACATGAGCTATGCGACACCGATAGCGTACAAGACCAACCTGCTGGTGATGAGCGCCGGCGGTTATCGCTTCAGCGATTTCCTGCGCGTAGGCGTACCGCTCACGCTGATCATGTGGGCGGTATTCTCTTGGCTGCTGCCGAGGCTGTATGGCCTGGAATGACGCACCGGCGCTGCGCGAGAGCGCCGCTATTCTCGACTACTTTCAGGGTGTTCGCGGCACGCCCGCTTGTGACATCGGACGGGACAGATGATGAATTCCTTTACCTCATGGCAGTTCTGGGCGTTGCTCGCCGCGGTCTTCGCAGCCCTCACCGCGATCTTTGCCAAGCTCGGGGTCGAAGACGTCAACTCGGATTTCGCCACCTTTGTCCGCACGCTGGTCATCGTGCTGGTGCTGGGCGGTATCCTGGTCGCCACCGACCAGTTCCAACCGTTGCGCAGCATATCCGC
>JAJDNF010000019.1 GCA_022340805.1 Chromatiaceae bacterium
TGCACGACCAGCCGGGGGTTGGGGCCGGGACCGGTTCCAACCCCCTGTCTTCGAACAGAGCCCAGGGGGTGGCCATCATGAAAACCTGTCTCGCCTTACTGTTGCTGCTGCCCGGCTGCGGCGTCGCCGACTACCTGGCGGTGGACGATGCCGGTGACACCCGGTTCGTCGGTCCGAGCAACGCCGAGGTCGAGTTGCTGGCCGTGCGGGAGACGTCGCCGTACGCATCCAGCCACCCGCTATCGGCCAGGATCCGCAACCATTCCGGCCTGTATCTCGATCGACTCGCGATCGCCTGCAGCCTCACCGACCCGCGTGGATTCCGGGTGTTCAAGCGCCTGATATTCAAATCCCAGCCGCTGTTCAGCGTACGCATCGGCTTCCCGCCGATCAGCACCCCGGAGATGGGCATTCCGCCGGGCGCCGAGGCCGTGGTCGGCCTGTACACCGACGACAACCGCTGGACCCGCGGCCACGGTGACTATCGCTACGGCTGCCAGGTCTACGGCGTCAGCGGGCGCGAATAGGCCGGACCGGACGGAGGGGCCTCAGGCCGCCCTGCTGCTTGGGCCCATCTGCTCGGGCGCCAGGTGCGAGCGGAACAAGGTATCCACCGCATCCGGATCGAGTGGCGTGCCTTGATCGTCGACCAAAGGCTGATCGTAATCGTTCCAGCCACGCAACCCGGTCTGCAGCGATGCCACGTCGCCGAATCCCATCAGCCCAAGGGTATGGGCCGCCAGGATGCTGCGATTGCCGGAGCGGCAAATGACAATGACGCGCCGCGCACGCGCCTCGACCAACGCAGGTTCGGTCTCGTCGTAGCCATAGTCGGCCGCGATCTCCAGAACCCCGCGCGGTACGTTGACTGAACCGGGGATGTGCGCGGCGGCAAACTCGTGCGGGCAGCGGATATCCAGCAGCAACGGATCGACGCCGCCCGCGACCTCCTCGGCAAGGTCCCAGGGGAACACCTCTGCGACCTCCGTAGCGAGCCTCGTGACCATGGAGTTGTACGTCGCCCTGCGCATATCTGAATACCTCTAGTGCCGGGGTGCCGGTGCGCTCCCATTGCGCGCACTCGCGGGCGGCCCGTTTACCTCGGCAGAATGCTACGCAACAAGCTGGCCCAGGGCATTGAAACCCGTCAATCCACGCTTTGCGGTCGGGGCCCTCAGATGTCCGCGTTACCGGGCCGCGCAACAAGCGACGCCGGGGCGGGCGATGCGGACTGCCCGGGTGGAGTGGTCGCTGCCGCTCACGGCAACGTAGACTGGGCGGATGTTTGAATCCTTGTGGGGTGGGAGCGGATGAGTGACGCCGCAGCGCCGGGCCGATTGACGCCCTGGCCGATGTTTGCCGGGCTGCTGATCGCGCTGACGTTGCTGCTCGGGGCGGTGTTCGTCGTCCACTACTACGTCGATTACCGCGCGCAACGCACCCGCAGCTTGACTACGAACGTGCCTTGCGCAGTCCCGATGGCAGCCTGGGGATTCGCCTCGCGATACGCCCCCTGAAGCGCCTGCGCATCGATTATGACGACCCCCATGGCTCGGTGCAGGATCCGAATCACATCTTCCCGCTGGTGTTTGAATCCCTGGCATCGCGACTGGCGGGCGGTGGGCATGCGCCGAGCAGCCCCTATCCCCCCGACCAGGCGCACGCAAAGTTCAACGCCGACTGGGCGGCCGCCGCGGTGTTCGATACCGTACCCGAGTTTTCCGCCGAACATAAACAGGCCCTGCTCGTGGCGATCCACCGCAACAAGGTGGCCGATGCCTACCTGGTGTTCCTGTTCGACGACTACGCCAACGTCAAAACGACCCTGCAAGCGGCGATGAACACCCTGGTGTTCACGCCGTCCGCACCTGCCCCGAACCAGCCGCAGAGGCCCGACGCCGGCTAGCCCCGCACGCCGCATCCAGCCTTGTCTGGTGCAGTGCGGCTGGCGCCGATGCACGCAATGCGTGCCGGCGAGCGACGAATCGGTCAGACTCGACTCATGTACCACCGCCTGCGCGACAACCGCTTCCTGCAATGGCTGCTGCTGTGGCTGATCGGACTGTGGATCGTCACCGCGATCGAGCCGTTCGACCGCCGTGACTGGCTGCTCGAGAACCTGCTGGTGTTCATCTACGGCGCGCTGCTGGTCGTCAGCTATCGTCGCTTCACCTTTTCCAACCTGTCGTATGGCCTGTTCGGCCTGTTCCTCAGCCTGCATTTGGTCGGCGCGCATTACACCTACTCGGAGACGCCATTCGGCTTTTGGCTGCAGGACCTGATGGACCTGTCGCGCAATCACTATGATCGCATCGTGCACTTCGCGTTCGGCCTGCTGCTGGCCTATCCGCTGCGCGAGCTGCTGACCCGCGCGGCGGGCGTGAAGCGTGAATGGTCATACCTGCTCACCACCGTCACGGTGCTCGGGTTCAGCGGCTTCTACGAGGCGCTCGAGGGCATCGTCGCCGTCATCGTCAGCCCGGAACTGGGCGCCGCCTATCTGGGGACCCAGGGCGACGAATGGGACGCACAGAAAGACACCGCGCTGGCGTTCGCCGGCTGCATCGTGGCAATGGCCGTCATCTGGTCACTGGAGCGGCGTACGCGGGTGCGCTGAGCCGGATTGGCCGGCTGCCGCGAAGGCGCGGCGTTGTGTTCGTTCTATGACCAGCGGAGTGTTGCAGCAGCGCCTCGGTGGCCTCGGCCTGCCGCTGCTCGGCATGCTGGTGACGACCGACGGCTGGGCGCTATTGAACTTGCCCCGGGGTCGTGCAATAAAGCGATCTGTTCGCCGACGACATCAATGTCGCTCGGCGCCGAGCAAAAAGCCGAACCACAGCCGCCCGGGCCGGTTTCGTCATGCTCGTCCGGGCAGCGGATAGCCTGCCGATCCGAACCGGGCAGATACTCGGAGCTGCAGCATGGGCGGGCGGCTCAACCGGCCAGACGGCAACTGCGCCCGGTGCGTGGTCGAGGCCGTCAAGCGGGCATGCAGCGCCGCCTGCTGGGTCTACATGTGCCGACCGGCTGGGTGCCCGTACGATGCGTACCGAGCCGTGACGGACGAGAGCCCGCCGCACAGATCGGGCCCTGTCCGGTCCTGCGCGACAGCGAAACAAAAAGAAGAACAAGCAAAAAGGTGACCCATGTCGAAGACCAAGAGCGATAAAGACTACGATCAGACTGTGCATATCGTGCGCAGCGCGATCCCGCGCATGTCCGAGCACAAGATACCGATTACGCCGCCCAACTATGCGGTCTGGTACGAGTACCTGAGCGAGTCGAACCAGGCCCTGCGTGACGAGATGGACGCGCTGTTG
>JAJDNF010000025.1 GCA_022340805.1 Chromatiaceae bacterium
GCTGTTCGATCCGCTGACCGGCGAGGTGCTGCGCAAGGTGCCGCGCTATACCGTGTACCCGAAGACCCACTACGTGACTCCGCGCGAGACCATCCTGGCCGCGGTCGACGCGATCAAGATCGAGCTCAAGGAACGCCTGGAGCAGCTGCAGGAGGCGAACAAGCTGGTCGAGCACCAGCGTCTGCAGCAGCGTACCCAGTTCGACCTCGAGATGATGGTCGAGCTCGGCTACTGCTCGGGGATCGAGAACTACTCGCGCTACCTGTCCGGGCGGGCCCCGGGCGAGGGGCCGCCGACCCTGTTCGACTACCTGCCCGAGGATGCGCTGCTTGTGGTCGACGAGTCGCACGTGACCATCCCGCAGCTCGGCGGCATGTACAAGGGCGACCGCTCGCGCAAGGAGACCCTGGTCGAATACGGCTTCCGTCTGCCCTCGGCGCTGGACAACCGGCCGCTGCGCTTCGAGGAGTTCGAGGCGCGCTCGCCGCAGACGATCTACGTCAGCGCGACCCCGCGCGACTTCGAGCGGACCCACTCCGGCGCGATCGTCGAGCAGGTGGTGCGCCCGACCGGGCTGGTCGACCCGGAGCTCGAGGTGCGCCCGGCCACCAGCCAGGTCGACGACCTGCTGTCCGAGATCCAGCTGCGCACCGCGCTGGGCGACCGCGTGCTGGTCACCACGCTGACCAAGCGCATGGCCGAGGACCTGACCGACTACCTGCTCGAGCACGGCGTGCGGGTGCGCTACCTGCACTCCGACATCGACACGGTCGAGCGGGTCGAGATCATCCGCGACCTGCGCCTCGGCGAGTTCGACGTGCTGGTCGGGATCAACCTGCTGCGCGAGGGCCTGGACATGCCCGAGGTCTCGCTGGTCGCGATCCTGGACGCCGACAAGGAGGGCTTCCTGCGTTCCGAGGGCTCGCTGATCCAGACCATCGGCCGCGCGGCGCGCAACGTGCGTGGCAAGGCGATCCTGTACGGCGACAAGATCACCGGCTCGATGCGCCGCGCGATCGACGAGACCGAGCGTCGCCGCCACCTGCAGATTGCGTTCAACCAGGAACACGGCATCACGCCGCAGACGGTGCAGAAGAACATCGCCGACATCATGGAGGCCGCGTACCCGGGTGCGCCTTCGACCGCGAAGCGTTTCGCCCGGGTCGCCGAGCAGACCGCCGAGTACGCAGCCATGACGCCGGCGCAGATGAGCCGCCGGGTCAAGGAGCTGGAAAAGCAGATGTACAAGCACGCCAAGGACCTGGAGTTCGAGGAGGCCGCGCGCATCCGCGACCAGCTCAAGGAACTGCAGGGCAGGGGCCTGGTGGCCTGATCCCGGGCAGCAGCGGCCACAAGGGCTTGCGAAACGACGCCGGCTCCGGGTATATTTCGCGACCTGCTTTTGCAGGCGCGTAGCTCAGTTGGTTAGAGCACCACCTTGACATGGTGGGGGTCGTTGGTTCGAGTCCAATCGCGCCTACCAATAAAAAAGGGCTTAGGAGAAATCCTGAGCCCTTTTTCTTTGCCGGGTCGGCGACGTAAATCCTGTGTTAATCCCATCGATGAAAAGCGCCCGGCACTAGGAGAGTGCCTGACGGCCCGACTTGCGGTGTCGCAGCATCCGTGCATCGGCCGCCTATCGAGTGTGGCGCGGGCGGCCATTCGAAAACTGCACGGTTGCTTGCAGGATTATTCCAATAGGTCCGCAATCAATACTGACCGCTCCTTAAGCGATTACTTATGGAGTCATCAGGATTCTTTGCAGCGATTCAGGCTGGAACGGCAGGTCACACACTGTGCAGCCATTGACAGGAAACTGCGGAACGCCCGCTTTCTGACTCTATTTCGCAGCATAATTCCCCCAGCGGGCGGAGATAGGCAGACTCTGCCTATCTCATTCAACGAAGAGTCTGTCTAATTCACTGTTAGGCTGAAAGAGAAGGATCACCGAGTTGAGAGGTAAGTTGAACCGTTGGAACGATGGGAAAGGGTTCGGCTTTATTTCCGATGTGAATAATGATGAGCCTACCAAATCGTTCCAGCGGACGCCCTCCAGACGGGCTTCGTGTCGCGAGATTTGCCGAGTTTTGCGCAACGTGCCCACGGAAAGCGCCTATGCTTCGGTGATCTGCTAAACGCCGCAACTGAATCCTTTGGAGAGGAGATTCACCATGTCGCACCGATTCCGCGTTGAGACCGTATCACTGGCTGTGGCTACGATTTCGATCCTGGCGATTTCCGAGCCGGCGACAGCCGGGGACACTTCGGCACCCAACTATCCGGCCGCCGCTGGCAAGAAGATCGAGTATTCCCCCTATCCCGAGCAGAACTATCCCAATAGCGTCTTCTTCGGCGACACCCATCTGCACACCAGCTATTCGACGGATGCAGGCATGGTCGGCTGTACGCTCGGGCCCGAGGATGCCTATCGGTTCGCGATGGGGGAAACGGTCGTTTCCAGCACCGGTGTGCCGGCGCGGCTGCACCGGCCACTGGATTTCCTCGTTGTCTCGGATCACGCCGAAAACCTCGGGCTAGCCCCCGCGATCGCCGAATCGAACCCGAGGCTGCTCGAGAACGAATGGGGCAAGAAAGAGCACGACCTGGTGAAGTCCGGTACCGAGGGCGCACTCGAGGCCTATGAGAACTGGATGCACCAGAACGCCATCCGCGAGGACCCGCTGGCCGACATGCCGGAACTGTCGGCGGACATGTGGAAGAAGGTGATTGACGCGGCCGAGAAGTACAACTCGCCCGGACGCTTCACCGCCTTCATCGGCTATGAATGGACCTCCATGCCGGACGGCAACAACCTCCACCGCAACGTCATCTTCCGTGACGGCGGCGACAAGGCGAGCCAAGTCGTGCCCTTCTCCCAGTACGACAGCTTCGATCCGGAGGACCTGTGGAAGTGGATGGCGTCTTATGAGGAGAAGACTGGCGGCCGCTTGCTGGCAATCCCCCACAACGGCAACCTGTCCAACGGACTCATGTTCGACGACGTTACCTACACGGGCAAGCCTCTGAGCGAGGATTACGCCAAGCGGCGCCAGAAATGGGAGCCGGTGTACGAGGTCACGCAGATGAAGGGGGATGGCGAGAGCCATCCAGCGCTGTCGCCCACCGACGAATTCGCCGACTACGAGGTCTGGGACAGGGCCAGCTTCGGCCCAGAGCCCAAGACGCCTGACATGCTGCCGCGCGAATACGCACGCGAGGCGTTCAAGCGTGGGCTCGCCTATGAGGAGAAGCTCGGCGTCAACCCGTTCAAGTTCGGCATGCTGGGCTCGACCGATTCGCATACCGCCCTCTCCACGGCTGAGGAAGACAACTATTTCGGCAAGGTGACGCTGCTGGAGCCTTCGGCCGATCCGGTCCGGTTCGACGAGGTGATCGCCGGCCGGCCCGCGCCGAAGGGGCATCAGATCTACGCGCGACAGATCGGCGCCGCCGGTCTGGCCGCCGTGTGGGCGCGGGAGAACACCCGCGAGGCGCTGTGGGACGCGATGGCGCGCAAAGAGGTGTTCGCCACGACCGGGACCCGGATGCGGGTGCGGGTATTCGGCGGCTTCGATTACACAGCCGATGATCTCGTGCGGTCGGACTTCGCCAAATACGGTTACGACCACGGGGTGCCCATGGGTGGAGACCTGGAAAATGCGGCGGAGGGCAGGGCGCCGACATTCCTGATCCGGGCACTGCGCGACCCCGACGGCGCCAACCTCGACCGCATCCAGATGATCAAGGGCTGGCTCGATGCCGACGGAAAGACGCACGAGCAAGTGTACGACCTCGCCTGGTCCGGCGACCGCAAGCCAGGCGCCGACGGGAAACTGCCACCCGTTGGCAATACCGTGAACGTCGAGGAGGCGAGCTACACCAACGCCATTGGCGCGCCTTTCCTCAGCGCCTACTGGAAAGACCCGGAATTCGATCCCAAGCAGCGGGCCTTCTACTATGTGCGTGCGCTCGAAATCCCGACGCCGCGCTGGACGACCTACGATGCCAAGATATTCGGCGTCAAACTGCCTGACGACGTTCCGGCAGCAATCCAGGAACGCGCCTACACCTCGCCGATCTGGTACACACCGAAACGCTCATAGTCGATCTGGAGCGGCGGATAAGCCCGTCGTTCCATCCTTTTCGTGAGGAGCACCGTGTCGCGCGCATGGTGCCGCCGCTGCTGGCGGAACAGTGCCGCTACTACGGGCTTCACTGAGAGCGTCTCCTTTGCGTGAAGCTGCCGTGCTCTACGCAGTCCTTTCGCACTTCGAGGATGCCTGTCTCTGAGTTTGGGCCAAGACAGGTTTCAGTGTTTGTGAACTGCCAAGGTGGCGATGTTGGACTTCAGATTGGCGAATGCGATCTCGGCTGCGAGGGGACGACAGCTGCAACCGGATGGCCGGGCGGGGCGCTCCTGGCTGTGGCGACTCGCAAGGCGCGACCGCTCGGGTCGACTACTCCATCGGAAAACGATAGATGACGGGTACAATCCCCTCACCCTGGAACAGGTCGTCGAAAATCGTATAACTGAAGTTTCCTGAGCTGGAATCCCAAAAGGAAATCGTTCCAGTGCCCACTATGTGGTCTAACACGGCACCGGTACCGTCGTCCTGTAGATCGGCCCGCTGTAAGCGGAGTAGTAGTCCGTGCGGTTCCACTGTCCGGGCCCCAGAGTGTACCAAACGGGACGGCCGGTCTGGTCGTAGATGAACCACACGGCAACGAGTACGTTTGTCGGCCCCTGAATGATCGAGATCCCCCGTCCCGAGTCGGAAGGATTCCACCACAAATCAGAGCAGTTTACCGCCGGGACCGTACCTGGATAAGCCTCTGATTGCAGTGCGGGTGCGACCGTGAACTCGGCCGTAGCCGCTACGCAATCCGAAGAATCTCGCCGCACGGTGACCTTGTAATCACCCGCGGGAAGCCGACCGAGTTCGACGTCATACGTGTACATACACAGTTCCGGCAACATTCGGTAACTGATGTCGATTACGTTGTCCGTCATCGTTGCCTGCGCACCATAGAGACACTCGGATATCGGTGAATCGATGCGCGCGTATACGGGTTCAAGGTAGCGTGGGTTTGTCGGGATGATTTCCACGGTAGTCCCGAATCCGGCGGCATCCACGAGGCCGCTCGCACTCCCGATTGCCGACAGCATGGTGGCGACTGTGCGGCTTGCAGACTTTCTCATCGCATTCCCTCCTCGGGCGGCGATTCGCAGTCACATCCGCAGCCACGGGTCTCGGCGATTTCAACCTACACCGCCGGTTCGTTAGCGACCGTTTGGCCACCTGGCGCAGCCGGCTCAGGTGGCTCAGACGTTGGTGGCGCTTGATTCGAGTACGACCGCGTCCATGCATCTTTCCATGCACTTTGTTTATCAAAATAGGACGGTCGTGCGGCGATGAGGTTGATTTGAGGCATCAAAGCGGAGAAAAACGCGTGCTCTCGATGGCCGTCCAACGCGAAGGAGTTTATGCCGGTTTGACATCAATTTGTCATCAATCCCACCTATCTTGTTGCATAGCAACATTAGAATACAAGGATATACGGAACGACTTATGGAATTGGTCTGTCTATCTGTCGCAGAGGAATGCAACGGCGTCACTGTTGCTCAAACGAGGCACGCGGGTATGCGTTTGCACGAGCAAGCAGAGTCTGGATGCCAAGGCGGTTGCGCGCAGCCGTCCCCGGTTCTTTGGTGACTGCGCCTGTTGGTGTGACAAGTCGGATTTCGATGAAGAGGTCAACCGCGCGGCACTCCGCCGCGCTGGACCCGATCATCACTGAGTCATTGGCCGTTCAAGCAGTATTTGGAGGCGGTAAAACGATGTCGACCGAAGACAGCAATGAGCAGAGCGCTCGCGACCTGAACGACGAGTTCGTATTAGACGAGTTCGTCCCAATAACGGCAGTCCCGAGAGCGGAATTCCCGATACTCGATGATCCGAGATTGGAACGCGTCCACCGTGATCAGCATGCGGAATACACGCACGAACTAACCGATGATGCTTCAGAGACCTCGGCTCGGACGCTGGTGCGGATGGTTCCAGTGGTCTACGGGGCTTCCTTCGGTGTGCTGGCAGACAACCTGATGTTTGGATTCTCTGCCGGGTTGGCGCTCAGTCTGGCTTTCGATCTCTCCATGGGTAGCCACTCCATGTTGGGCGCTGCATGGCAAGGTTTGCTTCGAAAAGGATGCCCGCTGATCGCCGGCGCGGCGCGCTGGTCGGCGTATGCGATGGAGCGGCTGGGATTCCCTGCACCCACCAAGTTGATCGAGATGCGGTGCCGCGTTTCGGCCCCCTGAGCCGGTACCGCAATGTAACCATCCCACTTTGGAATGCGGCGTACACCCCTGGCCCAGTCCGGGTATGGCAAGCGGCGAACGCCGTAATCTGGCAGCGACAGTGGCTGTTTGCCGCCATGACGCACAGTCCAGCGGAAGCTGATTGACCTTTTCTGCTGCTGACGTACTCCCTCCTGCGCTCGCAGCGCAAGCCGCTTACATCATTGGAGCGGCTTTTTTTTGCCACCCGCGGGCGGGTTCGATAATCACGAACGGCCAAACATGGCCTTGGGGGCATCACCCGAAAACAGAACTTGGCCCTTGTGGCACGACCTGCACTTCTGGTGCCAGATAAAAATAGGGGGATTACCCAACGTGCCACCATGTCCGCTCGGCTGATTCCGCCGCTGCGGTTTGATCCTGCACTCGGATTGATCAGTAGTCGCAGGCGCCTGTAAGGTAGAGGAGAAAGTCGTGCTGCGTTTCGGCGGGGACCTGGTGTTGATTGTCTCTAGTCCTGCATTCGAGCAAACACATGGATGGCCGTCTCCGTGATGGCCAGTTAACGAGGAGAAAAGTTATGGGGAATATATCGAAGAAGAAATTGGAAAAGCACCTCAAGGGTGTATACAAAAAAAAGCGTAAAGGTAAAACGCTTGGAAAGGAAATAGAGGAACATGTGAAATCAATAGCCATTAAAGAGCTTGAGGCACGTGGCGGTGACGGGATGGAAAAGATCGTCATTGACAACATCTCTATTGAAATCTTGTCTGAAAATCCTGAAAGCAAGGCATCAAGTGCGAAGTCTGCAATGATGGCATCTGCAGGGAGTGTGGAAACGCGTTGCTATTATTATTGCGTTGTTATTCGTGGGAGGGCCATATGCCGAAAGATATGTTGGTAGGATTCGTCCGCCGGAATTATCAGCGGGTGTCATGCCCGACAGGGCCGCAACGAAACGGGCCGGTTATAGTCCGGTTCTGGAGGCCTGGGGCCCGCTGAACCGGATCGATCGACTGTGATCCGTGGGGTCACGTCCCAGCGGAGCCTCCGTGCAGTGTCGACGGGTTTCGGTGGCAGTCGGGATCTTGGGGTCTGGTCGGTTCGGAGAAAGCTGATGTTCAGGTGGTGCGGTGTAATAGGCCTGGATCGACGTGCGATTCAACCGGTCAGTGAGGTCTAGGCGATCTGCGCCCGCAGTGCGCCAATAAGTAGACCATCACCGACTGCCGACCCACCAAGAAAGCGGCCGACCGGTTGGTTGTTCAGGCGATTTGATCGATAGACAGTGAGCCGCTTCCAAGCGATGGGCCGGAAGCGGCTCGTTGGGGTCCGGCGATTTACTGGCGGCTGGACGCTGCCTGCATCTCGGCCAGTACGCTGTCGACACTCAGGGAGTCGCCTTTGGCCGGCGGAAACTCCTTAAAGGTCTCCAGGAACTGAGCGACGTACGCCTGGGCCGGAACAAACATGAACATTGTTTCAGCGTAGAAATTGCGAACGTACAATGCTGCATCGGGGCCAACCTCATAGGGGTCCATCCTCAGGTTGACAACCAGCGGCCAGCTCGGCGTCTTGCGATACGCTTCGTTGATGGCGCCTTCCATGATGGTGAAATGGACCTTCCAGTCCTTGTAGCGAACGGCATTCAGGTGGCTCCCGGCATCAAAGTAGAAGATTTCGTTTCTCTTGCCGGGCCCCTTGCCAGTCAGCAGGTCCAGCTGGTTGTATCCGTCGAGATGCGCCTTAAAGGTCTTTCCGGCAGCCTGGTGGCCCTTCAGCAACTCCTCTTTGATCTCCGGCTCGCCTGCCGCTGCCATCAGGGTCGGTAACCAGTCCTCATGCGAGAAGATGTCATTGACGACAGTGCCCGGCTTGATGTGACCAGGCCAACGGACCATCTGGGGAACTCTGAAGCCGCCTTCCCAGGTGGTGCCCTTCTCGCCACGGAACGGAGTCGTGCCGCCGTCTGGCCAGGTGAACTTCTCGGCCCCGTTGTCGGTGGAAAAGACAACGATGGTGTTGTCGGCAATACCGAGCTCATCCAGCTTGTCGAGCAGTGCGCCGACACCGTCGTCCAGCTCCATCATGCCATCGGCATAGAGGCCGTATCCGGACTTGTTTTTGTACTTGTCGCTTAGGTGAGTCCAGACGTGCATGCGGGTTGAATTGTGCCAGACGAAGAAAGGCTTGCCCGCCGCATGGGCCCTTTCGATGAAATCGAGGCTGGCCTTGAGAAACTCGTCATCGGCAGTTTCCATGCGCTTGCTGGTCAAAGGGCCGGTGTCTTCGATCCGGCCGTCGGCAAAGGTGTGCAGAACGCCACGTGGAGCAAACTTCTTGTGAAACTCCGGATCCTTCGGATAAAACTGGCTCTCCGGTTCTTCTTCTGCGTTCAAGTGGTAGAGATTGCCGAAAAACTCGTCGAAACCATGATTGGTCGGCAGGTGCTCGTCACGGTCGCCGAGGTGGTTCTTGCCGAACTGCCCGGAGACATAGCCGTGCTTCTTCAGCAGCTCCGCAAGGGTCGGATCCTTGTCCTGGATACCTTGCTTGGCGCCTGGCATGCCAATGGTTAACAGACCGGTACGGAACGGGTGCTGGCCGAGAATGAATGAAGCGCGGCCGGCAGTGCAGCTTTGCTGGGCGTAGGAATCGGTGAAGATGGCGCCTTCGTTGGCGATTCGGTCAATGTTTGGCGTACGACCGCCCATCATTCCCCGGTGATAGGCGCTGATGTTTTGTTGGCCGACATCATCACCCCAGATAACCAAGATGTTGGGTTTGTTCGCAGCCGCTGTTCCGGAGGCGGGTTGCGCTTCCGCGGCCTGGAGCGGGCCAGACAGTAAGGGCAACGCAACTGCGAGACATGCGAGCGTCCGCAGGGTCGGTGGCTTGAGCATTGGTGATCTCCTCCAAATCTGTATTGGTTTAGTTTCTTTCACAAGAACGCAGGCGCACCCGAGCTTGTCGGCCGTTGGGGTCGGCAATCCGGTATATAGCGAACGTGCTGACCGACGACGCCTTGGGCTACGCTAGCGACGTGCAGTGTAGGGGAGAGTCTGATGCACGCCAAACCCTGCTCGCAGAACTAACCGAGAACAACGTCTGGCGTTCGGCAATAATGTCCGGTTCCGGCCATCTTGCAGCCGCTGGTCGTTGGCGCGGGAGTTTCAGTTCCTGGCCCGTTCCGGCGGCCGCCCGGATTGGTGTGAACGACCGCTTCCGAGCGAGCTGACGGTCGGTTTGTGCGCTGCGGCAGTCGGTGATCGATCTACTGCTGCCAGACCGACGGCACGTGATGAATGGCTGCTATGCTTTCCCGCTTCTCAGGGCGGTCGGTCGCCGCGTGTCCACTTTGCGCGCTGCGATATTCGTCCCGTTATCCATAGGCTAGTCGTGTCAAATCAAGGCTCTACGCTTATGCCTGCCAAGATACACGACACCATTGCGGCAGGGATATCGGACACATCTGGGAAATTTTGTAGTCAGGTTGCATAAAGGGGAGCACGCATTGCCGATCAATCCCGATGAATACGAGCGAAACGAGGCATGGCTGCTGTTTCGGCTGAATGACGCACCGGTTCGCACTGAGGCGGATGGTGATTTCAATGGCATTGCAGTCACCGATGCGGGAACGGGCCTGATACTTGGGATGGAGTTCGTTGCGGCCGTCGCGGCTGAAGGCATGTCGAATTGCGCAATGGACCATGTAGAAAAACCCTTGCGTGGGCCTATACTGGCCGCGTCGTAAAAGCACGACGACACCCAAAGCAACCGACAAACACAGGAAACTGAAAGATGGCATATGTATCTTCGAGCAAACTCGGTTTCGTACCGGCGGTTCTGATACTGACAGTGGTCGGCGCCGTCTCCCTGTCTGCACAGGCCGGCAGCTGGGACAAGGCGGGAAAGGAGACCTCCGAGGCAGCATCGGCGATAGGTGAGGCGACGTCGGAGTCTGCCGAGAAGGCCTGGGATGCGACCAAGGAAGGCACCGAAAAGGCCTGGGACGCGACGAAAGAGGGAAGCGAGAAGGCCTGGGACGCCACCAAAGAAGGCGCCGAAGAGGCCTATGACAAGGCCAAGAAAGCCGTGGAATGATTGCAGCGGGGCGGGCGCATGCGACGTGCCCGCCCCGGGTCCATCAGCGTTGCCACCAGCCTGCAGCTTGCACCAGTGTCCGGGGTGATCTTGCCGCATACTGGCATAGCCATGGCTATGGCCTGAGTGACAAATCTGCACGGAGTGGATTTGATCAGCCGCAGCTTGACCCGAAGCGCGCCGCATGCGGATGAGCGGCGTCGCAGCAAGCGCAGGCGTGCCTGGACGAGCGACGGCCCGGATTGATCGTTGGCCGGCTGAGCCCGAACAGGACAGGCTGTCACGTCGAATGCAAGGGCCGAAGAACGCATCGAGCGCCCTGCGGATGCCACGCAACGCAACGCGCCGTCCGCGTTCATGCAATCTGCGGGTAAAGATGACGCCCGCGCAACGGCGGGCGGCAACCCGCTCCAAGTTCCTTGCTACCTACATGCAGATCGCGTCTGACTCGTCACCCAGCCAGTATTCCAGTGTCTCTGCCGGCTGCACATCGCTGCCCGCATCCGCTGCGGAATACAGTAGCTGGGGCTGATAGCTGTCTGTGCCGAGGTGTGTTACGAAGGCGCGCAGGTGCTCGCGCGAACCACACAGCAGATTGCTGTAGACGCCGACGATATCGGCGCGACTGGTGGCCGCGATCGCGTGCATGATGTCGATCATGTCGCGCTCTTCTATCCAGGCGCCGACATACAGTGCCGCCTCGGGACTGACTTTGCCGCCGCTGGTCGGTTCGCCGAGAATCGTATCGTTGGTTTCGCTATCCGACACCAGGTTCTTATACGGCGCGGCGAGCGCGCTATTATCGAATTCACCCGATTGCAGGCCTGCCGCCGGGTCGTTGAGCGCATATGCCTCGAGCAGACCGAGCATCGCGTCCATGTGGCGCTGTTCGGAGGCGGTAATATTGGCGAGAATGATCAATTCGGTACCGCGTTCCTTGTAGTACTGGTAGAGCTCTGCATAGACATCACGCACCAACTTTTCTTCCTCGCGCATGAACGTCAGGCCGGCAACCTCCAGTTCGGAAAGCTCGCTCTCGTCCGCAAAAAGGGGGCGCTGAGGGTAATAAACAGCGCGCTGGCCATCATCATCAGTTTCCGCTTGGTCATCGCTGTATCTCCAGACTCGTTCGGGTCGCGTTGACAGACAATCGCCTGCCGACAATTAACCCTCTACTTGACTAAAAGCTTAATTAGCAGCCGGGCTAACGGGATTTCGCTGCGGTTACGAGGTATTACGGACTGTTGCCTGCGGCACCGTGCAAGCATCGGTCTGGCCAGCGTGATCCAGGGCACTGCAATGCACTCGGGCGGGTGACGGCGGCCATTGTCGCCACGCGCCGCGCAGGACCAGCGTGAAACCCTGCGGAATCGGTGAAACAATTGGACCTGTCGTAACGGGCAGGCCGCTGGCCGGCCGGGCCGGTGGTCCGGGTCCGGGCGGCGCTTGCCGAATTCGCCCCGGATGTCCGGGACAAGGAACAGGTCGCGTGAACAAGAAATCTGTGCTGCCCATCCTGATCGTGCTGGCCCTGGCCGCGGCGGGGGGCTATCTGTGGAATCGCAACCAGTCCGCCCCAGCGGACGCGACCGGGCTGACCCTGTATGGCAATGTCGATCTGCGCGAGGTGGACCTGGCGTTCGACAGCGCGGAACACGTCGCGCAGATCCTGGTCGAGGAGGGTGACGCGGTGCAGGCCGGGCAGACCCTCGCGCGTCTGCGCAGTGAAAAACTGGGGGCCGGTGTCGCGGCCGCCAAGGCCGCAGTCGAGGCTGCGGCGCACGCGCTGGGCAGGCTCGAGGCCGGCAGTCGTCCGCAGGAGATCCGTATCGCCCAGGCGCAGGCCGACGCGCTGCAGGCGAAGGCGCGCATCGCCCAGATCAGTTATGCAAGGCTGAAGAAACTGGCACCGCAGAAGCTGACCGCCGCGGAGGATGTCGACCAGGCCAAGGCCAGCGCGGACGCCGCCGAGGCCGAGGCGCGCGCGGCAATGGAGACCTTCGCCCTGGCCCTGGCGGGCCCGCGCACCGAGGACATCGCCCAGGCACGCGCCGAGCTGGCCGGCCGCCAGGCCGAGCTGGCGCTGGCCCAGCAGCAGCTCGACGATGCGACCCTGCGCGCTCCAGCGGCCGGGATCGTGCGCGACCGGATCCTCGAGCCCGGTGACATGGCGGGCCCGCAGACCCCGGTGCTGACCCTGGCCATGACCGAGCCGTTGTGGGTGCGGGTGTATGTGCCGGGCCCGCAGCTGGGGCGCGTCGCGCCCGGGATGCGCGCCCAGGTGAGCACCGACAGTTTTCCGGGCAAGCGCTACGAGGCCTGGGTCGGCTTCATCTCGCCGACTGCGGAGTTCACGCCGAAGAATGTCGAGACCCCGGATCTGCGTACCCGGCTGGTCTACCAGGCGCGCGTGTTCCTGTGCGACCCGCGGGGCGAGCTGCGCCTCGGCATGCCGGCCACGGTCACGATCCCGCTCGACCAGGCCGCGCCGGGCGGCGACAGCGCGCCACCCTGCCGGAAGCCCTGAGGTGACCGCGCAGACGCCCAGCCAGCCGGCGCTGGAGCTGGCCGGCGTCAGCAAGACCTTCCATGGCGGCGCGCGCGCGATCGCCGCGCTGCAAGATGTCAGCCTGCAGATCAGGCCGGGCCAGGTCACCGGGCTGATCGGCCCGGACGGGGCCGGCAAGACCACGCTGATGCGCCTGGCTGCCGGGCTGGTCTCGGCCGACGCCGGTATGCTCAAAGTGCTCGGCATCGATGTGGCACACGACCCGCTTGCGGTGCAGTCATCGATCGGTTACATGCCGCAGCGTTTCGGCCTGTACGAAGACCTGAGCGTGCAGGAGAACCTGGACCTGTACGCCGATCTGCAGGGCGTGCCGCCGGGGCAGCGTCCGGCACGCTTCGCCGAGCTGCTGCACATGGTCGGGCTGGCGCCCTTTACCGGGCGCCTGGCGGGGCGCCTGTCCGGCGGCATGAAACAGAAGCTCGGCCTGGCCTGCACCCTGGTATCGCCACCGCGCCTGCTGTTGCTGGACGAACCGACGGTCGGTGTCGACCCGGTCTCGCGCCGCGAGCTGTGGTCGATCGTCTACCGCCTGGTGCGTGAGCACGGCACCAGCGTGCTGCTGAGCACGGCCTATCTCGACGAGGCCGAGCGCTGCGACGCGGTGATCCTGCTGCACCAGGGCCGGCTGCTCGGTCACGGCAGCCCGGCAGACTTCAGCGGCCCGCTGGCCGGGCACAGCTACTCGCTGACCGCGAATCTGCCCAAGCGCCGCCTGCAGATGCTGCTGGCGCGTCTGCCCGGTGTGGTCGACGCGATCATCGAGGGCGAACGCGTGCGTGTGGTCAGCCGTGAGGCGGCCCCGCCGGACCTGCGTGCGCTGGGCGAGACGATACCCGGGCTGCAGGTGCAGCCGGTCGCGGCACGCTTCGAGGATGCGTTTGTCATGCGCCTGCGCGGCGGCGCGGCGGATGCGGTGGATACCGCCGCTGCGATGCAGGGCAGCACCAGGCGCGTCGCACGGGCCGAAGACCCTGCGGTGATCGCGGTCGACCAGGTGCAGCGCCGCTTCGGCGCCTTCTATGCGGTCAAGGGGGTCAGCTTCGAGGTGCGCCAGGGC
The DNA here is from genome assembly GCA_022340805.1 of Chromatiaceae bacterium. Taxonomy (GTDB): domain Bacteria; phylum Pseudomonadota; class Gammaproteobacteria; order Chromatiales; family Chromatiaceae; genus Thiosocius. The sequence goes on from JAJDNF010000025.1 coordinate 14,029, forward strand.
GAGGTGTTCGGCCTGCTCGGCGCCAACGGCGCGGGCAAGTCGACCACCTTTCGCATGCTGTGCGGCCTGCTGCCTGCCTCCGCGGGCAGCCTGCGCGTGGCCGGACACGACCTGCGTCACGCCGCGGCACAGGCACGCGCGCGCATCGGCTACATGGCGCAGCGCTTTTCGCTGTACGTGCATCTCAGCGTGCGCCAGAACCTGACGTTCTTCGCCAATGCCTACAATCTGCCGCGCGCCCGGCGCGCGTCACGTATTCAGTGGGCCCTGCACGGGTTCGACCTGGCCGACTACGCCGACCTGCCCAGTGGCGACCTGTCGCTGGGCTACAAGCAGCGCCTCGCGCTCGCCGCCGCGCTGATGCACGAGCCGGACATCCTGTTCCTCGACGAACCCACATCCGGGGTCGACCCGCTGGCGCGGCGCGAGTTCTGGCAGCGTATCAACCTGCTCGCCGAGTCCGGCGTGACCGTGCTGGTGACCACGCATTTCATGGACGAGGCGAATTATTGCGACCGGCTGCTGATCATGGCCGAGGGCGAGACCCTGGCGCAGGGCACACCGGCCGAGATGAAGGCGCGCTTCCGCACGCCGCAACTGCCGGACCCGAGCATGGAGGATGCGTTCATCGGCCTGATCGAACGGCGCGCCGAGAGCAGCGGGGCGGCGGCATGAGCACCCCGCGCGGCGGTGCGCTGATGCGCCTGAAGGGCATGGTGCGCAAGGAGAGCCTGCAGATCCTTCGCGACCCGTCCAGCATCGCGATCGCGTTCGTGATGCCGGTGGTGCTGTTGCTGCTGTTCGGCTACGGCGTCTCGCTGGACGCCAGACACATTCCGCTGGGCCTGGTGCTGGAACACCCGGATGCCAACAGCAGCAGCTTCGCCGCGGCGTTCGACCAATCGGAGTATTTCAGCCCGCGCTACTACACCGACATCCAGAGCGCCGAGCGGGACTTGGCGGCGCAGCGTATCGATGCGATCGTGTGGCTGCGCGCCGACTTCAGCAAACGCCTGCTGGCGCGCGGCGATGCCCCGGTTGGGGTGATCCTGAACGGCGTCGATGCCAACCAGGCGCGCATCACCTCGGGCTATGTGCAGGGCGCCTGGCAGAGCTGGCTGCTGGCCTATGCGGCCGCGCGCGGCCAGGAGCTGAAGATGCCGGTGGCGGTGGAGCAGCGGGTCTGGTTCAACCCGGCGCTGCGCAGCCGTAACTTCCTCGTGCCGGGGCTGGTGGCGGTGATCATGACCCTGATCGGCGCGTTGCTGACCGCGCTGGTCGTGGCGCGTGAGTGGGAACGCGGCACCATGGAGGCGCTGATGGTCACGCCGATCCGCATCCGCGAACTGTTGCTGGGCAAGGTGATGCCGTACTTCGTGCTCGGCATGGGCGGCATGCTGCTGAGCGTCGCGATGGCGCGCTGGCAGTTCGACGTGCCGCTGCAGGGTTCCTTCTGGCTGCTGCTGATCGCGTCGGCGATCTTCATGCTGGTCGCGCTGGCGATGGGGCTGTTGATCTCCACCGTGTCGCGCAACCAATTCGTTGCCGGCCAGATCGCGATCCTGGTGACCTTTCTGCCGGCCTTCATCCTGTCCGGGTTCATCTTCGACATAGGCTCCATGCCGGCGCCTATCCAGGTGATCACGCACATCGTACCGGCGCGCTATTTCGTCGCGATCCTGCAGTCGCTGTTCATGGCCGGCGACATCTGGCCGGTGGTGCTCGGTAACGCCGCAGCGCTGCTGCTGATGATGCTGGTGCTGTTCGCGGTACTGCGGCGCAAGGCGCGCAAGAGCCTGGAGTAGGAAACATGTGGCAGCACATCCTGGCGCTGGCGCTGAAGGAACTGCTCGCACTGCTGCGCGACAAGCGCAGCCGTTTCGTGCTGATCGGGCCGCCGATCGCGCAGCTGCTGGTGTTTGGCTTTGCGGCGACCTACGATCTGCAGCATGCCCCGGTCGCGATCTACGACGAGGACCGTGGCCAGGTGGCGCGCGAGCTGATCGCGCACTTTCAGGGTTCGCGCAATTTCGAGGTGGTGGCGACGATCAGTCACGATGCCGAGGTGGCGCCGCTGATCAACGAACGCACGGCGCTGCTGGTGCTGCATATCGGGCGCGGCTTCAGCAGTGACGTGTTGCGCGGCGACAGCGGCCAGTTGCAGCTGATCCTGGACGGGCGTAACTCCAACACCGCGATGCTGGCATTGAACTACGTGCGCACCATCGTCACGGACTTCAACCTGGCCTGGGCGAGGCGCCACGGCGGTCCGCAGCCGCCGGTGCAGCTCGAGATGCGGCCCTGGTACAACGCCAACCTGGAATCGCGCTGGTTCATCGTGCCCGGGATCGTCGGCCTGCTGACCCTGGTGGTTACGCTGGTCGTGACCGCGTTGTCGGTAGCGCGCGAACGCGAGGCCGGCACCTTCGATCAGCTGCTGGTGACGCCGCTGCGACCGGTCGAGATCCTGATCGGCAAGTCCATACCGGGCATCCTGATCGGCGTGCTGCAGGGCAGCCTGATCATACTGATCGCGGTGCAAGGCTTCGGCGTGCCGCTGCGCGGCGACATCGGCGCGCTGTACCTGGGCATGCTGCTGTTCCTGGGTTCCGCGGTCGGGGTGGGCCTGATGATCTCGTCGCTATCGGTTACCCAGCAGCAGGGTCTGCTCGGCGCCTTCCTGTTCCTGGTGCCATCGGTGATCCTGTCCGGCTTCGCCACGCCGATTGCCAACATGCCCGAGCCGATCCAGACCATCACGCTGATCAACCCGTTGCGCTATTTCCTGGTCGTGCTGCGCGGCGTGTTCCTCGAGGGCTACTCGTATGCAGCGCTGGTCGACCAGTACTGGCCGATGGCGCTGATCGGGATAGTCAGCCTGACCGCGGCCGGCTGGCTGTTTCGACATCGCATGTACTGAATCGGGTAAGGTCCGCGGCGCGCGGCTGCTGTCGGTCGCGACGCGCTGCCGGCATGCGCCAGCCTGACGGCGCGGTTGCCCGATTGCGAACCCGGCGCGTCGGGTGTGCGCGTTCAGTCTGGTCTTCCGCGGATTCGCCGCGGTTGCATGTCGCAGCCATGTCGGCACAATGCGGCTGTCGAAAATCAACCCAGACGAGAGGCCCGGTCATGAAGAAAGGTTCCCCGCTGTACGCAGGCCTGTTGCTGCTTGCCAGCGCGAGTGTGGTTAGCGCCGATCAGCCCTCGCGTGGCGACGGCGCCTGGCGCTGGACAGGTGAGGCCGGGGCCTTGTACCAGTCCGATACCTCCGTCGATACCGGCGGGGACATGCAGGTCGACCGCTTCTTCGTGGAGGGCGGGGGCTCCATGAGCTTGGCCAGCGGTTGGCGCCTGGGAATGTCGCTCGGCTACGGGGAGGACCGTTACGACTTCTCCGGCAGTGCGGGCTTCGGTGGGCTGGACCCCTGGGGGCGGATTCGGGATCTGCGCGTCAGTGCGCCGGTTCAATATGCCCTCAACGACGCGTGGACGCTGTATGGCATCCCTTCGCTGCGCTTCAACGCGGAGTCCGGTGCATCACTTGGCGACGGCCAGACCGCCGGCCTGCTGGCAGGGGCCGCATATCGCGTGAGTGACAGGCTGACGATCGGCCCGGGTATGGGGGTGTTTTCGGAGCTCGAAGACGATGCAAGCATCTTCCCGGTGCTGATCATCGACTGGAAGATCAGCGACCAGCTATCGTTGGAGACCGGCCGCGGTTTCGCGGCAAGCCGCGGCCCCGGGCTGCAGCTGCGTTGGGCCTATTCGCCCAGTTGGCAGTTCGTGCTCGGCGGTCGCTACGAAAAGACCCGCTTCCGCCTCGACGACGACGGCGTGGCAGCGGGCGGGGTTGGCGAAGACCGGGCCGTGCCGTTGTTTGCCGTCGCGGAATATGTGTTTTCACCCGACACCAAGCTCAGCATGTTCGGTGGGGCCAGGGTCGGTGGCAGCCTGCGACTCGAGGACGCGTCCGGCCGGCGTGTCAGCGAAAGCGACCTGTCCAACGCGCCGTTTCTCGGTGCCTCGTTGCAGACCAGGTTTTAGGGTAGGACGTCAATCCGTCTGGCACGCTGCGGGGTGAATCAGGCGCAAGCCGTGATGCACCGGGTAACGGTGGATGCGGTGCAATTCGCGCCGCTCATTGCACCCTACCAGCATCGTACCGTCCCCTCATTGTTGGGGCCCGTGTCGGCGCGTGATGTTGCCACTCGCGTAGGGTGCATCAGGCGCGAGCCGTGATGCACCGGGTAACGGTGGATGCGGTGCAATTCGCGCCGCTCATTGCATGCTACCAGCATCGTACCGTCCCCTCATTGTTGGGGCCTGTGTCGGCGCGTGGTGTTGCCACTCGCGTAGGGTGCATCAGGCGCAAGCCGTAATGCACCGGATGTCGACGACACACCCCTGGCCATCGGCTGCGCCTTTGCACCCTACCGCTGCGCCGCGCGCACGCCAGGCGAGGGCGGCAGCAGCGCCTTCAGCGTGTCGACGACGTCTGCTGCGTCCCAGTCCAGCGGGCCGAGGGCAACGAAGCGCGCCGCCCCGGCACTGTCCAGGACGTAGCTGGTGGGTAACACCTCGCCACCCCAACGCTTGAACTCGCTGCTGTCGCGGTCGAGCAGCACCGGGAAGTCCAGGCCGAGCTGTCTGGCTACGGTCTGTACCCGGCGTTCGCGTTCGCCGACATTGACGCCCAGCACGGCGAATGGCCGGCCGTGCAGGCGCTGTTGCAGGCGCTGGATGCTCGGCATCTCCTGGATACAGGGCGTGCACCAGCTCGCCCAGAAACTGAGCAATACGACCTGACCACGAAATTCGACCAGCGAGCGCTGTTCGCCATGCAGGTCCGGCAGGCTCAGTTCGGCCTGCAGGCCATCGGGTACCGCGGTCAACCCTTCGCCCAGGGCGGTGTGCGCAACGAGCACGACCGCCAGGGCCAAGGACAGCAGGGTTCTGATGATCTGCATCACGTTTCGGTACATGTCTTGGGTCGTCTCCGCGGACTCGGCTCCGACGGCGCCGTCATCAAGGTGGATCTTAGCCTGCAAGTTGCATGAAGGCGGACGGGCACATGGTGTTGCGTGGCATCCGGAAGGCGTTCGATGCGTTCTTCGGCCCTGGTACTCGACGTGAAAGTTTGTGCTGTCCGGACTCAGGCCGCGCTGGACTTTGCATTTGTGCCGATCCCGCTCAAAGCATAGCTTCGGCTATGCTTTTTCCGCCGATCAGCCTAACTGCTTTGCCCATCACACCCTGATTCCCAGACCCTTCATGCAATTTGCAGGTTAGCGCGGCCGCGGCATGCCCGTGGTTCTCGCAAGGTGCGCACGGCACAGGCTACACGCGGATTGGGGCACAAAAAAAAGCCTTCCCAGGGGGTGGGAAGGGCAAAAGGGGTGGTAGTGATCCGACCGCTGCTGCAGCGTGCAGCGTTGTTTGACGGCGTCCCTGCCGTCGCGGGTCGGATACCTCCCTGATCTCCTAGCGTCCGAAGCTCTTGCTCACGCTGTGGCACAGCCCGCAGCCGACCGGCTCGCCGGCCACCACGGTGCGGGCACGGCTCTCGACGTTGAAGCTGCGATCTTCTGTAGCGCGTGACAGGACGGTTCCGAGATGGTCGCTGCCGTGGCAGGCACCGCAGGTGCCGCCGCCGGGCCGACCGTTCTGCTGCTTTGCCGCATCCTTGTGCGCCTCACGCCAGAAGCGCGAGTCGTTGACCAGGTGCATGCCGTGCGGACCGCCCTGGGTGTTGCTCGGCAGCTGGCTGGTCACATGGCAAGTGGCACAGTCCGAGATGGTGCCGGTATGGCCCTGCAGTTGCTTGGACGTGACGTTGTCGTTGGCATTCGGGTTGGCGTTCGGCCACTCCGCGTGAGTTGCTCCATGGCAGCCCTCGCACATCACGCCACCATGGCCGGTGCTGACCCGGTATAGCTGTGGGTTGCCGGCACCCGGGTTGGCGAAGCCGTTGAAATCGGCCGGCACCTCCGGTTCGGCAAAGCGCTTGTTGCCCGGCACGATCGGGGTGGCCTTGGCATCCCCGGTCTTGAACGCCTGGCGCAGACGGATACCGTCGTCGTTGCCGTTGGTGTCGACGGTATTGGTGACCGTCCCCGGCGCCCCGGCCAGGCTGCTGACGGCGTCACCGGTATGGCAGGAGCCGCAGCCCGGCTCGTTGGCCCACGGGGTACGCGGCTGGGCGCTGTTGGGATCGTAGAAGTTGCCCTGATCCAGCACGAACGCACCCGGGTTGCTCGGCGAGACGTCGGCCGAGAAGTCCGCACCTACCTGCTGCATGCTGCCGTGGCAGTCGCTGCACACCATGCCGCCGTTGAACATCGCGCCGCGCAGGCACTGGGTGTTCTTGCCCGGGTGACACTGGTAGCAGTTCTGTTCGAGCGCGGTGAGGCGTTCGTTATGGTTGTTGATGGTGCCGGTGCTGGGATCCTGATCCGGTGCCGGTATCGGCGGGAACAGACTCGCGAACTGCCCATGATGGCTGTGCATCACGTTGGAGTTGCTCTTGTGCGCCAGCTGGTTGCGGCCGTTGGCGTTGGAGCCTGCCGGGCCGGTCATCGGACCGACATGCGCGAGGTCCAGCGCCGGGGTGTAGTGACACACCTGGCAGACGACCGGCTTGTCCTGCACCAGCGCCTGGTTGGTGAGGCAGCTGTCCGTGCCGTTTTCACCGTAATCAACGCCTTCGACGACACCAATTTTGCACGGATCGGCAGTAGCCACGCCGTCAGCCGCCGGCGCGACGTAGTTGGCACCATGCTTGAGGTCGTGCAGACGCAGGGTATTGATATCTGCCGCGTACTCCACGCTGACCCGGTGGGGCATGGTGTCGTCCGGATCGTCCATGCTGGTCACGACCCGCAGACCGGCGGCGAGCAGCGCGTCGGTCGGCGCACTGCTGCGGCTGTTCTGCACATCGGCCGGATCGGCATGGCAATTCGTGCAGCTTGCCTCGCCGGAGATCGGCAGCACGGTATCCACTGTCGACAGCACGGTATCGCCGTTCTTGGCCTGGACCCGCACCAGCGGGTAGGCATTCTCGCGCCCGTTGTCGTCGAAGGCCGCGAACGGCACGCCCGCACCCTCGAACCAGTTGACGTCTTTCGCGACATAACCGAACGGGAAGTTCACGAAGAACGGCTTGTCGACATAGTGCTCTTTTGCCTCCTGCGGGGCGTTGGCCGCGTAGGGTGCGGAGATACCGGACATGGTGTGCTGCACTGCAGTAAGCGATTCGTCGCCGCTGTTCACGACACCGTCAGCACCGATGTACAAGTCCTCGACGTTGGGTACCGGCAGGCCGACGTCCGCGGTGACCGGGAAGCCACCGCTTCCGAGCGGGGTGATACCCAGGCCGCCAGGGTAGAAGGGATCATAGGTACCCTGGTTGACGCCGTTCCAGAAGTTGGTCTTGTAGGTGTCACCATTTTCAAGGACACCGTCGAACACCTCGCTGCTCAGGATCGGGTCGTTCGGGTTCGCGACCGCTGAGTAGTACACGGTCACATTGGCCGGGTTGAGGGTCGGGGTACCGCCTTTCTGAACGACCTGAGCGAGCAGCACCTGGAACGGCGGCAGGATGCTGGCGATACGGGTGTCGAGATCGCCGCAGTGCATGCCGAGGTCGTTGATCGCCAACACGCTGTAGTTGGTATTGGGAACCTGCGCCTGTTGCGGGACCGCGGCATCTGGGCAACCATCCTGGCTGGTCGAGTTGATCGACAGCTCGAGGTTGGCAGGGTCGCAGGCGGCCGCCAGGGCTTCGTTGACCGTGACCACCACAGTGTCGGTCGCACTGCTGGCGCCGTTGTCGTCGGTCACCACCAGACTGAATGTATAGCTGCCTGCGGCCAGGTTCACGGATGGGCTGGTCACGTCGTTCGGATTCGGGGTCCCGTTCCAGGTGTAGGCGGTGACATTGCCGTCCGGGTCGGTGGAGGCGCCGCCGTTAAGAGTGACGTTCACTGTGGTCTGGCCAGCGGCCAGGGTCAGGGTCTGGTCCGGACCGGCGTTGGCGATCGGGGCCTGGTTCGGTGCCGGGTTCACCATGATCGTGACCGCATCGGCGGTACTGCTGGCGCCGTCGTTATCGGTTACCACCAGGCTGAAAGTGTGGCTGCCGACGTCCAGGTTGATGGTCGGGCTGGTCACGTCGGTCGGATTCGGGTTGCCGCTCCAGATATAGCGGGTGACGTTGCCGTCCGGGTCGGTGGAGGCGCCGCCATCCAGGGTCACCGCGACCGTGGTCTGGCCGACGGCCAGGGTCAGGGTCTGGTCAGGTCCGGCGTTGGCGATCGGGGCCTGGTTGCCACCCGGTGCGCTGGGCGCACAATTGGCTGGCGCGTTTTGCACGTCGGCCTCTGCGGACTGTCCACCGGTCTGGGTGACACGCACGCGGCACGGAACTGGATTGAGCTGCCTCGTTCTGGTGCGCCAACTGCTGCGACTGACCCCGGTGGTGGCCACAGTCTGGTTCAGGTCGTAGGCATTCGCGACCGTGACGGTCTGGCCGCTCTGGCCGCTCCCACGAACGGTGAGTAGATTGCGTCCGTCGTCCCAGCTGGCCGAGTCGATGTCGAGATCGGCGGACCAGGCGACCGCAGGCAGTGACGCGAGCACGATCGCGATCACCGAAAGATGCCGCGAGATCCGGCGTGGCGAGTGGCTTGTGGAGTTCATAACTCCCCCTTTTTGTTGATGTTGTAGAGATGGCCGGGAGGAGCAGCAAATCTCCTGGCTTATTAACCTAAATCAGGTTGGGATATTAGGGGCCGCACTGCGGTCGGTTGGTGACGCACCACACACTTTGTGGGGCTTTTTCCGAGAATGTGTGCTGGTTCACGACTTGGCCCCGGCCTTTGGACCCGATTTTACGGCCCCAGGTGGGGTTTGCGGATCTGATGGCGGGCGCCTGGCCTGTCGATCCGATCGTTACGGCCATGGGATTGGGCGATCCAAAGCGGGTTGCTCCAGGTGCCGCGGTGGTTGTCGTACCGGGCGGCCGGCCGCCGGGCTCGAACGGCGATTGGACCCTGCTGACGCCGGATCGAAAGCGACGTATCGCCGTGACTCAGTCGACCAGTACGCGCGCCGGTAGCAGGCGGCGTCCTTGACCCGGCGGACCACTTCCTCGAGCGATTGGATTGCCGGATGGGTGCAGGACGTCGTGCTCAAACCCACTGGCACATCGCCCGCCTGAACCGCGCTGTTGAATGCGCGACCCGTCAAACATGACCGGGGTGTTGGGTCGGGTGCCGGCGGCGGCGAATTGGCTGGCGGCATGTGGCGCGCAGGACTACTGTTATCTGATCCGCGTGCATTGCGATTCGCGCTATCGTCGGGCGGCGGCAAGATGTCGCGGAACGCTCCTGGACTGCGCCGCCGGTTGAGCCGTGCAGCGACGACGTTCGTCACCTTTGGAGGCTGGTTATGGATGACATGGCGATGCTCGGGGTCGAGAACCTGCCCGGCCCGATACCCCTCGGGGCGAATCTGCTCGGCGACGGCTCGGGCGCGACGTTCAAGGCCTGGGCCCCGGCGGCGCGCGAGGTCCGGCTGCGGTTCAATTTCGTGCAGGACCCGAGCGGTACCTGGCACCACCAGCGCGAGGCCCGGCTGCAGCCGCTGCAGGGCGGGATGTGGGCCGGCTTCGTGCCCGGCATTCGGCACGGCGCACGTTACCTGTTCTACGTCGTCGGGCCCGCAGGCGGCGGCGAGGGTGTCAAACGCGATCCGTATGCACGCGAGCTGAGCGATGTCCCGGCATGGCCCGACAGCCACTGCCTGCTGATCGACCCGGCGCGCTTCACCTGGCACGACGCCGGCTACCGCCCGCCGACGTTCCACGAACTGATCGTCTATCAGCTGCACGTCGGCACCTGGTTTATCCCCGAGGGCCGCAGCCACGGGACCTTCCTCGATGTGCTGACCCGGCTGCCGTACCTGCAGGCACTTGGCATCAACGCCATCCAGCCCCTGCCGGTGGTCGAGTTCCCGACCATGTTCAGCCTCGGCTACAACGGGGTCGATTACTTCTCGCCGGAGATGGACTACGGCGTGGGCCGGGGTGACCCGGCACTGGACGCCTACCTGGCGACCGCCAACCGCCTGCTGCACGAGATCCGGCCGGATCTGCCTGCGTATGCCCGTCGGGATATCGAGGGGACGGCGAATCAGTTGCGCATGCTGGTGGATCTCTGTCACCTGTACGGCATCGCGGTGCTGTTCGACGTGGTGTACAACCATGCCGGGGGCAATTTCACCAAGCGCGGTATGTACTTCTTCGACGAACAGCCGCGCGACAGCCAGAACAACAGCCTGTATTTCACCGATCGCGGCTGGGCGGGCGGCCTGGTCTTTGCGTACTGGAAGGATGAGGTCAAACAGTTCCTGATCGACAATGCGCTGTTCTATCTCGCCGAGTACCACGCGGACGGATTCCGCTACGACGAGGTCAGCGTGATCCGCAACGAAGGCGGCGAGCACGGCTGGCTGTTGTGCCGCTACATCACGGATACCTGCCGATTTGTCAAACCCGAGGCGATCCATATCGCCGAACACTGGCCGGTCGACGGCCAGATCGTGCAGCCGACCGCGGCGGGCGGAGCGGGTTTCGACGCGATGCAGCACGACGGCCTGCGCGAGGCTGTGCGCGGCGCGGTCGGTCAGGCGGCGGCTGGCGGCGATGCGTTCGTCGACATGCAGCGGATCGGGCGTGCGTTGAGCGAGTCGCGGCTGCGCGATGCGTGGCGCGCGGTGCAGTGCACCGAGAACCACGACCTGGTCTACAGCGGTCGCGGCCAGCGCATTGCACGCCTCGCCGATCCCTCGGACAGCCGCTCCTGGTATGCGCGCAGCCGCGCGCGGGTGGCGCTGGCGCTGACCGTGACCGCGCCGGGGATCGCGCAGCTGTTCATGGGCCAGGAGTTCCTCGAGGACAAGCAGTGGCACGACGAGCCCGGCGGGCCGCTGCAGATCTGGTGGAACGGCCTCGGCGAGGATCACTCGATGGCCGATTTCCTGCGCTTCTCGCAGGACCTGATCGGCGTGCGGCGCCACCACAGGGGGCTGTCGGCGGCCGGGTGCCATGTGTATCACGTGCACGACGACAACCGGGTGCTGGCCCTGCATCGCTGGGTCCCGGACGCCGGGTACGACGTGCTGGTCGTCGCCAGCCTCAGCGAGACCAGTTATTACCGCTATCGGCTCGGTTTCCCGCTGGCCGGCTATTGGCGCGAGGTATTCAACAGCGACGCCTACGACCACTGGCCGAACCCGCGGGTGGCCGGTAACGGCGGTGGCGTGCATGCCGGCGCGCCGGGGATGCACGGGCTGGCCGCATCGGCGGACATCGTGATTCCGGCCAACGGCCTGCTGGTGCTGGCAAGGTAACGCGCGTTGGCCGGGCATCGCGGCGCTGCCCCTGGGTTATGCTTTGCCACTGTTGCAATCCCTCGGGGGGGGCATGAGCGCCCGCATTTTTTTTGATCCGCGCGTATTGGCGCCGTTGCTGCTGAGCGGCGCAATCCTGCTGGCGGGGTGTGAATCGCTGCCCGAGCGTGCCCCCGACCTGGTGCTGTCGAACGGCTCCAGCGGCGGCAGCGCGCTGGCCACCAGCCCGGACTCCCGGCTGATTGCGGCAGGCAGTCTGAATGGATTGATCCGGCTTTGGCAGCTGCC
>JAJDNF010000087.1 GCA_022340805.1 Chromatiaceae bacterium
GAAGTACCGTCCTTTTCGGGAAGGGTGATACCTGTCCCAAATCTCTTTCAATCCATACTTTTCAATATCCTCATCCGAGGCATATTCATTCACAAACGCCATTTCCACCTCCGATTCATCTACGAGCACTATTTCACGACCCCGGATTCTTGGAACCTCGCCAAACTGCCCTCTATCCCTATCTTTCTCGAACGCTCTCCTGTGTATACCGCAACAGCGGACTCAAAAAGAACTCGATCATCTTTCGTTTGCCGGTCATCGACTCCACCAACACCGTCATTCCCGGGCTAAGTTGCACCCACTTTCCGTTCACGTCGATCTCGGACCGTTCCATCTGCACACGCATCTTATAGATCAGTCCTCCCTGCTGGTCGGCCACAGCGTCATTGGAAAGGTCAATGACCTTGCCGGCTATGGTCCCGTACTTGGTGAACGGGAACGTATCGATCTTGATCTCGGCGCGCTGACCAACTTCCACGAAACCTATATCCTTGTTCTCGAGATTGGCCTCCACCTCCATCGCCCCGCTCTGCGGTACGATTACCATCAACTGCTCGGCCGGGGTAACAATGGCGCCTGTGTTGTGGACGGCCAACTGTTGCACCACACCGGCGACCGGCGCGGTGACTGTCCGCGCATTCAGGCGCGCGACCGCCTTGAGCGACTCCTGCTGCGCAGCAGTCTGCTGGCTCTGCGCCTGTTCCAGACGCTCGAGGACCTGGCGATGAAATTCGCTGCGGGTGAACTCGATCCGCGCCCTGAGCTGCTCGATGCCGGCATCGAGTTCCGCCACGCGGCCCTGCTGTGTAGCCAGGTCGTGATGTACCTCGAGACGCTGTTGCTCGCTCTCCAGGGATTGTTGTTCTGGCAGCAACTTCCGCGCAGCCAGGCTCTTCTGGTCTCGTGCACGTCGACTGACGATGGGCAGCACTGCCTCGAGTTTTTCCACCTGCTGCCGTGCACTGCGCTGCTCGGCGCCCAGCTTGTCCCGCTCGCGCTCAAGCACCGCAATATGGTCTTCGAATTCGCGCCATCGACGGAGCAGAAGGGCGTCCGAGGCAGCCCGCTGCTCAACCGGGCTGGGCGGCTCATCACGCTGCAGCCAGGCAGAGAGCGTTTCGAAGCGGCGGACTTCACGTTTTGCGGTATCAAGCTCTGTCAGCAACCTGTCGACGTCAGCCTGCGCGCTGCTCGGATCCAGCTCGATCAGGACGTCGTCGGCCTGCACATCCTGCCCCTCGCGCACATGGATAGCGGTGACCCTCCCAATCTCCAGCGGCTGCACCGACTTGCTGTAACCGCTGGGAATGATGCGCCCCGGAGCGACAGCCACGATGTCGACGTCACTGACCGTCGCCCACACGAGGCCCAGCGTGAAGAACGCGAGAATGGCCCACAGGATCGATCGGCCGGCCGGGGCGGGTGGCGTCTCCTGAATCTCGATCGCGGCCGGCAGAAACGCGGTCTCGTCGCTGCTCCTCATGCGTTTTCTCCCAGTGGTACCCCTTCGCCGGCCGGCGCCGGGACTGGATCGCAATGCCCGGCAGCCGTCAATCCGGTTTGCATCGCGTACAACCGTGCGTAGATGCCGCGGCGTCGCAGCAGGTCATCGTGATGCCCCTGCTCGACCACGCGGCCCGCATCGACGACCAGGATGCGGTCGACATGGCGCACCGCAGTCAGGCGGTGGGCAATGATGAAAACGGTTCGTCCGCGACAGATTGCGCGCATGTTTTGCTGGATGATGCGTTCGGCCTCGTAGTCGAGCGCACTGGTCGCCTCGTCGAGGATAAGGATGCCCGGGTTGCCGACCAGCGCACGCGCGATGGCGATGCGCTGACGCTGACCACCGGAAAGATTCGCGCCGTGCTCCCCCAGCACGGTGTCGTAGCCCTCGGGCAGTTCGAGGATGAAATCATGAGCACCGGCGAGCCTGGCCGCGGCGATCACCCGCTCCATTGGCATGCCCGGATTTGCAAGGGCAATGTTTTCGCGCACGCTGCGGTTGAATAGGAAATTTTCCTGCAGCACGACGCCGACCTGGCGGCGCAACCAGGCCGGTTCGATCAACGCAAGATCGACACCGTCGATCAGCACCCGACCGCTCTCCGGGACATACAGGCGTTGGATCAGCTTGGTCAGCGTGCTCTTACCTGAACCAGAGCGGCCGACGATGCCGATCACCTCGCCGGGCCCAATGTCGAGTGACACATCACACAGCACCTGGGGAAGGTCCGGTGCATAGCGAAAGCCGACGTGATCGAGGCGCACCGCGCCTTTTAGTGCCGGGAGCGTGCCCCGCCCCGGATTGTAACCGGCCTCCGCCGGCGTATTGAGGATGTCGGCCAGGCGCCGCACCGAAATCCCGGCCTGCTGAAAATCCTGCCACAGCTGGACGAGGCGCAGGATCGGCCCGCTGATTCTTGCTGCGATCATGTTGAACGCGATCAACTGACCCACGCTCAGTTCACCCTGCATCACCAGGGTCGCGCCGATCCACAGGATCAGCACCACGCTGACCTTGTTGATGAATCCCGCAGATTGGCTGGCGATGTTGCCAAGATTCGAAGCCTTGAAGCTGGCCTCTACGTAGCCGGCAAGTTGCTCCTCCCAGCGCCGCTGCATCTGCGGCTCGACCGCCAAAGCCTTGAGGGTCTGGATTCCGCTGACCGACTCGACCAGAAAGGCCTGGTTTTCTGCACCACGGTTGAACTTCTCTTCCAGGCGGCGACGCAGGATCGGTGTCACCCCTACCGACAGCCCGGTATAGAACGGGATGGTCCCCGCAACGACCGCGGTCAGCCTTGGACTGTAGTAGTACAGCACCGCAAAGAACACCACGGTAAAAAGCAGGTCGATCAGCAGGGTCAGCGCCGAGCCGGTCAGGAAGTTGCGGATGTTTTCCAGCTCACGCATGCGGGCGACCGAATCGCCAACACGGCGCGCCTCGAAATAGGCCAGGGGCAGACGCAGCAGATGACCAAACAGCCTCGCACCGAGGACGACGTCCACACGGTTGGTGGTATGCGAAAAGACATAGCTGCGCAGCCCACCAAGCACAACCTCGAACAGGGACAGCACCATCAGACCAATCGCCAGGACGTCGAGGGTCGTCAGTCCCCGATGCACCAACACCTTGTCGATAATCACCTGGAAGAACAGCGGCGTGATCAGCGCAAACAGCTGCAGGAAAAAAGACGCCGCCAGGACTTCGCCGAACATGCGCCGATATTTGGCGATCGCTGGCACAAACCAGGTGAAGCCGAAACCGCCACTGGACTCCGTCAGCGGGGCCCGCCGGGCAGCCACGACCAGATCACCGGACCAGGCCTCCTCGAAGATTGCGCGCGGCAGCGTCAGCGGGTGCGGCTCGAGCGGGTCCTGGATCAGGACCTTGTCGCCCTGTACGCCCGCCAGAATGAAGAAGTGCCCATCGGCATGCCGGGCGATCGCCGGCAACGGCGTCTTGGCGAGACGCGCCCAGCTCGATTCGAAATTGCGGATCTTGAGCCCGAGTGACCGTCCTGCACGCAGGATCTCGCCGATGCCGGCAACCCCAACGGTCATCCCCAGTGCATGCCTCAGCTGGCTCAAATCGGCTGCAAGACCATGGTATCGCGCCAAAATCACCAGGCAGGCCAGCCCGGTCTCCGTCACCCCGCCATCCGTGCTATGAGGCATCGTTCACCCTTCCCTGGGTATGCCGGACCCACTCCGGCCGTGTTTGTCGTTCTATCCTCTACGCGAGGTACCGCGACCTGTTCCGTCGCACTCGCTGCAATCGGCACCGGCACCGGTCGTGCAACGACACGCGTATCGCCATGTCATGCGTGGCATAACCAAAGCTGCGGCCTCTCCCCGGGCGGCAAGATGGTCTTTGCCGGCTTGCGGTGTCGCGCCCTGGCCGATGCGATCCAGATGGATACGTGCTCGGCTCCACAGGCGGGAGCGGCCGGACAAACAGACAGCGGGCACCACATGACCGCCAAAGGCATTTGCCTGGTGTTCGCCGACAGCAGGCATAATGAGAGTTCACTGACATGGCTATAGGTTGGCCGTTCCTTGGCGTACCAGGTTATAAGCTATCCGACCAAGATCGATGCGACAAGAAACCTGTCATGCAGGTGCTGCAGATTCAGATTTTTCCTACAAAACCCGGGTATCTGACGCCAGCTTCGAGGCCAGAATTGCCAAGCGGGCTATCATTATCGGCATGGGCAGATGCGAGACTGGGACGACATCCGAACACCCGGCCGCCTCGCCCGCAGTTCCAAGGATTCAGAGGGCCATAAAATGTCACGCGATGAATTGCAGCCTCCGCGACGTGAAGACTTCGAACAGGCCCTCGACGAAATGGGGCATGTTGTGGACGTGAGCGTGAACGATCTGATCGAGGTTGCAGACAGGGCGCGCAAGCATGCGTTGTTGCGCGAACGCGAAACCCTGCGGGTTCACGATGTCATGAGCAAATCGGTCGAGACGATCAGACCGGATATGAGCCTTGGCGAGGCCGCCGACAAAATGCTCTACCACGGGGTCAGCGGCCTGCCCGTTGTCGACAGCGATAACCGTTTGACCGGCCTGATCACCGAGGCCGATCTGCTCGGCGCGATTGGCCTACCCTGTCACCACCCCGCACAGAGCTTCTGGCGTTCGCTCGAATGCATGTTTTCCGCCAGGCCGCTGCAACTGCACGAACCCGAAGAACCGGTTCAGACTGTCATGACGCGCAGTGTCATCACCGTGGGCGCGAACGAGTCCCTGCACGGCGCGATAGCAACGATGAAAGAACACCAGGTCAAACGCCTGGTCGTGATCGACGACAACGGCTCGCCGATCGGGATGGTCACACGTTCCAATCTCGTCCGCGCGTTTTTCCACCGGGTTCGACAGGCGCGGGAAACCCAACGCGATCCTATTGGCGATGCGCCGCGGGAAGGCGCAGACCCATGAAGACCCTGATGTTCACGGTAAGCCACCAGCACCTCGAAGAACTGATGTGCAGTCGCTGCCTCGCACGCCTGGTTTCGATCGAGGATCTGGGCCACATCCGCGACCACTACGTGGTTCGGGCGCTGGTTCGCGATGAACACCTCGACGCGGTGATAGCAAAGGCCGCGGACAGGCCGCGCTGGGTCAAATGGCCGGAATCCTGATTCGCAGCGACAGCGTGATCCATGCTGCTAGAAAGGCGGCTCGACCAAGACCGGATGACCGGTGGTTGGCCGACGGACCTCGGGAAAACTGCCGCGGAGCCGGCCGACTTCCACAAGTCCTGCTTGCCCCGCAAGCTCGACCGCAGCAATTGGACAATGTTTTGGCCGTAAGGGATCATCTCCGGCGATTTCTGAGCAGTTCAGGCAGGCGTTCGTCCGCGTCACGATAGGCCCCAAACGTCCCGTGTCCCCAGGAAACACCATGAATCCATTTCCTCGCGCCCGGTCACACCCCTCACCTGCCGACGTTCGCCAGGCACCCCGCACCGGCGCCCCCGGTTTTTCGCATGTGCTGTTGATCCCCGTGCTGCTGGGGCTTGCGGCCTGTGGAGATCAGCAGCAGGCCGGAGTGACCGCCGCACCGCCCGCGCCCGCGGTGGTCGCCGTTCCCGCCGTGACCAGGCCGGTGGAAGATCAGGCCCAGTTCGTCGGCCGCGTGGTCGCAGTGGACAAAGTGGAACTGCGCGCTCGGGTGCAGGGATTCCTGAAGGAACGCACGTTCACCGAGGGCCAGCAGGTCCAGGTCGGAGACAAACTCTTCCAGATCGAACCTGAACAGTTCGAATCGGTGGTCCAGCAGCGCCAGGCGGACTTGGCCAAGGCGGTGGCCGAGGCGGAGAACGCGGACAGCCAGCTCGCCAGCGGTCAGGAACTGCTGAAGAACAAGAACATCGCCCGCTTGAAGGTGGACGAGCTCAAGGCGGCGGCCGCCGTCGCCCACGCGAGCATCGCCCAGGCCAAGGCCGCGGTGGCTGCCGCCGAGCTGAACCTGGGCTACACAACGATGCTCGCCCCGATTGCCGGACGCATCGGGCTTTCCCAGTACACGGTCGGCAACCTGGTCGGACCGTCGTCGAATCCGCTGGCGACGATCGTGAGCCACGACCCCATCTACGTGCAGTTCCCATTGACACAGCGCCAGCTGCTCGAGGCCAGGCGTGACATCAAGGCAAAGGGCGCCGACGTCAAGGATGTGGTGGTGCGCGCGAGCCTTTCCGATGGCAGCCTGTATGACCAGCCGGGCCGGATCAACTTCGTCGACGTCACCACCGACGCCGGCACCGACACGGTCACGTTGCGTGCCGAGCTCCCCAACCCGGACGGCGTGCTGGTGGACGGCCAGTACGTCCGCATTACGGTCCAGGCCGGCGAACCCCAGGCGGCGATCGTGATACCACAGTCGGCACTGCAGGTTGATCAACAGGGTGTGTTCGTACTGGTCGTCGACGCGGAGCAGAAGGCCCGGGTACGCCGCGTCCAGATGGGCGCCAACCTGGGCGCCGACGCAGTGGTGAACAGTGGGCTCGAGGAAGGCGCCCTGGTGATCACCGATGGCATCCAGAAGGTCCGGCCAGGGCAGAGCGTGACTGCCACACCCGCACAGACCGCCGAGACGGTCCAGGGAAGCGGCGGCAAATGATCTCCGACGTCTTCATCGACCGCCCGCGGCTGTCCATCGTCATCTCGGTGGTGATTACCATCGCCGGACTGATTGCCGTCACGCAGATACCGGTGGCCCAGTTCCCGGACATAGTCCCGCCGCAGGTCTCGGTGACTGCTTCCTACCCCGGGGCCTCCGCGGCGGTGGTGGAGTCCAGCGTCGCCCAACCGCTGGAATCCAAGGTCAACGGCGTCGATAACATGCTGTACATGAAATCGAGCAGTGCCAACGACGGCAGCTATACGCTCAACGTATCCTTCGCGCTGGGTACGGACCCGGACATCAATACGGTCAACGTGCAAAACCGGGTCAACCAGGCCACCGCCAAGCTCCCCGAAGAGGTCAGGCGCCAGGGCGTGACGGTGAAGAAAAAGTCTACCGCGATGCTCCAGGTGGTCGCGCTGACCTCTCCCAGGGGGTCCTACGACGCGCTGTTCCTGAGCAACTACGCGACCATCAACGTGGTCGACACCCTGGCTCGGATATCCGGTGTGGGCGAAGTGTTCCAGTTCGGCCCGCTGGATTACAGCATGCGCATCTGGCTGTCTTCGGATCGCCTCACCGCGCTGGGACTCACCCCTTCGGATGTGATCAACGCGATCCAGGGCCAGAACATCCAGGCCGCGGTGGGGCGCATCGGCTCCCAGCCGATGACCCCGGATCAGCAGTTTCAGATCACCCTTCAGACCCAGGGCCGGCTCAGCGACGTCAAGGAATTCGAAGATATCGTGGTGCGTGCCAACCCGGACGGCTCCACGGTGCGGGTCCGCGACCTCGGCCGGGTGGAACTCGGTTCCAAGCAGCGCGATTCGTTTAGCCGGCTAGACGGCGGCGACATTGCTGCCATGGCCATTTACCTGGCCCCCGGAGCCAATGCCGTGGCCACGGCCGACGGCATCAAGAAGGCCATGGAGCGGCTCGCCGAGCGTTTCCCGGACGACCTCTCGTATACGGTCGTCTACGACACTACGGACTTCGTAAAGGCCAGTATCGAAAAGGTCATCCACACCCTGTTCGAGGCCTTCGTGTTGGTCATCATCGTGGTATTCCTGTTCCTCGGCAGCTGGAGGGCCACCCTGATCCCCCTGATCGCGGTGCCGGTGGCGCTGGTGGGCACCTTTGCCTTCCTGCTCATGATCGGCTTCTCGGCCAATACCATCTCCCTGCTTGCAGTGGTGCTGGCGATCGGCATCGTGGTGGATGATGCCATCGTGGTGGTCGAGGCGGTGGAACACCTGATGGAGGCCGAGGGCCTGTCCCCTCGCGAGGCCGCCAAGAAGGCCATGACCCAGATCACCGGGCCGATCCTGGCCATCACCCTTGTGCTGCTGTCGGTGTTCCTGCCGGTGGCCTTCATCCCCGGGATAACCGGCCTGCTGTTTCAGCAGTTCGCTGCCGTGGTCGCCTTCTCAATGTTGATCTCGGCTATCAATGCGCTGACTCTGTCGCCGGCATTGTGCGCCATCCTGCTCAAGCATGGTGGACAGAAGCGCGGGCTCATGGGCTATGTGATGCGCGGTATCGACGGGGTGCGCGACGGCTACGCCGCGATCGTCGTGCGGCTGGTGCGCTTCTCGGTGCTGGTGCTGGTGCTGATCGTCGGGGCCGGCCTCGCCGCGGGCTGGCTGTTCAAGGTAACGCCCACCGGTTTCCTGCCCGAGGAGGACCAGGGCGCCTTCATGGCCGAGGTTCAGCTGCCCCAGGGTGCCTCGGTCAACCGCTCCCTGGCTGTGGCCAAGCAGATCGAGGAGATCCTGATACCGGATCCGGCCATCGCCCACGTGCTTGCCGTGCCTGGCTTCAGCATCATCGACGGCACTGTCCAGTCCAACAGCGTCTTCATTCTCGGCCGTCTCAAACCCTTCGCGGAGCGCACCAGCCCCGACCTCAAGGTTGACGCGGTCATCAGTCGCTTCGCGGCCAGAAGTGCCGCCATCGCGTCTGCACGCGTCATGCCGTTCAACCTGCCCCCGATTGTCGGTCTGGGGACAAGCGGCGGCTTCGAGTACCAGTTGGAGGACCTGCAGGGTCGGCCGCCGGATGAGTTGGCGGCGGTGATGCGTGCCGTGGTCCTGGCCGCCAACCAGGACCCGACCCTGCAGCGGGTCTTCTCCACCTGGGCCACCAATAACCCCCAGGTCTTCCTGAACATCGACCGTGAGAAGGCGCAGACACTCGGGGTCGCGGTCAGCGACATCTTCACCGGCCTGCAGGCCACCCTGGGCGGCTATTACGTCAACGACTTCAACAAATTCGGGCGGGTCTGGCAGGTCCAGATTCAGGGCGAGGAGATGGATCGCAAGCGCTTCGACGACGTTTACCGCATCCATGTGCGCAACAGCCGAGGTGAGATGGTCCCCATCCGTGCGTTCATGGATCCCAAGCTGATCCTGGGGCCGCAGTTGATCCAGCGCTACAACAACTACCGGAGTGTCACGATCCAGGGCAGTCCGGCCCCCGGGAAAAGTTCCGGAGACGCGCTCAACACAATGGACGACCTCAGCGCCAAGACCCTGCCTGCAGGTTATGGCTACGAGTGGACCGGCACTGCCCTGCAGGAGAAGGAGGCGGGAGGCAAGACGCCCATCGTGCTAGGGCTCGCGGTACTGTTCGCCTATCTGTTCCTGGTGGCGCTCTATGAGTCCTGGAGCATGCCCATGGCGGTGCTGCTGTCGGTCACGGTCGGCGTCGTCGGGGCCATGCTGGCGCTCTGGATCACCGGCCTGCCCAACGACCTCTACGCCCAGGTCGGGATCGTAGTGCTGATCGGACTGGCCAGCAAAAACGCCATCCTGATCGTCGAGTTCGCGATGGAGGAGCGGCGTCAGGGGCGTTCCATCCAGGAAGCCGCCGCCAACGCCGGTCGATTGCGTATCCGCGCCGTGCTTATGACCAGCTTCGCCTTCATCCTCGGTCTGATACCGCTGATTATCGCCAGCGGTGCTGGCGAGGCCAGCCAACGTGGCGTCGGCACCGCGGTATTCGGTGGCATGCTGGCCGCCTCGACCATCGCCATCTTCCTGATCCCGATGCTGTACGTGGTGTTCCAGTGGTTCCGGGAGAGGGTACACGGCGGCGGGGCGGCGGTTGCGGGCCCGACGGCGTCGGGGGACGCTGCAGCACCCGCGGATGGACGATAGATCTGGCGCCAAGTTGAGGCATTGCATGCCGCAACCGGTGGATACCTGAAAATGATAGTCGACAAGGCGCCCAAAGCGGCTGGCGATGAATCATCCTGCCATCGCATCAACCGGCCGCAGTCGCAGTTCGTCACTGCGCCTTATGCCAACTCCCATCCGGATTGAAGCGCGTCATCTGGGAAGCGACCTCGGCAGTGTCGGCACCGAGATTTTTCTGGTAGACGACGCCATCGTGGTTGGAGATGAACGTCATTACACCCGAGGCGCCCCAGACTGCCGGATAGGCAACAATCGCGTAGCCGCCGATCATATTGCCGTTGACGATGTAATCGTAGGCGCCACCCGCAGCGTCCTCGCCCTGGCTGGCCTGGGGTTCATGGCGGCCGGCGTGCCCGGCGCCGGCATCTGGACGCTGCTCTGCCTGATTTCGGCCGTCGTGCAGGTCGGCGTGGGGCCGATCGTGATCCCGGCGATCATCTACGTCTTCGCCACCGCCACCCCCGTCACGGCGGTGATACTTCTGATCTGGAATGTGTTTATCATGGTGCTCGACAACATTCTGAAACCGCTGCTGCTGGGGCGCGGGGTCGACGTGCCGATGGTGGTGATCTTCCTGGGCGCCATCGGCGGCATGCTGCTGTCCGGGATCGTCCGCCTGTTCATCGGCGCCATCGTACTGGCGCTGGGATACAAGCTGTTTCAGGCCTGGCTGGTGCTGGGGTCCGACGAAAAAGGTCGTGGCCCGCAGGTAGCTCACCGCGCCAGCCGGCGCCCATCCTGAGGGTCAACTCGATGACAGAGCTTTCAAGCTACTCGATGTTCGAAACACTGCGCGACGGTCGCAGGCTCGAAATACGCGCACTCAAGGCCGATGATCGTGCGGCCATGCTGGAGGCCGTTGGCGGTATGAGCGAACAATCGCGTTACTAGCGTTTTTTTTGGCTTCAAGTCCGCTTTCAGCGAAAGCGAGATCGCGTATTTCACCGAAGTGGACATGGTCGACCATGTCGCGCTGGTCGCGGTCCTCGAAGAGCAGGGCCGGCCACTGCTGGTCGGCGGTGGGCGTTACATCGTCACCCGGCCCGGATACGCCGAGATCGCGTTCGGCGTGGTCGATGCCCACCAGGGGTTGGGCATCGCAAGCCTCCTGTTTAAACATCTGCTCGCTATCGCACGCACCACGGGCCTGCAGGAACTGCAGGCCGACGTACTGCCGGGCAACACGGCGATGCTCCAGGTATTCCGCAAACTGGGTAACGCAGTCACGATCACAGCAGGGCCGGATGCCGTGCATGCTGCCGTTCGCTGCTGATCGGCCAGCACTGGTCTTGGGCCGTCGCGTGCCGACAACAGCGTGGGGGCATCCACTGCGCAAAGCTGGAGCGCACCCCGGCGATGGGCTTGACAACGTCGCAGACGACCGCAAGGGCCGCTCAAGAAACTACAGTGCCCGGCTTCCCCCGGCCGGGGTGCTTGTCAGGCGTTCCCGCAGCGCGCCGCACTGATCGAAGCGGCCGAACGCAGCATCGTTGCGCAGTATTAAATGCGGTATGCACGGCCTGGATCGCGAAACCCGGGCACTGCGTATCGATGTACATCGGCTTCAGACATACATCAGTATCGCGAAATAGTGACAGACGCTGCCCGCTAGCACGAACAAATGCCAGATGCCGTGTGCGATCGGATACCAGTGATCGAGCAGATAGAAAGCAATGCCGACGCTGTACAAGATGCCTCCGGCCAGCAACCAGCGGAAGCCCGCGGGCGGGAGAGCGGCCAATAGCGGATCCAGCGCGAACAGGATCATCCAGCCCATCACGACGTAGATGATCAGCTGCACGACGCGTTTGCCGCCATCGTCCAGCGCATCCAACAGGATGCCGATGAACGCCAGGGTCCAACTGGCACCGAACAGCCACCACCCCACGCTGTCACGCAGCGTGACCAGCGCGAAAGGGGTGTAGGTGCCGGCGATCAACAGGTAGATCGCCTGGTGGTCCAGGATCCTGAAGATCGTCTTGGGCCGGCCCCGGAGGCTGTGGTAAAGGGTCGAGACCAGATACAGCGAGAACAGTGTCAGGCCATAGATGACGAAACTGACGATCTTCCAGACATCACCGTCGATCGAGGCGAATACGATCAAGAGCACCAGCGCGGCTATTGCCAGCGCGGCACCCACCAGGTGGCTTATGCTGTTGAATCTCTCTCCGGAATACATGGCCGGATAATGCCCCTCCCCCGCGCCGCATGTCGAACGGTGGAATGTCATCAGGACGCCTGAACACTACCTTGCGTCAGTAGTCGCGCCGCGCATACCACACTGTGCCGCCGCGCGGTCTGAGCGGCTGACATCCAACTTCTTGAGGGACACACCATGGAACTCCTCGCGTCAATGTTCGTCGGGAAACCGCAACACATCCTCGTGGTGGCCGTCGTATTTCTCGCGGGATATCTCGCGCTAAGGTTCACCGCGCCGGATATTGCCCGACACCCCCGTTCGCTGCTCATCGCTTCCACCATCTGGGGACTTTATGCAGCATGGGAGTGGCTCGTTCAGATCAAGACCCCGGAGGCGAATATTCGGGTCGACCTTCTCGTGATCTGGCCGGTCCTGGCAATTTTCTCAATGTGGGCGCTGTACCGCACCTTTCGCTAGACCCGCATGTTGCACCAGTATCCGGGATGATCGCGCCGGCCAGGCGGGGCTGGACGCCGCTGTGGAGCGAACAAATCGCCTTGCGCAGTTTGTCGCGCAAGCCCCGTGGAGGTACGGCGCAGGGATGCGCAGAACAAAGGCATAGCCGTTGCTATGACTTGAGTGTCAAATCTGCATGGGGCAGATTTGATCAGCCGCAGGCTGACCCGAAGGGCGTTGCTGTACCCTTTTTATTCAATGACTTAGTTATCCCCTTCCCCACCACTATCCCCGAATCCGGCATTTATGCGTTAAAGTGCGCGGCTGTTCGCCTCGGTGGTGGAATTAGGTAGACACAAGAGACTTAAAATCTCTCGACTCTCGGGTCGTGCCGGTTCGATTCCGGCCCGGGGCACCAACCAAGTGGCAGCAAATACCCTGCGCGGGCAACTGCGGCGCCCGCTGCTTGTAGTCCCGGGTCAGCGTGGAACCGGCCGATGCAGGTCAGCCTGAAACCCTAGGCGGCCCTGTAAGGATAAGATCAAGTTGCCGTTCCGCAAGACACCGCCGCATGGTTAATTGATCGCCACTGCGCTGTGTTCCGGCTTCCACGCGGTGACGAATTCGTCCGGAGGCAAGGGCCTGCCGAACAGGTAGCCTTGCACCTCATCGCATCCCTCGCCTAGCAGAAAGGCCTGCTGCTCGGCAGTCTCCACACCCTCAGCAAGCACATCGAGGTTGAGACTCTGCCCCAGGGCGATGATCGCGCGCACTATCGCCACATCGCTGGCATCCTGGGGTACGTCCTGCACGAACGAGCGGTCGATCTTGAGTTTGTCGATCGGCAGGATTTTCAGATAATGGAGCGAAGAATAGCCGGTACCGAAATCATCGACAGCAATCGTCACGCCCAGTTTCTTGAGTCGCCCCATCAGGCCGAGCGACTGTTTGGTGCGCTCCATGATGGTACTTTCGGTGAGTTCGAGTTCCAGCTGGTCCGCCGACAGTCGGGCGGCCCGCAGGTTGCGTGCGACCGTGGCGGCGAAGTCGCCCTTGCTCAGCTGGTGACCGGAGACATTGACCGAGATCTTTTCCAGGGACATTCCGCTGTCCAGCCAGGTGCGTAGCTGCCTGCACGCCGTCTCCAGCACCATATCTCCGATCGGGCCGATCAGTCCCTGCTCCTCGGCCAGCGGGATGAAGGTGCCAGGTGCGACCAGACCGCGTTCCGGGTGACGCCAGCGCAGCAGTGCCTCGGCACCGAAGACAACGCCATCACTGAGCCGCAAAAGGGGCTGATACCAGACCTCGAACTCGCCACGATCGAGGGCGCGGCGCAGTTCCCCACCCAGTTGGACGCGTCGCAGCGCGGCAACCGTGAGTTCGGGCTTGTAAAATTGGTACTGGTTACGCCCGGCCTGCTTCGCGTGGTACATGGCCGAGTCCGCATTCTTCACCAGCGTGGTCGAATCCTCGCTTGCATCGTGGCACAGACCGATCCCGATGCTGGTGGTGACGTTCAGCTCCTGGCCGTCGACCAGGAACGGATGTTCCATCGCCTCGACCAATTTGGCGGCGACATTGGCCGCGTCTTCGGCGCGGTGCAAGTCCTCGAGGATCACCACGAACTCATCCCCGCCCAGGCGTGCCACGGTGTCTTCTTCGCGCACCGTCCGGGTCAGCCGTTCCGCCACAAGGCGTAGCACGGCGTCACCGACCGGGTGGCCGAGGCTGTCGTTGATATTCTTGAAGTGGTCGAGATCAAGGAACAACAAGGCCAATTGGTGACCACTGCGCTGCACCCGCTTCAGGGCATGGTCGAGTCGTTCATTGAACAGCAGTCGGTTCGGCAGGTCGGTGAGTACATCGTAGTGGGCCAGTTTGCGCAGGCGCTCCTCGGACAGTTTCTTCTCGGAAATGTCAGAGAAAATGCAGATGTACTGCACCGTCCGCCCAGCATTGTTCTTCACCGCCGACACGTTCTCCCACGCGGGAAAAATCTCGCCGCTCTTGTTGCGGTTGCGGATCTCGCCGCGCCAGCCGCCAGTCTCATTCAGGGACGTCCAGAAACTGCGGTAGAACGACTCGTCATGGTAACCAGAGCGCAACAGGCGGGGTGTCTGGCCCACGGCCTCTTCAGCCGAATAGCCGGTAATCTCGGTAAAGGCGCGGTTGACCCGCAGTATTCTGGCATCGGCGTCGGTGACAAGGATCGCTTCAGGTGTGTTGTCGAACACGCCCGCGACAAGCTTGAGGTCTTCCTCCGACTTTTTGCGTGAAGAGATATCGCTGACACTGCCCTGGACCTGTACGCCCGACTCCGACGGGATGCGTACCAGGCGAATTTCGCAAGGCACCTTTGTGCCAGAGGCGTCGAGATGAGTCCATTCAAAGACCATCACCTTCCCCTCGCTCGCCGAGCGGATCATGTCCACTCCCTTGATCGCACTCGCACTGCCATCCGGTTGGAGCGGCGGGCTCAGATCGATCGGACCCCGCTTTAACAGCTCTCCGCGCGAAAGACCGAACAGGCGTTCGGCGTTGTCGTTGGCCTCGACGAAGCGACCGGTTTCGCAATCCAATACGACGATGGCATCAGGGGAGTGCTCGAACAGCGTCAACAGGCGTTTTTCACTGGCCTTCCGGCGGGCAAACTCGTCCTGGAACTGCGCGGTACGCTGGTCCACCCGGTTTTTCAGTGCACGGTTCCAGCTCAGGACGAGCACCAGGAGCACTGCGCCACCGGCAGCCAACTTCCATAGCAGCCCGTAGTCGAGGCTCCGTTCGTATTTGATGGCCAGCCAGCGCTGGTAAATGCTGTTGTGTTCGGCGGGCGGAATTGAACGCAGTGCCTTTTCGAGGATCGATCGCAGCAGCGCATGCTCTTTGCGCACCGCCATCGCCTGATCATTGCGGTACGGCGTCTCTCCGGCGACCTTGATCTGGGTAAGGCCGAGTTTCCCCAGGTAGTAGGTGGTGCTAAGGATGTTGCCGGCGAAGGCATCTACTTCGCCACTGGACAGCAGGCGCAGCCCATCACTCGCGGTAGCCACCGGCCGCAGCGCTATCTCGGGATGGTGGGTGGCCAGCAGTTCATGGATCGCATAGCCATCGACGACGGCGACATGCTTGCCGGCAAGCGCGTCAAGGCCAGGGATGAATGGCGTGTCCGGGCCGGCAAAGATCACAATCGGCATCGTGACATAGGTATCGGTGAAGCTCAGATAGGTCTCGCGCTCGGCGGTCTTCTTTACTGAAGACAACATGTCGAGCTCGCCCTTCTTGATCGCGTCCAGGGTCTGCTGCCAGTTGAGTTGGGTGGCGGCCTTGAAACGGACGCCGAGGATATCCGAGAGCAGCGCCAGGTAATCCGACGAGATCCCCTGAAACCGGCCCTCGCCATCAATGTATTCGATCGGTGCCCAGTCGATGTCGACCCCGACATCGATCACCGGGTGGGCATCCAGCCAGGCCTGCTCCTCGGCGGTCAGATCCAGGGCGGCGCAGGCGACCGACGCAAGCCACAACAGTGACGAGGCAACCAGAATCTGTAGGCTGCGCGTGGATGGCCGGGGACGCTGCAGCCTTTCGTTTTGGGCTTGGACTGTCCGCATGGGGTCCTGGATTGCACGAGGTTGCTACACTGGCGGGCACGACAACGCGCGCACCGCCTCAGTGTTTATCGGCGCCCTGCAGTGAAGCTTGATTCGGGTCCGTTGGTCGCCTTTTCGCCACAATCCCGATGGACTGCGAATATCGTCGACGGAATGTCGACCGGTGTTTCTGTTGCCGAGCCAGACCGCATGTTGCACCAGCATCCGGGATGATCGCGCCGGACAGGCGGGCCTGGACAAGCCAGGGCCCGGATAGATCGTGGGCCGGTTGCGTAGCTTGTTTTTCGGGGATTTCTGGCCGCCAGGCGGTGCAGGCGCGCCAAAATCTGACCGGAACATCGCCTGTCTCCCAGGGTTTGCCGCGCGAGCCGCGCGCGTTTAGCTGCCGCGACCACCGCCCGCAGCTGCGACGCCAATGCGGCGCAGGCTGGAAACATGGTCGGCCAGCCACCAGGCGCCCGCCATGCCGGCGCCCATGCGGAGCAACATCTGCAACACCATCGCCAATGCGGCCTGCTGCGCGCCACTCGAGAGCGACCGTGGCCAGATGATCTCGGCCGTCAACATTCCCAGCAGCATGCCGGCAATCGCGGCCGTTGGCCGGATGGCCAGGGCCTGCGGGCTGAGGACGCCCGCGCTCACCGGCAGTGCCGCCAGCACCAATGCCTCGAGCCGGGGCAACGGCTGCCGCTCAGAGCGCATCCAGGGCATCCGCCAGCGCCTCCCAGGGCAGCAGCACGCAGCGGTGGCGCGCGGGGTACTCGCGCACCGCCGACAGCGCCTGCAGATCATGCGGTGGTGCCGACAGGTTATCGCCATCACCCTGCTGGAACCAGTCCCGCATATGGTCGCAGAGCTGGCGCACCTCAGCCTTGTCGTGGCCAGTGGCCGCATCGGTCATCAGCGACGACGAGGCGATGCACACCGAGCAGCCGCGACCGCGGAATTTCACCTCGCGCACGCGGCCATCCTGAAGGTACAGCCCCACCTCGATCTCGTCACCGCAGCGCGGATTCGCGCCGCGCCGCACCACGTCGGCACCCTGCAGTTCGCCGTCGCACTTGTTGTGCGGGTGACGGTAGTGCTGCAGCAGGATCTCCTTGTACATGCCCTGCCCTTCCATCATGCCCCCTGCCCGAACAGGCGACGCGCATCTTCCAGGGCCTGCACCAGGGCCTCGACGTCGGCGACGTCGTTGTAGATACCGAAACTGGCCCTTGCCACAGCGGCGAGCCCGAGGCTGCGCAGCAACGGCTGTGCGCAGTGGTGACCGGCACGGATCGCGACGCCGTGCTCGGCGGCCACCTGCGCCAGGTCATGCGGGTGCAGCCCATCCATCGTGAACGACAGGATCGCGGCCGACGCCCCGGGCGGCTGCAGCAGGCGCAGGCCCGGTAGCGCGCCAAGCGCCTCGGCGGCGGTGCGGGTCAGATCGGCGAGGTGGCGCTGCACGCGGCGGCGATCAAGGCCGTCGAGATAACCGGCCGCAGCGGCGAATCCCGCGGCGCCCGGCAGATTCGGCGAGCCGGCCTCGAGACGTGCGGGCAGATCTGCCCAGCGGCTCGCGGCCATGCCCTCGCCGACCTCGTCGACCATGCCGCCGCCGAGCAACAGCGGCTCGACCTCGGCCAGCCGCTCGGCGCGCCCGTACAACAGCCCGATCCCGGCCGGGCCGTACATCTTGTGCGCGGAAAAGGCCAGGAAGTCGCAGCCGATGGCCTGCACATCGACCGGCTGGTGGGACACCGACTGCGCGGCGTCCACCAGCACCGCGATACCATGGGCATGCGCATCGGCACACAGCTGGTGGATCGGATTCTCGATGCCCAGCACGTTGGAGACATGACAGACCGCGATCAGCCTGGTCTCGGGCGCAAACAGCTGCGGGGTGTTGGCCAGATCCAGTCGACCGTCGTCGGTCAACCCGATGATGCACAGCTGCGCGCCACGCTCGCGGCAGATGCGCTGCCACGGCAGATAGTTGGCATGGTGCTCCATGCGGCTGACCCAGATGCGATCACCGGCGCGCAGGCGCGGGCCGACCCAGCCGGATGCGACCATGTTGATGGCCTCGGTCGCCGACCGCGTGAACACCAGTTCATCGGGCGACGCGGCGCCGATGAAATCCGCCAGGGTCGCGCGTGACTGCTCGTAGCGGCTGGTGGCCGCCTCGGCCAGTGGATACAGACCGCGGTGAATGGGTCCGTACTCTTGCGTATAGCCATCCACGATGGCATCCATGACCCGCTGCGGTTTCTGCGTGGTCGCGGCATTGTCCAGGTAGTGCAGACCCTGCGCGTGTGCGCCGCGACAGAGCAGCGGGAAGTCCTGGCGGATGCGCGCGGATTCGAGCCCCTGCGCCACCTCGCCGGTCAGGGCCGCTGCCGGCATGGCTCAGACCTCGGCCGCGCGCAGGCGCCGTTGTTGCTGTTGCTCGTGGATGAGCTTGTCACGCATGCGCATCCCGCTGCCGCCACGCCTGACCAGCACGATCTCGCTGATCAGGCACAGCGCAATCTCCTCGGGCGTGCGCGCACCGAGATCCAGGCCAGATGGTGCCATAACCCGTGCAATGTCGTGCTCGGCAAAGCCCTGGTCGCGCAGGTAGTCGAGCACCAGTCGGGAACGCTTACGACTGGCGATCAGCGCGATATAGCCGGCCGCAGAGGCCAGCGCCTTCTTGATCGATTCGTGATCACCCTTGTGCTGGGTGGCGATCACCACGTAGTCGCCGGCGAGCGGGGTAAGCTGCTGGTAGTCGATGTCGTCGGTGATCAGCCGGCTCGCATTCGGGTACCTGTCCCAGTCCACGCCGGGGTCGTTCACGATCACCTGCAGACCCAGCAGATCGCCGAGGATGCAGATCGATTCCGCGATCCGCCCATGCCCCATGATCCACAGGCTCGGGCGCGGCATTATCGGCTCGACATAGACCCGCATGCTGCCGCCACAGGGCATGCCCGCGCCGAGCATCTCGTCGTCGAGATCGATGTCGAGCACCGCGGTCTGTCCGCTGCGCATGCACGCCAGCGCCTTCTCACAAGTACCCGACTCGGCGCAGCCGCCGCCCACCCAGCCGGCAACCACGCGACCCTCGTGATCGATCACCGCCTTCGAGGAGGTCTTGGCCGAGACCGAGCCGACCGTCTCGACCACCGTTGCGACCGCGAACGGCCGACCGTGCTGCTGCAGTTCCCGGATGACCTCGTAGATGTCTTTCGCCATTGCCTGTCTCCTAACCAAAGCCTGCAGCGGTTTGCGGGTCGGCGCCCCCGGCCAGACGCAGCTGCAGCTGGATGTAGGCGTCCGGTGTATCGAGGTCGAACACGACATGATCGGTATCCATCTCCACCCCGGTCACCAGCTCGGGGTTTTTCTCAATCAGGCGCTTGCAGCCGAGGTTGCGCTCTCCGGCCAGGATCTGCTGGCGATGCGCGTAGGCCAGCAGGATCGGGTTGCCGCGCTCGCCCCGGTAGGTCGGCACCAGGATCGAGGTCGGACAGTCGGCAAATGCCGCCGTCAGTCGCTCGATATCTTCGAGTTCCAAGAGCGGCAGGTCGGCAAGACACACCAGCAGCGTATCGCAGGCCTGTTGCAGCGCGGCCATACCGCAATGCACCGAGGACATCTGCCCCTCGCGGTAGACCTCATTGTGTACGATCCGCAGCGGCAGGCCCTGCAGCAGTTCGCGCGCCGTCTGGTGTTCATGGCCGACGACCGCGACGACTTCGCGCATGTCCGCCTGCACCAGCAACTCGGCGGTGCGACGCAGCAGCGGTCGGCCACGGACCGGCAGGGCCAGCTTGTTGACCGCGCCCATGCGGCGCGATTCGCCCGCGGCGAGCAGGATTGCGGAGACCGCGGTCATGAGGCCTCCCGGGCCGCCAGATACTTCTGCGGTTCCTTGTCGAAGGCATGCTGGCAGCCGGCACAGCAGAAATAGTAGCTCTGACCGGCGTGGCGGCTGACGAATTCTGCAGCGGCGATCTCGACGCTCATGCCGCACACCGGATCGAGCGCGCTCGCCGCCGCCTCGCCACCACAGCAGGCAGCTGCTGCCGCAGGCATCGCCTGCATGCGCCGCGCCTGGATCAGCGCCGCGAGTACCGAGACCGCGATCTCCTCGGGGGTGACCGCGCCGATCTCGACACCCACCGGGGCCAGGATCGCGTCCACCCGGGCCGGGGCATGGCCGCGTTCTTTCAGGTACGCCTTGAGCCGGTCCGCCTTGCGTCCGCTGGCGACAAAGGCGATATACGCGGCACCGCTGTTCAGGGCCGCCTCGAGGCCGGCCTCGTCGCGCTTGCCCTGGGTCGCGACCACCACGAACGCCGGCACCCCGCAGTGGAGCGCCGCCAGGTCCAGCCCGTCGATGATCTGAACCGCGTGCGGAAACATCTCCGCGTCCGCGCCGGGGAACGCGGCATGTACCGCGAAGCCGGCATGCTGCGCCAGCACGCCGAGGGTCTGCGCGACGGGCGAGGCGCCGAGGATCAGCAGCGCCGGACGCGCAATCACGGGATCGATGAAGATATCCAAGGTGCCTCCGCTGTGACAGGTCATGCCGAAGTCGATGATGCCGTCCTCCACCGCCCCGCCCTTGTTCGGACTGACGCGGATCAGGCGCGCCTGACCATCTTTGAGCGCCTTGCGCGCGGTGTCGAGTACCGCGGGCTGGGCGCAGCCGCCACCGATCCAGCCGATCAGTTCACCGTCCCCGGTGACCAGCGCCTTGGCGCCGGGCTTGGCCGAGGTCGGCGACTCGGCGCGCACCACGGTCGCCAGCACGAAGGGTATGCCCCGGGCCTTCAGCTCCTGTGCCCTGTCCAGCACTGTATCGCTGTGCAATATCACCCCCCTCCGGGTCATTTCTCAAAGCCCGCTCAAGGCCGGTACCAAGGCCTGCAGACTCTGCCGATTGTGCGCCGCGCCGAACAGGTCGATATACGGTCCACAGCTTCCAGGTCACCGACCAGCGCGAGTGGCCGTCACTGACGCCAAACCGCAGCCATTTCTGAGTCATAGCGCCACCCGCAAACGAATGCTCGGCCGCACCTGCCGGGCCAACGACCCGGCGTGCTCAGAATGATACTCGCTGCAGGCGACCCGGTACTTGCGGTTGCTGGCCGACGGCCCGGACAGGATTTTCCGGAACCCCGCGCAAATCTGCCGGGCGTACATATCCGCGTAATGGTTGTGCACCAGCATGGCCGCTCATTTTCACTTTCCACGAGGAGTACCCGTGAAACTCAAGCCTGTCGTGATCGCCGTTTCCTGCGCCCTGTCCGGCCTTGCCATGGCCGGACAATCCCATCACCACTCCGATGACGACCGTCACGATCACCGCTCGCACGGCCACCGCGGCGCGGTCAAATCGGTCGAATTCATCGGCATGGACGCCCCCGCCACGCCGCAAGAAAAGGCCGACGTCTACACCGATGCCCAGCTCAAGGTCACCTACCGCAACGGCAGGTCAAAGACCTTCGACCTGAAATACCATCAGCTGATGGCGACTACCGATGTGATCAGCGGCCAGCCGGTCGGCGGCCTGTACGACGTGAACGACACCCCGATCACCGATGCCTCGGGCCAGGTCACCTCCGATGCCCCGGACGGCAACTCGCTGATGCAGGTGCCCGGCATGCGCGCCGCCGATCCGCGCAAGAACAATCCTTTGGCCCTGGTAACCCAGTATGAATACCGCGGTCTGCCGTTGGATATCCCCGCACCTGAAAGCGACTACTGGAGCAAACTGCCGGCAACGATGAGCCTGGCGATGATCGACCAGGACAAGCGTACCGGTGCCCTGGAAGTCACCGACTACGACAACATCAGCTTCGCGGATGTGAACGGCCTGTGGATCCCGTGCGCCGCCTCGCTGTCGCCGTGGAACACCCACCTGGGCTCCGAAGAATATGAACCAGACGCCAAGACCCGCGAAGGCATCGCCGCCGCCAGCGGTTCGCAGGACGGCACCGACATCGACAGCTTCAGCAGCTATTTCTTTGGCGACGCCGCCACCGCCAACCCCTATCACTACGGCCTGGTACCGGAGATCCGGGTGAAGCGCAACGGCGATACCGCGGTCGAGAAGCATTACGCACTGGGCCGCTTTGCCCGCGAGCTGGCCGATGTGCAGCCTGACGGTAGGACAGTCTACATGGGCGACGACGGCGCCTACACCGGCCTGTTCATGTTCGTGGCCGACAAGGCCAAGGACCTGTCGGAAGGCACGCTGTACGCCGGCAAGTGGATGCAGACCAGCCCGGACGGCACCGATGGCGGCGCGGCCAACTTGGAATGGGTCAAGCTGGGCCATGCCAGCGACGCAGAAATCCAGGTCATGGTCGACGACGGCATCAGGTTCAGCGACATCTTCGAGGTCAGCAACACCGACCCCGGCGATGCCTCCTACGCCGAGGTCCGGACCTACATGGGCACCGAGTGGCTCAGGCTCAAGCCGGGTATGGAAAAGGCCGCCGCCTTCCTGGAGACCCGCCGTTACGCCGCGCTGCTGGGCGCCACCACCGAGTTCAACAAGATGGAAGGCGTCACTCACAATGCCGAGGACAAGAAGGCCTACATCGTCATCTCGCGGGTGGAAAACGGCATGAGCGATGCCGATGGCGACATCCGCGTGGCCAAGAACAAGGGTGGTGCGGTCTATGAACTCGATCTGAAAGGCCGGGTACGCGATGCGAAAGGCGATCGCATCCGCTCCGACTACGTGGCGACCAGCATCGAGAGCGTCCCGGAGCTGCTGGGCAGTTATGACAACAATACAGCGACCAACCCCGACGCGGCTTTCGGCAACTACTGCCCCCAGGACAAGGTCTGCGACGGCGACAACCTGAAGTACTCGGCCGGTATGCGTACGCTGTTCATCGGCGAAGACACCGGCTACCGCAACAACAACTACGTCTGGGCCTTCAACCTGGATACCCGCAAACTGTCGCGCATCCTGTCGGTACCGATGGGCGCCGAGGCGACGGGTCTGCAGGCCGTGGATGACTACAACGGCTTTGCGTACATCATGGGCAACTTCCAGCATCCGGGCGAAAACGGCAGCAAGGATCCGGATTGGACCGAGGTGAGCCAGCTGCTGGATCAGAACTGGGACAACCGGCTCAAGACCACCATCGGCTACATCGGCACGCAGAACGGCGCGCTGCCCGCGATGAAGTAAACCCGGGCATCAACGCCCAGGCCCCTTCGGTTGCAGGGACCGAAGGGGCTTCTATATTCTAGGTGGCCGAAATGGCGCGAGAGGGACCGGGAAGAAAGACGCAAGAGCATCCGGATCCTTAATTGCCAGGATCGCCGCATGCGAGTTTTATTGATTTCGGTCATATCGCAAAAGCGCCCGGGCGGCAAAATTACACCGAGTGCGGCGATCCCGCACGACGGCAGACATTTGCAAGGGTTCTGACAACCAAGATCCGAATACGGAGGGCTGTATATGCGCAGATTCACGAAGACCTTGATCGCCGGTGCGGTGGTCGGTTCCGCTCTGCTGGCCGGTTCCGCCAGTGCATTCTGGAACGACTGGGGCGGTGGCCCCTGGGGTGGCGGCGGTCCCTGGTACGGCGGCGGTCCCTGGGGCTATGGCGGGTACCCCTATGGCGGTGGCTGGGGCGGTTACCCCTATGGCGGCTATGGCGGTTACCCCTATGGCGGCGGCTGGGGCGGCTACCCCTATTACGGTGGCTGGGGCGGCGGCTACCCCTACGGCGGCGGCTGGGGCGGCTATCCCTATGCAGGATCCTGGGGCGGCTACCCGTACCAAGGCGGCTACTCCTATCCGCGGAGCACGACCAGCGGCAAGTCGAGCAGCAAGAAGTCGACCGACAAGAAATAGACCGGTCCACCGCGACAGCGCGCCTGCGGGCGCGCTTTTTTTCGCAGGCCCGGCCTGCACCCACGGGAAATCACCTCGGCCTGTGCGGACCGGCGGTCAGTATGGCTGTCCGGCAGGATAGTTGCGCATCGCCAGCTCCGCGTCCGCCGGCGGCGGCATGAACATCGGGTCCTGCAACGGCCACAGCGAATCGGGCAGCCGCCCGGCGCGGTAGCTTGCCGCCACCTGCTCCAGCGCAAGCGCATGCCCGAGGGCCCCGGTCACCCGCGCGATTTCCACCAGACCTTCCTGTAGCTCCTGTGCCCGTGCGAAGTCACCCGCGGCGGCCAGCGCGAGCGCCAGCAGTTCGGTGTGTTGCGGGATCGGCTGGGCGGCCTGCAGCGCCCTGGCGATCTCAAGCCCGCGAGCGACGTCTGCGACGCCGGCCTCGGTCGAGGTCGCGAGCAGCCTGGCCAGCAGATAGCGGAACACCGGTGGCTCCGGAAATCGCCGGTCGAATTCGATGAGCCTGTCGCGCAGTACGACATCACCGGCACCGGCATGCTGCAGGGCACCCCAGTAGTGCAGGAACATCGGCATCTCGGTCGCGCCCGAGGCGATCGCGCGTTCGAAATAGGCCGCCGCATCCGCGTAGTCCCCCCGACGCAGGCTGAGATTGGCCAGGTAACTAAGTGCGCCCTGGTGCTCCGGGTCGATCGCAATAACCTGGCGATAGCCGCTGATCGCGGAGGCCGGATCGTCGGCGGCATCCCGCACGATGGCCAGCAGAAACCGCGGCAGCGTCTCGTCCGACCCGTCGGCGACCGCCTGCCGCAGCTCGGCCTCCGCCTCGTCCTGCCGGCCCGACATCCAGAGCGCGCGCGCGTACGAGGTCCGGGCGCGCGCATTGGCCGGATCCTCGTCCAGGCCCGCGGCAAAGGCTGCGGCGGCCGCGGCATAGTCGCGGCGGTTGACCGCGGCCAGGGCCTCCTCAAAGTGAAACTGTGCGCCGGCCTGCAGTGAGCGCAGTTCCTCGACCAGGGAATCCGCGTACTGCGGCTTGATCACGCCACGTTGGGCCAGCTGCGCGCGCGCCTCGTCACGCCGGCCAAGTTGCACCAACGCCTGGCCCAGCGGGTAGTGCACCGCGTCGGCCTGCGGCTGCAGGGTCAACACCTCGCTGAGCTTGTCGGCCGCGGCCGCCCAGTCGCGCTCGAGCAGGTCGATCTGCGCCAGACCGTACAGCGCGGCCGCGCGCAGCTCGGCGACCGCCACAACCTCGGCGTAGGCCGCACGCGCCTCCACGAGTCTGTTAAGGCCCAGCAGGGCCTCGCCGCGGCGCAGCGGCAGGGTCGGATAGGCCGGGTCGATCTGTGCCGCGTCGGCCAGAAAGCCGATCGCCTGCGCGGGCTCGCCCTCTTCCAACGCGACATGCGCCGCGTAATAGGGCCATCGAAAGTCCTGCGGATCGAGTGCCCGGGCATTGCGGAACGACAGCTCCGCACCGGCGTACAGCCGATGCGCCGCATACAGCGCGCCAAGACGACCGTATACGGCCGCGAGTTCGGCCGCGCCGACATCCGGTTTTTCCAGCATCGCGTCGATCCGGCTGCGCGTCTCGCGGATGCGCGCCGCACCGGCCGCCTCCAGCTCTGCCAGGCGCTGTTGCGGGATCGGCACGACCCGTTCGGCCCAGGGTCCGGGCACCTCGGAAAGCGGCTCGCCCCCCACCTGGACGCACAACCCCAGGAGCAGCACCGTCGCGAACCCGCGCCTCATCGCGTCGCCTCCTGCACGACCGTGAGCACGCGATCTACCGCGGCCACCGCCACGCGCTGGATCTGTCCGCCCGGCCAGGTCACGGTCAGCTCATCCACCGTCGTAGCCGACCCCAGGCCGAAGGTCAACGGCAGCTCGACCTGGCTGAGATAACCGCGGCTCGGGTGCACGCGCCGGTACTGGGACACGCCGTCGGCGCGCAGCGTCACCTCGGCGCCGAGGGCGTCGCGGTTGGCCGAGCTGCCGACCAGCTTGAGCCTCAGCCAGTGATGGCCACTGTCCTGGTCGTTGCGCAGCAGCACCGCGCGCCGGCCGTTCTGCACGATCGCCAGATCCAGGTCACCGTCACCGTCGATGTCGGCGTAGGCAGCGCCACGGCCGACCATCGGGTTGCGCAGGTCCGCGGTGCTGTCGAGCAGCCGGAAGCGCTGCGGGCAGGCCGCGCCGCAGTTCCAGAACAGTTGCCCCGGTTGCGCATACGTCTGGCTGGGGTGGACGCGGTTGATCTCGTGCTCCAGGTGACCGTTGGCCTGGAAGAGATCCAGCCGGCCGTCGAGATCGGCGTCGAAGAACAGCACCGCGAAGGTCAATGCCCGGCGCGAATCCGGACCGAAGCCCTCGAGCACGGCCTCGTCCACGAAAGGTCCCCGGCCGTCCAGCGTGACAAACAGCGAACTCATCTCGTTGGCGAAGTTGCCGATCGCGATCCCGATATCGGCGTCGTTGCGGAACCGCGCCACGTCGATGCCCATGCTCGAGGTCGCCCTGCCTTCGCGATCGTAGGCGATACCCTCCAGCATGCCGATCTCCTCGAAGTGCCCGTCGCCGAGATTGTGGTAGAAAAAGTTGCGGGTGGTGTCGTTGGCGACCACGACATCGATCCAGCCATTGCCATCGATGTCGGCCGCGCTGACGGCCAGCGCCTTGCCGGCCGGATGCCGGTCGTCCCCTTCGGTCACGGCAATGCCGGCGGCCTGGCTCACCTCGGTGAAGACCCCGTCGCCGTCGTTGCGGTACAGCCGGTTCAGTGCCCCCGTATGATGCTCGGGTCCGCCATAGGCACGACCCAGGCCGGCGAGCCTGAAATCGATCTCCAGATCGATCGCGCGCGTCCAGTTTATATAGTTGCCCACGAACAGATCGAGGTCGCCGTCGTTGTCGTAGTCGAGAAAGGTCGTGCCGGTGCTCCAGTCTTCCGGGTTGCCGGCCACTCCGGCCGCGGCGGTCACATCGACGAAGCGCCCGTGGTCATTGTGCAACAGCAGGTTCGGGCCGAGATTCGACAGGTAGAGATCCTGCCAGCCGTCGTTGTCGTAGTCGCCGACCGCGACGCCCATGCCGTACAGGTCGCGCACCAGCCCGGCCTCGGCAGTGACGTCGGTAAAGCGGCCGCCGCCGTCGTTGCGGTACAGACGGCCACTGCTGACGCGGCCCTCAACCTTGTCCGGCCAGTAGCTCGAACTGACCAGGTAGAGATCGGGATCGCCGTCGTTGTCGTAGTCGAAAAACGCCACGCCGCTGCCCATGGTCTCGGGTATCAGCCTGTCGCCGTAGGCGCCGTTGACGTGCACGAAATCGATCCCGGCGGCAGCGGTGATGTCGGTGAACGGCACCGCGGGGGGAACGGCCTGCGCGGCCTCGGCGGGCACCTCTTGCACCGGCGCCTCGATCCTGGCCTCTTCGACCGCGACGGTCGGTTCCCCGCCACGACTGAACCACCACACCAGGGCCGCGATCGCGGCGGCCGCGCCGAGCACTACCAGCGACCGCCTGAAGGCACGGCCGATGCGCTCTTCGCCGGCGCGCCGCTCAGCTGCCCCGCGCATCATCCACTCCCGCGGCAGCGGTCGCGCCGCGCTGGCCGCCAGCGTAGTGGGCGGCAGGCGGCAGCCCATAGGCCCCGACGCGCTGCAGATCATAGACCGCGACCGGTTCCGCGGCGTGGTCGGCGGCCGGGTTGCGACGGCGGTGCAGGGTCACAGCACGCTCCACCGCGTGGTCGTCGGGTCGGTATTTCTCGACCAGCGCGCGATGCGCCGCGGCACGCGACCCGTC
Organism: Chromatiaceae bacterium; assembly: GCA_022340805.1. Lineage (GTDB taxonomy): Bacteria > Pseudomonadota > Gammaproteobacteria > Chromatiales > Chromatiaceae > Thiosocius. The sequence goes on from JAJDNF010000087.1 coordinate 27,718, forward strand.
ACCGAGATCGGCATAGATCAACGCCAGGTTGAAATGCGCGGCGAGGTTCTCCGGGTCCTGGGTCAGGACCTGTGCAAACTCGGCGCGCGCCTCCTCGAGCAGCGCGCGGCGGCGCTGCGTGCGGGCCGCGCCGTGCTCGCGCCGGGCGCGCTCGTACAGCGTCCTGCCGAGCATGTTGCGGGCCCGGAAGTCCTGCGCGAAGTCGAAGTCCCGCCCCCTGGCCTCGGCGAAGCGCGTCTCGAGCAGGGCCCTGAGCGTGACCACGGCCTGGTCCAGGTGGCCGTTCTCGCGGTCGACCAGCGCGGTCAGCCAGGCGCGCGTCCAGGGCCGGAAGTCGGGGTAACGCTCGGCCGCGCGCTGCAGCGCCGCGGCGGCGTCGTCGACCCGGCCCTCCTTCAGGTACACGCGCGCCAGATTGAGCGGGCCATCCGCACGATCCAGCGCCTCTACCTGGGCGAAGGCGTGTTCCGCCTGGCGCAGCGCGCTCTGCTGGGCCTCGCCGGCCAACAGCAGGCCGATGCCGTAGTCGTTCCAGCGCTCCCACAGCTCGGGCCTGTCGGCGCCACCCACTGCCGCCTGGGCCTCACCTGGGCGGGTCGCTACGTCGACGCGATCCGATGCCAGCGTGACCACCGGCAGGTCGTTGCGACGAAAGCGCTCGCCCTCCACGTACTTCAGGTAGGTCGTGTCGAACTTGCGGTAGCGCACAGCGGCCTCGATGCTAATCGGGCCGCTGATATCCTCCGGCACCTCGACCAGGTAGTGCACAACGGCGGCCGCGCCGGGCGGGATCTGGTGGTTGTAGAGTGCCACGAAGGTATCCTGGCCGTTGCGCCGGTCGAGCCGCGCGCCGTCCCTGGTCAACACGTAGGCGTTGACGAAGAAAGACCAGGGGTCGACCGCGCCGTCCGACGCTATGCCGCCGCTGCGCCCGATCAGGCGACCGCCTGCGCTCACGCTGACGTCCACCCACAGCTCGTTCGAATCCGCCGTGCCCTGGGTCAATTCGTGCCCGACACGCAGGTTGCGCACCACCGCCTCCACCAGGTAGCGGCGGCCCGGCTGCAGCACCAGATCGGTACCGTCGAGGGGCGCGTGCAGCGTGCCGTCGATCTCGCCCGCCTCGCGCACGCCGAAGATGTCGATGCGCGCGGCGCCCTCGAGCATCCGTCGATCTGCCGCGATCGCGCTGTCCGGCAGCCCCAGGGCGTGCGCGAGCCCGGTGTTGGCCGCCGGGAACAGGTGGCTGTGGATCTTGCGCGTACCACTGCCGTCGAAGTCGCGCGCCGCCGGATCGTCCGATGCCTGAAGCGGCATGTGGCAGGCCGCGCAGGTCTTGGTCGCCCGGGGCGGGTAATAGAAGCTGTCGACGCGGTGCCCCGAAACCCCGCTCTGCATGAAGCTGTCGTAGTGGTCCTGGCCCCTCAGCCATTTGTAGTCATTGACGGCCACCGGCAGGTGTACCTTGTGGCAACTGCCGCAAAACTCCGGGGTGGAATGGACCGGCTTGAGGAAGCCGTTCTTGTGGTGAGCCGGTTTGGCCTTGATCAGCTGCCTGCTCAACGCGTTCAGGAACGCGTTGTCGCTGCGCTCGAACGGATAGCGCGCCGGCTCGGCCAGCGTGAAGTCCGCGTTGCCGCGCACGCTGTTGACCCGGGTGATGGCATGGCAGCTGGTGCAGGTCAGACCGGCATGCGCGGTCGGATCGCCGGCGATATCGAATCCGGGATCGTCGAAGCGGCCGCTCAACAGCGGGACGAGGTCGTGGCAGCCACCGCACAACTGCGACTTGGCGACGGTTCCGGTGCTGTCCATCGAGACCTTGCGGGTCTCCTGCACGCTGAAGCTGTAGAACGGGTTATTGAATGAACTCAGCCGGTGCGCGCTGATCCGCCACCCCGCGGCGACATCCGCATGGCACTCGGCGCAGAAATCGTCGGTCATGAACGCCTCCGCCGCCAGCCGTGCGCCGCCCGGGGTGCGCACCAGCGTAGTCGCGAAGGCCGGTTCCGCCGGTACCACCTGCGGCGCGGCCAGCAGGTTCCAGCCCACCATGCAGGCCGCAAAACCGGCCGCGACGCCGCTCCAGCGCAGTCCAACCGACCAGCGGATCGGGCGCCCGGCGAGCCGGTGCAGGATGAACAGCCACACCGCCACGAACGGCGCCAGGACGTGCAGCCAATATACGGCCCGGCGTAGCCCAGGCTCGTTGACCTCGAAAAACCCGAACCGGGTCAGGAACACGCCGGACAACAGGACCAGGCTCGCAGTGGTGAACAGCGCGGCGCCGGCGCGTATCGCGTAGCGGTTGGGCTGGCGCACGGCGCGCCGCAGATGCAGCACAGCGAAGACCAGAAAAGGCACGATCAGCAGCAGGCCGAGCGCCAGGTGCACCAGGAACATGTTCAGGTAGAAGAAATCCTGGTGCAGCTCCCCGGTGACATGCTCGAGCAGCGTGATGGCCGCGAGATAGGTCGAGTTTACGACCAGCAGCGCGAACAGCAGGAAGACCAGCGCCAACAGCCTGCGCAACCCGGCTCCGATCACGGGCAGGCGGCGGCTATCGGCCGTAGCGATGCTGTTGTCTACCACCTGATGCTTGTCTCCCGCGGATCGGTTGCGTTGCCGGGCAGGCTCCCAGCCGAGCGCAGACCACTGACCCGCCGTCAGTTGCAGCCTGGGGGCAGGTCATTTTCCACCGGCGGACCGGGGACGTCGCCACCTCAACACAGGTAAAATCGCAACGGTTTGATATCAATCAATGGCCAACACGGGAGTGGTCGCGTCGCCGCATGCCTGACCACCCCGGTTCGCGCCGAATCACCCCGAGCAGATCGCGTTTGAGCGCCCGAAGATCCGCATCGCGGTCGCGACCGAAACAGGCCGCGTTCAGGCGTGATGCCGGGACGCACGCCCGCGCATCGACCCACCGGATCGACCATTCGGCGAGGGTACGGCAGTCGGCGTCCGCGAGCAGCAGGCGCCGCAGCGCGGTGGCATCGACCGCATGCTTCACGGCCGCGATCAGCGCCCGCCGAGCCTGCCGACGCCGCACGACCCGGAACGCCAGACGGGCTATCTGCAACAGCGGACAATCTGTGACTTGTTACGATCAGGAAGCTGATGATTCTTGGATGAATTTCCGTATGGCCTGCTAGCTCTCGTCTCAAGGCACTCACGTGGACACCCCCTTAGGGATTTTTACAGACTGCCTTGTCGTATATCTCTTTTTCCATTCTCCTGATGCATTGATGATCTCTTTTTAAAACACTTGGGTCCTCATGTACCAACATCACAAATCCCGGGCAACTGAAAAGATCTTGAGTCTCGTCGATGGCGTCCCCTTTGTGAAGCTCTAGTGTTACACTGGCAAAGGACTCAAGGTCGTTTAGAAAGCTAAAATCCAAATCATCTATTAAGCGGCCTGAAACGGATGACTGCAAAAATATAACTTTGCTAAGTCTTTTGGGATGTTGATCGACCTTGATTTTTTCAATAAATCGCTCAGGGTGTGTATAAGTATCGGCCAATGCCTGAATTGGCCCATAGGGTATACATGATTCGATGAGTTTTGGATAGTCGATCCCAGGGAGTCTTGCTCCAACTTCAATCAAAACAGGCCCCTTATCATCCACTTTTATTTCTCCATGTGAAGCACTGTTTATAATACCCAGCGCGTCTAACACCTTGAAGTAATAATCCCTGATTTGATCGTAAGCCTCACCTTTGGGTTCGAGCATATCAATTGAATCATAAATAATTCCGCCATCTTTCGTCACCTCCCTGTTACTAAAACCATAGTCAGTGATGTAGTGAATGCCTTTATGGCTAACGGAGTTTATTAAATACTCCTTTCCCTCCAAATACTCTTCAACCAAAATGGCATTATTGAGAAAACCAAGTTTGTTTCTGGCGTTCAGGATGTTATTAAAAGCTATTGTTGCCGATTGTTCGTTGTTGCATATTGTGACGCCGTCTGAACCCCCGCTCTCTTCCGGCTTCAATACGATTGGGTACCCGTTGCA
>JAJDNF010000032.1 GCA_022340805.1 Chromatiaceae bacterium
CCAACGGGTCTTGGTCTGCTGCTCCAGATCCTGCTCGGCCCCGACCTCCGCGAGGAAGGCCATGAATCCGGCAATCGCCACGGCTGCATGGGCAACCGGCACCTTGATCGACGCCTCTATCAACCGCGCCCCGTCCTCCCGCTTCCACAACTCCGCGGTGATCCTCCACGGGCAGGCAGGGTCCTCGAACTTCCAGCGGTGGGCCTTGAGGGGGCCGAACACGGTCAATCCATCGAAGGCGACCTTGTCCGCCGACGGACTCCAGGAAGGCCTGCTGCTTGTTTGCAAACAGCTCAGCGATCCGCTCATCGCCCGCCACGACCTTCTTGATCAGGCCCTTTTCCACCGGCATCGAGAGCGAGGCTGACTTGGTGACCCCGGTGTCGCTGGCATCAGCCTCCAGCTTGAAGCCCTCGAGCTTGCCCCATTTCTCGGAGACCTCGGTCGGCACCACCGGCCTGAACTTCACGGTGCTGTCGTGCTCCCCGCCGATGATCCGCCGCGCACGCGCTATGGGCCAGGGCGCTATCGATCTGGGCATCGGGGATGGTGGCCTTGACCTCGATCGCGTCCACCCCGGCGACCGACTTGCCGACCTGGTTGCGGGTGGCAGCACCGCGCTTATTAGAGGTTCTGTTTGTGGATCGCATCTTGGGTTCTCCTGAAGAATCGCTGGCGCTGTCCGGATCCTGCGGTGGTTGCGCCCAACGCAACGAAAACCGGCGCGGCACCGGTCTATTGTAAACAGGATGTTGCACCGATCCTGGCCGGGGTCAATGAATCCCTGGGCAATCCGATCCGCCATCTTCGGCAAGTGCCTGCGAGCTGCAGCGGGCCTTCCCGATGGCCTGCGTGCGCACTGCATACGGCCCATAATGCAAAAAGCCCCGCCAATGGCGGGGCCTTCTTACCAGGTGGCTAGCGCCTGGTACCCAGGATTACTGGGGTACGACGTTGATCGCGCTCGGACCTTTCTGGCCCTGCTCGACGTCGAAGGACACGGTCTGTCCCTCGGCCAGCGACTTGAAACCGGACGCCTGGATGGCCTTGTGGTGGACGAAGACGTCCTTGGAGCCATCGCTGGGGGTGATAAAGCCGAAGCCTTTCTCGTCACTGAACCACTTAACTGTACCTGTAGCCATTACGGTTACCTCTGTTGTGTATTAACGTGTAGATATGCAGACAAATGCTGAGGTATTGCGGAAGGGTCTGCGACAAAACGCGCGAGAGAAACCACCGAACAACTACAATAATTCACTGCGGTGTGCACACTATCCTAATACCTGAGCTATACGCAAGGTTTATTTAGTGGGGTCAATTGAATGGCAAAACTGAACGTCAACGGCAGGCCGGTCGAAATCGACGTGGATGGCTCAACCCCGTTGCTGTGGGTGCTGCGCGAACAGCTCGGTCTCAGCGGCACCAAATACGGCTGCGGCATCGGCGTATGCGGTGCCTGTACCGTGCATATCGACGGCGAGGCCGTGCGTGCCTGCGTCGTTCCGGTCGATGCGCTGTCTGCGGCGCAAAAGGTGCTGACAATCGAGGGCCTTTCCGCCGACGGCAGCCATCCGGTGCAACGCGTCTGGGAAGAGCTCGACGTGCCACAGTGTGGTTACTGCCAGCCCGGCATGATCATGAGCGTGGTCGCGTTGCTGAACGGCAACCCGACGCCAAGCGACGCGGACATCGATGCCAATCTCACCAATATCTGCCGCTGCGGCACCTTCAATCGCGTGCGCCGCGGTATCCACCTGGTCGCTGAACGCAACAAGCGCGGGGAGGCATGATGGCCATCGATCGGATAATGATCTCGCGTCGTGATTTCCTGATCGGCACCGCAGCGGCAGGCGCCGGCCTTTCACTCGGCATGTACCTGCCTGATGGCGGCGAGGCACAGGCGGCCGAGCAGCCGCGCGAGGTCAATGCCTGGGTGGTGATCGAGCCGGATGACACCGTGATCATTCGCATCGCGCGATCCGAGATGGGGCAGGGCACGCTGACCGGGCTGGCACAACTGGTCGCCGAGGAACTCGAGTGCGACTGGTCGAAGGTCAAGACCGAGTACCCGACGCCGGGCCAGAGCCTCGCGCGCAATCGCGTCTGGGGCAGCTTTTCGACCGGCGGCAGCCAGGGTATCCGGGGCAGTCATCAGTACGTGCGTGAGGGTGGGGCGCTTGCCCGCGTGCTGTTGATCGAGGCCGCCGCCGAGGCCTGGGACGTACCGGTCGAGGAATGCAGCGTCGCGGCGGGCGTGATCAGCCACGGTCCCACCGGCCGCACCACGAGCTACGGCAAAGTGGCTGCGGCCGCCGCCGGCCTGGTACCGCCGGTGGCCGTGGAGCTCAAGGACCCCAAGGATTGGAAGCTGATCGGCAGGCCGGTGAAGCGCCTGGACACCCATGACAAACTGACCGGCGCACAGGTATTCGGGACCGATCTACAGCTGCCCGGCATGCTCAATGCATCGATCCGCGCCTGTCCGGTGTTCGGCGGCAAACTGGTGGCGTTCGACGACAAGGCGGTGCGCGGGATGCGCGGGGTGCGAGCCGTGGTGCCTGTCGACGACAACGCGGTCGCGGTGGTAGCCGACACCTGGTGGCAGGCGCACAGCGCATTGCAGGCCCTGCCGATTACCTGGGACCAGGGTCCGAACGCCGAGTTGAGCAGCGCATCGATTGCGCGCTGGCTGGTGGAAGGGCTGACGGCCGACGACGCCTTCGTCGGCAACCGTGCCGGTGATGTCGAACAGGCACTCCAGGCGGCGGCAAAGACCGTCGAGGCGGTGTACGGCTATCCGTACCAGCACCACGCCACGCTGGAACCGATGAACGCCACCGCACGCTGGACCGCGCAGCGCTGCGAGGTCTGGTGTCCGACGCAGAACGGCGAGGCCGCGCTGCAGGCCGCCGCCGAGGCGGCCGGTCTCCCGCCGGCACAATGCGAGGTGTACAAGATCCATCTCGGCGGTGGTTTCGGCCGGCGCGGTTTCAGCGATTACGTGAAACAGGCGGTGGCGATCGCGAAACAGCTGCCCGGCACGCCGGTCAAGCTGCTGTGGTCGCGCGAAGAAGACATGCTGCACGGCGCCTACCATCCGATCACCCAGGCCAGGCTGGTCGGCGGGCTCGATGCCAATGGCGACCTGATCGGCCTGCGCGTGCGGATCTCCGGACAGTCGATCCTGGCCTCGGTGCGGCCCGCGGCGTTGCAGGACGGCGCCGACATGATCACCTTCCAGGGCATGTTGCCGGACGGCGACCATGCGATCAGCTACTCGGTGCCCAACCTGCTTGTCGACCATGCGATGCGCAACCCGGCCGTGCCACCGGGATTCTGGCGCGGCGTCAACATCAATCAGAATGCGATCTACTTCGAAAGCTTCGTGGATGAGCTGGCACATGCGGCGGGCAAAGATCCGCTCGAGTTCAGGCGCAAGCTGATGGGCGACCATCCGAAAGGCCTGGCGGTGTTGAACGCGGTGGCGCAGAGGGCCGGTTGGGGTACGCCGGCTGGCGAGGGTGTGCACCGTGGTCTGGCCGTATGCAAGACCTTTGGCAGTCATGTCGCGGCCTGCGCCGAGGTCTCTGTCAGCAGCGAAGGACGCCTCAGAATCCACCGTATCATCGCGGCAACCGACAGCGGTTACGCGGTGAATCCGCAACAGATCGAGGCCCAGGTCGAGGGCTCGTTCGTATTCGGGCTTTCGGCGATGCTGTATGGCGGCTGCACCGTCAAGGCCGGCCGCGTGGAACAGGAGAACTTCGATAGCTATCCGTCGATGCTGATGGCCGAGATGCCGAAGGTCGAGACGATCGTAATGCCATCCGGTGGCTTCTGGGGCGGGGTAGGTGAACCGACCATCGCGGTCGCCGCGCCGGCCGTGCTGAACGCGATATTCGCCGCCACCGGCAAGCGCGTGCGCCAGTTGCCGCTACGCGGTGTGGACCTGAGGGCTGCGTGACAGAGGTCGAATCGCCCAGTTCGCCTGTGATGGGTATATTGGCTTATCCCGCGGCCTGATGGTCGCTTACAGGCTTGTGTGTGCCAGTCCGGCGATTCGCGCCAGCAGGGCCTCGATCTGATATGACGGGACTTCGCTCGGCGCCTGACTGTCGATGATCTGTGCTCCGAAAGCAGACAAGTCCAGACCTTGCAGGGCGCACAGCAACAAAGCGCGGATGTGCTTGTGGGTAACGATCAGGACTGGACCGAGGCCACCATTAACGACGATATCTACAAACGCATTTGCAACCCGTTTCTGCGCCTCGTCGATGGCCTCTCCGCCAGGTACCGCAACTCTGCTGGCGTCGACCAGCCAGCCTGCATAACCGCTGGCATTCGAGCTCAACAGATCATCGATGATCGCGCCCTCCCAGACGCCATGGTCCAGTTCGCGCAGGCCGGGGTGGGCCTCCAGGGGAATGCCGAGATGCTCGGCATAGATACGCCCGGTCTGCCAGGCCCTTTGGTAGGGGCTTGAATAGATTCGCTGCAACCCGAGGGGCTCGAGCAGTGCAACAAGCGCCAATGCCTCTGCACGGCCCTGGTCGTTCAACGGTAGGTCCTGGCTGCCTTGCAAGCGCCCCTGCACGTTCCAATCCGTACTGCAATGCCGGGCTAGAAAGACCCGTGCAGGCGCCTCCGGGCGAGGCCTTGACTCAGGCAATTGCAATGCATGCGCTCCCATAGGGCATTTCGCCTAGTTGCTGAGGATCCGTACTTGGACCGGGTCCAGTGTGACGGAGACTGCGTCATCAATCTCGTAGCTGCGTCGCCCGACCTGGTGTCCGTCATCGACCAGGATGTCTTGTCCTCCGCAGTCGATTGCATACCGGAACAGGTTGCCGAGAAACTCGCGATGACGGACCCGTCCTTCGAACGAAACAATATCCGGCCGGCTTTCCTGGCCTGGATCGGCAATCGATACATGGTGTGGGCGGAACATCGCAGTCGCGTGGGATGCAGCTTTTGCATCGTGCTGCAAAGGAATCTGTAAGCCACAGCCAGCACGAAAGGTGGCCTGTGCCTCGTCCCTCTCGACCTTTCCGTCGAGCAGGTTGGCAGTACCCAGGAAGTTGGCGACGAAACGATTGGCTGGGTTGTCATACAGCGACATGGGAGAGCCGACCTGCTGGAGAATCCCATCGTTGAGTACGGCCATGCGGTCGGCGATCGTATTGGCCTCATCCTGGTCATGGGTGACAAATATCGTGGTGATGCCAAGGCGTCGCTGCAGCTCCCGAATCTCGCGGCGCATGTGGATGCGTAGATTGGCGTCGAGGTTGGACAGGGGTTCGTCGAGAAGCAAAACGCGAGGCTCTATCACGATCGTGCGGGCAAGCGCCACGCGTTGCTGCTGGCCACCCGATAACTGAGAGGGGCGCCGATCGGCGAGTTCACGGAGTCCCACCACCTCGAGTGCGGCATCGGTACGTTCTCTGACTTCGGATGCTGGCAGTCGCCGCTCCTCCAAGCCGAACGCCACGTTGCGAAAGACCGTCATATGCGGCCACAGGGCATAGTTCTGAAAGACCATGCCGACATTCCGCCTCCAGGGTGGCAGTTGGGCGACATTCTCTTCCCCGATGAACACCTGTCCGGTGGGCATCGGCCCGAATCCCGCGATCAGGCGAAGTAGAGTGGACTTGCCGGAGCCTGAAGGCCCAAGAAAGGCGAAGAATTCACCGGGCTCGATATCGAGGTCGATATTGCGCAGCACCGCATGGTCGCCAAATGCGAGGCCGACCCTGCGCAATCGTACATTCACGCTTTTGTTGTCCGACATGGATCTGGCTCACTCCAATTTTGCGGTCGCCTCGGCAACTACACGATCCGCAGTACGCAGCCGTCGACTTCGTTCGATGACCCGGTGAGACACATAGGTGCCGAGGCCGACTATGATCACGGCGATGATGCCCAGCGCGGCGCCGGGTCCTCGGCCAGCCGCGGACTGCATGAAGACATAGATCCCGTACGAAAGAGGGGCGTCCGATTGTTGTGCCACGAGCATCAAAGTGGCGGACAGTTCAACCGATGCGGTGGCGAAGCTGGTGACAAAACCCGCCAGTATGCCGCCCGACATCAGGGGGACGACAATGCGGCGCACGGTCCTTGATTTGGTCGCGCCGATGTTTTCCGCCGCTTCTTCCAACGTGACGCTGACCTGTTGCAGGGCCGCCACGCAGGCGCGTAGTGCATAGGGCAGGCGCCGGATGGCCAGCGCGATAACTAGAATAACCCACCAGGTGGCCAGCGGCTGCTCACTGAAGGGCAACTGCACGCCGTAGAAGGTGCGTAGGTAACCGATGCCCAGCACCACGCCCGGTACCGCGAGCGCCGCCGTTGCTGTGTAGTCGAGCCATTTGCGGCCAGGGATACCGGTTCGCCAAACAACATAGGCGATGGCCGTGCCCAGCACAATATCGATACCTGCCGCCAAGCCGGCGTAGATGAGTGTATTGGTCACGTATTGCGAAGACGTGTGGAACACACGCAGGTAGTGCTCCAGGGTGTACGCATCGGGAAGCACCGCGAACGACCACACAGTACCGAATGAAAGAAGCAGTAGACCCAGGTGTGGGGCCAACACGAGCGCCAGAATCAAGACGATGACGGCGTACGCAGCGAGCTTTTCCCAGGTGCCCAGATCGCGCTTCAACAGCCCACCGCCACCTTTCTGCACCGAGGCGTATTCGCGGCCGCGGAACGCGAGGAACGACACCCATAGGGAGAACATCGAGAAGAGCACCAGCATGACCGAAATGACATAACCCATTGGGTCCGTTATGCCGATGGAACTGATTCGCAGATAGGCCTGTGGCGCCAACATCTTGTTGACGTTGAGCAGCAGTGGGGTGCCGAGGTCATCGAAAACCTTCAGAAATACCAGCGATGCGCCAGCGACGAATCCCGGCATAGCCAGCGGGAACACGATGCGCCGGAAAAGCCGCATGCCGCTCGAGCCCAGGTTTTGCGCCGACTCCTCCAAGGACCGATCGATATTGGCCAGACTCGCGGACAGGTTGGTGAGGATGAACGGAAAATAATGAATGCTCTCGACCAGGATGACCCCGTTGAGACCCTCCATGAACGGAACCGTGAACCCGAAGTGCTCATCGAGCAGGAGATTCACACTACCGTTGCTGCCAAACAGCAATTGCATCGCTACCGCACCAACGAAAGGCGGCATGATGAGGGGCACGACGCCCAGCGTCTGGATAAGCATCGCGCCACCAAAGTTGAAGCGCGTGGTGAAGTACGCCAACGGCACGGCGATGATACTCGCCAGCATCACTGACATCCCGGCGACGTAGAGCGAGTTCCAGAACGACTCGCGAAACAATGCGGTGTTGAAGAAGTCCTGAAAATTGACCAGCGTGAAGCCGCCCGTGCCGGGGTCCTGGAAGGCGACAAAAACCACCTTCAGCACGGGCACCGCGAGAAAGACGATCAGGAAGACGGCGAGCAATACCGCTATGCTGGTTGGGCCCCAGTGTGGACGGGAAGTCAGCGACATCGATAACGCGTGTATCTTCGGTCAGGGGCGGCGCCGGATCGGGCCGGCGCGTTACCCGCCGGCGACTAATTGGCCTTGTTGAGGGCTTGCTTGGCCAGTTCGCCGGCCTTGGCGTAGTTGGATTGCGCAAAGCCGTCCCATTTCTGTTCGACTTCGGCCTGCCGCTGCGGTACTTCGTCAGTCGGCTTCTTGCGCTTCTTGGCGAAGATCGCCGCGAACGCGGGATCGTTCGCCTCCGCCTCGGTCACCGGCACCGCCGCAATCAATGTCCTGGCCTGCTCAAGGAGTGCCTCAGCCTCGGGTTTGGATTTGCCGGCCAGCGCTGATTCAGCGGCCTGGACGGCGGCGGTTGCGGTGCGCAGCTCCTCGGCGCGGAAGGTGATCAACTGGTCAAACAGCGAATTGACGAGATTGTAGCGGCCTTCCGAGAGGTCGGAATCAAACTTGACCGCAGCGCCAATCGATTTGTCTTCGAAGGGGTTGGGTAAACCGGGGGGCGCCTTTGCATAGATCGCAGGTTTTACCGGCAGGCGCTGGATCTTCGAGTCGAACAGGAGCTCCTGGCCTTCGTCGGACAACAGAAAATCAATGAATGCACCAGCAGCCTCGGGATGCGGTGCATTTTTCACGATCCCCACGTTCGCGGGTACCAGCGCCGTAATCGTCGGGTAGACGAATTCGACCGGGAATCCGGATGCCTTGGACGAAAAGCCAAAGAAATCGATGACGATGCCGAGACCGAATTCGCCGCTGTTGACCCCATCGGGCACACCGAAGCTTCGCTCCGTGATGGTTTTGAAATTGCCGGCCATCTCCTTCATCGTCGCCCAACCCTTGTCCCACCCCTCACCCTGCAGAATTGCCTCTACCGTGAGGTGAGTGGTGCCCGAGCGAGAGGGTGCCGACATGCCGACGTGACCAAAGTAGACCGGCTTCTTCAGATCGTCCCATTCCTTGGGTACGGGCAATTTCTTGGCCTTGAGATACCGGGTGTTGTACATAATTCCATACCCGGAGGCGGCGAAACCAAAGAAATAGCGGTCGGGATCATTGATCGGAAAGGATCCGATCATGTCGGGAATGCCGGAGGAATGCGGTTGATACTTCTGCAGCAAACCCTTGTTCTTCAGGACCCCGAAGGCATCCGGGGCCGACACCCAGAACAGATCCGTCGTGTTGTTGCCGGCGGTCTCCTGGACGTACTTGACGCCCGCCGAGGTCTTTTTGTTAAGCACTTCAACTTTGGTGGTGGGGTGTCTGCGCTCAAACGCTGCCTGGAAGACACCGGTCAGGTCTTCCGGGAACGAGGTAACAATGACCAGTTTGTCTTCCAGAGCATGGGCGGTGCCCCACGACGCGCACAACGCCAATGGGACCAACAAGCTGCCGGTGATGCGCCGGACGAAAGTCGACAGATGCATTTTGGTGACATCTCCTTGTGGAACCAGGGTTTACTTGGTATGGGCGAGACTGGCTCTCGGGCTAACCGGGGAAGTATGGCGCGATCTCTCGCACTTGCAACATGACTGTCAGAATTGTCGCCGTCCCGGCGCTCGAGACCGGTCCGGCGATCAGGAAGCGGACACCCAAGGGAAGCTACGACTTAAACAGAGCTTCCTTGGCGCCCTGGTTCGCGCTCCAGCCGCTCGAGGCGCGCCTTGACCTCATCTAGCTGTACCTGCATCTCCAGCACGAGTTCCTCGAGCTGTTCGAGGCGGCTGTGCCTGCGCTCGGGTTCACCCGCGGCAGGCTCGGGCGCAGCAGGCGAGGCGAACGCGCTGTCATCGTCACCAAAAAGATGCGCATAGCGTGGCTCGCGCTTTCCCGCATCACGCGCCAGGCGGGTCACGAACGGACCATCGACGCGTTCGCTCAGGCCCTGGATGACCTTCTCGGTCTCGTGCGCGTCATCGAAGTGACACAGGCGGTTGCTGCGGGCGCGAAGCTCTCCGGCGGTCTGCGGGCCGCGCAGCAGCAGCAGGCAGATGATCCCAAGCTCCTGCGCGGTGAACTCCAGACTGCCGAAGCCGACATTGGCGAAGCGGTGCTGATACTTGGTCACCCGGCTGCCGAAACTGCCACGGTCGCTGACCAGATGCTTCTTGATCAAACCGTCGACGATCTGCTGGACGTCAGCCTCGGCCAGGTCCATCACCGGGTCACGGCTGGTCTTCTGGTTGCAGGCGTTGGTCAGCGCACTCAGGGACAGCGGGTACTGCGCCGGGGTGATGATCTCTTTCTCGATCAGGCAGCCAATGACCCGGGCTTCTGCGGGCGTCAGTTCGATACGCATGGATTGACTCGCCTCAGGCAATGAGTTCGTGTTGGATGAGCCATGGTAATGCAGATGAGCAAATGGTGCCTGCCGGGGGCGTGGTCCGGTGCGCGCCAGCGTGGCGCGCCTCAACACCCGGCCGGATCGCTTGTGACAGGCCGGCGAAACGACCAAAATCGGGCTCGACAAGGCGGCGACAATGCGGCCGCAATGGGGAGTGAACCATGTCTGTGCAGCGCTGCGCATGGGCGGGCAATAGATCGCCGCTGGAGATCGCCTATCACGATGAGGAGTGGGGCGTGCCCAACCATGATGACCGACGTCTCTTCGAGATGCTGATCCTCGAAGGTGCGCAGGCGGGCCTGTCCTGGGCGACGATCCTCAACAAACGCGAAGGCTACCGGCGCGCCTTCGATGGCTTCGATCCGGAAAAAATCGCGCGTTACACAGCGGCGAAAACGCAGAAACTCATGCAGGACGCCGGCATTGTGCGCAACCGCCTCAAGATTGAAGCCGCGGTCAGCAACGCCAGGGCCTACCTGGAACTGCGCACCGCTGGCCGGACACTGAGCGACACCCTCTGGGCTTTCGTCGACGACAGGCCGATTCAGAACCGCTGGCGAACACCCGATCAAGTACCTGCATCGACGACCCAATCCGAGGCGATGAGCAGGGAACTGAAACGTCGTGGCTTCAAGTTCGTCGGCAGCACCATCTGCTATGCGTTCATGCAGGCGGTCGGCATGGTCAATGATCACACGGTCGACTGCTTTCGGCATCGACAGCTGTGCGCATAGGCGCCACAGGCCGTTTCAGGTGGGACAGATCGGCCGGCGCGTGGCCGCAAGAGCGCCTGCGACATGAATATAGGGATCATCCCGATATTCCCGGCCATACTCGATGTATTGTGATAACGCGGGCCCGTTGCTGCCTGACAGATGACGCACAAAGGAGGGGGCGGCGGATCGTTTGAGTCCACTTGGTATGTTCATCAGCGCGCTGGAATTGTTCAAAATCGGTGTGGGACCTTCGAGTTCGCACACAATGGGCCCCATGGTCGCGGCGGGTGATTTTGCCGCTCGGCTGAGCGACTGGCTTGCCGCCAATCCTGTTCATGCGGGCCTTCGGGTGCGATGCACCTTGAAGGGCTCTCTGGCTTATACCGGCCGCGGCCATGCAACTGATCGTGCGGTCGTTTTGGGCTTGCATGGTTACTCGCCAAAGGACGTCGCAGAACAGGATGTCGACGCACTCATCGGGCAGCTCTGGCAACAGCACCAGATCAAGATCGATTCTGGCGACAGTGTGCAATTCGACCCCGATCGGGACGTTGTCTTCGATCTTGGCGAGGCACTACCCGAACACCCCAACGGCATGATTTTCGAATTGTTGGGGCAGGGTGGCGAAAGCTTGATGTCCGAGACCTGCTTTTCCATTGGTGGCGGTTTCGTCAGCAGCATGGAGGACATCAGGCAGTTGGTTGCACCGGTAAAGTTGTCATCGGCTACCGATTGTCCCTATCCCTTCGACTCGGCGGCTTCGATGCTGAAGATGGCCGCCGATAGCGGTCTCAGCATTGCCGAGATGAAGCGTACCAACGAGCAGGTTTTTCGCGCTGAGCGGACACTGCAGCAAGGGTTGGCAGAGATCTGGCAGGCCATGCAAACCTGCATCGAGCGCGGTTTGCATACCGCAGGCACGCTGCCGGGCGGCCTGGACCTGCCACGCCGGGCCGCGGGTCTCTACGCCCAACTTTCGGGCGACCCGGCTGCGGCGAGTATGAACGACTGGCTATGTGCCTATGCGATGGCGGTGAACGAGGAAAATGCCGCCGGACATATGGTGGTGACGGCACCCACCAATGGCGCCGCCGGGGTGATACCGGCCGTGCTTTACTATTTCATCCGCCACGACGGCGGCAGCGTCGGGCAGGTTGAGGACTTCCTGCTCACCGCCGCAGCGATCGGCGGCCTGATCAAGCACCGCAGTTCGATCTCGGGTGCCGAGGTCGGTTGCCAGGGCGAGGTGGGATCGGCAGCGGCAATGGCGGCGGCCGGCTTGTGTGCGGTGCGCGGTGGGACCCCGCAGCAGGTAGAGAACGCCGCCGAGATCGCCCTTGAACACCACCTGGGCATGACCTGTGATCCGGTGAAAGGTCTGGTTCAGGTCCCGTGTATCGAACGCAACGGATTCGGTGCGATCAAGGCCTATACCGCCGCAGGGCTGGCCAAACGAGGCAGCGGGCAGCATTTCATGCCGCTCGACAACTGTATTGCTGCGATGAAGCGAACCGGGCAGGAGATGTCACACAAATACAAGGAGACCGCACTGGGTGGCTTGGCTGTGAGTATCACCGAATGCTGATCCACACCGCGTTGGCCGAGTTCGCTCGAATGGCGGGGCACCGTCGACGACCGGTGCGGATATATAATTTAACATAATATGTATTATGCGCAGTTCACGGGAGCTGCCTGTGATCCGCACGGATTCAACGGCGCGCCCACTCGAGCCGTAGCCGGGCCCCGTCGACAGCGGCAACGCCAGTGCCCAATGGCCGGCCTTCGCGATCAAGCACCGCGGCAAGCCAGGCCGCCTCCGCAGGATCTGCACGCTGAATGCGGAATCTTTTGATCCGTGTCGCGGTCAACTCGAAACGAACCAGGCGACCCGATTCAATATCCAGCGTCGGAAAGTACATCAGGCCCAGGTCCGCGCGATATTCCTCGTGACCACGGATACCCTCGTAGTCGTTCAGAAAGTCACCGCAGCCGTAGATGATCGGTCGACCACGGTAGACCTCGACACCCTTAACGTGATGCGAGGAATGACCATGCACCAGGTCGATACCCGCCTGGTCGATCAGGCCGTGTGCGAAGCGACGCTGCGCTGCAGGAATCTGGTAATCCCAATTGCCGCCCCAATGCACCGAGGCGACCGCGATATCACCCGTCTGTTTCGTACGTCCCACGCGCTCGGCGATGCCGGCCAGCGTGGCCGCAGACAGGTCTGGCAGCAGATCGATGCCGGGTCGCTTTTGCGTGGCTGCCCAGTCGCGAGCGATGCCGCTGTACTCGCTGCCAAATGCGAACACCAGTACGCGCCCCTTGCCCGGGATCGGAATGACTGCCGGGGCCTGCGCCCGGGCCAGGTCGCGTCCGGCGCCCGCGGTGCGGATTTCGGCGCCCTGCAGGCAGGCCAAGGTGTCCGCAAGACCCTTGTCTCCCCAGTCCAGCACGTGGTTGTTGGCCAGCGCACAGCAGTCGATGCCGGCCACACCGAGCAGCCCGACGTTAGCCGGGTGCATGCGGTAGTTGATGCCCTTCGGCTCGAATACGTCGTGGGTCGTGATCGCCGTTTCGAGATTGACGATGCGCGCATCCGGCGACATCCGCGACAACTCGGCCAGTGCGTCGCCCCAGACGTAGTCGAATGCCACCGGTCTGGGGATGGGTCCGTTGACCCGTTCGGCCAGCGCGATGTAGTCGCGGGCATCCACCAGATAAGGCTCATGAATCTGTGGCCTGTTGTGGTTGGGCAATATCTGGTCGATGGCGCGCCCGGACATCACGTCACCGCACAGAAACAACGTGATCACCGCCTCTCTGCCGTCACTGTTAACGCCCATCGGCGATTCAGACCCTGCCGCACGAGCGCGCGGCGATAGCGTCGGATTCGCCAGCGACGTTGCGGCCAGCCACGCAAGGAAGCGCCGTCGGTTCAACATCAGCCCTGTCCCTCAATCCAGCGAATCCCCATCGGCCGATCAGTATGATCGCATCTGAATAATCATTAGTTCGCTTTAAATCAGTATCTTATATAACTTTCATAAGAACGATTCGAGCATTCAGCAGGTTCCGTGTGCCCAGGCCTCAGCCGCGCACATCGATAAACACGGCGCGGAAGTCGTTGACGTTGGTCAGCGTAGGGCCGGTGCGCACCGAGTCGCCCAGCGCATCGAAGAACCCGTGGCCGTCGTTGTTGGCGAGCGCGTCAGCGGGATTGATGCCTCTGGCCCAGGCCCGCTCCAGGGTGTCCGGGGTGAGCAAGGCGCCGGCGATCTCTTCAACGCCATCGACGCCGTCGGTGTCCCCGGCAATCGCATGGATGCCCGCCACGCCCTTCAGTGCGATGGCCAGCGACAGCAGAAACTCCACATTGCGCCCGCCGCGCCCACGACCACGCAATGTCACCGTGGTTTCGCCGCCCGAGAGCAGCACGCAAGGCGGCTTAAACGGCATCCGGCGCACCGCCACCTGCAGCGCAATCCCGGCCATCACCTTGCCGACGTCGCGCGCCTCACCCTCGATGCTGTCGCCGAGGATATGGGCAGCCACGCCGACGCGCTGCGCCACCGCAGCGGCCGCTTCGAGCGCCTTCTGCGGGGTCGCGATCAAGTGGGTCTCATGTCCGGCCAGTCGGCTATCGCCCGGCTTGACGGTCTCGCCGCGCCCGCTCTCGAGAATCTCGCGCACGAGCGCTGGCAGACTGATCTGGTAACGGTCGATGATGGCCAGCGCATCGGCGCAGCTGGTCGGATCGGGCACGGTAGGCCCCGAGGCGATATCGATCGGGTCATCGCCGGGCACGTCGGAGATCAACAGATTGACCAGCCTGGCCGGGTGGCAGGCCGCCGCCAGTCGCCCACCCTTGATCGCGGACAGGTGACGACGCACACAGTTCATCTCCGAGATCGACGCACCACAGGCAAGCAGCGCCCGGTTGATCGCCTGCTTGTCGGCCAGTGTCAGACCGTCGAGCGGCAGCGGCAGCAATGCAGATCCACCACCCGAGATCAGGCATATCACCAGGTCATCCGCGCTCAACTGACCGACCAGATCGAGGATGCGCCGGGCCGCCTGCAGGCCGGCTTCATCCGGCACCGGATGCGCGGCCTCGACGATCTCGATCGATTCGCAGCGCACCGAGTAACCGTAACGGGTCACCACCAGGCCTTCGAGCGGGCCCTGCCAGTGGCGCTCGAGCGCACTGGCCATCGCCGCCGAGGCCTTGCCGGCGCCGATCACGACCACCCTGCCCCTTGGCCTGTCCGGCAGGAACTGCGCGATACAGACATCCGCCTGGGCCGACGCGATGGCGGCATCGAACATCTGCCTCAATAAATTCTCGGGTGGGATCGTCATCCGGCCGCTCTCGACATTCCTTCCGGCTGCGTGATGGAGACGAAGTTAGCAAGCTTTCCCGGTGCGCGCACCTTGTCCGGACGGCATCGGCAGGCGGCGTTCGCGCTGACGATTGCACCGCGCTGCACGCAACGATTGCCGATGCCGGCAATCGCCAATGACACATCTGATGACCCTGGCAGGTCCGCGCTGGCCGCCACCGCCGGCCTTCTTTGCAGGCCAAGGTTGCGGCCTGGTTTGCGATCCCGCGGAGCCTGCGCTAGCGTCGCGCACACCACGGCTACCGAATGACAATGCCCATGCTGTACCTGCCCGCCGAGTTTCCCCAGGAAGCCGACCTCTGTTACCTGAACCACGCTGCGGCCGGGCCCTGGCCGCGGCGTACCGCACAAGCGGTGGCCAATTTCGCGCAGCAGAACATGCTGCGCGGCGCCACCGACTACCCGGCCTGGCTCAAGGTGGAACAACGCCTGCGCGAGCGTCTGGCGCGACTGATCAATGCAGCGAGCCCCGACGACCTCGCGCTGGTCAAGAACACCTCCGAGGGCCTGTCGATCATCAGCCAGGGGCTGGACTGGCGCGCTGGTGACGAGGTGATCGGCGTGGCCGGTGACTTCGTCTCCAATGCCATGGTGTGGCAGGTACTTGGCAAGCGTGGCGTGAGCTACAACGCGGTCGATGCATTGCCGCAGCCGGACCCTGAGGGCGCACTGATTGCGGCCTTTTCGGCGAACACACGCCTGCTGGCGATGAGCACAGTGCATTTCGCGACCGGCTACCGCTTCGACATGCAGCGCCTGTCCGAGGCCTGTCGCGCGCGCGGCGTACTGCTGTCGGTCGACGGTATCCAAAGCCTGGGCGCCGTGCGCTTCGATCTCGATGAGGTGGCGGCCGATTTCGTGACCTCGGGCGGACACAAATGGCTGCTTGCCCCGGAGGGCCAGGGTTTTCTGTATTGCCGCCCAGGGCTGCGCGACCGCCTCGAGCTGCACCAGTTTGGTTGGGCGATGCGCCAGAGCCCGTATGAGTTCGAAGGTGAAGACTGGAGGCCCGCCACCTCGGCGAGACGCTTCGAGGCCGGCACGCCGAACATGACCGGCATCCATGCCCTGGAGGCCAGTCTCAGCCTGTTCGAAGAGCTGGGCATGGCGGTCGTCGAAGAGCGCCTGGCGAATAACCTCGCGCTGCTCGAATCCGGGCTGAGCGAGATACCCGGCATCACCATCGTCACCCCGGCCGATCCGCACCGGCGCGCCGGGATACTGACCTTCCGGCATGCCGATATTCCGGGTGCGGATCTGCACAGCGCGTTGATGCAAAGGCGGGTGATCTGCGCCGCGCGGGCCGGTGGCGTGCGCCTGGCGCCGCATTTCTACACGCCGTCCGCGGTGCTGGAATCGGCAGTGCAGCAGATTAGGCAGATAATCCAAGACATCTAAATAGTTTTACAAGACACTATTTCATATAACTAAATTGCTCAAAAAGTCACTCCAGAAGGGGCCCGCTTGGGCCACGCCTGAAGTTCGGACGCCCATGCCCTATCCTCATGGAGGCGGTGCCGCGAGGGCAAACCGCCGAGGAGAAAGGTCGTGCAACACGAACAGCGGATGATCACCACGGACGACGCGGCGACGCTGGCTGATCTGTTCAACGAGCGATGCATGCGCACGCCCGACGGCCTTGCCTATGTGCAGTACCTCGACGGTGAGTGGCGCAACCGCACCTGGGGACAGACACGTGAGCAGGTCGGCCGCTGGCAGGCCGCTATGGTCGCGGACGGCCTGCGCAGCGGGGACCGGGTCGCGATCATGTGCAGCAACAGGTGGGAATGGGTGATCTGCGACCAGGCCGCACAGGGGCTTGGGCTGGTCACGGTGCCGGTCTATACGAACGATCGCGCCAAGAATATCGCCTGGATCCTGGCGGATTCCGGCGCCAGCATGCTGATGCTCGAGACGGTCGCGCAATGGAACAGCCTGCAGGGACTGCACCACAAGCTCGCCGGCCTGCCCCGGGTCTTGTGTCTCGAACCAGGCGCCGTGGGCACGGACAACCTGGCGAGCCTGTCAGACTGGCTCGGCGAGGGACCGCATCCCTATGCCTGCCGCCCCGGCAACCCGGACAGCATGGCGACCATCGTCTATACCTCGGGCACGACCGGGCGCCCGAAGGGGGTGATGCTCAGCCACCGAAACATCCTGTTCAATATCGGGGCGACACTGAAGCTGTTCGATGTGTTCGAGCATGACCTGTTGCTGTCGTTCCTGCCGCTGTCACACGCCTTCGAGCGGACCGTCGGCTACTACCTGCCGATGACCACGGGCACCGCAGTGGCGCACAGCCGCTCGATTGCGCTGTTGGCCGACGACCTGATCGAGGTCCGGCCGACCATCCTGATCTCGGTGCCGCGCATCTTCGAGCGTATCTACGCCCGGATCATGGGCAAACTGGCGGCCGAATCGCCTCTGAAGAGGCACCTGTTTCGTGCCGCCGTGGATACCGGCTGGGCGCATTTTCTGTACTCACAGCGGCGCGGCCCCTGGCGGCCGTCATTCCTGATCAGGCCCCTGCTCGACCTGCTGGTCGGCCGCAAGGTGCGCGCAAGACTCGGCGGCCGTATGCGTTTCACCGTATGTGGAGGCGCCGCGCTGCCTCCCGAGGTGGCCCGCCTGTTCATCGGCCTGGGCATCCCGGTTACCCAGGGCTACGGCCTGACCGAGACCGCGCCAGTGATCAGCGCGAATCCCTTGTATAACAATCTGCCGGCGTCGGTCGGCCTGCCACTGCCGGGCATCGAGGTGCGCGTCTCGCATGACGACGAACTGCTCACCCGCAGTCAGAGCGTGATGCTCGGATATTGGAACAACCCGGAGGCGACCCGCGCCGTTCTGGACGAGGACGGCTGGCTGCATACCGGTGACAAGGTGAGTATCGGGGCCAGCGGTCATATCTCGATCACTGGCCGGATCAAGGACATCATCGTCCTGGCGAACGGCGAAAAGGTCCCGCCCGGGGAGATGGAAAACGCGATCGCGCTGGACGAACTGATCGACCAGGTGCTGGTGATCGGCGAGGGGCGGCCGTACCTGAGCGCGCTGGTGGTGCCGACCCAGGAGGCATTCACGCAGGTCGCGCGCGAACTGCACCTCGACCCGGACAAGGAAGACAGCTGCCGCGACAAACAGTTGCGCACTGTCTTCATGCAGCGCGTGCAGCAGTGCACGGCCGCGTTTCCCGGCTATGCCCGGGTGCGCAAGCTCGCGGTGGTCAGCAAGCCCTGGACGCCGGATAATGGGCTGGCCACGCCGACCCTGAAACTGCGTCGCAACAAGATCCTTGAGCGATACCACGACATTGTCGAAGAACTATACGCCGGCCACTGAGCACGCCACCCAGCGCGAACTGACCTATCGTGTCGTCGCGATGCCGGCGGACACCAATGCCTATGGCGATATCTTCGGCGGCTGGCTGATGTCGCAGGTCGATATCGCCGGCAGTATCCTCGCGATCCGCGAGGCAGAGGGCCGCGTGGCCACGGTCGCGGTGAAGGAGTTTCGCTTCCTGGCCCCGGTCGCGGTCGGCGACCTGGTCAGCTGCTACGCGGAGGTTCGCCGCCGCGGACAGACATCGATCAGCGTGCACGTGATCGCCGAGGCCTGCCGCCAACTCGAGGCCCACAGCGTCACCGTGGTGGCCGACGCCACCCTGGTGTATGTTGCGCTCGGCGACGACGGGCGCCCTCGCCATCTGCGGCCGCTGGACAGCTGAGGCGACCGCGCACGTACTGACATTGGTCATTGCCCCGCCGGCCTGTCGCACATAGTCTTTGCCACCATGAACAACTCCCGGAGTCTGCGATGAATGTATCTTCCCGCCGCGTATCCCGCCTGACCGGCGTCATCTGGCTGGTACTGGCCTGCACCACCGGCGCCTATGCCGACAGTATTGCCGACAAGGTCACGGTCAGCGATCCGTATGTCCGCGCCATCCCACCGGTGGTCAAGACGACCGCGGCCTTCATGCAGCTGCAGAGCAGCGACAGCGTCGAACGCTTCCTGGTCGGTGCCTCCTCACCGGCTGCCGGTATCGTGGAACTGCACATGCACACCATGGACAATGGCGTGATGCGTATGCGCCAGATCCCGCACATCCATCTGCCGCCCGGCCAGGTCGTCTCACTGCAGCCCGGTGGCCTGCATGTCATGCTGTTCGACGTCAAGGCGCCTCTCAACCCGGGCGACCAGATCCCGATCACCCTCACCTTCGAAGACGGCTCGACCAAGCAGATTAGCGCGGTCGTACGCCCGGTCGATGGCATGATGCGGCATTGATCCGCGAGACAGGAATCGGGCCCGCAGGGGGGACCATGTTCAAGAGATGGCTTGCCGTATCAACACTCCTCGGCCTGATCCTGGCCGCCGGTACCGGGCTGGCGGAGCAGACCTACCGGCTGCGCCTGGCCGAGACCTGGGGCCCGAACTACCCGATCTTCGGCGACACCACCAAGAGCCTCGCGGCGATGGTCGACAAGATGTCAGGCGGCCGCCTCAAGATCACCATAGATTCGGCCAACAAGCACAAGGCCCCGTTCGGGGTGTTCGAGATGGTCAAGGCGGGCCAATACGACATGGGGCATTCCGCTTCCTACTACTGGAAGGGCAAGGACCCCAACACCCTGTATTTCACCAACATGCCGTTCAGCATGACCGCGCCGGAACAACTCTCCTGGTTCTACTACGGTGGCGGCCTGGAGCTGATGCAGAAGGTCTATGCCAGGCACGGTCTGCTGTCCTTCCCCGGCGGCAACACCGGCAGCCAGATGGGCGGCTGGTTCCGCAAGGAGATCAACTCGGTCGCCGATCTCGAAGGCCTGAAGATGCGCATCCCGGGTTTTGCCGGCGAGGTGCTCGCCAGGCTTGGCGCCAAGCCGACCAATATCCCACCCGGCGAGCTGTATACCGCGCTCGAGCGCAATACCATCGACGCGCTCGAATGGGTCGGTCCGGCCCTCGACCTGCGCATGGGCTTCCACAAGATCGCACCCTACTACTACACCGGCTGGCATGAACCCAGCGCCGAGCTGCAATTCCTGGTCAACAAGAGGTCCTGGGACAAGCTGCCCGCAGACCTGCAGGAGATCCTGCGTGTGGCGATGCGCGCGGCGGCCTATGACATGTATGCGATGTCGTACTACCAAAGCGCGATGAGCTGGGCGACGATCAAGAAGGAGTACCCGGACGTCCAGGTCAAGACCTTCCCGAAAGACGTCCTGGCCGCGCTGCGCAAGGCCAACGACGAACTGCTCGCCGAGTTTGCCGCCGCCGACCCGATGGCCAAGGAGATCATAGACTCGCAGAGGGAGTACCTGGCCAAGGCGCGCGCCTGGACCGCGATCTCCGATCAGGCCTACCTGAACAGCATCAGCGAGATGAACGAATAGGCCGCCGCCAACCCGCCGCGCCCGCCTGCGGACGCAGCTGGTAATCGGCTACCATTGTCGCTTGCGTTGTCTATGCCGGACTCTCCATGACGTCACTGCTGCTCAAGGCCGAACAGTTCTTCAACCGATTCTCCGACTGGGTTGGCGCTTTGTCCGCGATCCTGCTCCTGCTGTTGGTGAGCAACGTGTTCTACGACGTCGTCATGCGCTACCTGTTCAACGACGTCTCGATCGGCATGCAGGAACTCGAATGGCACCTGTATTCGATGATCTTCCTGTTCGGGGTGGCCTATGCCTTGAAGACCGACGGACACGTACGCGTCGATGTGATCTACGAACGACTGAGCCCGAAGAAGCGCGCCGTCATCGACATCCTGGGGACCGTGCTGCTGCTGTGGCCGTTCTGTTTTCTGGTCGCCGACTATGCGATAGCTTTCGCCTACGAGGCCTACGATATCGGCGAAAAGAGCGGCGATCCGGGTGGCCTGCCGTATCGCTGGGTCATCAAGGGCATGATCGCGCTGTCGTTCGCCTGCGTGCTGATCAGCAGCATCGGCTTCCTGCTGCACGCCGTGAACCAATACCTCGGCCTGGACAGGGCCCGTGACCATGCGCCATTCAAAACCTAGGCTGCATCCGGGGCTCGCGCAATGATCGGCGTCGTCATGTTTTTCGTCGCACTGCTGCTCCTGCTGCTGGGCTTCCCCGTGGCCTTTACCTTCGGCGGCGTGGCGCTGATCTTCGGCGTGCTGGCGGAGGGGTGGGACCTGTTCGCCTTCATGCCGTTCCGCATCTTCAGCATCATGCAGAACACCGTGCTGATGGCAGTGCCTCTGTTCATTTTCATGGGCATCGTGCTGCAGAAGACGCAGCTCGCCGAGCAGTTGCTCGAGTCCATGGGGCGGCTGTTCGGCAGCATGCGCGGTGGGCTGGCCGTTTCGACGATCCTCGTCGGTGCACTGCTGGCCGCATCGACCGGCGTGGTCGGTGCCAGTGTCGTGGCGATGGGGGTGATCTCGCTGCCCGTGATGCTCAGGCACGGCTACAGCAGGCCGCTCGCCTGTGGCGTCATCTGCGGGGCCGGCACCCTAGGCCAGATCATCCCGCCCTCGATCATCCTGATCATCCTCGGCGACGTGATGGGACTGCCGGTCGGCGACCTGTTCCAGGCCGCGGTGGTTCCGGGGCTGGTCCTGGTCGGCATCTATATCGTGTATGTGCTGTTGTACGCCTATGCGAGGGCCGAAGTCGCCCCCCCGCTACCACTGGTCGCGGACGCTGGCAGTGCGGCGCGGCAATACCTGGACGCGTTGCGCGCGATCGTGCCGCCACTGCTGCTGATCATCGTGGTGCTGGGCTCGATCTTCGCCGGCATCGCCACGCCGACCGAGTCCTCGGCGCTTGGGGTGGTCGGCGCGATCCTGCTGGCGATGCTGTACCGCAAGTTTGCGTGGCGGATGCTCTACGCAAGCGCACTCGAGACGGTCAAGGTGACCGCGATGGTGTTCGCCATCCTGCTCGGTGCGACCGCTTTCTCGATGGCCTTCAGCTATACCGGCGGTGACGTCATCGTCGAACAGTTCCTGACCCAGTTGCCCGGCGAAAAATGGGGTTTCCTGGTCTTCTCGATGACTATCATCCTGTTACTGGGATTCTTCATCGATTTCGTCGAGATCTCGTTCATCGTGGTGCCCATCCTGGCGCCGATTGCCGAGGCGCTGGGGATCAGCATGTTGTGGTTCGCCGTCCTGATCGCAATGAATCTGCAGACATCGTTTCTGACACCGCCGTTCGGTTTCAGCCTGTTCTACCTCAAGGGGGTCGCGCCGCCCGGCGTTCGCACCGTCGACATCTACCGTGGCGTGGTGCCCTTCATCCTGATGCAGCTTGCGGTCGTCGTCTCGATGCTGCTGCTGCCCGAGCTATACGGCCTGAACTGAAACCTCCCGAATAGGAGCCGGGTCCATGATCGAATCCAAACAACAGCTGCTCGACCAATTCCGGGACAAGGCCGATGCCTTTCTGAGCGATCCCGGCCTGATGACCGGCATTGACTTCGACGATGCCGCCGTGACCCTGAAGCGTTATGTGCTCACCGAACTCAGGGATCAGCAGCTGGCCAGCAAGCTCGCGCAGTTCCCGAAGCTGATCCGCCGGCTCGATGTCACCACGCTGACTGCGCTGGTGGCCGAGGTCGAGGGGAAGCTTCTGGGTTAGACGATGGCCGTGTGTAAAAAGCGCATTTGACAGAGCCTTGCACCCAGCGGCGCAAGGTATCGACGCATTGCGCCTTTTCCAGATGCGTTACCGCTTGCATCTAATGCACCCTACCCAGAGTTGGCCAGACTGTCCGGCGAGGGATGATGGTAGGGTGGAATAGCGCAGCGTATTCAACCCTATCCGCCGTTGTCGGGTGCATTGCAGCTGGTGCCTGCGGCACCCTACGCATGTGGCCAAACTGCCCAGCGAGAGATGATGGTAGGGTGCAATAGCGCAGCGTATTGCACCGGATCCGTCATTGTCGGCTCTCGCCTATGCAGCCTACGCAGATGTCCAGACCGCCCGCCGATCTAGATGCCGCGGATCTTTGCAATCAACGGCTGGAAGGCAGGATCTGGGTGCGTGACCCCGTTCAGGATCCACAGTTGCAGCTCGGGATCCTGCGCACTCAACAGGCGCGCGAACAGGCCCTGCTCCGTCTGGTCCGCGGCATCGTAGTGCCGATCCAGGTAGCGCTCGAGGACGAAATCAAGTTCCAGCATGCCACGCCGGCATTGCCAGCGCAGGCTCGCCTTTGCCATTGCGCCCGGACCGCTCACATCGTCACCAGCGGAACATCGAGCCGGGCGCGGTAGCCTGCGTGATCGCCCTAATCCGCTCTATCTGCTCGGCCGACAGTTCGTGCCGCCAGCGATTTGCTGCCTCCTGCGGATCCCTGAACAGATTAAAATACTCGCTGTCGCCGGTCGAAGCGGTCGTACTCTTATCGAGGAAACCCACGACCTCGTCAGCCAATTCGATGCCGGCATGCCGGTACATCGAGTGCACCGCCTGTTTGGGATTGGCACACATCTCGTCATAGTTGACCAGCAGGCAGTTCTCACAGTCCTGCGTGTCAGCCATCATCTTTTCGTTGAACAGTACCCACCACCAGCTCATGCGTTCCAGATAGTCGGCCTGCTCGAAAAATTGCTGGGTCAAGCCCCGCTCGACCGCACCGGGCATGGTTGCAAGCGCCTTGATCGGTGCCTCGCCAATCATCTTGCCGATCTTCTTGCCGCGGATCTCAGAACCGACGACACCGGCGGGGTGTCGCAGTATCAGGATGAACCGCATGTCGGGTCTGGCTCGCGCATACAGCCCGGCACGCCCACCGGCGATGACGGACTTTGCAACCTGGTAGACCTTGTCGAGCCTGTCCGCGGCAATCAGTTGCGGAATCTGCGTGTTGCGGGCGATGCGCTGCAGGGGCGCAAACTGCTCCATCGCGCGCAAACCGAGGAACAGCGAGCGAAACGCCAGTTCGCCGAGATGGCTGCGGTAGGCCTTGGCGAAGCGGACCCTGCCCCCATTGGTCTTGACCGTCGACACCGCGAAGATCCTGTCCAGGTACTCGGCCGCGGTCTGCAGATGCCGATCGTAGTCTTCTCGGTTGACCGTGCCGGGTATCGCCGTCGTCCAGGCGTCACTGTCGGGCTCGTGCAGATACACGACCCAGGGATTTGCATCGAAAAGCTTCCCGACCCATGTGGTGCCGGACCGCGGTGAGCCGATGATGAGGGTGCGCGGGTGCGTCATGCGCAGAGCATACCTTGGCCCCGTGTGTTGGCAAAGACGTCACTGTGACAGCTCGATCGGCCAGTGGCGGCGCAAGGTCAGACGGCGTTCTTCAACATCAGGGTCTTGATGTGACCAATCGCCTTGGTCGGGTTGAGGCCCTTGGGGCAGACGTCGACACAGTTCATGATCGTGTGACAACGGAACAGCTTGTACGGCCCTTCCAGCGCATCGAGGCGTTCATCGGTGGCCTGGTCACGCGAGTCGGCAAGGAAGCGCCATGCGGTCAACAATGCCTGCGGCCCATGAAACTTTTCCGGATTCCACCAGAACGATGGGCATGCGGTCGAGCAGCAGCCGCACAGGATGCATTCGTACAGGCCGTCGAGCTTGTCGCGCTCTTCAGGCGACTGCAGGATCTCCTGTTCCGGCATCGGGTCATCGCGCACCAGCCAGGGCTTGACGGCCCGGTACTGCTGGTAGAACTGGGTCATGTCGACAACCAGATCGCGGATGATCGGACGCCCGGGGAAAGGGCGCACCTCGACTGGCTCGGTGAGTTCGGAGATTGGCGTAATGCAGGCCAGCTTGTTGGTTCCGTTTACGTTGACACCATCCGAACCACACACGCCCTCGCCGCAAGAATGACGGAACGCGAACGATTCGTCGTGGCGCTTGATCTCGAGCAGTGCGTCACGCAGCATCATGCCGCGCACGACCTCCACCTCGAACTCCTGCATATAGGGGCTCGTGTCGCTCTCGGGGTTGAATCGGGATACCAGAAACTTCATCGAGGGCTGCTCCTCAGTACACGCGCGCTTTAGGCGGGAAGGTCTCAACGGTCAGCGGCTTGGTGCGCACCGGCTTGTAGTCCATGCGGTCGTCTTCCCTGAAATACAGGCTGTGCTTCATCCAGTTGGTATCGTCGCGGTCCGGGTAATCGGGGCGCGAGTGCGCGCCGCGACTCTCCTTGCGCATCAACGCCGAGTAGGCGATGGCGATGCCGGTATCGAACAGGTTTTCCAGTTCGAGTGCCTCGACGCGCGCGGTATTGAAGACCTTCGAGTGGTCGTGCAGTCGCACCTCGGGCAGCCTGTCGCGCAATGCCTTGAGCTTCTCCACGCCCTCGCCCATGATCTCCTCGGTGCGGAACACGCCGGCGTGGTCTTCCATGGTCTTGCGGAATTCATCGCGTAGCTCGCGTATAGAGATGCCCTCGCCCTTCTGGTCCCAGCGCGTCAGGCGCGCCATCGCCGCCTCGACACTGGATTCGTTCATCGGGCGGTGGTTCTTGTGTTCCTGCAGATTCTCGATCACATCCAGGCCGGCAGCGCGGCCGAACACCAGGATGTCGAGCAGCGAGTTGCCGCCCAGGCGATTGGCACCGTGCACCGATACGCAGGCACATTCGCCGGCCGCGTAGAGACCGGGCACGACCTCTTCGCCGGTGCCCTGCGGCACGATCACGCGGCCGTAGGGGTCGGTCGGGATGCCGCCCATCACGTAGTGCGCGGTCGGGAATACCGGCAGCGGTTCGTGCGCGGCATCGACGCCGGCGAAGATCCGGCCGCTTTCACGGATACCCGGCAGACGCTTGCTGACGATCTCCTCGCCAAGGTGATCGACCTTCAGCAGGACATGATCGGCCTGCGGACCACAGCCACGCCCCTCCTTCACCTCGGTGACGATCGCGCGCGACACCACGTCGCGGCTGGCCAGGTCCTTTGCATTCGGTGCATAGCGCTCCATGAAGCGCTCCCCGTCCCGGTTGACCAGGTAACCACCCTCGCCGCGCACCCCCTCGGTGATCAGCATGCCGCGGCCGGCAATACCGGTCGGATGGAACTGAAAAAATTCCATGTCCATCAACGGAATCCCGGCACGCAGCGCCATCGCCATGCCATCACCGGTATTGATGTGTGCGTTGGAGGTCGTGCGGTAGACCTGGCCGCAGCCACCGGTGGCCAACACGGTGGCCTTGGCCTCGATCAGCAGCGGTTCCCCGGTCTCGATCTCCATCACCAGTGCGCCAAGGATCGCGCCCTCGTCGTCACGGATCAGGTCGATCGCAAAGTATTCGTCGAAGAAGTGGGTACGCGCACGCACGTTCTGCTGATACAGCGCATGCAGGATCGCATGGCCGGTACGGTCGGCCGCGGCGCAGGTGCGCGCAGCCTGGGCACCGCCGAAGTCTTGGCTCTGTCCGCCGAAGGCGCGCTGGTAGATCTTGCCATCGTCCAATCGCGAGAACGGCACGCCGTTGTGCTCCAGCTCGTACACGGTTGGGATGGCCTCGCGGCACATGAACTCGATTGCATCCTGGTCACCCAGATAATCCGACCCCTTGACGGTATCGAACATGTGCCAGTGCCAGTTATCCGGCAGCACGTTGGCCAGCGCCGCGTTCACACCGCCCTGCGCAGCGACCGTGTGCGAGCGGGTCGGAAAGACCTTCGACACCACCGCGACCCGGGCGTCGGTATTGGCGAGCTGGATCGCTGCGTTCAGTCCGGCACCGCCGGCGCCGATGATCAGTGCGTCAAAACGTCGTTTGTTCAATGCCATTGCCTATCTCTCGAGAGCAGGGTCGTGTCAGGCCATACGGACCAGGATCAGTGCCTGTGCCGCCCACAGCCCCATGCCGACCAGCGCCATGGCGACCAGGCCGAGCAGCGACGCGCGGATCGCTATCGGGTGGACATAATCGATCAGGATGTCGCGCACGCCGATCCAGGCATGCATCAATACGCTGACGATGAACAGCAGCAGCATGACGCTGACCAGCGGACCGCCGATCCATTCCTTCCAGGCAACGAAATCAACGGGCGCCGCGAACAGCAGGACGGCAACCAGATAGAGCGCAAACAGGCCGATGTAGATAGCGGTCAGGCGCTGGATTGCCCAGGCCTTCAGACCCGATGCCTTGCGACTCACAGTACACCCCCGGCCAACAGCAGACCCAGGATCGGTGCGGCGACCACCACGCCCAGCGCACTCTGTCTGGCGATCTCCTTCTCGACGCCCAGGTCGACGTCGATCAGCAGGTAGCGGATGCCGGCCAGCAGGTGGTGCGCCAACGACCACATGATCAGGAAAACGAATATCGTCCCGAACAGGCCATGCAGCGCGTCGCCCGCCTCGGCATAGCCGGCAGGCCCGGACAAAGACAGGTCCAGCAGATAGATCAGCACCGGCAGGGCCAGGAACATGAACACCCCAGTTGCACGGTGGATGATCGACATGATGCCGGCGATCGGCAGTTTGATTTTGAACAGGTTGAGGTGGACCGGACGGCGGGTTGTGGTAGTCATGGATGGGCTATTCGCAGTTGGGCCTGGGTAATTAATAGTCTATTTATGAGACTTGGCGACGAAAATCAATGCCTCGTACGGACGTGCGTCCTAGAATATGTGTTGCGCTGCAGCAAAAGCGCCGGAAATTCGCGAGGTTACGCCTCCCCCGTTAAGCGGCTATCACCTAACTATTTAATTTTTTTTAGTTTGCGCCGAGCAGCGTCTCGCGCAGATAACGAAACAGCTTGCGCGCCGCACCGGCCGGTTTGCCGGTCTCTTTCTCCCTGACCGCATCACGGTAGAGTTGCCGCACGCGCTGCCGGTCGAGTCCCTGTCGCTCGTCGAGCAGCGCCTCGAGTGCGCTGTCGCCCTCGTCGAGCAGCCGGTCGCGCCAGCGTTCGATGACATGGAACTCGCGATTGGCCGAGACCTGCTGCGAATGCCGGTTGTCCAGATAGGCGCGCACCTGGTCCAGTGCCGCCATGTCCGTATCCATGAACCTGACGCAATGCTTCAGCTGGCGGTTGCGCGCGCTGGATGGCCGCATCGGGCGCACCAACGCGAGCGCATCGCGCAGCGCAGCGTCGACGCCCAGGCGCACCAGCTCCTTGTCACTCAGTCCCGTCATCTGGTCGGCCAGGCTCTGCAGCCCCTCGGCCTCGCGTTTCCGGGCCGATTTGCTCGGCTTGTCCGGGATTTCCGCATCGCTCATGTCTCGACGCCCTCCAGGTATTCGATGCGCAGCTGCAGGCTCAACCTGCCCTGCCATTCGTTTTCGTCCAGGCGATACGCGGCACGGATCTCGCGCGGCATCACCGGGGTGGTCTCGACGCTGTTGAACGCGATCGCGTCCAGTACCAGGTCGGTCGCCGGCGGCCGCAGCACCAGCTTCCAGTGTTTTTCACCGACCACGCGGCTGCTCAGCACCTCGAAGCGGTCGTCGAAGGTCGGCTCCGGGAATCCCTGGCCCCAGGGGCCGCCATCGATGATCGCGCGCGCCGTCTCCAGGGTCAGCTGATTCACCTCGATGCCGCCGTCGGAGTGAATCACCGCGCGCAGCGCGTCGGGCTCGAGGTGCAGGCGCACCACCGCGTCGAAGGTCCGCGCGAAGGCGGCGAGGCCCTGCTCCGGGATGGTCATCCCGGCGGCCATCGAATGACCGCCGAATTTGTGCAGTAGGTCGGGCTCGCGCACCGCGACCTCGTCCAGCACATCGCGGATATGCAGGCCGGGTATCGATCTGGCCGAGCCCTTGAGCAGGCCGTCTCCGGCGGATGCGAACGCGATCACCGGTCGGTGATAGCGCTCCTTGATCCGCGCAGCAAGTATACCGATGACACCCTGGTGCCAGTCCGCTTGGTAGAGGCACAGCCCCCAGGGCAGCTCAGCGTCGTCTTGCGGGGTCCAGTTCGCGAGCATGGCCTCGGCCTGCTGTTTCATCTCGTCTTCGATGCTACGACGTTCGCGGTTCAGTCGATCGAGTTCGGTGGCCAGCGCCAGGGCCTCGTCAGGGTCATCGGCCAACAGGCAGCGGATGCCGATCGCCATGTCATCGAGTCTGCCGGCCGCGTTCAGCCGTGGCCCGACCGCGAACCCCATGTCCGCAGCCTGGGCACGCGCCGGGTTGCGCCCGGCCACGCGCAACAGCGCACTGATACCCGGGCGGCATCGGCCGCTGCGGATGCGCATCAGCCCCTGGTGCACCAGCACCCGGTTGTTGTGATCGAGCGCAACCACGTCCGCGACTGTGCCCAGCGCCACCAGGTCGAGCAAATCGCCCATGTTCGGCATCGCTATGCCGTTGCGCTCGAACCAGCCGGACAGACGCAGTCGACTGCGCAGGCCCAGCAGCACATAGAAGATCACCCCGACCCCGGCCAGGGCCTTGGACGGGAACGGGTTGCCCGCCAGGTTCGGATTGACCAGCGCATCGGCATCCGGCAGCACGCGACCCGCCAGATGATGATCGGTCACCACCACCTGCCAGCCCAGCGCACGTGCCGCCGCGACCCCGGCGACGCTCGAGATGCCGTTGTCCACGGTGACGATCAAATCGGGCCTGTAGGCGCGCGCATGCTCGACGATCTCCGGGGTCAGCCCGTAGCCGAATTCGAAACGATTGGGCACCAGGAAATCGACCGCCTGATGACCGAAGGCGCGCAGCGCGAGCACGCCCAGCGCACAACTGGTGGCACCATCCGCATCGAAATCGCCGACGATCAGGATGCGCCTGCGGGCCTCCAGCGCGTGCGCGAGGACCTCGACCGCCTGACCCAGGCCGGCCATGTGGTCCGGCGGGATCAGCGCCGGCAATTCGCGCGCGAGTTCCGCAGGATCGCGCAGACCACGCGCGCGGTAGATACGCCATAACAGCGGATGGACCTCGGCCGGAATCGGCCGGTCGTCGCCTGTGCTCGGGGCCGTCTGTCGGACGATCGATTTGTGCATCGGGTTTCGCCGGGTTGGCTGGTTGACTGCTGCGCCGCGGACAGCATATCAGCAACGCCTGCTATGATGCGGACGGGACGACCCATGGGAACCGGCATGTATCACCAAGTCTCGCCGAATTGGCAGGAGGGACCTCGGGCCCCTGCCCTGGCGAACGGGCGCGTCGACGTCTGGCGCATCGAACTCGACACGCAGCCGTGCGCATCTGCAGCCAACCTGGCCGGCGCCAGTGCCGGCGACAAGCCGTCCACCCGACGCCGGGCAGCGGCGCATGCCGCCATGTACGACATCCTGCTGCGCTATCTCGGACGGGCGGCCGACGCGTTCGCGTTCGGTGTGCGCACGGGTGGCAAACCCTACCTGGATATCCCGGACTGCCCGATCGAGTTCAACCTGTCGCACTCGCAGGACCTGGCGTTGCTCGCGGTCACCCGTGGCGCCAGCGTCGGGATCGACATGGAGCAGCAGCGGCCCATTGACGACCCGCTGCGGCTCGCCCGGCGCGCCCTGCCCGCGGCTGACGCGGCCGAGTTGGCGAGCCTGCCGGACGACGACCGACGCGTGCAGCGGTTTCTCGACCTATGGACACGCATGGAGGCGCGCCAGAAGGCCGTCGGGCGCGGCATCTTTGGCGGTGCGGCCGATCCCCTGCAGATGTCCTGTGTCACATTCCGCCCGTGCACGACGGGGTTTGCGAGCCTTTCGGTCATGCCTCGCCAGGCCCGCCTGGTGCTGCGTTTCTTCCGCTACCACCGGCCGTGAATCGGTCACGCGCAGCGGGTATGATTGCCGGCCTGCGTAAAGATCCAGAACAAGCATAAGGATGGTCATGTCTAGCAAGTCGATCCTGGTGACCGGTGGCGCCGGCTACATAGGCAGCCACACGATCCGCCAACTCGGTGAATCCGCAGAACGCGTGGTCACGCTCGATAACCTTTCGAAGGGCTTTCGCGAACATGTGCTGTATGGCGATTTCGTCGCCGGCGACACCTCCGACAGGGAACTGGTCGCGAAACTGCTGCGCGACCACCAGGTCGACACGGTGATCCATTTTGCCGCACACACCATCGTGCCCGAATCGGTGGCCGACCCGCTCAAGTACTACCGCAACAACACCTGCGCGACCCGCAACCTGCTCGAATGCTGCGTCGAGGCGGGCGTCCGCCACTTCGTGTTCTCGTCCACCGCGGCGGTGTACGGCACGCCCGAGTCGCAGCAGTGCTGGGAAGACACACCGACCCGGCCGATCAATCCCTACGGTATGTCCAAGTTGATGACCGAGTACATGCTGCGCGACCTGGGCGCGGCCAGTGATCTGCGCTACGTGATCCTGCGCTATTTCAACGTGGCCGGATCCGATCCGCAGGGACGCATCGGCCAGTCGACGCCCGGTGCGACGCTGCTGATGAAGGTCGCGGCCGAGCACGCGATGGGCAAGCGCGACGCGCTGTACATCTTCGGCACCGATTACCCGACCCCCGATGGCACCGGGGTGCGTGACTACATCCATGTCGAGGACCTGGCCAATGCGCACCTGAAGGCGATCGACTATCTGCGTGCCGGTGGCGAGTCGCAGATTCTCAACTGCGGCTACGGGCACGGCTACAGCGTGCGCGAGGTCCTCGACATGGTGCAGCGGGTGCACGGCGCGCCGCTGAACATCATCGAACAGGGGCGCCGTGCCGGCGACCCCCCGGCTCTGATCGCCGGCGCCGAGAAGATCCGCCAGGTGCTGGGCTGGGTGCCGCGCCACGATGACCTCGAGGAGATCGCGCGCAGCTCGCTCGACTGGGAGCGCAGGCTCGCGGAGCGCGGTGCATGAGCGACCTGCAGATCCTGATCCTGGCGATCGTTCAGGGACTGACCGAATACCTGCCGATCTCGAGCTCCGGGCACCTGATCCTTTCACCCTACCTGTTCGGTTTCGCCGACCAGGGCCTGGCGTTCGACGTCGCCGTTCATTTCGGCTCGCTGGCGGCCGTGCTGGCCTACTTTCGCCAGGACGTCTGGCAGATTGCGGTCGCCTGGCTGGGTTCGCTCGCGCCAGGCCGGCAGGCCACCCCGAACAGCCGCCTGGGCTGGGCCATCATCATCGGCACCCTGCCGGTGGTGGTGGCCGGGCTGCTGCTGAAATCGCTGGTCGAGACCGAACTGCGCGCGCCATGGGTGATCGGCATTGCGACGATCGTATTCGGCCTGTTGCTGGGCTGGGTCGATCTGCGGGCGCGGCGTCAACGCGAGATCGCGCAACTGACGCTCGGCGACGCGTTGCTGATCGGCGCCAGCCAGGTGCTGGCGCTGGTCCCCGGCACCTCGCGATCGGGTATCACGATGACCACCGGCCTGTGGCTGGGCTTCACCCGCGAGGCCGCCTCGCGTTTTTCCTTTCTGTTGTCGATTCCGACCATCCTGGCCTCCAGCGTCCTGGTCACCAAGGACCTGCTCGAGGCCGGCACGCCGGTCGACTGGTCGGGGCTCGGACTGGGCGTGCTGCTGTCGGGTATCGCCGCGTATCTGACGATCTTCTTCTTCCTGCGCTTTATCGAGCGCATCGGCATGTGGCCGTTCGTGATCTATCGCCTGCTGCTCGGCGGTCTGATTTTCATTCTGGTCTACTGAGGGGCCTGTTTCAGCAGTTCGCGCACGAACTCGACCGGGATCGCGTAACTGATCCCGGACGGCTTTTCGATCGCCGCCTCCTTGGTGCCCTTGACCAGCACACTGTTGATCACCCCGACGACATGCCCGGTCTGCTGATCGAAGACCGGGCTGCCGCTGTTACCGGGATAGGCCGTGGCGTCGAGCTGCAGGACGTCGTACGGGTCACGCATCGCGCGGATCATCTGCGCGGAGAGGACCTGCGAGCCGATCTGCGGTGGCGCCATCGGACTGATCGCCGACACGATGCCGTGGTGAGTAACCGGATACAGGCCCAGTGCCATCCCGATCGGGAAGCCGGTGAACGCGATCTCGCTGCCCTCGCGGAGCCGGTCCGCGCCGGCCAGCTTCAGGGCCGGTAGCGGGGTGCTTATATACAGCAGCGCCAGATCGTGCACCGCATCGCGCGCCACGACCTTGGCCGGATGGAAATGTGCCGAGCGGCCACGGCCGGAAAACACCGCGATCTGCTCGCGTTTCGCGTCGTCCAGCTTTTCCGGCAGCACATGCTGGTTGGTCACGACCAGGTGGCCATTGGCAACGACGAAGCCGGTTCCTCTGAATTGTTGGCGCGGGCTGCCGCTAGGTTGGAATATGCCTACCGCGACCACCGAGGGCCGCACTGCATCGATGGTATCGGCCAGATTCGCTGGCCAGGCAGTTCTGCACAGCAGAACGCCGGCCAGGCACAACGGCAACGCCAGTGTGCGCCGCACGCTGCGGCCGATCGTGGGCTTCGAGGTATAATTGTTATTTGGCGTATCTGGCAGCTTTCCCATGGCCTTCTTGCTCCACCACCTGATTCTGGAATCCGCGCAGCTTGCACCGGGTGCGCCGGCGCTGTTGTTCAAACAGGACACCCTGAGCTACGACGCGCTGCGTGACACAGTTGCGCAGGTCGCTGCCGGTCTGCGCGCATTGGGCGTCGCACGCGACGAACGCGTTGCAGTATACCTGCCGAAACAATTCGAGACCGTGACAGCGATGTTCGGCAGTATGGCAGCCGGTGGCGTGTTCGTCCCGGTCAACCCGATCCTGAAACCTGAGCAGGTCGCTCACATACTGCGTGACTGCGCGACCAGGGTACTGGTCACCAGCGGCGACCGGGCAAGCCTGCTCGGCGAGGTTCTGGGTGAGTGTCCGGACCTCGCCCACCTGGTCATCACCGGCGACCCGGCCGAGCTGTCGAGCAAGCCAGCAATGCCGGTGATCGGCTGGGCGGACATGCTCGGTGCGCCGGAGTTTCCGGACCTGCGACGCATCGACGCGGATATGGCCGCGATCCTGTATACGTCCGGCAGCACCGGCCGTCCCAAGGGCGTGGTGCTGTCGCATCGCAATATGCTGGCCGGCGCGCAGAGCGTGGCCGGTTACCTTGGGAATCGCGCCCAAGACCGGCTGCTCGCAGTCCTGCCATTCAGTTTCGATTACGGTCTGAGCCAGCTGACCACGGCCTTTTCAGTCGGCGCGTCGGTCGTGCTGATGGATTATCTGTTTCCACGCGACGTGATTCGCGCCGTGGAGAGGTACCGTATCACCGGGCTCGCCGCGGTCCCGCCGTTGTGGAACCAGCTCGCTGCGTTGGCGTGGCCGGACGAGGCGGTCGGCTGCCTGCGCTACATCACCAACTCGGGCGGTGCGATGCCGGTACCGACGACCCGGGCATTACGGGCGGTGCTGCCGAACACCGCGGTCTACCTGATGTACGGCCTTACCGAAGCATTTCGCTCCACCTATCTGCCGCCGGACCAGGTCGATGTGCGCCCCGATTCGATGGGCAAGGCGATACCAAATGCCGAGATCATGGTGGTGCGCCCGGACGGCAGCGCATGCGATACCGACGAGCCCGGCGAACTGGTGCATCGCGGTGCGCTGGTCTCGCTGGGCTACTGGGGTGACAGGGAGAAGACGGATATCCGCTTCAAGCCGGCGCCGGGCCAGCCCGCTGGCCTGCCCAACCCGGAGCTCGCCGTCTGGTCCGGCGACCAGGTGCGACGCGATGCCGAGGGCTATCTCTATTTCATCGGCCGCAACGACGAGATGATCAAGACCTCCGGCTACCGGGTCAGTCCCGGCGAGATCGAAGAGGTGGTCCACCAGATGGCCGAGGTCCGGCAGGTGGTAGCCTTCGGCGCACCGCACCCGCAAATCGGTTACGGTATCGTGGTGCTGATCCAGGCCGACCCAGACCAGATCGATGCAGACGCGATCCTCGCGCATTGCCGCTTGCATCTGCCGCTGTTCATGCTGCCCGGCCACGTCGAGATCGCCGCGGAACTGCCGCGTAACCCGAACGGCAAGATCGACCGCAAGGCGCTGTCGACCCGGTTTGCCCATGTCTTTACCGAAGCGGACGCATCCACATGAGTGAGAGGCCCACCCACGCCGCGCTGATCCAGTTCCCGGTTGTCGACGATCAGCTCATCGTCGGCGGCATGACGGTCGCGCAGATCGCCACCCAGGTCGGCCGGACACCTTTCTACGCCTATGACCGCGAGGCGATGAGCCGCCGGCTCCGGGAACTGCGCGAGGCGCTGCCCGACGGCATCTCGATCCACTACGCAATCAAGGCCAACCCCATGCCGGCGGTCGTCGACCATATGGCCGGCCTGGTGGATGGCCTGGACGTGGCGTCGCTGGGTGAGTTGCGGATCGCGCTCGACAGCGGCACGCCGGCGGCCGAGATCAGTTTCGCCGGCCCGGGCAAGGGTGAGCTCGAACTGCAGGGAGCGGTCGCCGCCGGTATCACGCTGAACCTGGAGTCGCCGGGTGAACTGGAGCGCGCGTTGCGCATCGGGGAAGTGTTGGGAATCGCCCCACGCGTGGCGGTCCGGGTCAATCCGGACTTCGAACTCAAGTCTTCGGGCATGAAGATGGGTGGCGGCCCGAAGCCGTTCGGTATCGACGCCGAAGCGGTCCCGACGGTCCTCGAACGCATTCGCAACAGCGGCGCCCACTTCCGCGGCCTACATATATTCAGCGGCTCGCAGAACCTGCGCCCGGACAGTCTGATCGAGGCGCAAGACGCGACCTTCGAACTGGCCTATAGGCTAGCCGACGCCGCGCCGACGGCGCTAGAGATGCTGAACATCGGCGGCGGCTTCGGTATCCCGTATTTTCCCGGCGAACAACGCCTCGACCTGGGCCCGGTGAGCGCCAATCTCGAGGAGCGCCTGGCGGAGTGCCGCGACCGGCTGGGTGATACCGAGGTCGTGATCGAACTGGGACGCTACCTGGTGGCAGAGGCCGGCATCTACGTGTGCCAGGTTGTCGACAAGAAGACCTCGCGCGGGGTGACATACCTGGTCACCAATGGCGGGCTGCACCATCACCTGGCCGCGTCGGGCAACTTCGGCCAGATAATCCGCAAAAATTACCCCGTGGTTACTGCACGGCGGGTGCATGCCGGCCCACGCGAACTGGTCAGCGTGGTCGGCCCACTCTGCACGCCGCTGGATATCCTGGCCGACAAGATGGAGCTTGGCGCTGCCGAGGTCGGGGATCTGGTGGTCGTGATGCAATCCGGGGCATACGGCTACACAGCCAGCCCGCATCTGTTTCTCGGCCACCCGGCCCCACTGCAGGTCCTGGTCTGACGGCCTGGATCATTTGGGTAGACGCTCGATCCAGTCGCGCGACCATGCTGCCACCTGGTCGCGCCAGAGCGCACGCGAGAAGGTGTGATCGGCCTCTTCCAGTCGCTGCACCGTCACCCTCCCCGACCCCATCCATCGTTGCCAGGCTGCGGACTCCGCGACCCGGAGTTCATACTCCCGCGCGGTCAGGTCCTGGCCACTGAGTATCACCAGCGTCGCACCGGAAAACCCGATCTGGGCATCGCGCAGCCGCACCGGCAGCGCGCGCTCGTCACGCGCCGGCCGGGTAAAGCCATCGCCGCGCCGGGTATGAGCCAGCTTGCGTATGAAATCACGTAGCGCAGCAGTCGCATCGAACTGCATCGTCAGCACCTTGCGCCAGAACGCACGACTGAGCACGCGCTGCAGGTAGTAGTGCTTGATGAATGCCTGCGCCTCGCCCTCGAGGGTCCGAACCCAGGGATTCAATGCGATCTGCCCCACCACGCGCTCATCGGTGGCGGCATAAAACGCATTCGCGCTGGCCGCATCGCAAAGCCCCCACAGCACGACCCGCTGCAATCCGGCGGAGTTCGCGGCGTAGCAGTCGAGCGCCGCACGGATATCGTCCGCGACCTGCTCGAAATCGCGCGCAACGCCATCACTGTCGCCCATGCCGCGATAGTCGAAGCGGAACACCGGGATGCCCGCGGCGGCAAGATCACGTGCCAGCAACACAAACTGCCGATGGCTTCCGACCCGATACTGCGGGCCGCCGACCAGCAACAGCACGCCAATATCCCCGGCAGCGATGAAGGGCTGATGCAGGATCCCCAGAAGCTGGTCTCCCGCGCAGTCAAAGAAAACCGGCCGTTCTTCTGCCATTGCCTGTCAGTCGCCGAGCAGGTTCATCACGCGTTGCGCGATCGCCGGGCAGCGGGCGATTTCCTGCGTCGCCCAGAACTGGTCGCAGACCATCACCGTGCTATTCACCGCAATGCCTGATGCGCGCCATTGGTCGACGATTCGCTGGCTCACCGGCATCAGCGGCCGATCGGCCTGTGGCGCCAGCTCGATCCAGTTCACCTGTTCGACGGCACCTGCTGGCATCTGCAGCAGTGCCAGTGACTCCATTCCGCTGGCCAGTTCGCCGGAAAGGCGATACCCGGCGACCTCGAGGAACTCGCCATCCGCGAGCCGCTGGCGCAGCTGAGCGGCAGTCTCCTTCTCTCCGCCGCCCATCAGACCCGCTGCCAACCTCAGGCGCAGCATCTGGGTGAGCTGTTGGCGACCCTCGCTCACTGGTTGCAGCAGGGTCAGGGAACGCATCGCATGCCTTGCGGCCAGGTCGGCGGCCAACAGGGCGCCGGCGCGCAGGGCCACCACATCCAGCGGTGATTCGGACTGCATTCGCGCAACTGCCGCGTCGAGATCCGATCGCCAGATATCGATCGTCGCATCGCCGAAATCACCTTCACTGTCGCCCGTCCCGTAAAGGTCCGGCATCAGGACCTCACTCCCGGCGTCCGCCGCCGCGCGCACGATAGCCGCGAGCACATGGCGTGACTTGTTCATTTCCTCGGCAAACGGTGGCACCACCAGCATGCGTCGTCGCGCTGCCGCCGACGGCGCATCGGACAAGGCCCCGGTGCAAAAGATTCTGCCTGCCACGCTGCGCGCGAAGAAAGCCGTACGCATGCAAGGACCCGTGTTCAGACCTTGCTTTGCACGAAGGCCGTCAGGTTGCCGAGGGTCTCGAAGGTCTCTCCGGTGATGTCGTCGTCCTCGACACAGATGCCGAGCTGGTCTTCGAGGGCGGTGATCACACTGACCACCGCCATGGAATCGAATTCGGGGATGTTGCCGAGTAATGCCGTCTCGGGCTCGAGTCTGGCCGTGCGGTCGCCAAGCTGCAGGACGTCGCCGACGATCTGCCGCACCTGTTCGAATGTTGCCATCAGAAATGAGATTCCACTTGCATGTAAACCGGACAGGCCTCGCAGTATAGCAAAGCAGCCTGCGCAGGCATGCTTGGGGGCACCTGCGGCAGTGGTGCATAATCGGCGGCCAATTGCAGACCTGCCGAACTGGTGCCGTGTCGCGGATGCGCCCTGAATATTGTCGGCGTCGCTGGCCGTTCACCCCGAGTTGAGGAACTGAGACGTGATCATTCCAGGAGTTGCCGGCCGAATTTCGGGTGACGGTTCGAAGACTGCAGATCCTGCCGACACCGCGGCTCTGGAATGGCTTGCGCCATGGGCGGTATGTGCGCAACTGGCGGTGCCCGGGCTCAGTGCCGCTACCGTGCAGGGGTGGGTGCTGCACGATGGCGAAGTATGCTGCGGGGTTTCGGGCAATATCGACTGGCTGGATTATGAAATCGCCGATACCCAGCTGAAACGGAATCCGGCATACGCACTGCAACATGCCTACCGCCGCCACGGCCTCGATCTGCTTGCCGTGATCGGCGGACGCTTCGCGCTGTTTCTGTGGGACAGTGCCGGCAAGACCGGGCTGGTTGCCGGCGACCGGTTTGGCCAGATGCCGGTGTTCTGGTCTTCGACAGCGGACGATGAGTTGCTGTTCGGTCCGACCGCCACCTCGGTAATCCGGTTGTCCGGGGAGACGGCGAGCCTGTCCGATCAGGGTCTGTTCGATTACCTCTACTGCCACATGGTGCCGGGTCCAGACACGATCTTCGTTGGGGTCCACAAGCTGATGGCGGCGCATGCGCTGATCGCCAGAAACGGCAAATGGCAGCTGAGCCGATATTGGGAACCCGACTTCAGAGAGCATGCAGATGCCTCCCTGGCAGACGCAGGCGAGGAAATGCTGGGGCTGCTTGGCAGCTCGGTCGCCCGCCTGGCCAACGGCAGCGATACCGGGGCCTTTCTGAGCGGGGGTCTGGACAGCTCCACGGTAGCGGGACTGCTGGCCCGACATCGCCCACGCCCGAAGACCTACTCGATTGGATTCGACGCGGACGGTTACGACGAGACGGCCTATGCGAAACTCGCCAGCGAGCACTTCGACACCGACTTGCGGACCTATTACGTCACGCCGGAAGACGTGCTCGCGGCCCTGCCCAAGATCGCCGGTGCCTACGACGAGCCGTTCGGCAACTCCTCCGCCCTGCCGGCCTATTTCTGCGCACGCCTCGCCGCCGCGGATGGCCGGCGACGGCTGCTGGCCGGTGATGGTGGTGACGAGCTTTTCGCCGGCAACGAACGCTACGCAAAGCAGAGCGTGTTTGAACACTACGCCAGATTGCCAGCATGGGGACGCCGGCTGGTTCTGGAGCCATTGATCGACAAGCTTCTGCCCCAGAACATGGCTCTGGTCGGCAAGGCCCGTAGCTATATTCAACAGGCCAAGGTGCCATTGCCGGACCGGCTTCAGACCTACAATTTTCTCAACCAATTCGGCGCCGAGCAGATCTTGACGCCCGAGTTCTGGGACCGCATCGATCCGCAGCACCCGATCGAGCTCGATCGCGAGCTCTACCACCATCCCCGCAATGCCTCCAAACTGAACCGCATGCTGTATCTGGATTGGCATCACACCTTGGCGGACAACGACCTGCGCAAGGTCAACCGCATGTGCCAACTCGCTGGTATCGAAGTCGAGTACCCGATGCTGGATGACCGCCTGGTCGAGTTCTCTACGCGGGTCTCATCGGGTCGAAAGATGCACCGCAACAGACTGCGTGACTTCTACAAGCGCGCGGTCGCGGACTTTCTGCCGCGCGAGATCATCAACAAATCGAAGCATGGCTTCGGACTTCCCTTCGGCGTCTGGATGGCGGAACACACCGGGCTCGAGGAGCTCGCGCTGGACAACCTGGCGCGAATGAAACGGCGCCGCTATGTGCGCGCCGAATTCATCGATGAAATCATCCGACGACACCGCGAACACCATGCCGGTTACTATGGCGAATTCATCTGGGTCCTGACGATGCTGGAACTGTGGCTCACCGCGCAGGGCTACGAGCCCTAGCCGGCGAGATCCGGACCGTAGGCATGGATCAGATCAGGCCGAAATGGCAGCGCACCAGATCGACGGAAAAGCGGTCCAGATTGCTGTGCCACGGCGTGAATCTCGGTATCTCGAAACGGTCGGTCGCGGCATCCAGCGTCCCCCAGTCGGTTGCCACGGCCGCATGGAAGCCCGCCTGCCGCACCATCTCGACGTGCTCGGCACGATAGTCCTTGCCACGCTTGCCATTCGGATAGGCGAACAAGGTCACATCGGTCTGGATAGTCTCCTCGAGTTCGCGCCGCCCCCGCTCGATCTCCTCGCGGGCCTGCGCATCGCTGAG
This sequence comes from Chromatiaceae bacterium, assembly GCA_022340805.1. Taxonomy (GTDB): domain Bacteria; phylum Pseudomonadota; class Gammaproteobacteria; order Chromatiales; family Chromatiaceae; genus Thiosocius. The sequence continues at coordinate 40,445 of JAJDNF010000032.1, forward strand.
TGAGGCCAGAATCGGATGTAAGCGGGTGTGGCCACCGATGGTCGAGGCAGGAGCTGCCGCGAGCGCACGCAACTGCTGGGTCGTCAGCATCAGGTCTGTCGGCAGACCGTTGACCCTGGCGGACAATTGGTCGACCCTTGCCTGGCGGTCGGCCGGCTCCAGGTGCTTCCAAGCCGCAATGATCAGCGACGCGGCCTCGCGTCGCGAATTCCAATCCGTCAACGTCACGTGGCTGCGGTCTGGCAGATCCAGTTCATGGCGCCCCGCGTGCAGACGACGCATCGTCTCGATGATCGAGTCGTTCCACATGCGCCCCCCGTCGATGAAGCCGCTGGCCACGAAAAACGTCGCCGGTATCCCAAACTCGGCAAGGATGGGCATAGCGACCGTATAGTTATCGGCATAACCGTCATCGAAGGTGACGCTGACTGTTCGACCGGGAAGATCACCGCATGAGCTGCGTCGCACGGCCTCATCCAGGCTGATCAGCCGAAAATTCGTGGCCAGCATCGCGGCCAGGCGGCGGAACCAATCGGCGGTCGGCTCGCTTGGGTTCATCGGGTCCCTGTCCACGAGGACGCGATGGAAGATCAGCGTGTGGTGCCGCGCGCGCCGCATCAGGTGCGCAGCCAGTCTTGCGATCACGCATGCCCCTGCGATAGCTGCAACTTCTCCGCCAGCGTCTTGGGCTTGGTCTCCCAGACGCCTTCGCGCACCAGCAACTGCCGCAACAGCAGCACAATCGCGGCCAGATGCCAGGGCAGGTCATAGTAGGCCAGGCTGAGGAATGCGCCGCCCGTACCGTAGGCGACCAGCGACACCTGGATCATTTTCGCCAGGTCCGAGACCCAGCGGTAATTCTGATCGGTGTCGGCAACGCGTGACACCCTCTTGGCCAAGAAAAACACCCCGGTAAATATGCCCACGAACATCAGGAATCCAATCCAGCCATGGTCGGCGATGACTCCAAAATAGATGCTATGCGCGACCAGGACCTTGGTCGCATCCGGAGAATACCTGGCATAGGTGTTGGCCGACCAGGAGTTGAACCCGGCGCCGGTGACGCGGTCGTTGGCAGCGTT
>JAJDNF010000039.1 GCA_022340805.1 Chromatiaceae bacterium
ATTGCGGGGGCCCGTATGGGAGGGCCGTCCGGCGACTCGCGCGGGGTGGCTCAGGCGCAGCGTGTCGTGCACCCGACCAGGAGGGCACACCGGATGCCATGCAATATTCCATTGCCGCCTACTGTCACGGTCGAGGTGTGCGATGCCATGGGTTGTTGAATGCGGCACACCGCACGGCTATCTGACGTGCGCAGCCTCAACGCGGATCCTGATCAGGCGCAGTTACGGGTACCGGAACTGGTCGAACAAAGCGGGCTGCTCGTGCGCACGGACCTTTCGGGGGATGGCCAGGCCAGAGGACGCTCAACGCACGGCCGGGCCGGCGATGGGCATGGCACAAGATGGCCGGCCGCCCGTTGGCGGCCGGCCCGATCACTCAAGTCGGTGTCGGCACCACCTCCTGCAGCGCCTCGATCACGCGATCCACGTCCTTGAACGAGTGGAACAGGTGGGTCGAGATGCGCAGCGGCGACGAGAAGGTCCCCGGTGCGGCATTCTCGCTCGGTTCATCTCGCAGCGTATGCGGCACCGAGTTGTTGCGCACCACGATGCCAAACTCTTCTTTCAACCTGGTCACCGCGGCACCCGAAGCGCTCTTCTGCTCCGTGGATTCCTCGGTGGTGAGCTCGGCGTTGTAGTCGAAACCCGGCGAGAACGGGTTGAACGAGGTCAGGCCGACCCGGGCCACGGTATCCGGATCATCCGGATACATGGCGTCCCACGGCATCGACAGCGACTTCGGACCCCAGATATCTACGATACGCGCGCGCAGGTACTGCGCCAGCGACACGATGTAGTCCTCGATGTCCTCGCGCCCCCAGTCATCCCACATCATGCAGGTCTCGGTCAGCGCGTTCTGCGACGGCCGGCTGCCGTTGCCGACCAGCTGCAGCACCGCGGCGATGTTGTGCTCTGGATTGCGTTCCCCATTTTTCAGGATGGGCAACGAGCCGTAGATCAGCGTGTTGGTCGGGTAGTAGGTTGGCAGCGGGTTGGTGTTGCTATAGCCGGGGACCCAGATATCAACCGTGTCCTCCCCCCAGTAGGCCGGAGGGATAAAGGGCGCGAAGTCGCTGGTCGGCCGTTCCACCGTGTGGTCTTTCGGATCATTGTTGTTGCGGATGTACATAAAGCCGGTCTGCCCCGGGCCGCATTGCCACTTGTGGCCGGCACCGGAATAGAAGTCGCAGCCCATGTCGTGCAGGTTCAGCGCCAGCATGCCCGGCCCGTGCGCACCGTCGACGATCGAGAGGATCCCTTTGCCCGCCGCCCACAGGCACAGCTCCTTCTCGGGCAGGCGCGCGCCGGTCAGGTAGACTGGCGACGAGAACAGGATCGCCTTGGTGTTGGCCGTGAGTTCGGCGTCGAAGCGGTCCAGAATCTCTTGGTCCCTGTACGCGTCGTTGGTCGGCAGGTTGACCTTCTTGACCACCACGCCGAAACGGTCGCGCAGCATGTTCAGCACCGAGATGCCGGCATCCTCCTCCATGTTGGTGCTGATGATTTCGTCACCCGGCTGGAACGGGATGCCCATCAAGATGCGCCACAGCCCGTCCGTGGTGTTGAAGCTCATCACCAGCTCGTACGGATCGCAGCCGAACCCGGGCGCGATGGTATTGCGCATCACCTGCTGACCGAAGAAATACGCGGTCGGGTTGCGCGCGATGTCCTTATAGTCCTGGTAATAGTCCTGCACCACCCGGGTAGGCGAGGCCCCGGTCGTGCCGATGTTCATGTACAGCAGGTTGCCGTCGAACTGGAACTCCTTCGCGTACGGACTCTTGCCATTGCCTTTCTTGCCCGCGTGCGCACTGCCGACCAGTTCCGGCATGCCGTCCGGCCCGACCGACAGGCCACCCATCATCAGCCCGGCCGTGCCGTAACCGAACAGTTTCAAAAAATCGCGCCGGGCTTTGCTGACCCGCCCGGCTGCCTCATCCAACACCTCTTTGACCCGGGCCACGTCGTCGATGCCTTTTTCAATGGTCTGTTTCTTCACAAGTTATCTCCCCTCTTGAAAGTCCACCCGCAATGTGACGGCCGGGCGCCACATAACTTAAATTCTTTCTTATCTGCATTGGCGTGACCGCCGCGAGCGACCGCCGGGCATGCAGGGTTCACCAGCTGGCGACCCTGCCGGCTTCAGATTTTGTTAAGCCAGACCGGTCATGATCGGCGTTTGGAGACGACGCAAGGAATTCCCGATGATCGACATGGCACATATCCACCCGATGCTGGTGCATTTCCCGCTGGCATTGCTGCCCATAGCCCTCGTGACGCAGGCTGTTGCATTGACGGGCGGCGGGACGCTGTTCAGCCGAACCTGCAGCGCCAAGACCGGCATGCTGCTGCTGTTGCTGGCGGCTGCCGGCGCGATCCTCGCGGCGGTTTTCGGCGACATCGCATTCGACAGGGCACTGGAATCCGGCGTGCCGATGAGCGCGATGGAGGACCACGAGGAACTGGGCACGTTGAGCGCCATTGCGCTCGGCGGGCTTGCCGCCGTCGAGGTCTGGCTGTATGCGCGCAATACCGATTCGCGCATGCTGTCTGCCGGGTTTCTGCTCGCCGGCGTGGTGGTGCTGGCGACCGTCCTGACGACGGCCTGGTTTGGCGGCCAGCTCGTGTACGACCTTGGGGTGAATGTCACGCGAGGCGCCTGACCCGACGAATCCCAGGCGCCCCAAGGGCCGAATGCGCCGGGGGGCGAATCCGTGAGCACCTGCGATCAGGCTGTTGCCAGCTATTGCGAAGATACGGCGGGCTCCGGTTGGACCGGCGGCGGGCAGTTGGGCCCGGAACAGCCAGACACCCTGACATGGTCGGCCGCGGCCACCGCGGCGATCAGGCCTGCACCGACAGCAACCGCAGCCACGATCTGCCAGTCGATGCCTTTGTTCTGCGCATCGCCCTGCCCGCCGGCGCCGTCGTCCGAAGCGTAGTGGGCCTGCGGAGAGATGACCGGAATGCCGTTCAGCGACATGACCGTGCCGCGCTCGCCGCTGTGGCGAAAATCCAGGGTAAGACGCGGCGCGATTGCGGCGTCGTCTTCGGCCTGGTAGGCAGAGGCAGCGAGCGGATCCAGCTCACAGTTCGCACCGAAAAAACCACGCCCACCGTCGAACGGGATGCCCCAATATGCATTGAAGGCCACATCCGCCGCATGCGCCGGGGCAGCTGCAAGCGCAGACCATATAATCAGAAGTGCAATGGAGATTCTCATGCGCGGCGGGCAGCTACCTGTGATCAGATGATTCGGTCTGGACACCTTGGCTGGCATTGCCAACAAAGGTAGCCCGCCTGGCAGCCTTCTGCCAGGCGCTGCGGCTAACCGCCGGACTGGGCCTGTCGGCGAAGCAGGTCTTATCGGCTCCGCGGGCGCGGTCTTTCGATGCCGATCCACCCAGCCTGCAAATTGCATGAACGCGGACGGGCACATGGTGAGGCGTGGCATCCGCAGGGCGTTCGATGCGTTTTTCGGCCCTTGAATTCGACGTGACAGTTTGCCCTGTTCGGGCTCAGGCCGCGCTGGACTTTGCAGGCTAGCCGCCGCCGCGATGGAAGCCGCGATCGAAACGCCGTTGGAATTCCGCGCTCAGCTCGGCCGAGCGGGTCTGCAACGCGAACCTCACCGACAGCACCGGCAGGCGCAGTGAGCCGAGGGCCCGCTCCGGAAGCGCGCTGATGCTGATCGTGGCGACCGGCGTACCCTCGCTGTTCGTCACCCGCCAGCTGTCGGGGCCGCCCTGCACCGACCAGTCGCGCATCGCCGACGGCAGGACCAGCGCGAATTCATCCACCGAATAGCCCATCTCGCGCGCGTAGCCGGACTCGCCGGACCCGGTCACCCGCCGGCCACCGGCGGCCAGACGGCGACCACGTCGCCGTCCTGCAACACGGCCCCGTCGCGTTCCTGCGCATGCAGAAAGACACCGTTGCGCAACACCAGGTGGGCCTGCTCGCGCGGCACCCGGTAGCGGTCGAGCAGGTCGTGAGGCGTGGTTCCGACCGGAATCTCTACCCGTACGCGATGCCGGTCGGCCTCCGGGGGCAGGTACCTCATCAACGAGGCGTACAACTCCAACTGCACGCGCATGCCGTTCAGATCACCTGCGTGGTGGCCATGTAGGCCTCCATCAGCCGGGTCGGGTCGCGCATCAGGCGGTCTTTCCATTCGCCCAGTGCGGTGCGCCGCTGGATCAGACCGCGCAACACGCCGACGTGCTGGAAGAGTCCCACCGCATTCGCACCGATCAGCCGGTCGCCCTCGAACTGCAGCGACAGATAACGGTAATCGTCGGGTGAATACAGTTCGGCATGCTCGCCGCCATCCACGCCCTCCCAGCGACCGAACGAGCACGACAGCAGACCCAGGGTGTCGAGCACGTTCATGTTCACCGAGCCCTCGTATTCGGCCACACGTCCGCTCATGTTGACGGCGGCCAGGTATCCGTGATCCGTGGCGGTTGGCTGGATCGCGTGCACCGCGTAGCTGCCGGTGCAGAAATCCAGACCCTGCGCGACATCGCCGGCCGCATAGATATCGGCCACGTTGGTACGGAAATGCCGGTCGATCAGGACGCCCTGCTCGACCTTTACCCCGCTGCCCTCGAGCAGACCGAGGTTGGGCCGCACGCCGGTGGCGGTGATCACCAGGTCGGCCTCGACGAATCTGCCCCCGGCAAGGCGCACGCCCTTGGCCTCGATCGCCTCGACGCTCACGCCGGTGTGCACCGCAACGCCGTGCGACTCGCACCAGCGTTGCAGCAGCCCGCCGGCCTGCGGTCCCATCATGCGCGGCACCATGCGTTCGCCCTGCTCGATCACGCTCAGCTGTACGCCGCGCATCGCCAGTGCCTCAAGGATGATGCTGCCGATGAAGCCGGCACCGATCAGCGCGACCTTGCTGCCCGAAACGGCACGTGCGGCGATCGCGCGCGCATCTGCCAGGGTCCAGCAGCTCGACACGTTCGGCCCATCGATACCGGGGATCGGCGGACTGGCCGGACTCGAACCAGTGGCGATCAACAGCCGGTCGTAGCCCAGGCGACTGCCGTCGTGAAGGGTCACCTGGTGGGCCGCGGGATCGATGCTGGCCACGCGCCCCTGGGTGACGATGATACCGCGATCGGCGAAGTGGTCGGCCTGCTCGCGAAGGTGCGTGCCGTGCTCGTCGACCCGCTCCATCAGCAGGTAGGGGATCGCCATGCGCGAGTATGGCGGCTCGGGCTCATCACCAACGATCCGCACCGAGGCATCGGGATCGAGCCTGCGCAGCGCCTCGGCCGCATTCACGCCGGCCGGGCCCGCACCAATAATCAAATACTGCATGGACAGCGTCTCCGCACAAGGGAAAACGCGGCCACCGCACTGTGGGGTGCGGCGGCCGCAGGATGCCGATCAGATGCCGAAGCGCGCGCGCGTTTCGGGCGTGATCTGACCGTCCGCCGACCACCCGCGCAGCGCGTAGTATTCCGGCAGCATCTTGTCGAGGTCGTTGACCCGGCCCTTGGCGGGACCGACGTTGGCGGCCTCCTTGAGCAGGCGCTTGGGCAGGGTGTCCTGGTCTGCGGTCATACCGGCACGCATGTTGAAGTCGCGCTCCAGGTTCCAGATGCGCTCGCCGACCTCGAGCATGCGGTCGACACTCCAGTCGCCTTCGCAGGCCGCGTCGACCTGTGGCGCGATGTTCTCCATGCTCCAGGCAAAGGTGGTGAACACGCACAGCCCCGCCGAATCGACCGCCGCGGTGGCATCCTGAAAGGCCTTGACCAGTCCGGCCTTGCCCTCGGTCACCAGCGGATCGGTCTTGACCGGGATGCCCAGCACCTCCGAGGCCACCGTGTAGCCGCGCAGGTGGCAGGCGCCCCGGTTGGAGGTCGCATAGGCCAGCCCCATACCCTGGATCGCACGCGGATCGTAGGCCGGGAACTCCTGGCCCTTCACCGTCATCGACAGATCCGGCATGCCGTACTTCTCGCACAGGCGCTTGGAGCCCAGCCCGATGTCTCTGCCGAAGCCCTCGCCCTTCGCGGTCAGCTCCGCCAGTTTGACCAGCGCCGCGGCGCCACCGAAGGCCAGGTCGATACCGCCCGTGTGCTCCTGGGTGATGGCGCCCGCCTGGAACAGCTCCATCGCCGCGGCGACCGTCGAGCCGAACGAGATCGGGTCCATGCCGTCCTCGTTGCACAGGAAATTCACGTAGGTCAGCGCGTCCAGGTCATCGATCCCGGTGTCCGAACCCAGCGCCCAGGCCGCCTCGTATTCCAGGCCGCCGGAGTTGCCCCAGTACTCGGGCTTGTTCTGCACGCTGAAGTGGCCCCTGTCGACCGTGGAGATGCGCCCACAGGCGATGGTGCAGCCGAAGCAGCCGGCATTGGTGGTCAGATTGGGCTTGCCGTCGCTGGGCCGCGGCTCGTGCATCGCCTCGCCGGAGATCTTCTCCGCGCCGGCGAATTGCACCTCCTTCATATTGAAGGTCGGCATGGCCGCCATGCCGTTGATCACGTTCATCAGCACCTGGGTGCCATAGGTCGCCAGGCCCTGGCCGGTCACGGCATTGTCCGCCAGGACCTGCTTGCCGGCATTGACCGCGTCCATGAAGCCCTTCGGATCGGCGATGTTGCCGACCCCCAGGGTGCCACGCACAGCCACCGCCTTGAGGTTCTTCGACGCCATCACGGTGCCGACCCCGGAGCGGCCGGCGGCACGGTGCAGGTCGTTGACCACCGCGGCATACAGGCAGCCGGCCTCGGCCGAGCGGCCGACACAGGCGATGCGCAACTGCGGGTCCTGGTGTTTCTTGTGCAGGATCTCATCCGCCTGCCAGACCGTCTTGCCCCAGATGTCCGCGGCCGAGCGCAGTTCCGCACCGTCGTTCTCGACATACAGGTAGACCGGCTCGGGGGACTTGCCCTCGAAGATGATCATGTCCCAGCCGGCATTCTTCATCTCGGCGCCGATGAAGCCGCCGGAATTCGAGCACGCCACCAGCCCGGTCAGCGGGCTCTTGGTGATCACCGAGTAGCGTCCACCGGTGGAGGCCATGGTGCCGGTCAGCGGACCGGTGGCCATGATCAGCTTGTTGTCGGGGCCGAGCGGGTCACATTTCGGATCGATCTCTTCGGACAGGTATTTGGTCGCCAGTCCGCGCTGGCCAAGGTATTCATTCGCCCAAGCCATGTTGAGCGCTTCTGCTGTGCACGTGCCGTTGGTGAGGTCGACGCGCAGGATCTTTCTCGTCCAAGCCATGTCTGATTCTCCTTCTCAGGCCGTACCGGCCAGGCTTTGCTCGGCATAGGCACGCATCTTGTCGAGCCCGGTCCAATCGGCGTCTATGTAGGTGATCGCCGCAGTCGGGCAGGCCTTGGCGCAGGCCGGATCGCCACCGCACAGGTCACATTTGATCACCTTGCCGCTGGCCGTGTTGTAGTTCACGGTACCGAACGGACAGGCAATGGTGCATACCTTGCAGCCTACGCAGCGCGCCTCGACGATTACCTTCGCCCCGGTGTTTCTGTCGATCTGGATCGCGTCGACCGGGCAGGCCTTCTGACACCAGGCATCCGCACACTGGGTGCAGGTGTAGGGCGCAAATCGTCCCTCGTGGTGAAAGGTGAACACCTTGATCCGCGACTTGGCCGGGTTGAACAGGCCTTCATTCTCGTAGGAACAGGCCATTTCGCATTGCAGACAACCGGTACATTTGCCCGGGTCGATGTGCAGGGCTCGCTGCATGGGACACTTCCTCCGTCGATGGAATGGCGCGTGACACCGCGCTTCTGTCTGGACTTGAGCCTCAAATGTTAGCCATCCCCCGGGGGAGTGCAATGCGCAGCGACACAAATGCAGACAGCCTTGTCGCCCATGCGTCGGACGATGAAAAAAAACCAATCTTTTGCAGCAAAACGCATATCGATGAGCGAATATGCGTCCTCGCCCGCGGACCGCGGGCGACCCGCGACGCCCAAAGGCGCTGTGTATTGACGCCGTCGACAGGCACGCCTGCCGGACAGCGGGCCTGTCCCGCCACACAGGCGCGGCTGCCTGCCTCCCGATCCGCCGAGGACCGACGACGCCAGCGATGTCGCGGCGCAACATGGTTGTGTCGACACCGATTTGCATCTTGTGCCGCATGGCCGAAGAATAAGCAGATGATGAAATTGGATGCATGCCCGAAACCCCAGGCGGTCCGTAGCAGCGGCCGCCGCGGATTGATATGAAGACGGACCCGCTTGGCAGATACCTGTTGCTGGTGAGTGTGCACGGTCTGATCCGCGGGCACGATCTGGAGCTCGGCCGCGACGCCGATACCGGTGGCCAGACCAAGTACGTGGTCGATCTGGCCAGGTCGCTGGCCGCTTCGGACGCGGTGGCCCAGGTCGACCTGGTGACGCGGCAGGTCGTCGACCCGGCGGTCAGCGCAGACTACGCGCAAGCGATCGAGCCGCTGTCGGACAAGGCGCGTATCGTGCGCATCCAGGCCGGGCCGGACGGGTATATCCCCAAGGAACAGCTGTGGGACCACCTCGACAGCTTCACCGACAACCTGGCGGAATGGCTCAAGAAACAGTCGCGCCTGCCGGACCTGGTGCACAGCCACTACGCCGACGCAGGCTACGTCGGCGTGCGCCTGGCCAACCTGCTCGGCGTACCGCTGATCCACACCGGGCACTCGCTCGGCCGGGACAAGCGCAAGCGCCTGCTGGCGCGCGGTCTGTCGCGCCAGGCCATCGAGCAGACCTACAACATCGAAAGGCGCATCGATGCCGAGGAGGAGATCCTCGCCAACGCCGCGCTGATCGTCACCAGCACCAGCAACGAGATCGAAGAGCAGTACGGACTTTACAACTACTACGATCCCGGGCGGATGGCCGTTATCCCGCCAGGCACCGACCTGGTGCAATTCCACCCGCCGCGCGACGGCGAGACGTTCCCGTTTGCGGCACAGGTGAACCGCTTCCTGACCAACCCGGAGAAACCGCTGGTCCTCGCCCTGTCTCGGCCCGACGAACGCAAGAACATCCTCACCCTGATCGAGGCCTTCGGCGAGTCACAGCCCTTGCGGCATGCGGCCAACCTGCTGATCATCGCGGGCCACCGCGACGACATCCGCGACCTGGAGGCAGGTGCCCAGTCGGTCCTGACCAACATCCTGCTGATGATCGATGCCTATGACCTGTATGGCCGCGTGGCGGTACCGAAGAGCCACAGGGCCAGCGAGGTGCCCGAGATCTATCGCATGGTCGCGGCAGGCCACGGCGTTTTTGTCAACCCGGCGCTGACCGAGCCCTTCGGACTGACCCTGCTGGAGGCGGCGGCCAGCGGCGTCCCGGTGGTTGCGACCGAAAACGGCGGCCCGGTGGACATCATCGCCAATTGCCGCAACGGTGCGCTGATCGACCCGCTCGACAAGACCGCGATTGCCGAGGCGCTGCTGAAAATGCTGCGCGACAAAGAGGCCTGGGCGCTCGCCTCGCGCAACGGCATCGAGGGGGTGCGACGACACTATTCCTGGCAGGCGCACGCGGACGCGTACCTGGCGAAGCTCGAAACACTTGGCGAAGGTTATCAGCGGCCGCCGTCCGAACCGTTGAAATCGCGCGCCATTCGCTACCGCGACCGCGCAATCTTCACCGATCTGGACCAGAACCTGGTCGGCAATCCCGCGGCCCTGCGGCACTTCGTCGAGGTGATGCGCGACAACCGCAAATGTGTCACCTTCGGCGTCGCGACCGGGCGCCGCATCGATTCGGCGCTGGCGCTGATGAAGAGACAGGGCATACCGGCACCCGATGTACTGATCAGCAGCCTGGGCACGCGTATCCACTATGGCCGAGGGCTGACCGAGGACGACTACTGGGCCAACCACATCGATCATCTCTGGAACCCGCAGCAGGTGCGCCGCGTGCTGGCCGAGCTGCCCGGTCTCGAACGGCAATCGAAAAACGAACAGACGCCATTCAAACTGTCATATTTTTACGATCCGCAGAAGGCGCCGTCGGTCGAGGAGATCACCACCATGCTCCGCCAACAGGAGATCACCGCCAATGTCCTCTCCTCGTTCGGCCAGTACCTCGACATCGTGCCGTCTCGCGCATCCAAGGGGCAGGCGCTGCGCTACGCAGCACAGCGCCTCGATATCCCGCTGGAACACATTCTCGCAGTCGGCGGCTCCGGCGCCGACGAGGACATGATGCGTGGCAACACGCTGGCGGTAGTGGTCGCCAACCGCCACCACGAGGAGCTCTCGCAACTGATCGACCAGGAGCGCATCTACTTCGCGGCGAAGCCGCATGCGCTCGGCATACTCGAGGCCATCGATCACTACGACTTCTTCGGCAGCTGCGAGGTGCCGCGCGGCTGATGAGCGAGCGACTGCTGATCTGCACCGACCTCGATCGAACACTGATCCCGAACGGGCCGCAGTCGGAATCCGTGGGTGCACGTGCACATTTCGCCACATTCGCCGCACACCCGCAGGTCACCCTCGCCTACGTGACCGGCCGCCACCGCGCGTTGGTGCAGCAGGCCATGACCTACTACCGGCTGCCGGTGCCGGATTTCGTGATCGGCGACGTGGGCACGACCATCTACCATCTGGGCCCGCGCCAGGAGTGGGTGCGGCAGGAGGCGTGGGAGGCGGAGATTGCGCGTGACTGGGGCGGCCTCACGCGCACCGACATCAAGTCCCTGCTGACCGACATCACTGCGTTGCGCCCGCAGGAGGGCACCAAGCAGAACGCGTACAAGCTGAGCTATTACGTGCCGCTGCACAGCGACCGCCATAGCCTTTCGGCGAGTATCGAGGGCCGCCTGCGTGACAACGGCGTCGCCGCCCGCCTGATCTGGAGCGTCGACGAGCCCGCCGGCATCGGCCTGCTGGATGTGCTTCCGGCACGCGCGTCGAAGTACCACGCTATCGAGGCACTGATGCAGATGCGCGAGTTCAGTTATTCGGACACGGTGTTCTGCGGCGACAGCGGCAACGATATCGAGGTGCTCTCGAGTCCGATCCCGGCGGTCCTGGTGGCGAACAGTCAGCCGGACGTGCGCCAGCTGGCGCATCGCCTGGCAAAGGCGAGCGGCCACCCGGATCGGCTGTACATTGCACTGGGGGGCTTCATGGGCATGAATGGCAACTACAGCGCGGGCATCCTCGAAGGGGTCGCGCATTTCCACCCCGAGGCGACTGGCTGGATGGGGTTCAGCACGGCGGGGCAGGAGACATGAGGGAAGGACGCCTGTGCATATTCGGCGAGGTGCTGTTCGATCATTTCCCGGACGGCAAGCGCGTACTCGGTGGCGCACCCTTCAATGTTGCCTGGCACCTGCAGGCATTCGGCCAGGCCCCGCATTTCGTCAGTCGCGTCGGCACCGACCCGGAGGGCAGCGAGATTCGCAGCGCGATGCACGACTGGGGAATGGACCTGGCCGGCCTGCAGTCCGACCCGCAGCTGCCGACCGGCAGGGTCGATGTGAACTTCCATGACGGCGAGCCGCACTACGCCATCGTCCAGCCCTGCGCCTACGACGCGATCGTGCCAGCCCCTCCCTCGGATGCCTGCCGGCTGCTGTACCACGGCAGCCTGGCGCTGCGCGACGCGCGCTCGCGGGCGGCGCTCGAAGGCCTGCGCGCGCGTGCGCCGGAGACCGTGTTCGTCGACGTGAACCTGCGCCCGCCCTGGTGGCAGGCGGAACAGGTCCGGGCGATGTTGAGCGAAGCGGATTGGGTCAAGCTGAACGCCGACGAGCTGACGCAGTTGCACACTGCGGCGACTGGTGGGCCGAGCGATGCGGCCGACTTCCTGACCGCCTACCAGTTGCGCGGCCTGATCCTGACCCGTGGTGCGGAAGGCGCGGAGATACTCACCGAGCAAGGCGAACGATTCACCGTCCGTCCGGATCGCAGCGGCAAGGTCGTCGACACCGTCGGCGCAGGGGACGCATTCGCCTCCGTCATAATCCTTGGCCTCGCGAACGGCTGGCCGCTCGATATCACGCTGGAGCGGGCCCAGGCCTTTGCCTCGCGCGTGGTGGGCAATCGCGGCGCGATCGTTCGCGACCCGGCCTTCTATAAGTTCTTCACCGAGCAGTGGAACCTCGCGGCATAGGCCGCCCCAAAACGCCATGTACGAACAGGTATCGCATTCGCTACTCAACCAGATCCTCGACGAACTGAAGCCGGAAATCCGCAAGCGTGATCTGCGGCACTTTTACACCCGCCTCGGCGCCAACTTCTACGCGATCTACTCGCTGTTTCATCACCTGTATGGTCAGCGCGAAGATTTCACCAGCCAGATGGTGCGCCTGGTCGAGGTCATGGCGTCACGCTATATCGCGCGCGATGCGGACCTGAAAGAGACCGACATCCGGCGCGAGAAGCAGCACAACTGGTTCCTCAGCCAGGAATGGGTCGGCATGGCCCTGTATGCCGACGGCTTCGCCGGCAACCTGCCGGGACTGCGTTCGCACTTGCGCTACCTGCAGGAACTGGGCATCAACATGGTCCACGTCATGCCGATACTCAAGTGCCCCAAGGGCGCAAGCGACGGCGGTTATGCGGTCAGCGACTTTCGCGACATCGACGAGCGGGTCGGCACCCTGGTTGATCTGCGGGCCATGTCAAAGGACATGCGCAGACGCGAGATGTTGCTCACCCTGGATGTCGTGGTCAACCACACCTCGGACGAACACGAGTGGGCACAGCGCGCACGTGCCGGAGATCCGCGTTACCAGGACTACTACTACATCTTCGACAACCGCGACGTGCCCGACATGTTCGAAGAGACCATGCCGGAGATCTTCCCGGAGACATCGCCGGGCAACTTCACCTTCGACCAGACCATGGGCAAATGGGTGATGACGGTATTCAACAGCTACCAGTGGGACCTGAACTACAGCAATCCCGCGGTGTTCATCGAGATGCTCGATATCATCCTGTTCTGGGCCAACCAGGGCGCCGACATCGTACGCCTCGACGCGGTCGCCTTCCTGTGGAAGAAGATCGGCACCACCTGCCAGAACGAACGCGAGGCACACCTGATACTGCAGTTGATGAAGGACTGCAGCCAGGTGACCGCGCCCGGCGTGCTGTTCATCGCCGAGGCAATCGTCGCGCCGGTCGAAATCATCAAGTACTTCGGCGAAGACGCGATCATCGCCAAGGAATGCGAGATCGCCTACAACGCCACCTATATGGCCCTGTTGTGGGAAGCGGTGGCGACCAAGAACGCGAAGCTGCTGGACCAGGGCATCCGCAGTCTGCCGGACAAGCTCGATCGCGCCACCTGGCTCAACTATGTGCGCTGCCACGACGACATCGGCCTCGGCTTTGACGACGCCGATATCGTGAAGGCCGGCTACGACCCCTACGCGCATCGCCGCTTCCTGGTCGACTATTTCACCGGCGTCTACGACGCATCACCAAGCCGCGGCCAGCCGTTCGGGCGCAACGACAAGACCGGGGATGCACGCATCTCCGGCTCGCTCGCCTCGCTGGTCGGACTCGAGGCCGCGATCGAAAGCGCCGACGAGGCGGGCATCCAGCGCAGTATCGATGTGATCCTGCTGCTGCACAGCATGATCATGTCGTTCGGCGGCATCCCGCTGTTGTATTACGGCGACGAGATCGGCACGCTCAACGACTGCACCTTCCTGCAGGACGAGAACAAGGCCAGGGACAACCGCTGGATGCATCGCCCGCGGATGGACTGGGACAAGGCCGAGCTGCGCAATCGGCACGGCACGGTCGAACAGCGCATCTTCGAAGGGCTGCAGAAGATGATCGCGGTGCGCAAGAGCACCGCGGCGTTCGCGGATTACAACAATCGCACGCTGATCGAGACCGGCAACCCGCACCTGTTCGTGTTCATGCGCAACAATCCGTTCCAGCTCAACGAAAGCGTACTGGTGGTGGGCAATTTCGACAGCTCCCCGCAGTCGCTGACACTGAGCGATCTCAGCAACCGCGGGCATTTCGCGTTTGCGCAACTGACGGATCTGTACTCGGGCGAATCGCCGACCCACTTCAAGGATCAGCTCGTGATACCGCCGTTCCGTTTCTATTGGCTGTCTGACCAGCGGCGCTATTGAGCAGCTGCCCGGCCAGGCAGCCGGTCAATAGCCTCGCGACTCATTGCGGCGTTCGATTCAACCCGGCTCGATCACCTCGGCCTTCGACGAGGCAGACCACAGCCGGTAGCGGACCTCTACACCTTCCGGCACGTAGACCACGACGGGCAGACGACTGTTGTAGCGGACCAGGTAAGGTCCTCCGCCGACGGCGATAAAGCGCGCCACCTTGGGTGCATCCGGATCGACCGCCATCAATGTGCCGGCCATCGGTCCAAGTTCGCTGAGGACATAGCGCGTATACCCCCAGCCGACGATCACCTCTTCGCGCAGCCCGCCGCCGAAGAAGTAGCGGTTGTGTTGATCGGTCTCGACCGTTTTGCCGACGATCAACTCCACCTTGAAGGCGTCCTCATCCGCCTGTTCGGGCAGATGCAGGACATGCCGGCTCATCCCCGGATCGGCTGGCGGAAAGGCCTTCATTTCATCCGCCGCCTGGCCGCTCGAACCCAGCAGCAACAGGCCGAGCGCCGCCAACAACCCTGACCCCTTCATGCGTTCCCCCTTTTTCATATCCAGGCATGCACACCTCGGCAGAATACACGCGCGACCACGCAGGCGCATCGTGCGACCGGCAGCGGCCGGCATGGTCTACGATCGCCGACCGCCGGCTCAGACATCGAGCCCACCGTCCAGCTGCTCGGGCTCGCTGCGCACGGTCCCGGCCCTGCGCGCCGCCCTCCTTGCAAGCGCTGCGACCGGGTGGTCCTGCGCGCCCGGCTCGAGATATAGATGCACGTCGCGCTGCGGGAAAGGAATGCCGATGCCGGCCGCGTCGAAGCGCTTCTTCACCTCTTTCGTGACATCCCAGTAGACATCCCAATAGTCGGCCGGCCTTGCCCAGGGCCGACAGATGAAGTTCACTGACGAATCCGCCAGCGCGCTCAACTTGATCAGCGGCGCAGGCAGTTTCAGCACCTTCGGGTGGCCGGCCACGATCTCTTCCAGGATCGACAGCGCCTGGTCGATATCATCGTCGTAGCCGATGCCGAACTCCATATCCACGCGCCGTTCGGTGACATTCGTGGCATTGGTGATCACATCGCTCCATATCTTGGAATTCGGCACGACCATCAGCTTGTTGTCGAAGGTCCGGATCGTCGTCGACACCAGGTTCATAGAGCTGACCGTGCCCGACACGCCGCCGGCATCCACCACGTCGCGCATATCGAACGGCCGGAAGAACAGGATCATCAGGCCACTGGCGAAATTGGACAGCGAGTCCTGCATCGCGAACGCGATGATGAAGCTCGCGGCACCGACCATCGCCAACAGCGGGGCGACGCTCACCTCGAGGGCCGACAGCGCCCAGATCACACCGACCAGCATCACCAGCCAGCGGGTCGACCGGATTAGAAAATCGGCCGGCAACGCCGGCAGCGACAACCTGCCCAGGGCCTTCTGCATCATGCGGCTAACCAGCTTGGCGGCAAACCAGGCCGCCACCAGGATACCCACGAAGCTGCTGATATTGAACAGCCAGCGTAGGCCGCCCTCCTCGGAGCCAATCCAGCCCACCACGGAAACCCAGGCAGAGGTGGTATCCGTCACATCGACATGGATGCCCGAGAGGCCGCTGATATAGAGCCGATAGTCCCTGATCTTCGCCAGCGTCGTGGTATCGCCCTTGTCGGTCTTGGCCTGCAGTTCTTCGATGACCGCGCGCAGGTTGTCGAGCAGCACGGTACGCTGCGTCCGAAGCAGGTTTAGCTGCTCGAGCAGATCGATCTTCTTGGCCTCACCCTCCTGCTTTGCACGCTCGATCCCGGTCACCGCGTCGTCCAGCATGGCGCCCCGCTCGGTCGCAGCCATCGCCTCGTGAAGCGCGTCATCGACCTTCTCCGGCACCTGGCCAGCCGCCTGCTTTGCCTCCTCGGTTGCCTGGTGCGCCTGTGCCGCAATCGCCTTGGCCGCCTCACCGGTCTTTCCCTGTGCGCTCGCGATGGTTTTCTGCACATTGCTGACCGCGGCCTTCGCCTGTTCCGCGGCGCGGCCCATTTCATCGAGCTCTTTGCCGGCCTGATCCGGCAGCCCCTGTTGGATATCGGCACGACGCTTCACCGCCGCGACTGCCTCGTCGATGCTCGTATCGACCGCGTCGATCGTGTCACGCGCCTCCGCGGCGGCCTGTTCTGCCTCGGCCATCTGGCGCGGATCGCCGCTCGCCTTGGCCTCGCTTACTTTGTCGGACACCTTCTCGAGACTGTCATGCGCGTCTGTCGCCTTTTCCTTTATCTCGTCCGCCTTCTTCAACGCGAGGTTCTGGCGTCTTATCGCGATTTCGACACGGGCGATCTGCTCGGCCTTGCTCTTCACGATGCCGCGCCAGGCCTCGGCCTCGATCAACAATTCATCCTTGCTCAGTGGCTTGAGCAGCAGCGCGAGCTCGGCGGGCGGCAGCGAGGCATCAGACGCAGTGACCGCCTTCGCCCGATCGTCGCTGTCCGCCGCGACGCTCGCGGAGATCGAAAAGACCATCGCAAGGATCGCCACGCAGCGGGTCAGGGGCGGGATTCGGCAGCATGATCGCATGTGTACTCCTGTGCGTGAATCCATGTCTGGGGCGGCCACAAGACACCGGCCGGAGACAACCTCCGGCGGCTAATCTTGCTCTACAAAGATCAGCTTCCGGGTGTCGAAACCCTTTGCCGCGGCGCTGGCCAGCAAGGCCGTCTTCGTGGACTCGTCGATGCGCGGGTTTCTGGCCAGCAGCCACAGGTAGGACCGGTCGGGTCCGGATACCAGCGCGTACTGATAGTGCTCGTGATCGAGTTCGAACACGACGTAGGCGCCATAGAACGGGCCGAAGAAAGACACCTTCAAGTAGCCCGTATCAGGTCCCTCGACGAAATAGGCCTTGCCCTCCGCCTCTTTCCAGCTGTCGCTCTGTGCGGAATAACCACGATTGATCACGCGCACACCGCCATCGTCGCGCAGTTCATATTCGGCCGTGACATGGCTCAGACCGCGCTCGAAAGAATGGTCCAGCCTCGCCACCTCGTACCACTTGCCGAGATAGCTCTGCAGCTTGAAATCGCGTACCGGCTCGATACCCTGCGGGATACCAGTGCAGCCGCCCAGGATCAGGAGCAGGAGCAGCAGCAACAACCGAATCGTCTGTTTCATCTATGCCTCGATATCTCGGACCAGACGCTCGAACGAGCGGCCCTCTGGGAATCGAACGCTTTTCGATCAAGCCGGCGGCTGGGACTGTCTTGCGCCCGGCCCAGGGTATCGATCGCAACGCTCAATTGGCCTCGGCAATCTTCTCGTCGAATAGCCTCTTGAGCAACCCGACCCTGTTCCTGTTTACACCCATGTCACTATATCCAACCCTGGACGCCGAACGAATATGGATCAGCTGTTGCGCCGAATCCAGCCTGATTTCCACGTCATCCACAAACCTGAAAATGCTCGAGGTAAATGTGGCCGCCAGGTAATTTTTAGCTTCAGACTCGACGTGACCGCCCGATTCTTCAATCGCTTCTCTTAGTAGTGACAACGCATCCACGGTGACGTTCCGAGGAATGATGATGGGCTCGACGTAATGATCGACATCATCTGAGTGCTCACTGCAGACGCAATTAGGTGTCTTCGCACATTTCGACAGGGCTCCCTCGACCAGCCCGGCGGCGCCACCCTGCTTCGACACGCGGCTGAAAATCGACAGCAGGAGGATCACGGCGACGATCAGAACAAAGATAGTGATCAGTAGTGTCTTCACAGGTATCCACCGGTCAGCGACCGGCACCAGACCAAGGGGCCGGAGGCCGTTGCGGGCCTGGCTGGTGCAGGACCCGGTGAGCGCAGCAGGCGTGCTGAACGCATGGTCGGCAGCGACTATTCCCGGTCCGCCAGCAACTCTGGATGGTCCCGCTCCAGCACAAGGAAGAACACTGCGGCCTCTTCCCTGCTCATTCCCCGTTCCTGCAAAATCTCTGCAAGACGCGCTTTCCGCTGGGTTTTCACTCCAGATAACGCCTCTTCGACAGAAACGCCCTGCTGTTGCCAGAATCTGGACTCGCGCTCCTGAACAAGTTTCCGGTACTCGGCCGATTCTTCGGCGTTGAGGCTTCTTTCCTTCTGTATCTCATCGTATTCGAACTGGCGTTGCGACTTGGCCGGCGGAAGAAAAATTTTCGAATCGCTTTGGAACGGGCTGTCGGCCGGCGACGAGTCAAACACCCCGGGTCCAATCAGCAGGTAGCCGATCGCCAATACGATCACCCAAACCGCTACGCGTAGTAAGACATGAATCATATTGTTGGTTCCACCGACTGCGTCACTGGTGCGCTACACAGCTGTTACAGCGCAGCACAGACATTCGTGTAATCCACCCGGTCAGCCCTCGAGGACCGCCCATCGTTCGTAGGCCTGCGCCAGTTCCTGCTCGACCTGCTGCATGCGCGCATTGAGTTCGCCGACCCTGGCTGCCGACTCGCGGTACAGATCCGGGCTGGCGAGCGTGCCCTGGATCTGGCCGAGTTCGGTCTCCAACGCCTCGATACGTGCCGGCAGCTGGTCGAGTTCGCGCTGGTCCTTGTAGCTGAGCTTCTTGGCCTTCGGCACTTCGGCAGGCTTGGATTCGGCCGGCTTCTGATCGGCGGGTGGCGTGCTGCCTGCCTTGCGCCTTACCGGCGAGATCTGCGCCTCGCGTTGACGCAGCCAGTCCTGGTAACCACCGACATAGGCGTTCACCCTGCCCTCACCTTCGAACACCAGGGTGCTGGTGACCACGTTGTCGAGGAACGCCCGGTCGTGGCTGACCAGCAGCAGGGTGCCGTCGAAATCGAGCAGCAGCTCCTCGAGCAATTCGAGCGTCTCCAGATCCAGATCGTTGGTCGGTTCGTCCATCACCAGCACATTGGCCGGCTTGGTGAACAACTTGGCCAACAGCAGGCGGTTGCGCTCGCCGCCGGACAGCGCGCGCACCGGCTGGCGACAGCGCTTGGGCGGAAACAGGAAATCCTGCAGATAGCTGATGATGTGTTTTTCCTTGCCGTTGACCGTTACCTTGTCGCTGCCGCCGGCAACGTTGTCGATCACGGTCTTGTCCAGCTCCAGCTGATCACGCAGCTGGTCGAAATACGCGACCTCGAGCTTGGTGCCGAGGTCGATGCGGCCAGTATCGGGCGTGAGCCGACCGAGCAGCAGGTTGAGCAGGGTCGACTTGCCGCAGCCGTTCGGCCCGATGATGCCGATCCGGTCGCCGCGGATAATGGTGGTCGAGAAATCGCGAACGATCGGCCGGCCATTCCACGCGTAGCTCACGCCGACCGCCTCGCACACCAGTTTGCCCGAGCGGTCGGCGGCGTTCATCGCGATCTTTGCAGTGCCCTGGCGGCTGCGCCGGTCACCGTACTCGCGGCGCATCGCCTCGAGTCGCCGCACCCGCCCCTCGTTGCGCGTGCGCCGTGCCTTGATCCCCTGGCGCACCCAGACCTCTTCCTGTGCCAGACGCTTGTCGAAACGCGCCTGCTCGAGCGCCTCGGCGTTGTCCATCTCGGCGCGCCGGCGCAGGTAATTCTGGTAGTCACCCGGGAAATCGCTGATCTGTCCACGGTCGAGTTCGACGATGCGGGTCGCCAGACGCTGCAGAAAGCCGCGGTCGTGGGTGATGAACACCAGCGTGCCCGGCCAGTTGAGCAGGAACTCTTCGAGCCAGCTGATCGACTCGACGTCGAGATGGTTGGTCGGCTCGTCGAGCAACAGCAGCTGCGGATCGGCGGCCAGCGCGCGCGCCAGCAATACGCGCCGCTTCATCCCGCCCGACAGCTGACCGAAGGTGTCATCGGGGTTGAGCTGCATGCGCGAGACCACGCTCTCGACCTGCTGCTCCATGCGCCAGCCGTCGGCGGCCTCGAGCTGGTGCTGGATGCGCTCGAATCGGGCCATCGCCGCCTCGCCGGCGTCGTCGGCCAAGGCATGACTGGCGGCGTGATACTGCTTGATCAGCTCGGCGGTTGCGCCGACCCCATCGGCGACCACCTCGAACACGCTGCCGTGCAGCTGCTCGGGAACCTCCTGGGTGAGGCGCGCGATGCGCACCCCCTGATTGACCACGCGCTCGCCATCATCGGCCTTGAGTTCGCCGGCGATCAGCTTGAGCAGGGTCGATTTGCCCTCGCCGTTACGGCCGAGCAGGCAGATGCGTTCTCCGGCCTCGATCGACAGATCGATGCCGTCGATCAGCGCAGGATCGCCGAAGCTCAGGTGCAGGTCGCGCAGGGTCAGGAGTGCCATCGGGGCCGCATCCTGACACAAAGCCGCGTCGACGGCACGTGCTCAGCGCCGCGTGAGCAGGTAGCCGATCTCTACCAGCCCGTTCGGGTGGGGTACCTGCAGCGGTGGCTCATCCGGCCACACCCAGCGCGCCGCGCCGAACAGGCTACGCATGTCCGGCAGCGGGCAGTCGAACGGCGGTCCGCCCTGATGCCCGGTCTGCATGAACAGCGCCAACAGCGAACCGCCGGGCCGCAGCCAGTCCGCCAGTCGGCTTTCGTAGGCGGCCCAGTGGCCGGGATCGAGCGCGCACAGACAGGTCTGCTCGTAGACCGCATCGAAAGGCCCGGGTGGCTGCCAATGCAACAGGTCGGCCTGCACGACGTTGGCGTACAGGCCCAATTCGGCGAGCTGGCCGAGCAGGCGCATCACCGGCTGCGAGGCGATATCCACCGCGGTCACCTGGCAGCCGGCACGGATCAGCTCGGCGACCTCGTGGCCGTGCCCACAGCCGGGCACCAGTACGCGCCCGGCAGGCAGCTGCCCAGCCGCCAGCCAGTGGCGCAGCGCCGGGCTGACCTGGCCGCGATCCCAGCCGGTCTTGCCCGCGCTGTAGCGTTGCTCCCATTCATGTTGTCGATGCGACGACTCGGTCACGGCCATTCACCCCTGCACATGGCTTAATTGGCCGCAACTTAAGGCAATTTCCCTGCTATCCCAACACCTAATTTGGTCGGTTTGGCGATATCGCTGAAGGTTCCGAGCCGGTAGACTTCGCCAATGGGTATCCGGGTTGCATTCAAAGAGGCGTGGTCGGGTCAGGCCGACTGTCGGCAATGCGCACTGCGCGAGTCGGTGCTGTTCGCCGGCCTCCACGAGACCGATTTCGAGAAGATCCATCAGCCGATCAACCAGTTCGAGCTGGAGCCCGGTCAGGTCCTTTATCGCGCCGGCGAAATCGGCGATCGCATGTTCACGATCCGCAGCGGCCTGGTCAAGCTGGTCCAGTACCTGCCGGACGGCGCGCAGCGCATCGTGCGCCTGGTCCGAACGTCGGACGTCGCCGGGCTCGAGTCATTGATCGGCACCCCTTACGAGCACGACGCCATCGTGCTCCAGCCGACCGAGGTCTGCTGCCTGCCGGTGACCACCGTGCAAGCGCTGAGCAAGGACAGCCCGGCGCTGCATGTCGAGCTGCTGAAACGCTGGCAGCGCGCCCTCAGCGAGGCCGACGCCTGGCTCACCGAGCTCTCGACCGGGCCGGCGCGCGAACGGGTCGCCCGCCTGCTGCTGCGCCTGGTGCGCGATCAGGATCCGCCGGAGTGCACCCTGTTCGGGCGCGAGGACCTCGGCGCGATGCTCGGCATCACCACCGAGACGGCCAGCCGCGCCGTGGCCGAGTTCAGGCGCCAGGGCCTGATGACCGAACTCGGTGGCAACCGCTTCCGGATCGACATCGCAGGTCTGCGCGAACTGCTGGTCGGTTGACCGCATTGGCCGAATAACCACATGGCTGTCGAAGACGACCTTTGTGTCGCTGTTGCGATGCGTCAATGACTTCGCGCCGCGCTGCCTCTAGACTTTACTGACAAATCGTACGCCGGCGCGTGCGATTTTTTTGCGGCCCGATCTTCCCTCGGCGTTCCCGTCATCCAGCCTCGTCCGCGGACCACGGACCACGGACCACGGAGTCCATGACATGCTTGACCCACTGATGATTGAGCTTTCGCGCTGGCAGTTCGCGCTCACCGCGCTGTATCACTTCCTGTTCGTGCCGCTGACCCTCGGCCTGACCTGGATCCTGGTGATCATGGAGACGGTGTACGTGATGACCGGCAAACCGATCTACAAGGACATGACCAAGTTCTGGGGCAAGCTGTTCGGCATCAACTTCGCCCTTGGCGTGACCACCGGCCTGACCATGGAGTTCGAGTTCGGCACCAACTGGGCCTATTACGCGCACTACGTCGGCGACGTGTTCGGCGCCCCGCTGGCGATCGAGGGCCTGATGGCCTTCTTCCTCGAGTCGACCTTCGTCGGCATGTTCTTCCTCGGCTGGGAGCGCCTCACCAAGCTGCAACACCTTGGCGTGACCTTCCTCACTGCGCTGGGCACCAACCTGTCGGCGCTATGGATCCTGGTCGCCAATGGCTGGATGCAGAACCCTGTCGGCGCGGAGTTTAACGCCGAGACCATGCGCATGGAGATGACCAGCTTCGCCGAGTTGTTCTTCAACCCGGTCGCGCAGGTCAAGTTCGTGCACACCGCGGCTGCAGGTTATGTCGCCGGCTCGATGTTCGTCGCCGGCATCTCCGCCTATTACCTGCTGAACAAACGCGATCTGGGCTTCGCTCGCCGCTCGATGGCGGTCGCACTCGGCTTCGGTCTCGCCTCGATCCTGTCGGTGATCGTGCTCGGTGACGAATCGGGTTACGAGGTCGGCGAGGTGCAGAAGGTCAAGCTGGCCGCGGTCGAGGCGGAATGGGAGACCGAGCAGCCGCCAGCGGCCTTCACGATTGCCGGGTGGCCCGACAACGAGGCCCAGGTGACGCATGGTGCGATCAGGGTCCCATATGCGCTGGGCATCATTGCGACGCGCTCGATCGACGAAGAGGTGCAGGGCATCAGGGATCTGCAGGTGCACGCCGAGGCACGTATCCGCGCCGGCATCGTCGCCTACCGCGCACTGACCGCGATCCGCGAGGGCCGCGCCGACGAGCAGGACGAGGCGCTGTTCGAGATGTACAAGAAAGACCTCGGTTACGGTCTGCTGCTCAAGCAGTTCACGGAAAAGGTGGTCGATGCTACGGAGGAGCAGATTGTGCTCGCCGCCAAGGGCACCATCCCGAACGTAGCGGCCATGTTCTGGACCTTCCGTGTGATGGTGTTCAGCGGCTTCCTGATGCTGTTCATGTTTGTCGGCGGCTTCTACCTGAACGCGCGCCGCCGCCTCGAGCGCCACCGCTGGCTGCTGCGCCTGTTCCTGTACGGCATCCCGCTGCCCTGGCTGGCCATCGAGACCGGCTGGTTCGTCGCCGAGTACGGTCGCCAGCCGTGGGCAATCGGTGAGGTGCTGCCGACCTTCCTGGCCACCTCCACCCTGAATGCCTCCGACCTGATGATCAGCATCGCCGGCTTCGTGACCTTTTACACGGTACTGGCGGTGATCGAGCTGTTCCTGATGTTCAAGTTCGCGCGCCTCGGGCCGAGCTCGCTGCACACCGGGCGCTACCACTTCGAATCGGGCGGCGCTGGCGTAGCCACGCTCGCCGACGCCCCGGCCAGAGAACGCACCGAATAACGGAGAACCGACATGATTCTGGATTACGAAACACTCAAGTTCGTCTGGTGGGTCCTGGTCGGCGTGTTGCTGGTCGGCTTCGCGATCATGGACGGCATGGACATGGGGGTCGGCGCTTTGCTGCCGTTCCTCGGCAAAGACGACGCCGAGCGCCGCGTCATCATCAACACCGTCGGTCCGCACTGGGACGGCAACCAGGTGTGGTTCATCACCGCCGGCGGTGCGATCTTCGCCGCCTGGCCGGCGGTGTATGCGGCGGCTTTCTCGGGCTTCTACTTTGCGATGCTGCTGGTGCTGTTCGCGCTGTTCCTGCGCCCGGTCGGCTTCGACTACCGGTCCAAGCTGGAGGACCCGCGCTGGCGCAACACCTGGGACTGGGGCCTGCTGGTCGGCAGCGCGGTGCCGGTGACCGTGTTCGGGATCGCATTCGGCAACCTGCTGCAGGGCGTGCCATTCAACTTCGACGGCCTGATGCGGCCCTGGTACAGCGGCAGCTTCTTTGGGCTGCTCAATCCGTTCGCGCTGCTCGCCGGCGTGGTCAGCCTGGCGATGATCGTGCTGCATGGGGCGGTCTGGCTGCAGCTGCGCGCCGACCAGCCGATCGCCGGACGCGCGCGCACCGCCGCACAGATCGCGGGACTGGTGTTCATCGCCACCTTTGCACTGGCCGGGCTGTGGCTAAGCCTCGGCATCGACGGATACCAGATCGTCAGCGCGCCCGATCACGGTGCGCAACCGAACCCGCTGGGCAAGGAGGTCGTGATCGCTGCCGGCGCCTGGCTGCACAACTATCAGGCCTACCCGCTGACGCTCGCTGCACCGGCGCTGGCCTTCGGTGCCGCCGCACTGGCAATCCTGCTGGCACGTGTCGAGCGCGCCGGCTGGGCCTTCCTGATGACCTCGCTGACCCAGGCCGGCGTGATCTTCACCGCCGGGATCTCGATGTTCCCGTTCGTGATGCCGTCGAGCACCAACCCGAACAGCAGCCTGACGCTGTGGGATGCCTCGTCGAGCCACCTGACCCTGAACGTGATGTTCATCGCGGCGGTGATCTTCGTGCCGATCATCATCAGCTACACGACGTGGAACTTCTACAAGATGTGGCGGGTGGTGACAATCAAAGAGATCACCGAGCAAAGCCACCTGGCGTACTGAAATCTGGCCTACTGATCAGCGGAGCGGACTTATGTGGTACTTCACCTGGATACTCGGCGTGCTGCTGGCACTGGCGTTCGGCGTGATCAACGTGATGTGGCTGGAGAACGAGAAATGTCTTGATGACGAGCTCTGTGAGGGCAACGAGCGCGATTGAGCCGGCGATCCCGGCCTCGTTCCGGACAGGCCCGGCCGGTATGCCGGGCTGGTTGCACCGCCAGGAGGCAACGTCATCTTGCTGCGCGTAAACGGCGGTGCAATTCGCATCGCCCATTGCACAGCAACATATAGCGTGCAATAGCACAGCGTATCGCGCCTTATTCGTACACCCGCGGAAAAACTGCCTGTAGGCAATAGCGCAGCGTATTGCACCATCTGGCGCTCCCGAAACGAACCCTTCCAGTTGCACCCGAACCCGGCGGACAGCCGCACACTCAACGTGCCGGGTCGATCTGCCCCCCCAGCGAACCGTTCACCCGGAACCAACCCGCGATGCTGTACCGCGTGCGTCTGGTGGCCAGCACCTCGTGCGGAAAGCGCTCGCTCAGAAAGACTGCGAGGCGGCCATAACAGGGCTGCACGCGCGCGATCACGTTCTGATCGTTTTCGCAATACAACACCATCTCGCCGCCATCGTCCGCGCCCCAGTTCGGGTTCAGGTACAGCACGGTCGACAGTACCCTGTTGCTGCCACCGCCGGCAAAGGCGTCGAGATGCCTGCGGTAGAAAGCCCCCGGCGCGTAGCGCGCGTAATGGGCCTCGTAATCGAACAGCCCGAGGAACAGGCGGCGATTGATGCCCAGGCGCAGCCGTTCCATCCAGGCGTGAAAGCCGCCGCTCACCGCATCGTCCGGATCCAGCCACAGGGTTTCATCGCCGCGCACGAAGCGGTTCAACTGATGGTCCTGGTCGCGACCGATACCGGCACGGTTCAGTGCGGCATCGGGCAGTTCGCACAACTGCACGAACAGGGCGTCGAGCAACGGCAACGGAACAACGCCATCCAAGATCGAATAACCCTGGCGCTCGATCGCATCGGCGACAAGATCGAAGACATCGCCGTCGCCGGCGTCGAAACTGGATGCAAGGGCAGTCAAGGGCAGCCACTCCGGCAGGGAAAAGACGGGGCTTTATACTCCCGGCGAACGCGGCTGGATACTGATTTTTGCAGTGCCCCGGAGCGGCTTCGCCGCCGCGTGGCCGCGCCCGGTCAGCCTGCTGTTGCAATATGCACGTCCCGAATGCCACCCCTGCTGTACCATTGGCAGTCCGGCCTAGCGCCCGCGTTGCCCCAGCGTTCGATGCCACCCAGTGAAACCCGACGACAATCAGCAACTCAAGGACTGGCTCAAGGCGCAGCGGCCATACGCGGCCCGCGGCCTGAAGCTGGCCGCCTTGCTTGGCGCGCTGGGCGGCATTCTCGCGGTCGCGCAGGCCTGGGGGATCGCCAAGGTCATCGACGGCGCCGTGTTCAAACAGCAGGATCTGCATGCGCTGCTGCCCTGGCTGTGGGCGCTGCTGCCGATCCTGCTGGTGCGCTTCCTGGCCGCCTGGGGGGCCGAGCGTCAGGCGGTGCGTGGCGCGCTGGCGGTGAAGCGCGCGATCCGTGCCCAGTTGTTCGACCGGATCCGCGGGCTCGGGCCGATCGGTCTGGCCGACGAGCGCAGTGGCACGATCGCCAGCAGCTTGCTCGAGGGCGTCGAGGGACTGGAGCCTTATTTTGCCCGCTACCTGCCCGCCGCCTCGCTGGTCGGCATGGTGCCGATGGTGATCGCGCTCGCAGTGCTGCCGGCCGACTGGCTATCCGCGGTCGTACTCCTGGTCACTGCACCGTTGATCCCGGTATTCATGATCCTGATCGGCAGGCGCGCCGAGCGCGTCAACCAGCGTCAGTGGCAACAACTCGCACGCATGGGCGGGCACTTCCTCGACGTGCTGCAGGGCCTGACGACGCTCAAGCTGTTCAATGCCAGCCGCCGCGAACTCGACCAGATCGCGCGCGTTTCGGACGACTTCCGGCGCAGCACCATGTCGGTCCTGCGGGTCGCCTTCCTCACCTCGGCGGTACTGGAGTTCTTCGCCGCGATCAGCATCGCCATTATCGCGGTGTTGATCGGCTTCCGCCTGCTGGATGGCGAGATGGCCTTTTTGTACGGACTGTTCGTGCTGCTGCTTGCGCCCGAATTCTATCTGCCGCTGCGCAATCTCGGCGTGCAGAACCATGCGCGCATGGAGGCAATCGGCGCAGCCGAGAACATAGTCCGCCTGCTCGACCGCGAGCCGCTGTTGCCGGGTGCGGCAGCGACCGGGGCGATCCCGCCCGCCGGAGACATCCGCTTCGAGCAGGTCGTGTTCGCGTACGAGCCGGGACGCTCTGCGCTGAACGGTCTGGACCTGCACATCGCGCACGGCGCGCATGTCGCACTGGTCGGGCGCAGCGGTTCAGGCAAGAGCACGGTCGCCAACCTGCTGCTGCGATTCGTCACCCCGCAGCAGGGGCGTGTCCTGCTCGACGGTCAGCCTATCGACACCTTCGACCACGCCGCATGGCAGGCGGCGGTCGCCTGGATACCGCAGCGCCCGCGCCTGTTCGCCGCCACGGTCGCTGACAACATACGCCTCGGCAGGCCAGACGCCAGCGACGACGCCGTTTACGAGGCGGCACGGCGCGCCCAGGCGCTGGATTTCATCGAGCGGCTCCCCGATGGCCTGGCGACACGCGTCGGCGAAGGCGGCCGCGGACTGTCCGGCGGACAGACCCAGCGCCTGGCGGTCGCACGCGCGCTGCTGCGCGACTGCCCACTGGTCGTCCTCGACGAGCCGACTGCGCACCTCGATCCCGCCTCACAGGCCAGGGTACAGAGCGCGCTCGACGAGCTCGCCAAGGGCCGCACCGTGTTGACCATCGCACACCGCCTGGAGACTATCCGGCAGGTGTCGCAGATCATCGTGCTGGACCAGGGTGCGGTCGTCGAACAGGGCAGCTTCGCCGAGCTGAGCAAACGCGGCGGCCATTTCAGCGCACTGCTGCGAGACACGGGAGAACTGGTCGCATGAACTGGTTCCGCCGCGTCCTCGCACTGTACCGACCCTACCTCGGCTGGATGGCGCTGGGCACGTTGCTGGCACTGTTGGCGCTGCTGGCCAATGTCGGCCTGATGGCACTGTCGGGCTGGTTCATCACCGCGATGGGCCTGGCCGGGATCGGCGGCGCGGCGATCAACTATTTCACCCCGGCAGCGATAATCCGTGGCCTGGCAATGGCACGCAGCGCGGGTCGCTATGGCGAGCGCATCCTGACCCACGAGGCCACCTTCCGCCTGATAGCGCGGCTACGCGTGTGGCTGTTCGGCCACATCGAGCCGCTGGCACCGGCCGGTCTTCACGGCCTGCACAGCGGTGACCTGTTGAGTCGCATCCAGAAGGACGTCGACCGCCTGGATGCCCTGTACCTGCGGATCCTGCTGCCGATCGTCGTCGCTGTGCTGGCGCTGCTGGTATTCGCGGTGTTTGCCGCCGCCTACAGCACGAAGATCGCCGCTGCGGTGCTCAGCCTGCTGCTGATCGGCGGCGTAGCGCTGCCGCTGTGGGCGCTGCGTCGGGCGCGCGGGCCGGGCCTGGCACAGGTCCGGCTGAGTGCCGAGCTGCGTACCCGGGTGATCGATGGCGTGCAGGGCCTGGCAGAGCTGATCAATGCCAGCGCCGATGCGCGTTATGCCGAGGAGATCGCGCGCCTGAGCGATGCCTGGCTGGCCGCGCAGGACGACCTCAACCGCATCAGCAGCCTGAACACCGCGGCGCTCGGGCTGCTCGCCGGGCTGGGCATATGGGCCGTGCTGCTGCTCGGCATCCCGCTGCTGCAGGCACAGCTGCTGAGCGGCCCGCAGCTGTCCATGCTCGCGCTGTTCGCACTGGCGAGTTTCGAGGCGGTTGCACCACTGCCGCTGGCACTGCAGCTGTGGAGCGAGACCGGAGCCGCGGCACGGCGCCTGTTCGAGATCACCGACCAGGCCAGTGTCACCCGCGAGCCCGCGCACCCGCGGCCGCTGCCTGCCACGAATGAGCTGCGCCTGGAAGGCGTCGCTCTGCGCTATCCGGGAAGCCGCGCCAACGCACTGACCGGCATCGACCTGAACCTGCCACAGGGCAGCCGCAGCCTGCTGCTAGGTGATAGCGGCGCCGGCAAGAGCAGTCTGGTAAATCTGCTGCTGCGCTTCTGGGATCCCAGCGAGGGCCGCGTGCTGCTTGGCGGCTGCGACCTGCGCCAACTCGACAGCGCGGATCTGCGCAGTCGGATCAGCGTGGTCTCGCAACACACCCACCTGTTCAACGCCAGCATCCGCGCCAACCTGTTGCTCGCCGCGCCGCAGGCCAGTCAGGCCCAGCTCGAACGGGCCTGCCGGGCGGCACGTATCCATGACTTCATCAGTGCACAGCCGCAGGGCTACGACACCTGGCTGGGCGAGACCGGGGTCAAGGTATCGGGTGGTCAGGCGCGCCGCATCGCCATCGCGCGCGCGCTCCTCAAGGACGCGCCGATCCTGATCCTCGACGAGCCCACGGAGGGACTCGACAACCAGACTGTCGACGAACTCTGCCACACGCTGGACGAGGTGATGCACGGCAGGACCGTGCTGGTGATCAGCCACCGGGCACTGCCATTGCACGGCATTACGCAGACGATCACGCTGAGCGAGGGTCGTTTGGTGGCATCGATAGCGCAGGCCAACCAGCCCCTCGCTCAGTGATTCTGCGGGGAGACCCGCTGCGGCGGGCGGTCCTGCGAGCCGCGTAGCGCGCATCGGGCGCAGGCACGAATGCGGCATGCAAGCGCGGAGAACGACAACCCTGCCGGCTGGGGCAGGGTTGTCGGCGCTGTCGTCAACGACTACATAGCCATCTCGAGGTCGGTACTCACCGCGTCCACGCCCGCCTGGGCACATTCCTGGTCGGTGTCGCCACTCGGTGCCCCGGAGACACCCACCCCGCCGAGCAGCGAGCCGCCGACCTGGATCGGTACCCCGCCAGCCGACATGATCAGACCCGGTACGCGGCCGATTGGCGTGTTCGCGCGATCGGCCAGCTCCGAGGTCGCCACACTGAACATCACCGCGGCATAGGCCTTGCCCTTCGAGATCGGCAGCGTGATGGTCGGTGCAATGGTGTCGCGCAGAACCGCCTGGGCGATGCCATCGCGGTCCACCACGGTGACACCGATCTGGATTCCCTTCTCACGACAGGCCGCGACCGCAGCCGTGGCGATCTTCGCGGCCGTTTCCATCGACATACGCTTGACCTCGATGAGCATGTGGTCTTCGGCGACAGCGGGCAGGCTGGCGAGCGTGCCGGCAAGCAGTAGCGCAAATACGGGTTTGTTCACGTCAGTATCCTCCGGTGGGTTTTCTCAGGGTTTGGGAAAAGCGCTGCCCGGCGAGGCGATCGCGCGACTCGTCGACAAACAACTGCTGGCATTCGAAAAGGCCCGGACGTTGTGGCACGGATGCGACAAACGCCCGGCCCGGCAGTCCGATCGTCATGCGGCCTTGCCTATGCACCGAGCCTGTGAACATCAGGCTAGGCGCCGCCACCATAGTGGCTGCGCACATAGTCGTCCACGATCGCCTGGAACTCTGCGGCTATGTGGTCGCCCTTGAGGGTCACGGTCTTGTGGCCATCAACGTACACGGGCGCGGCCGGATGCTCCCCGGTTCCCGGCAGACTGATGCCGATGTTGGCATGCTTGCTCTCGCCGGGACCGTTGACGACGCAGCCCATCACCGCGACGTCCATCTCCTCGACCCCGGGAAACTGCCTGCGCCAGGCTGGCATCTGCTCACGCAGATAGGTCTGGATGTCCTGCGCCAGTTGCTGGAAATAGGTACTGGTGGTGCGGCCGCAACCGGGACAGGCAATCACCATCGGCATGAAGGCGCGCAGCCCCATCGTTTGCAGGATCTCCTGCGCGACGCGCACCTCCTGGGTGCGATCGCCGCCGGGCTCGGGGGTCAGCGAGATGCGGATGGTGTCGCCGATGCCCTCCTGCAGCAGGACCGCGAGCGCGGCGGTCGATGCGACGATACCCTTCGAGCCCATGCCGGCCTCGGTCAGACCGAGATGCAGCGCATAGTCGCAGCGCGACGCGAGGGCACGGTAGACGCCGATCAGATCCTGCACGCCACTCATCTTGCACGACAGGATGATACGGTCACGCGCGAGACCGATCCGCTCGGCCCTGGCCGCGCTCTGCAGCGCCGAGGCAACCATCACCTCGCGCATCATCCGATCCGCGCCCAACGGTGCCTTCGAGCGCGCGTTGTCGTCCATCATCTGCGCCACCAGGCCCTTGTCGAGCGAACCCCAGTTCACACCGATGCGCACCGCCTTGCCGTTGGCGATCGCGGTCTCGATCATGGTCGCGAACTGGGCATCGCGCTTCTCGCCGCTGCCGACGTTGCCGGGATTGATGCGGTACTTGGCCAGCGCCTGCGCGCACTCGGGGTACTGGTGCAGCAGGCGGTGGCCGTTGAAATGGAAATCACCGACCAGCGGGACCGATACGCCACGGGCATCCAGGCCCTCACGGATCGCCGGGACCGCGCTCGCCGCTTCCTCGCTGTTGACCGTGACGCGCACCAACTCGGAGCCGGCACGTGCCAATGCCGCAACCTGGTCGATGGTCCCGGCGACGTCGGCGGTGTCGGTATTGGTCATCGACTGCACGACGACCGGGGCATCCCCACCGACGCTCACCGCGCCGACGCGCACGGCCACGGTCTTGTGACGACTGATCGCGGGATGACTCATGATCGGGGGCTCTCGCAGCTACCTCCAAGGTGGCTGCAGATCATAGCAAAAGCTGCGTCGCCCTATTCCAGGCGGGTGTAATGCTAATTTGCGTAAACAGCGCAAAGACCGCGAATGGCGCCAGAAGCCCCTGTGCCCGGCCGGATGGACGACCGAACAGTCGGGCACTCGCTGTGCGGGGCCATCACATGCGTCGCGTCCTTGGCATTGAGCAGTGCAAAAAAGAAGGCCCGGTCATTGCTGACCGGGCCTTTCCCCCAACGCGTCGTTGCTTACTTCAGTCGGTTGATCCCGAGCATTTTCAGGATGTACTTCTCGTAGATCGGTTCGGAGGTGCCCTTCTTCATCTTGCGGATGAAGTACTTCTCGAACGCGATCTTGGCCATGTGCACCCACTTGCCCTTCTTGAACCAGGCAACGTTGCGCGGCGGGATCTGCGGCAGCGCGACGAACGCGGCACCGGTATCGCCCATGTCCGCCAGGCAGATCGCGTTCCATGTGGCTTTCTGATCGGGCTCCCTGCCTTCCAGCTCGTTATGGATGTTGTGCACGATCGCCGTGACCATGGACTCGATCATGTAGCCGGTCTTGGGCGCACCGGTCGGAACAGAGGTCGCCTCGACCGGTGGAATCGCGATACAGACACCGGCCGAGTAGATGTTCTTGTAGGTCGGGTTGCGCTGGTACGGGTCGACGAACACGAAGCCGCGCGGGTTGCACAGGCCCTCGACCGCCATCACCGGCTCGACGCCTTTGAATGCGGGCAGCATCATCGAGAATTTGAACGCGATCTCGTGATCCTTGACCTTGTGCCCGGCGTTGTCGTATTCCTCGACGAACATCTTGCCGGCCTCGACCTTGGTCACCTTGGCGTTGGTGATCCACTTCATGTGGTGGTTGCGCATCTCGCTCTCGAGCATACCCTGCGAATCACCCACCCCGCCGAGACCCAGATGGCCGATATACGGCTCCGAGGTAACGAAGGTCATCGGCACACGGTCACGCATCTTGCGCTTGCGCAGATCGGTATCCATGATGAACGCGAACTCGTACGCCGGGCCAAAACAGGATGCAAACGGCATCGCACCGACCACGACATGGCCCGGGTCTTCGAGCAGTTCCTTGTACTTCTCGTAGGCCGCCTCGGCGTGATCCACGGTGCACACCGAAAGCGTATGACCATCCGGGCCTGCACCCTCGACCTCTTCGAAGGCGAGGCGCGGTCCGGTTGCGATGACCAGGAAGTCGTATTTCAGTGACTCGCCGCCTGCCAGCTCCAGGGTGCTGTTCGCCGCATCGATCTTTTCGCAACGTTTGCCGACAAAGTTGATGCCCTTGCGCTCGAGATGCGGACGGATGTCGAAGGTAATGCTCGCGCGGTCGCGCCAGCCGACGGCCACCCAGGGGTTGGAGGGGACGAACTGAAAGTAGTCACGTTCGTTGACCACCGTGATTTCATGCTCGCTACCCAGCTCGGCACGCAACTCATAGGCTGCGGGCATACCACCGGTACCGGCCCCAAGGACCACGATATGTGCCATTTTTCTCTCCTCAAGAAGGCGGTTCAATGTCGCTGAAGCAACGAACCGCCGCCACCTGGACGGCCCTTCGCAGCTACTCGATACATCAGGTTTAAAGATTCCGGCACCGTAGAGACAGGGAGCTGAACGGGGCCGCAGGCCGGCATATGCTTGATTTTTGTCGCCGGCTTCAGCTCGCGAGTATTACACAGAATTCCCGCAGAAAGGGGGCGGATTTTCTCGGCCGAGTTGGCCCAGATCAGCAAACCGGGGCGAAATAACCGGCCCGCCAGGGCCGGTCTCGCTTGGCCTCACAGGTCGCCGTTCACGCCCGCGTCCACAATGCTGTAGATTGTGTCGCGCACCTTCTGGGCCAGCGGCTGCAGGTCCGCCGGCAGGTCGACCGCGTGCAGCATCATGTCCATGTTCATGGTCACGATCCAGGCCTTGCCTTTGCTGTCCTCGACGACCGCGATACGGCACGGCAGAAAACCGGCAAAGATAATGTCGTAGTCGACCATCTTCTTCGCGATCAGCGCGTCACAGAAGGCCAGGATGCGCATGTAATTGGCCTCCTGCCCCATCGCCTTGACCTGCTCTGACAACGGCAGGTCCGCGACCAGCTTGAAGTTCAACATGTTGGCGCGCAGTTCCATGGACGCCACCGCGTCATCCACGCTGACCCCATCGGCAAGCTCGAAGCGCTGGATGCTGTTGCCGATCATCTGCTGGGCAAGCGCCTTGTCGAACGCGGGCGTATCGATCGCCTTCTTGTTGCCCGCGTGAGCACCCAGGACCAGGCCCATGGCCAGGACAGTGATTACGAGAAGTTTGTTCATGCATGTCTCCCTCAGGACGTTTTGGAAATCGCAGTCGGTTGGTGGATCCTGGCCGC
Source organism: Chromatiaceae bacterium (assembly GCA_022340805.1). Lineage (GTDB taxonomy): Bacteria > Pseudomonadota > Gammaproteobacteria > Chromatiales > Chromatiaceae > Thiosocius. Next base: position 34,031 of record JAJDNF010000039.1, read on the forward strand.
GACACATCGCGTGTCAAAGTGTACAAGGCGCACGGCAGCCCGGTGAGTGCGCAAGTTTAGCGGAAGCGCCGCGCGGGTGTGGGCCATGCGCGCGCCAGCGACATCGCGTCGCCAGCACATCCATAAGATTTGCTTATAGGTGGGGGCTTTAGCCTGAATACCGCCGGCGCCGATACCACGCGCGCCAGATCCAGCTCTGCGGTCGATCTTCGCCGGTCTTCACGTAATCCAGCGTGTGGCGATGCGAGACCGTCCAATGCATACGCGTGAACGCGGTGCGGTCGCCGCACAGCAGCAGGCGGTCGCCGGATTTCAGCGCGGTATCCGGGTCGGGCAGCAGGATGCGGTCGTTACGCCGTCGCACCAGCAACACGATGGCGTTGAGGCCATCCTCGCGCTGCCACGGATCGCGCAACAGGTCGCGCACCGCGAACGCCCCCCCGTGGGACAGGAACTCGTGCAAGACCCCGTTCTCGCCGGGCACCAGCAACCACTCGCGGATGGTCGGCACCTCTTCGCGCACCAGCGCGGTCACCCGGCTCGCCAGTTCGCAGGCCCAGCTGTCCTCCTGGTACAGCGCCAGCGACATGAACTCGTACAGCATCGGCGTGGCAAGCAGGACGCGGATCTTGTCCGCGATGATCGCGCTCGGATGCATCACCATGTCCGCGTCCACCGCCGCGATGATGTCGTGGTTGTCGTTCTGATTCTGGCGCACGACCACGAACAGCTCTGGGTTGAGCGCGCGCGCGGTCATCACGATCGAGAGATTGTTCGCGTCGTTGTCGGTCCCGGCGACCAGGCCGGCGGCATGCTCTACGCCGGCCTCCTGCAGGGTGTTGGCCTCGGTACCGCGGCCGGCGACAAAGTCCTCGGCAGGCCGACCGGCGAGCTCCGGCTTGGCCTCGACCACGACCACCCTGATCCCCTCGTTCTTGAGGCGCGCGCAGATGGCCTTGCCGAACCGCCCATAGCCGCACACGATCCAGTGACTGTCCTGCGGCGGGTAAACCGGCTCGCTGAGGCTGCTGCCCTCGCGTCCGGTCAGCCAGCGTTGCAGAAGGTGCAGGCACGGGGCCTGCAGCGCGACCGCGAGTTGCCCGGCGAAGGTATCGAACGGGTCGACGATGTAGTCGGTCCCAAACGACGCCATGTTGGCCTCGACATCGTGCGAATCGGCGCGGCAGATCACCTTGATTTTCGGATTCAACAGTTTTGCGGTGAGCGCGATCTTGAGGTTGACCTCGTTGCTGTCGGTCAGCGCAACGACCCCCGCACAGCACGGGTGCTGCAGGCCGGCCTCCTGCAGGTGACGGGTGATCGCCGCATCCCCGTGCAGCGCCGGAACGAATTCGCGCAGGTCCTGCAACTGGATGATGTTGGTGCGGGTCGCGTCGATATCGATCACGACCACGTGCTGCCCGCGCCCGGTCAGCGACTTGACCAGTGCCGTGCCGGTCTCGCCGTAACCGCACACCAGGTGAAACGGCTCACGCATGCGGCGGATGCGCCGGGCGAAGCGGTTCTCGGCGATTGCCTCCTGGAAGACACGGTCCTGGACCAGCGCCAGGATGGTGCCGAAGGCATAGATCCAGGCGATCACCGAGGCATACAGCGCCAGGCTCACCCACAGGCGCTGCGCGTCGCTGAAGGCGTAGGGGATCTCGCCGAAACCGATCGTGGTCGCCATGTAGCTGACGAAATAAAACGCGTGGAAGAAGGTCATGTACCAGACGTTGCCGTCCGCATCGCGCCCCGGGATCAGGGTCAGGCCGAGGATCGAGATCGCATACACCAGCAGCAGCGTCAGCAGCGGCTGACGCATGCGACGGAGGATCAGGAAGACGATGTTTTCCATGCGCCGGCGGACTTGGGGCTGTTCAGCGACGCAGCATCACGGTCTCTATGATGAGCAGAATCACGGATATCACGTTGGCCAGCATGGCACCGCCCGAAAGCGACACGATGCTTGCGGTGACCGCCGGCGTCAGGCCAACCCCATTGACATGCATCGCAAACGCCCATACCAGCGTGGCCGCGATCAGTTGCAGGATCGCCACCAGGCTGGTGGCAAGCAGCAGGGCCCCCATCTGGCTGCGGTCGCCGAACTTCAGCACCGTCGCGATCAGGTTTACCACCACGACCGCGAACAGCTCGTACACGTGGTGATGTTCGGGATTCTCGATCTCACCGACGAAGAAACCGAAGTTGAGCGTCAGCGCCAACACGATGAAGAAGCCGAAAACGACCTTTTCCGGATTCATGTCCACTCCCCGGGCGTGCAAAGAAGGTTGTTATTGATCTGCAATTAAAGCACGCCCGACGCGCCGACAGACGTTACTTTTAGTAACACACAGGTGGTGCTAGTCTCGTTCCATGCTCCCACCCCGTTTTCCGATCAGCAAGGAACTCGCCGTAATCCTCGGCACACTGCTGCTGCTGCTGTTCATCAGCCCGGCAGCCGCCTGGTGGGCGCATCCACACTTTGGCTGGCTGGCCCCGTACGCACTTTGGCTGCTGGTGATCCTCGGCGCCGCACTGATCTGCCGGCGGGATGACTCCGATGAGCCATGAACTCGCCACGCTGTTCGTCGCCGGCTTCATCTACCTGGTTGTGCTGTTTCTGGTCGCCTACGCGACCGACCGCGGATATGTGCCGGCACGCTGGGTGTCGCACCCGCTGACCTACACCCTGTCACTCGGGGTCTATGCAACCTCGTGGAGCTACTACGGTAGCGTCGGCTATGCAGCGCACAACGGACTGCTGTTCCTGACCATCTATATCGGCGCCACGCTGACTTTCCTGCTCAGCCCGGTGTTGCTGCGCCCGATCCTCAGGCTGAGCCGTGAATTCCAGCTCACCTCGCTGGCCGACCTGCTGGCCTTCCGTTACCGCAGCCAGCTGGCCGGGGTGCTGGTGACGCTGTTCATGCTGCTCGGCACCCTGCCCTATATCGCGTTGCAGGTGCGCGCGGTCACCGAGTCGCTGCAGGTGCTGAGCAACGAGGTGCCGTCCAACACCATTGCGCTGGTGTTCTGCGCCACGCTGATCCTGTTCGGCGTGCTGTTCGGCGCACGCCACATCTCGCCGCGCGAGAAGCATCGCGGGCTGGTCGTGGCGATCGCGTTCGAGTCGCTGATCAAGCTGGTCGTGCTGCTGCTGATCGGCGGCTATGCGCTGTTCGGCGTATTCGGCGGACCGGCAGGACTGGGCGACTGGCTGGCGCTGCACCCGCAGGCGCTGGAGGCCCTCTATCGCCCGGTCAACCAGAGCCCCTGGGCCGCGTTGGTATTCCTGTCCTTCGCCGCTGCATTCCTGCTGCCGCGTCAGTTCCACATGCTGTTCGCGGAGAATCTGGACGCACGCGGCCTGCGCACCGCCACATGGGCCCTGCCCGCCTTTCTGCTGCTGCTGAACATCTCGATCCCGGTGATCCTGTGGGCCGGGCAGCGCATGCAGCTGGATATCAATCCCGACTACTACGTACTCGGCATCACGGTATCGCACGGGCCATCGTGGTTGTCGCTGCTGGCCTTCATCGGCGGACTGTCGGCGGCCAGCGCCATGGTGATCGTGACCAGCATCGCGCTCGCCTCGATGAGCCTCAACCACCTGTTGCTGCCGGCCAGCTACCCGGACCCGGCGATCAACCTGTACCGCTGGATCCTGTGGGGACGGCGCCTGCTGATCGGTCTGATCATCATGGCGGGTTACGGCTTCTACGCCGGCCTCAAGCACAACCAGAGCCTGGTCGAGCTGGGCCTGATCTCGTTTGTCGCGGTGGCCCAGTTCCTGCCCGGAATCGCCGGGCTGCTGTATTGGCGGCGCGCCACGCGCAGCGGCTTCATAACCGGCCTGCTGGGCGGGGTCGGTGTCTGGTCAGCGCTGTTGCTCGCGCCGCTGCTGCACAGTTCCGGGATCCTGATCACCGACATGGGCATACCCGGCCTGGTCGCGGAAAGCGGCATGCACAAGTGGGCCTTCGCCACCTTCACCACCCTGACCGTCAACGGTGGCCTGTTCGTGCTGGTGTCGCTGCTGACCCGCCAGTCGCCGGGTGAAATGGAGGCTGCCAGGGCCTGTTGCGCCGAGACCCTGGTGCCGCTGTCGGGCGTAGTGGTGGCCGGCTCGTCGGGCGAGTTCCGCACCCTGCTCGCCGGCACATTGGGCAAAGACATGGCCGACCGTGAGGTCGATCAGGCCCTGCACGACCTGGGCATGCGCGACAACGAGCGTCGCACCCCCGAGCTGCGCCGCCTGCGCGAGCGCATCGAGCGTAACCTGTCCGGCCTGCTCGGGCCGCAGCTCGCACACATCATCGTCAACCGCCGCCTCGAGCTGGACCCGGAGGCGAAGACCGCGCTGGCCGATTCGATGCGCTACGTGGAGGACCGGCTGGAGGCCTCACGCTCACAGCTGCAGGGTCTGAGCATCGAGCTCGACAACCTGCGCCGGCTGCATCGGCAGATCCTCCAGGACCTCCCGCTGGGCGTCTGCGCGACCGACAACCAGGGCAAGATCGTATTGTGGAACCTGGCCCTGGAGATGATGACCGGGGTCGAGGCCCAGCACCTGATCGGCACCCGCCTGAACAAGCTGCCGCGCCCCTGGGACGGCCTGCTGGCCGGCTTCGCACGCACCGCCGAGGACCACATCTATCGCATGGAGCTGGCGGTGGCCGGCAAGCCGCGCTGGTACAACCTGCACAAGGCGGCCTACGCGGACCCGGTGATCGAGGGCGCCGGTCCATCAAGGCCCGGCATGGTCATGCTGATCGAAGACCTGACCGACCTCGGCAATCTCGAGGCCGAACTCGCGCACAATGACCGCCTGGCCTCGGTTGGCCGTCTGGCCGCCGGGGTCGCACACGAGATCGGCAACCCGGTCACCGGCATCGCATCGCTGGCCCAGAACCTGCGGCACGAGGACGACCCGGCAGTGATCAGTCAGAGCATCGAGGACATCATCGAGCAGACCCACCGCATCTCCGGCATCTTGCGCACACTGAAGAGCTTCAGCCGCGGCAGCCGCCACCTGCAGCAACGCGAGACCTTTCCACTGTGCGAGGTAATCGACGAGGCGGCGCACCTGCTGCGCCTGTCGCGCAAACACGACGGGATCCGATTCGACGCGAGCTGTCCGCAGGAGATCGTGCTGACCGGCAACCGCCAGCAACTGTCGCAGGTGCTGGTCAATCTGCTCAGCAACGCCGCCGACGCCTCGCAGCCGGGCGACCGCGTCGACCTGCTGGCGCGCGGCAGCAGCGGCGAGGCGATCATCGAGGTCATGGACCAGGGACAGGGCATCCCGGACGAGCTGCGCGAGACCATTTTCGAACCGTTCTACACGACCAAGCCCACCGGGCAGGGGACCGGACTCGGCCTGTCACTGGCCTACAAGATCATCGAAGATCACAACGGCACCCTGACGATCGATTCGCAGGCCGGCCTCGGCACGCGTGTGATCGTCACCCTGCCCACGCATGAACCCGAACAGCATCATGAACCGCCTGCTTATCATTGAAGACGAACCCGTGATCCGCGGCGCGCTGCGCCGCCTGCTGGAGCGTCATGGCCACCAGGTCAGCGAGGCCGAATCGGTCGAGACCGCGCAGGCGGCCGGTCGTCTCGACGACTACAGCCTGATCATCACCGATCTGCGCCTGCCCGGGCAGCCCGGCAACGTGGTGCTGAAGATGGCACCCGAGGTACCGGTGATCATCATGACCAGTTTCGCCACCGTCACCTCGGCGGTCGAGGCGATGAAGAGCGGCGCCGCCGACTATATCGCCAAGCCGTTCGATCACGACGAACTGGTGATGCTGGTCGAGAAGGTGCTGCGTGAAAAGCAGAAGGAACGCCGCACCGCAGCCCTGCAGACCGACGTCGATCAGGCCTATCCGGTCGCCGGCATGGTCGGCCGGAGTGCCGGGATGAGCGAGGTCTGCAGCCGCATCCACAAGGTGGCGCCGACCGATGCCACGGTGCTGATCACCGGCGAATCCGGTACTGGCAAGGAACTGGTTGCACGCGCGCTGCACAAGCAAAGCAGGCGCTGTGACGCGCCGTTCATCGCCTTCAATTGCGCGGCCATCCCTGAGCAGGCGATCGAGGCGGAACTGTTCGGCCAGAACCAACCCGACCGGTTCCGCCCCGGCCTGATTCAGAGCGCCGAGGGCGGGACCCTGTTCCTGGACGAGATAGGCGAGCTGCCGATGCCCGCCCAGGCCCGCCTGTTGCGAGTACTGCAGGGTGGTGAGCACAACGGCGACGGCAGCGGCAACAACAACCCGAATGTGCGCGTGCTCGCAGCCACCCACCGTGATATCCGCAAGCTGGTCCAGGAGAGCGCCTTCCGCAGCGACCTTTATTTCCGCCTGCGCGTGGTCGAGCTGAATCTGCCACCGCTGCGCGACCGCGGTGACGACGTGATCGAGCTCGCGGTGTTCCTGCTCGACAAGGCGCGCAAGCAGTTGGGGCGGGCGCCTGTAAAACTGAGTCGCGAGGCCCTGGAGGCCATCCGCCGCTACCACTGGCCAGGCAACGTCCGCGAACTCTCCAATGCCGTCGAGCGTGCGGTGATCCTGTGCGAGGGCGACGTGATCACGCCCGACCTGCTGGCGATCGATCACCGCGTGACCAGCGCCGGCACTGCGGCCGATCTCAACGACAAGCTGTCACTCGAGGAATACTTCCGCGTGTTCGTGCTCGAACACCAGGACCAGATGACCGAGACGGAGCTCGCCAACGCCCTCGGCATCAGCCGCAAGGCACTGTGGGAGCGCCGCCAGCGCTTCGGCCTGCCGCGGCCGAAGAAACGCAGCTGAGCCGGACTACCTGCTGCACGGGGCGCGGCCGGATAATTATTTTTCACCCTTTACCGACCGAAACACCGGGGTTACCTTTCGTAACACTAGACCGCGAATTTCGTTACCTAAGCACCCAAACCATCCCGTTTCCGGCCCCGCACCCGCTGTTTAAGTCACTGATTTATTTTGACAAAACCCGCATTCCGCCGGGACAATCAGCTGGCCTGGATATCTGCCGTCCGAGCAGTATAAAGAACCGGGATCGCATCCACGACAAACGCGAAATGGAATCCATCGACAAGGCGTGAAAGCCATGCGGATGCGTCGCGGCCAGGGACCGGGAGTTGTCACGGCATTTTTATAATCACAACCGCGGAGTGATCGAGCTATGGATACAAAAGCTGCGCAGTACTGGAAGGCGAACCTTCGTCTACTGATAAGTCTGCTCGTGATCTGGTTTGTCGTCTCGTACGGCTTCGGGATCATTCTCGCCGACCCGCTCAACGCCATCCGTATCGGCGGCGTGGGCCTCGGCTTCTGGTTCGCCCAACAGGGATCGATTTACGTCTTTATCGTCCTGATCTTCTTTTACGCTGCCCGCATGAACGCGCTTGATCGCGAGTTCGACGTGCACGAAGACTAAGAGGTAGCGCACAAATGGATCTCAATACAATTACCTACCTCGTTGTCGGCGCGACCTTCGCGCTGTACATCGGTATCGCCGTGTGGGCCCGCGCCGGAACCACCGGCGAGTTCTATGTCGCCGGCAAGGGTGTCCACCCGGTCGCCAACGGGATGGCCACGGCGGCCGACTGGATGTCCGCCGCGTCCTTCATCTCGATGGCCGGCCTGATCGCGTTCAACGGCTACGGCGCCTCGGTCTTCCTGATGGGCTGGACCGGCGGTTACGTGCTGCTGGCGCTGCTGCTCGCCCCTTACCTGCGTAAGTTCGGCAAATTCACGGTACCGGAGTTCATCGGCGAGCGTTTCTACTCGCAGACCGCACGCCTGGTGGCCGTCATCTGCCTGATCCTGGCCTCGGTTACCTACGTAATCGGTCAGATGAAGGGCATCGGTGTCGCGTTCTCGCGCTTCCTCGAGACCAGCTACGAGATGGGCCTGTTCATCGGTATGGGCATCGTGTTCATCTATGCGGTAATGGGCGGCATGAAGGGCATCACCTATACCCAGATCGCGCAGTACGTCGTGCTGATCTTCGCCTACACCATCCCGGCCGTGTTCATTTCGATGAACCTGACCGGCAACCCGATCCCGCAGCTGGGCCTGATCGGCACGATGGCGCCGGGCGAACCTGGTGCCGGCATGGATATGATGGCCAAGCTCGACCAGGTGGTGACCGATCTGGGCTTCGGCAAATACTCCGAGCAGGTGATGGGCTCCAAGCTCAATATGTTCGTGTATACCCTGTCGCTGATGATCGGTACTGCAGGTCTGCCGCACGTCATCATCCGCTTCTTCACGGTTCCGAAGGTCAAGGACGCGCGTAGCTCGGCAGGCTGGGCACTGATCTTCATCGCGATCCTGTACACCACCGCGCCGGCCGTCGGCTCCATGGCCCGTCTGAACCTGATGAACACCATCCAGACCGGTCCGGTCGGCGAAACGACCGCCAACATCGAGTACGCCAAGGTCCCCGAGTGGTTCAAGAAGTGGGAGGCCACCGGCCTGTTGCAGTACGAAGACAAGAACGGCGACGGCCGCATCCAGTACTACAACGACAAGAATGCCGATATGGCCGCGAAGGCCGAGGGCTTCGGCTGGAAAGGCAACGAGATGGTCAAGGTCGACAACGACATCATGGTTCTCGCCAACCCTGAGATCGCCGGCCTGCCGAACTGGGTCATCGCGATCGTGGTCGCCGGCGGCCTGGCTGCCGCACTGTCGACCGCTGCCGGCCTGCTGCTGGCGATCGCCTCGGCGGTGTCGCACGACGTCATCAAGGGCATGATCAACCCCAACATCTCGGAAAAGGCTGAGCTGCTGGCAAGTCGCTTCTCGATGATCGGCGCGATCGCGCTGGCCGGCTACTTCGGCCTGCATCCACCCGGCTTCGCGGCCGGTACCGTGGCGATCGCGTTCGGCCTGGCCGCGGCCTCGATCTTCCCCGTGCTGATGATGGGCATCTTCAACAAGAAGGTGAACCGCGCCGGCGCCATCTGGGGCATGATCTCGGGCATCGGCATCACCATGCTGTACGTGTTCCAGCACAAGGGCATCTTCTTCATCCCGGGCACTGCGTTCCTGGGTGACATGGAGCCCGACTGGTTCTTCGGCATCTCGCCGAACGCGTTCGGTGCAGTCGGCGCAGTGGTGAACTTCGCCGTGGCCATCCTGGTGTCGAAAGTCACCGCAGAGCCGCCGGAGCACATCCAGCACCTGGTCGAGGACATCCGCGTACCGAAGGGTGCCGGTACCGCCACCGGCCACTAAGCAAGAAACCCTGTAGAAAGGTTGCCCCGTCTCACGAGACGGGGCTTTTTTTTGCGCCAAGGGGACACGTGGCGGAGACGGTCCGGGCCCGGGAAGCCAATGCGCAGGCTGCGATGCGGCGGCCACCGACCACACCCCGGCAGGTCGGCCCACTGCTCTGTTGAGGATGAACCACGCCGCTTCCGGACTGTCCCAAGCCCCTCATTCGAGAGCGATTGCACAGGCCAGTTTTGATAAGCTCGCCACACAGCGACACCCTACCGATCAGGCCCCCAAGAGATGGAAGTCGAACTCGTCGAAATCCGCCAGTTTCTCGCGCAGCGCAATCCTTTCGTCTATCTGGACCAGGAGTTGCTCGATGAACTGCCGAAAGATATCGAGATCCGCTACCTGCGGCGTGGCGGCACCTTTCCGCCGCGCGAGGGATTCCTGTACGTGGTGCGCAGCGGTGCGATCACGATCTTCGACAAGACCGGCGAACTGTGTGAGAAGCTTGGTGAGGGCGACATCTACAGCGTCACCTGTCAGCTGGTGAACCTGTCGCAATGCGATCGCGGAGAGGCGGCCGAAGATACCCTGCTGTACATGCTGAGCTGCGATCGCCTCAAGGCGCTGTGCCGCGCCTCCAAGGCCTTCAGCGAACATTTCTCGGCGAGCGTCAAGGAGCGTCTGCGGGCGGCCGTCAACACCACGCAGGAATCCAGCGACCCGACCGTGGCCGCGATGATGATCGAGGTCGGCAGCCTGGTCCGCAAGGAGCCGGTCACGGTGGAGTCCGGCATGACCATCCGCGAGGCCGCGTCGGTGATGAGCAACAAGGATGTCTCGTCGGTCCTGGTGCTGCAGGACGACAAACTGGTCGGCCTGGTCACGGACCGCGATCTGCGCAAGCGCTGTGTGGCGATCGGTCTGAACGGCAGCGAGCCGATCGACCATATCATGACGCCCGAACCGAAGACGATCGAGGCCAGCACGCTGACCGCGCAGGCGCTGATGACCATGACCCGCCAGCGCTTCCACCACCTGCCGGTGACCGAACACGGCAGGCTGATCGGCATGATCACGGCTACCGACCTGGCCAATCAGCAGAGCGCCAACTCGGCCTACCTGGCGGCCGACGTGCGCAAGGCCAAGACGGTCGCGGACCTGATTGAGATCAGCAAGCGTCTGCCGGCGTTGCACATGCGGCTGGCCACCGCCAGCGTGACCGCACGGCACATCGGCGAGGCCGTATCGTGCCTCACCGATTCGATTACCGGGCGCCTGCTGGAGATGGCCGAGGCCGAGCTCGGCCCGGCGCCGGTTCCGTATGTGTGGATGGCCGGCGGCTCGCAGGCACGCCATGAGCAGAGCTCGCATTCCGACCAGGACAACGCGCTGCTGCTGTCAGACGACTTCGTACCCGCGCAGCACGACGGTTATTTCGCCGCCCTCGCCAAATTTGTCAGCGACGCGCTGAACGCCTGCGGTTTCGTGTACTGCCCGGGCGACGCGATGGCGACCAATCCACAGTGGCGCCAGCCGCTCAAGGTCTGGCAGGGCTACTTCAGCCGCTGGATCGAGAGTCCCGATCCGATGTCGATGATGCTGTCGAGCATCTTCTTCGACCTGCGCCCGGTAATCGGGGCGGTCGAACTGTTCGCGCCGCTGCAGAAGATGATCCTGAAGAAATCCCAGGAGAACCGCATCTTCCTCGCCTACATGATGGCCAACGCGATGCAGCATCGGCCACCGCTGGGCTTCTTCCGACAGTTCGTGCTGGTGCGCGGCGGCGAGCACGACGACACGCTCGACCTGAAGCACCGCGGCATCGTTCCGATCACCGATATCGCCCGGGTGCTGGCCCTTTCGCTCGGCAAGGAGCCGGTCAACACGGTCGAACGCCTGCGCGCCTGTGCCGGCACCCCGGCGCTGTCCAACGACATGGCGGAAAACCTCGAGGACGCACTCGAGCTCATCGCTTCGCTGCGCATCCGGCACCAGGCCGACCAGATCAGGCGCGGCATGCAGGCCGACAACTACGTGCCGCCGGATCAGCTCTCCGAGCTCGAGCGCGAGCATCTCAAGCACGCCTTCAAGGTAATCCAGACCATGCAGGAAACCATGGTCAAGCGCTTTGGCGCCGACAAACTCGGATAAGGCACATGTTCACGCGCTTTCTCGGCAAGGAATATCAGCGCAAGAAGGCACTGGCGCAGGCCGCGCCCGGTCCGCTCGCGGAATACCTGGCGACGCCGTTTCCCGACAAGAACAGCGACTGCCGCGAGATCGAGATCGTCGCAATCGACCTGGAGACGACCGGCCTCGATCCGCGCAAGGACGTCATTCTGAGCATCGGCCTGGTGCACATCGAGCAGTTCAGCGTGAAGCTATCGACCGCCTGGCACAGTATCGTGCGCATCGATCGCGATATCCCGGGTGAATCGGCCGTTATCCACCAGATCACCGACGACCAGTCCGCGGCCGGTGCACCGATCGAGGAACTCCTGCCCGAGGTGTTTGCGCGCATGGCCGGCAAGCCGATGCTGGTACACTACTCACCGATCGAACAGAACTTCATCAGCGCGGCCTGCCAGAGACTTTACGGCGCGCCGTTCGTGGTGCCGATCATCGATACGCTCGAGATCGGGCAGCGGGTGTTCGTGCGCCGCAATCACACCATTCAGCCTGGTGACCTGCGCCTGTTCAACCTGCGCCCACGTTACAACCTGCCACAGTACAAGGCGCACAACGCCTTGAGTGACGCGTTGGCCACGGCAGAACTGTTTCTCGCCATGGCCGACAACCTGTACCCGGGACGGCCATGCCGCCTGGGCGAATTTCTCAGCAACCGTTAGGCGAACGACAACGCATGGCCGAGAAGACGCCGAATATCCACAAGACCCTGTTCTTTCTGATCCTGGTCTTCGTCCCACCCTATTTCCTGATGTTCACGGACGAAGGTGGGCGCCTGTCGGATACCGCGCTGTTGTGGCTGCTCGGCGAGGATGAGATCAAGCTAAATGTGCGCGAGCTGAACAGCGGCTTTACGCGTGAGGACATCAAGAAGGTATTCAGCGAGGCCGACTGGCAGTGCGCTGCACAGGCGACACCGTTCGGCAACAACCTGTGCGCCGCCCAGATCGGCACCTTCAATGGCTATCCCTCGCGCATCATCACGACCTATTTCCACGACGACAACATCAGTGCGTTCAAGCTGATCTATCGCGAGCGCTACCACGAGCAACTGATCGGCTACTACATCCAGCAACTCGGCCAACCGAGCAATGTCGAGGCGGCCGTCGGCGAGGGTCCGGATGCGGCGCCGGTACTGGAGTGGCGCCTCGATCATGGTGTGCTGTACATGAAGAAGACGCTCGGAAAGATCGATGAGCCCACCCTGATATGGCTGGCGAGCCAGCCCGGAGCATGAGTCCCCAGCCCCCATGCCCGCACTCGACGGCGCCGATCGGGGATGCGCAAAGGCTTTTCCGGGACGCCGCAGAGGGCCCAATCACCGGCCCGATCAAGCGGTCCCGCAGCGCACACCCGGATCGGCGCGCGCGGCCTAACCTGCAAATTGCATGAAGGGTTTGGGAATCAGGGTGTGATGGGCAAAGCAGTTGGGCTGATCGGCCGAAAAAGCATAGCCGAAGCTATGGTTTGAGGGGGATCGGCACAAATGCAAAGTCCAGCGCGGCCTGAGCCC
>JAJDNF010000047.1 GCA_022340805.1 Chromatiaceae bacterium
GAGGCCACGGAAATCGATTGGGTGGCCGACCTGCTCGAACCGGATGCCGGCAAAACTAAGATGACGGGCGAGGCGCGGTTCCATCATCGCGTAGACACCGCTGGCGCCGTCGGCCAGGCCAACCGCGGAGGCACCCAGGTACAGCCCCAGGGCAATGTGCGGGAAGCGTCGGCGTTCGTCCTGGGTCCATTCGAACAGGTGTTCGCCGTGACCCTCGGGGTTGCTGTGCTCCGTGGAGCGGCGACGGAACGCGCCGCGCAGCGCGAGACGCGAGATCTCGCCGAAGCTGCCGATCGGCTGCCGGTCGGGGCGCAGCGGGCCATCGAATAGCCTGTCTCCACAATGGCTTACCAGTGGGATCGGTGGTTCCAGCGTAGAATCGTGGGTCATGACCATGCGCACGGTGCCGGCGTACATTCCGCTCCGCCGATGGGTCAGCAGACAGTGCCTCGACACGCCGTCGTAGATGTCGCGTTCGAGTTCGTCGGGAAATTTTGCCGGGTCTTCCCAGCCGAGTTCGCGGCAGTAGACGTCGTAGCGCAGGCGAAAAACCTCTTTGCGCAGCTCGTCGGTATCTGCCATGGTTATTGAAAAGTACTCACGATAAGGCTCGACCAGATCCATTCGCTGGAGGTGCCAAAGCTTGGTGAGTTTTGAGATGGGGTTCGCTAATGACACGAGATTTGGGCGTAAACTCACCTTTAATTCTTATTATAGCGGCACAAGGCGCGTGAACTTGAAGGCCGCCTCATAATATTAATTCCTATTCGGAGTGTCGAATGTTCGATGAAACATTTCGCGTCTGCTTCGCGGATACTCCGTTTGGCGTGGCATTGCACCAAAGGATTCGCTATCAGGTCTTCTGCCTCGACAAGGGCTTCGAGGATCCTGGTGCCTTTTCGACCGCGCAGGAGACGGACGCCTGGGACGACCAGTCTGCGCACTTTATTGTGCAAAACACGCATAGCCGACAATGGGTCGCGGCGACGCGTCTGGTCTTGCCGAAGATTGGACGCCCGCTTCCGGTAGACACATTGAATGCATTCGATCGGAATCTGCTCGCCGATCCGGAAATGCGGGTCGGGGAGATCTCGCGGTTCTGTATCATCAACAACCGCTCGCAGGTCGACGTCAACAGTCATGTGCAGCCAGCACCGCATTCCCTGGCGGCCTGGGGTATCGGCGCAATAGGCAGAAAGCAGCAGTTCGAGGTCACGCTGGGGATGATTCGGGCGGCGGGTATTTACGCCCTAAAGCGCGATATCGATAGTTGCATCATGCTCATCACCGATCCTTTTGCGCGCATGCTGCGAACGCTCGGTATTCCGCTGTGTCAGGCCGGGCCGGTGACCGAACACCGCGGAATGCGTACGCCTTATATGGTCGATATGCGGGCAAGTGTGATGTCGATGGCAAAGAAATCGTCGGCGGTCCGCGACCTGTTCCGACGCGCCAAGCATGCCTATGTCCGGATCTCTTCCGTGGCGTTGGACGATACGGTCGATTGCGTCAGCGAATATGCGCCGGATCATTCATTGTTCAACGAGACGATCTTCCGCGAGACGGTGCTTCTGCCGGCGGAGAAGGATTCTGACCTGCGTGCCGGCGTGCGGACTTAACTCCCAAGCTTGAGTTCAGAAATCTTTACTTTCCACTCTGCCGGCCCGGTCGCGTGGACTGACTCGCCGCTGCTGTCAACCGCCACCGTCACTGGCATATCGACGACCCCGAACTCGTAGATCGCTTCCATGCCAAGATCTTCGAACGCGATGACCTTCGCTGTGCGGATCGCCTGCGACACCAGGTAGGCCGCGCCGCCGACGGCCATCAGATAGGCCGCCTTGTGCCGCTTGATGGATTCGATCGCGACCGGTCCCCGTTCGGCCTTGCCAACCATGCCGAGCAGCCCCGTCTTGGCGAGCATCATCTCGGTGAACTTGTCCATGCGGGTCGCGGTTGTAGGGCCAGCGGGACCGACCGCCTCGTTACGGACCGGATCGACCGGGCCGACGTAGTAGATCAGCCGGTTGGTGAAATCCACCCCAGGTGGTAGTGGCTGCCCATTGTCGAGCAGTTCCTGGATCCGCTTGTGGGCCGCGTCGCGGCCGGTCAACAGCCGGCCATTGAGCAGCAGGCGGTCGCCGGGCTTCCAGCTCTGCACCTCGGCGGGCGTCAGGCTGTCGAGGTCCACACGTTTCGCGGATTCGCTGGCCTGCCAGGTGACGTCCGGCCAGTCCTCCAGCCTTGGCGGGGTCAGTACCGCGGGACCACTGCCGTCCAGGTGAAATTCGATATGTCTCGTGGCGGCGCAGTTGGGGATCATGCCGACCGGCAGCGAGGCCGCATGCGTCGGGTAGGCGAGGATCTTCACGTCGACCACGGTGGTGAGTCCGCCGAGGCCCTGCGCCCCGATCCCCAGGGCGTTGACCTTGTCAAAGATCTCGAGGCGCAGTTCTTCGATCGGTGTCGATGGTCCACGCACCCTGAGATCGTCGATGTCGATTGGCGCCATCAGCGACTCTTTGGCAAGCAGCATGGCCTTTTCCGCCGTCCCGCCGATGCCGATACCGAGCACGCCCGGCGGGCACCAGCCGGCACCCATGCTCGGCAGGGTCTTCACCACCCAGTCGGCGATGCTGTCACTTGGGTTGAGGACGGTGAACTTCGACTTGTTTTCCGACCCGCCGCCCTTGGCCGCCAGCGCGATGTCGAGGCGGTCGCCGGGGACAATGTCGGTATAGATGATGGCCGGGGTGTTGTCGCCGGTATTCTTACGCGCGCCGATCGGCGGATCGACCACCGAGGCACGCAGTTTGTTGTCGGGATGCAGGTAGGCGCGGCGCACGCCCTCGTTGACCATGTCGTTCAAGCCCATGTCGCCCTCGAACCTTACCTGCATGCCGACTTTGAGAAACACCACCACGATACCGGTGTCCTGGCAGATAGGCCGGTGGCCTTCGGCACACATGCGCGAGTTGGTCAGGATCTGTGCCAGGGCATCCTTGGCCGCCGGCGACTGTTCGCGCTCATAGGCACGTCCGACCGCCTGTATGTAATCCAGCGGGTGGTAGTAAGAGATGAATTGCAGTGCATCGGCGATGCTCTGGATCAGGTCGGCCTGTTTGATGATCGTCATGTCATGAATTCCTCAGCAGTACCGGCGACGCGCGTGGTCCACCGGCTGGTCACCGCAAACGTTGAGGCCATCGCGGCGCCAGCCCTTGCATTGCCGCACGGTGATCTGCGCTTGGGTTACCGGCCAGCGGAGCCCGCTTGGTCACTGGTCTGCCCGCAGCGACTCGCGATGCCCGGTGTTCCTGCAGCTGCAGCTCCGGGTCATAGTCTGTTCACGTCGTGTCGGGCGATTTTGCTCTTACACGCCCAACAACATGCGTGCCGGATCCTCCATGCACTGCTTGATCGTCACCAGAAACTGTACCGCTTCGCGCCCGTCGATGATGCGGTGGTCGTACGACAGGGCCAGATACATCACCGGTCGGATCACGATCTCGCCGTTTTCCACGACCGGACGGTCGACGATGTTGTGCATGCCGAGTATCGCACTCTGCGGCGGGTTCAGGATCGGGGTCGATAGCATCGAACCGAAAACGCCACCGTTCGAGATGGTGAAGGTACCGCCGGTGAGTTCGTCGTAACTCAGCGTGCCGTCTTTGGCCTTCTGCCCAAATGTGCGGATGGTGGCTTCAATCTCGGCAAAAGACATCTGATCGACGGCACGCAGGATCGGGACCACCAGGCCGCGCGGCGAGCCTACGGCGACACCGATATCAAAGTAGTTGTGGTAGACGATATCGTTCCCGTCGACCGAGGCATTGACCACCGGGAACTTCTTCAGCGCCTCGACGGCGGCCTTGACGAAGAACGACATGAAACCCAGGCGCACGTCGTGCGCCTTTTCGAAGGCATCCTTGTGTCTGGCGCGCAGATCCATCGCGGCCTTAAGGTTGACCTCGTTGAACGTAGTCAGGATGGCCGCGGTCTGCTGGGCCTCGACCAGACGCTCGGCGATGCGCGCGCGCAGCCGGGTCATCGGCACGCGTTTCTCCTGGCGTAAATCGGTCTCTGCGACGGCGTTGGGGACTGCGGCACGCAGGTCCGGATCCTCGTCGGTGGTCTGCTGGTCGAGGTAGGTCATCACGTCTGACTTGAGTATGCGGCCGTTCTTGCCGGTGCCCTTGATCTTGGTGGCGTCGATGTTGAGTTCCTTCACGAGCCGCCGGACCGCGGGTGTCAATACCTGCTCAGCCGTGTCCTCGTCGGTCTCGGTCGCCTTCAAATTGCCGGGCGATGCCGCCGGGGTCGCGTTCGCCTGCGCCGCCTGTACCTTGTCCGGCGAGGTGGGCGGCTCAGTTGACGGCGCCGCTGCGGTGGCGCCGGCTTCGACGATCGCCAGAAGCTGGTCGGCGGTCACGACCGCGCCTTCGTCTACCATGGTCCGGGTCAGGACACCCGCGATCGGCGAGGGGACTTCCAGCACCACCTTGTCCGTTTCCAGATCCACCAGGTTCTCGTCGCGGCCGATGGATTCCCCCGGCTTCTTGTGCCAGGTCAGTACCGTGGCATCGCTGACGGATTCCGGCAGAGTGGGTACACGTACTTCGGTCGACATAGTTCAGCCCCTTCGGTTCATAGATGGGTCGCGGCGCCCAGTCAGCGCATCGTCCACGAGTTTCTCTTGTTCTTCCTGGTGCACCTGGTGGTAACCGGTCGCCGGTGCCGCCGCCGATGCCCTGCCGACGTAGATGAGCTCGTTATCGCCCTCCTGCAGGCTGCCGAAGCGGTGCTTGATCTGGTCCCATGCTCCCTGGTTCTGCGGCTCCTCCTGGCACCAGACGAACAGCCTGGCATTCGGATAGCGGGCGACCATCGCGTCGAAATCGGCGCGCGGGAACGGATACAGTTGTTCGATACGGACCAGCGCGACGTGACCCAGACCACGCGTGCGTCGCGCCTGCAGCAGGTCGTAGTAGACCTTGCCGGTGCAGATCACGACCTGGTTAATCGCGTCGGTATCGATCGGGTCGATCTCGTCGATCACGTTCTCGAATCTGCCGCCGGTCAGCGATTCCAGCGACGAGGTGGCCAGCGGGTGGCGCAGCAGGCTCTTCGGTGACATGACCACCAGCGGGTGACGGAACGGGCGTAGCATCTGACGGCGCAGCAGGTGGAAGATCTGCGCCGGCGTCGTCGGCACGCACACCTGAATGTTGTGTTCTGCGCACAGTTGCATGTAGCGCTCGAGTCGTGCCGAGGAGTGCTCCGGGCCCTGGCCCTCGTAGCCGTGCGGCAGCAGCATGACCAGGCCGCAGTACAGGCCCCACTTGGCCCCGGCCGAGGCGATGAACTGGTCAATCACCACCTGGGCACCGTTGGCGAAGTCGCCGAACTGCGCCTCCCAGATGGTCAGCGCCTTGGGGTCTGCGGTGGCGTAGCCGTACTCGTAGCCGAGTACCGCCTCTTCTGACAGCACCGAGTCGATCACGGTGAAGTTCGGCTGACCTTTATGCAGGTGGCGCAGCGGCGTGTAGCTGGCGCCGGTATCCTGATTGCGCAGCATCGCGTGGCGGTGAAAGAAGGTGCCGCGGCGACAGTCCTGGCCGGAGATACGGATCGGCACCCCCTGGTCGATCAGGGTCGCGTAGGCCATGTTCTCGGCGAATCCCCAGTCCGCCAGCTTGTCACCCTGCGCCATCAGGCGACGGTCTTCCATGATGCGCTGCACGCGCGGATGCAGGTTGAAATCGCCCGGGGGGGTGACGATCTGGCCGGCAAGTGCCTCGAAGCGCTCGGGGGCAAAGGTGGTATCGGCGGGGTGGTCCCAGCGCACGCCACGGTAGCGGGACCAGTCGACGTGCAACGGGTTGTTGACCAGGCATACGCTCGGCCGGCCGACGCAGTGGCCGCGTTCGAACTCGGCGCGGATGTCCTCCACGTACTTTTGTGCCTCGGCCGGGGTGACCAGCTGGCTGGCGATCAGCTGATCGGCATAAGCGGCACGGGTCGGCTGATGATTGCGGATCTTCTGATACATCATCGGCTGGGTAACCGCAGGTTCGTCAGCCTCGTTGTGGCCGTGCCGACGGTAGCAGACCAGATCGATCACCGCGTCCTTGTGGAAGCGGTTACGGTAGTCCAGCGCCATCCGGGTAGCAAAGATCACCGCCTCCGGGTCGTCGCCGTTGACGTGGAAGATTGGTGCCTGGACGACCTTGGCGACATCGGTGCAGTAGGTGGTCGAGCGGCTGTCCAGTGTGTTGCTGGTGGTGAACCCGATCTGGTTGTTGATCACGATGTGAATCGTGCCCCCGACCGTGTAGCCGCGCGCCTGCGACATGTTGAACATCTCCATGTTCACGCCCTGTCCGGCAAATGCGGCATCTCCATGCAGGATGACCGGCAGCACCTGTTCGCCCCGTCGGTCACGCCTGCGCTGCTGGCGTGCCCGCACCGAGCCGTGCACGACCGGGCTGATGATCTCGAGATGCGAGGGGTTGAAGCCGAGGGTGATATGGACCAGCCCCCCGGGGGTATCGACGTCGTTGGAGAAGCCCTTGTGATACTTCACGTCGCCCGATGAAAGGATGCCCTCATCCAGTGCCTGGCGGCGTCCCTCGAACTCAGTGAAGATCTGTGCCGGCGGCTTGCCAATGATGTTGGCCAGTACGTTTAGCCGGCCGCGGTGTGCCATGCCGATGACCACTTCCTTGGCCCCGTCGCGTCCGGCGCGCTGGATCAGTTCGTCGAGCATCGGGATCAGCGACTCGGCACCTTCCAGCGAGAAGCGCTTCTGTCCCACATAGCGGGCGTGCATGAACTTCTCGATACCCTCTGCTGCGGTCAGCATGTGCAGAATCCAACGGCGCTGCTCGTCATCCAGCTCGGGTTTGACGCGATAGCTCTCGAGTCGCTGCTGGATCCAGCGCTTTTCCTCGGTGTTGGTGATGTGCATGTATTCCGAGCCGACCTTGCCGGTATATACCTCCTGCACCTGCGCCAGGATCTCCTGCAGCGGCAGCTGGTCGGGCGCAAACAGCGAGCCGGTGTTGAACACCACCCCCAGGTCATCCTTGGTGAGCCCATAGTACGACGGCTGCAGGTCCGGCAGCGGCAGCATCGGTCTCAGGTTCAGCGGGTCGAGGTTGGCGTTCTGGTGTCCGCGGACCCGGTAGGCGTTGATCAGTCTGAGCACCTTGGCCTGGCGCTCAGCCGCGGCCGCCGGGAGTCCGACCTTGCCCTGGATCCGGGACCTGGGGTCTGTCGCCAGGTGCAGAAAATCCTGCTGCACGCGGCGGTGAGAAAGATCCTTGAGCTGATTACCGTCGACTGGGGGCAGGCTGTCGAAGTGGCTGCGCCAGTTTTCCGGCACGCTGGCCGGGTCTTCGAGGTACGACTCGAAAAGGTCTTCGATGAAGGGTGCATTGCCACCGAAAAAGGCGGACGAACGATGCAGTCGATCGAGAAATTCTGACATTTTAGGACGACCACCCAAGGTGATGGTGGGAAACGCAAAATCCCTGGCAGACCAAGGTTTAACAGGAGTCTAGCACAGCGATTTTCGCTTTATGGGTCGATAAATTTTTATTCGGATCATTGTCTGAAGGATGTACTAGGGCGGTTTTGCGGCAATTCTCAAGTGTCTGGCGGGCTGCTAATATTTACTACATGAGCACGCTGAGCCGCACGCCGAAGGACTCCCGGGTCGACATCTGTTCGCTTGAGGCGGATATGGCCTTCTTCGAGGCACGTATCTCGATTGCCGGCGATGCCCCGGATACGGTCTACCAGCGCGCCCAGATCAAGACCTACAGGACCCTCGGCTCGCTGCTCGGTGAAACCCTCAAGACGCTGCGGCCGCCCGACAAGGCAGCACCAGAGGTGCATGGCGGCAACCATATCGCGGCCTGAGCGGGTGGCCCCGCGCGATCGTGAGCTGGCCGGAAATCTCGCAGTACCCCGGCAGGTGGTGAAGTTCGCAGCCGTGGGTCGGCCGGTGGGATTTCCGGGCCTATACGCTGGTTTGCCGCGTCCCGCCCAGCAGGCGTCGGATATCCGACCAGATCTCATGCAGTGCAGGGATCAATAGCAGCACCACGAAGGTCGAGGCCATGGTGCCGAAACTCAGCGCGATCGCCATCGGTACCAGAAACAGTGCCTGTGTCGAGCCTTCGAACAGCATCGGGAACAGCCCGGCGGTGGTGGTCAGCGAGGTCAGTACGATCGGGCGAAAGCGGCTGTGTGCCGCCAGCATGAGCGCCCTTTCCGGTTCGCTGTCGATGAGTTCGTTGTAGCGCAGGGTCAGGACCAGCGCGCCATTCACCACCAGCCCGCCGAGCGCGATCATGCCGAACACGCTGACGGAGCTGAGCTCGAAGCCCATCAGTACGTGTCCAGCCACTGCGGCGGCCACCGAGTACGGGATCGTCAGCATGATGATCACTGCCTGCGCGTAACTGCGGAACAGCGCCGCGGTCAACGCAAAGATGGCCAGGGATGCCCAGAGCAGGCCGCGCAATATGCCGTCCAGGGCCTGGTTGCGGTCGCGCCGGCCGCCGGTGAATTTCCAGTCCAGGCCGGGATAGCGGGCCAGCAGGGCTGGCATCACGTCGTCTTCGAGCACCGCGCGGATGCGTCGCTCCTTGGCGCTGGCTTTGTCAAAACTGGCCGTCACGGTCAGGGTGCGTTTGCCGTCCTCGCGCGAGATGCCGCTGTAGGCATTGCCTTCGTGGAAGGTCGCGGCACTGGACAGTGGGATCTCAATCCCGTCACGACCGCGCAGAATGAAGTTACTGATGTCCTGGACCGACAGGCGCTCGGCGCGCGGCAGGCGGACCATGACCTTCAGTTCATAGCCGTCGCGGAGCAGGCGCAGTGCCTCCGCGCCATAGAATGCATTGCGCACCTGGCGGCCGAGGTCTGCCTCGGTCAGTCCAACGGCACGCCCCTGCGGTGTAAGGGTGAAGCCGATCTGGCGCTTGCCTTCGCCGATCCCGTCGGCGATATCGACCAAGCCATTGAATTCGTCCAGCCGCTCCGCCAGCTCGCGCGCCGCGGTCTCCAGCACCGCCGTGGAGGCGTGCGAAAGGTTGATGCGCAGTCCCTGGTTGCCGCCCGGGCCGACCAGGTACTCGAAGAACAGGGACTTGGCCTCCGGCAGGTCGCCGATCTCATCGCGCCACACGCGGGTGAAGTCCTCCTGCGTGAACGGCCGTTGATCGTCCGGCACCAGGTAGACGTTGATGTCGCCGCTGGTCGCCTTGCTGTGCGTGAACCAGCTCTCGACGTGCCGGCTGCGTTCACCAAGCCGGTCGGCCGCGCGCAGCGCCGCCGCCTCGATGCGACGGACCACTGCCAGCGTCTCCTTGACCGAGGAGTCGTAAGGCATGTTCAGCTCGGCATCGACGCGGTTACCGGGTATCTGCGGGTTCCAGACCAGATCGATCCGCCCAGACTGGTACCACGCGACCGTCAGCGCCAGCAGGCCGGTGAAGATCAGCGCGGTGAGATAACGCTCGCGGATCGCAACCTCGAGCAGGCGCATATAGGGGCCGTTGCGCAGGCGGTCGAGGCTGTCGGCCACCGCACTATGAAACCGTTTTACGCGGCGGAAGCGGCCGACAAAGCCGCGCCAGCCACTTGCCTGCTCATGCCATTCCGCATTGAGGTGTGACGGTAGGATGAACAACGCCTCTACCAGCGAGACGCCAAACACGACGCTGGCGACGATCGGCAGGTCGCGCAGGAACTGGCCGGTGACCCCCGGCACGAAGATCAGCGGAATGAAGGCGATGATGTTCGTCCCGACCGCGTACAGCACCGGCACCACCATCTCGCTGACGCCGTCGCGCACCGCGCGACCGATCGGCACCCCCTGTTGCTGCTTGGTGTGGATGTTCTCGCCGACGATGATCGCGTCGTCGACCACGATGCCCAGGGTCAGGATGAACGCGAACATCGAGATCATGTTCAGGGTGACGTCGATCTCGGGCAGTATCGTGAAGGCGCCGGTGAACACGACCGGGATCGATACCGCCACCCAGAAGGCCAGTCGCGGGTTGAGAAACAGGCCGAGCAGCAGGATCACCAGCGCCAGGCCCATCGCGCCGTTCTTCAGCAGGATCGCACTGCGCTCTGCATAGCGCTCGGAGCGGTCGTTATGAACACTGACGCTGACGGTTTCCGGCAACTCCGTGTTCAGTTCCTCGACCAGCGCGCGCACCCGCTCGGCCAGTTCGATCGGCCGCTGCCTCTCGGTCTGATAGATATCCATGCGCAGGCCCGGGCGGCCGTTGAATTCGAAGCGCTGCCAGCTCTCCACGAATCCGTCGGTCAGCGTGGCGACGTCGCCCAGGAAGATGCGCGAACCGTCATCCAGCACCTTGATCGGGATGTTGGCGAACTCGTTGGCCCGCACCCGACGGCCTTCTGTGCGCAGCAGGATGTCGCCGTCCATCGTCTGGATACGGCCGGCCGGTACATCGCGTGCCGCGTCGCGCACCGCCAGCGCGACATCCGACAGGGTCAGGTCTAGTGCACGCAAGCTCTCCTGGGTGATCTGGATGCTGATCTGCGGCGCCTGGCGGCCGACTACGCTGACCTCCGATATGCCCGGCATGGCCAGCAGCTGGCGGCGGATCCGTTCGCTCAGTGCGAACAGGTGTTCGGCCGGCAGTACGCTGGCGATCGCGATGCTGATCACGTAATAGCTGCGCTCGCGCAATTCGACGCGCGCTGGTTCGGCATCATCCGGAAACGAGGTTATGCGCGACACGGCATTGCGGATGTTCTGCAGGACCTTGCCGGGATCGGCGTCGTCGGTCAGTTCGGCAATCACCGTGCCGGATCCCTCGTTCGCTGAAGACACGATGCTGCGGATGCCGTTCATGCCGGTGAGTTCCTTCTCGACCGCGAGTACGATGCCCTCCTCGACCTCCTTGGGGCTCGCGCCGGGGTAGGAAACCCTCACGCTGATCGACGCCAGGTTGAAGTCCGGCGTGATCTCCTGGCGGATGTCGCTGAAGCCGAGGAATCCGCCGAGCAGCAATCCAAGCATCAGCAGGTTGGCAGCAACCGGATTGCCGGCCATCCAGCGGATCAGCGCGAAGCGCGGGGTGCGTTCAGTCATGCGCAGCCGGTTCTGCCTGCATCGCCAGCGCGCGGCCGCTGTCCGGGTCGACGCGGCGACTGCGCACTCTGGCGCCCGGCAGCATTCCCTCGATTCGGCTGACGACGATCCGGTCGCCGGCGCGCAGCGTGTCCTTGGCCAGCAAGAGATTCTGCGCGGACTCCCAGACCACCTCGGCGTCGCGCACCTGCAGCAGCTCGTCCGCGTCGACCACCCAGATGCGGCCATTGTCGCGTACTGCACGACGCGGTACCGCGATCGACTGTGGCATCTCTCCGGCCGCGATCTCGGCCTTTACATAACTGCCCAGCAGCAGGCGCCGGGCCGCGTCAGGCGTGACCTGCACGGCCGCGATCAGGCCCGCGAGCCGCGAACCGGATGCCAGGTCGGCGCGTACCCGCACTACCTCGCCGTCGAACGCGCCGGCCTCGCTGCGCACGATCACGCGCGACCCCGGGGAATCACCGCTGCGCGCGTTTACGTGCTGCACCAGATAGGGTTGGGTGCGCAACTCGACCCAGTATTGGTCTGCGCGGGTGACGCGGCCGATCAGCTCACGCGCCGCAACGACCTCGCCGGCGATCCGCGTGCGTTCCAGTACCACCACGTCGAACGGCAGGGTCAGGCGCGTACGCGCCAGGTCCAACTGGGCGCGCTGTAGCCGGATCTCCGCGGCCGCGAGCTCGGCCTCTACCTGGTTCAGTTGCGGTCTGCGCAGCGCCAGTGCCGATGACGAGGGATCGACCTTGACCGAACCCTGCAGGGCCTGCAGTTCCTCGCGTGCGACCACGCGCCGGCCGCGTTCGAGCGCGATCGACGCACGCGCCTTGGCGACGTCCGCCTCGGCCGCGCTCACTGCCAGGCGGTAGTCGTCCTGTTCGATGTGAACGATGGTGCTGCCGGCGGGTATGCGGCCGCCCGGCTCGAAATCGGCATGCAGTTCGACGATCTTACCGCCGACCTGGGGGCGGATCTCGAGTTCGTAGGCGCTGGTGACCGGGCCTGCGGCCTCCAGTGTCAGCGGATGATCGTGCGGCGTGGAATCGATCACGTCGACCAGCGGTGTGGGTACGGGCGGGCGTTCGCGCTTGCTCTGTGGACCGGTCTCCACGAGCTGCCAGGCGACCAGCGCGAAGGCGCCGGCGACCAGCAGCAGGACCAGGCTGCGGGCGGCCGTCGCCGGCTTCATGCCTGGTCCTCCGCTAGCGGGCTGCCCAGGGCGCGATGCAGTCGCACCCGGGTGCGCGCCAGGTCGGCCTGCAGCGCGAGCCGGTCGCGCTGTTGCTGCTGCATGCCGCGCAGCGCCTCGAGCACCGGCAAGTAATCGCTGACCCCCTGCTCATAGCGCCGCTGTGCAGCTATCAACAGGGCCTGGGCGTTGTCCAGGCGCTGCTCCGAAAGGTTGATCTGTTCGCGCAGACTGGCCTCCTCGTGGATCAGGTTGTCGACCTCGATGACCGCGGCCAACCAGTCTGACAGGTATTGCTGGCCGGCGGCCACCAGTCGCGCGCGACGCTCGGCGGCAATCTCCAGTTTGCTCCCACTGTCGAACAGCGTCAGTGCGCCATCCAGCGCAACGCCGAGTATCGTGCTGACATCGCCGGACAGGGCGCGCGTCAGGGCCACGCCGGATAGCTGCAGCGTCGGCCACCGATCGGCCAGTGCTGCGGCGAAGCGCGCGTCTGCTGCCGCGAGACGGGCACGAGAGGCGCGCAGCGCAGGGCGTCGCTCGAGCAGATCGATCGGTACTACGGTATCGAATAAACCGGATACCTGGGGAAGCGGCTCTACCAGCAATGGGCTTGCCAGATTCGGCGTGCGCGCGCCGATCAGGCGCAGCTGATTCGCGGCGCGCAACTCGTCGAGCTGGGCGAGCGGCAGCTGTTGGCGCAGCGCGGCGAGTTGATCACGCTGCTGCAGCACGTCGACGCTCGATACGAGGCCCTGGGTGAAGCGCAGTTCAATCAGGTGTAGCAGGGTCGCGGCCAGATCGATCTGTCGCAGCAGCAGCGCCTGCCTGCGGCTTGCCTCGGCGCCGTCGATCAGCGCGATCAGGTAATCGCGCGCAAGGTCGGAGCGCAGCCTTGCGGCGTCGGCGCTGCTCGCGCGCAAGGCCTGGCGGGCCGCATCGGTGCGTCTCGCCAGTGCACCGCTGACGTCGATCGGCAGGCCGCCGTCCATACCCAGGAAACGGCCGTCCGTCGACCTGTCGGCGGCATGCTGCACGCTGGCACCGGCACTGAGCTCGAGCCGCGGGCCCGCGTCGGCCTGCGACTGCCGCCATAGCGCGCGTGCGGCATCCACGTCGGCCGCGGCCTTGTGCAAGTCCGGGTTGGCTGCCAGGTCGTGCTCGAGCGCCGTATACACCGGCTCCGGGACTGCCCGATGCCACCAGTCCGGTTGCGCTGCAGTGGCGGAATCGGCTCCGGAAGCGGGCAGCGTGGCGCTGAAGGCCGCACTCGCATTCATGGATGGCGGCGCCGGGTGGTCCAGTACAGTCATGCAGCCGCCGACCACGAACGCCGAGGCGAGCAATGCGGGGCGCAACAGCAACTCAGGAGTTCTCCGGGTGAGGCACCTTGTCTGGTCCTGTCGAACGACCGCGGCCCGGTCGCGCCGGCCCGCATCGGCATGGTTTGCGCAGCGGTGTGGCTGCACGGAGTTCAGAGGAACAACAGTTTGATGATAAAGGCTGTTAGGGCCAAGTAAAGCACCCGGCGGATCAGGGCCTCGCCATGCGCGACCGTGGTGTGCGCGCCCAGCCAGCCGCCGATCGAGTTGCCGACCGCCAGGCCGATGCCGGTCCACCACAGCAATTCCAGCCGCGAGGCGAACACCGCCAGCGCGACGATCGTGAACACCAGGACTACGAACACCTTGTGCATGTTCACGCGCACCAGGTCCAGGCCCATCACCCGGTGCAGGATCGGCATCAGCACGAAGCCGACGCCGATCTGGATGAAGCCGCCCCAGAAACCCGCGCCGACCATCAGCAGGTGACCGAGCCACAGGTTTTTTGGCTCCGCGTCGCCACCGACTGGCTTGACCTTGTCCTGGCCGGTCGCCATCAGCACCATCACAGCGACCATGACCAGCGCGAGCACACGGTCGAACCACACGCCGTCCAGGTGCACGCCGACCGACGCGCCACCCAGTGCCCCCAAGGCGGCGGCCGCGGACAGACTCACGCTCAGGCGAAAGTCGGAAAAACCGCGCCTGCGGAAGGTGTTCACCGCCGTGATGTTCTGGGCCAGGATCGCGATCCGGTTGGTGCCATTGGCGACCGGGCCCGGCACACCCATGAACAGCATGATTGGGACCGTAAGCAGGGAACCGCCTCCGGCCATGACGTTGAGCCAGCCCGCCATTACCCCGACCAGCCCGAGTACAAAGATCTGCCAGATTTCCACGGTTGCGGACCCCGATTGAGCGGCGAGCGAAGGGCCGATTTAGTCAGACCCCGGCGGCCCTGGCAATCCGTGCGGAATTGCCGGGCGCCGTTACAGAAATGGTGCCCCCGAGAGGATTCGAACCTCTGGCCTCACCCTTAGGAGGGGTGCGCTCTATCCAACTGAGCTACGAGGGCAGGGCGGGTTGACCGACCTGCTGAGGCGGCCGCGCGCGGCGCCATGGGTCGGTCGGCGGAATTCTAACCTGATGTGGCCGGCGCTGTAACGGCGTGCCAGTGTCCGGCAGTCGCAGTGGCGCGCTGGCTGGAGCTTGTACAGAGTGGTCTGACCCGGATTGCCGGACGCGCATGTTGCGTGGGGGCGGGTCGGATGGGTCTATCAGACCTTGCCCAGCGAGTAGCTGGCTGCGGCGCCCTTGCGGCGCAGGCCGCTGTAGGTGTCGTCCATGGCCGCCCGGCCGGTGAGGATACCCAGCGCGGTGCGCGTCGCACGCTGACCCTGCATCGCCAGCTGTGCGTTGCGGTCATTCAGGTCGGCGACGATCTTCGCCAGCCGGGCCAGTTCGGTCCAGTCGCGATCCAGCGCGGGATCGCCGAGCATTTCGACGAGTCGCTCGCCGCCCTCGAGACCGGCCTCCAGGCCCGCCGTCTTCTGCATGCGATCGCGCGCCTGCACGCTGGGGGCGAGCTGTTTCAACAGGGCGAGTTTGTCCTGCACGACCTGGTTTAGGAGGTCCGGATCCCTGCCGCTCAATGCCGTCTGTTCTTGCTGCAACAAGGCCTCGAGCTCTTGCAGGCCATGCAGGCTGGCCTGCAGGGTGGCACTGAAAGTCTTGATCAGCTGGCCGCGATCCATGCGCTTACGGCGCCCGGCCCAGGCCGGCCTCGAAGGTCAGCAGCTTGTCGGCGACGCGTACCGGCTCGACCTGGAAGGAACCGGTGGCCAGCGTGCGCTGCACATCCTGGACCCGCTGCGTGTCCACGACCGGCAGATTGGCAATCTCGGCCTCTAGTGCCTGCAGTTGCGCGGCCTGGTTGGAGAGCTGCAATTTGTCGCCGCCCGCCGCGGCAGTCTTGCTGCCCGCAGCGGCTTGCGCTGAGTTGCCGGCGGGCGCGGCGGTCGTCTGCGATTTGCCGGCCTCGATCGCCTCGTGCGCCGGCCGGCCGCTGTTGCCGTTGATCTCAATGCCCATTTCGGTCACACCTTTGCTTGTTGTACGACCACGTTATCGTCCGACTTTTGACGGACTTTACGCAGCCAGCGTAAGTTGTGAAATTCATTCCGAAATAAATCGTTTCGGCAGTAATTCGGCGGGCCGTCCGGCGCTCAGTTGAGGACCTCGATCACGCCGCTGCCGGTCACCGTCCCGGTTACCACGCGTCCGGAGTCGATGTTCTTGACCCGGATCCGGTCGCCACGCCCGCCGTCCGCCATCGCCTCGCCGCGCATCGTCACCCGCAAACCGTCCAGGTTCGCGATGATCTCGACATGGCTGCCGCGCTTGATCAGTTTCGCGCGCTGCAGCAGGCCGGCGTGCAGCGCCGTCCCGGCCGGGATGTCGCGCTTGCTGCGCAGCCCGACCACATCCTCGACGCGGGTGAAGTACGCCTTGCGCAGTCTGGAGGTGTCGACCTCGCGCACTGTCAGGTCGCCGGCCTGCACCGCCTGTCCGCGTACTACCGGGTGGCTGCTGACCACGACATCGTTCAGTACGGCAACGGATATCGGCACGTAGATCTTCCAGGGTTTGCTGCCATTGCAGCGCACGCCGACCATGCCGCGGCCGCCGCTCAGTGAATTGGGAGAGTCGTAGGTTTCCAGCATCTTGTCGCAGGCCGCGAGCCGCAAGCGGCTGTCGAGGCGGCCAACCGTCACCTCTACCCGCCCGGGCATGTCGTCGCCGAGGGCGAGGGCGTGCTGTTCGGCGGCTGCACGGATATTGTCGTGCGGCTCGATGGGATATTCCTCGGCGAGGGCCGGGCACGCGGCAAAGGCCAGCAGCATGGCGAGGGCGTCAGTTTTTCGTCGTATCGATTTCATGCCCAACAAAAAGCAAGCTTCGTGCCGGGCATCGGCTTAAAGCTTGCACTTCCCAGGCCGCTACGCCACTCATCTCATTGACCAGGCGGCGGAGAAACAGATGGCCGGGATACTCGACGGCGTCGATATGCGCACCAGGCTGGCGGGCCACAACCGCCTCGAATTGCTGCTGTTCCGGCTTGGCGGTCGCCAGCGATTCGGGATCAACGTGTTCAAGGTCCAGGAGGTGATTCAGTGCCCGCCTTTGACCACGGTCCCGCAGTCGCATCCGGTGGTGCTGGGGATCGCCAATATGCGCGGCAAGACCATCGCGATCATCGACCTGTCGCGCGCAATCGGTGCCGCGCAGGTTGGTGATCACCGCGACAAGTTCGTGATCGTGACCGAGTACAACCGCAAGGTGCAGGGCTTCCTGGTGGATTCGGTAGACCGGATCGTCAACATGAACTGGGAGGAGATACTGCCGCCGCCGAAGGGCGCTGCGCAAGGGACCTATATGACGGCGGTGACCCAGGTCGACGACGAACTGGTCGAGATCATCGATGTAGAAAAGGTGCTGAAGGAGGTCATCGGTGGTCAGGAAGACGTGTCCGAGGGTGTGATCCAGCAGCGCCACAACGACATCCCGCAGCATGTGCTGCTCGCCGATGATTCCAGCGTGGCGCGCAATCAGGTCACCCGGGTGCTGAAACAGATGGGCGTCGAATACACCACCGCGAGCGACGGCAAGCAGGCACTCGACCAGCTCAAGGCCTGGCTCGACGAGGGCCGGGACGTCGAGAACTGGCTGGCGCTGGTGATCTCCGACGTCGAGATGCCGCGCATGGATGGCTATTCCCTGACCAAGGCGATCCGCGAACACCCGCAACTGTCGCACCTGCACGTGATCCTGCATACCTCGCTGAGTGGTGTGTTCAACAAGAGCATGGTACAGAAGGTCGGTGCCAACGATTTCCTGCCGAAGTGGGAGCCCGATACGCTGGCCATGATCGTGCAGGAACATCTGCGACAGCACGCGCAAGAGCGCCAGGCCGTCTGCTGAGCAGACCGCGCGGCTATCGGGTGCACAGAGGGAACGGTGAACAAGACCCTGACGCCGGCTGAATACGACAGGATCCATGAGTTTCTCGAAGGCCAGGCCGGGATAAAACTGGGACCGGGCAAGGAGTATCTGGTCATCAGTCGCCTGACCCGGCTGCTGCCGAGTTTCGGTCTGAACGGTTTTGCCGATCTGGTTGCCAGGCTCGGCGGCTATGGGAGCATTGGCCTGCAGACCGCCGTGGTCGATGCGATGACCACCAACGAGACCTTCTGGTTTCGCGACAATGCCCATTTCAAGGTGCTCATCGACGGACTCCTCGCCGAGGCCAGGCCGAACGATCTGCGCATCTGGTCGGCTGCCGCGTCGACCGGGCAGGAGGCCTATACTGCGGCGATCTGCCTGCAGGACGCGATGCAGGACGGGCGTGTCAACCGCATGCTGCGTTACGAGATCATCGGCACCGACATCTCACCGACCGCACTGCAGGAGGCGCAGGGCGCCACTTACTGCGGCGTCGCCGCTTCGCGCGGGCTGAGCGATGAGCAGCGGCGCCGGTATTTCCGCGAGCAGGGCGGCTGCATCGAGGTGCTGCCGCAGTACCGTCAGCGGGTCAGCTTCCGCAGCTTCAACCTGCTCAAGTCGTTCGACGCGCTGGGCCGGTTCGACGTGGTCTTCTGCCGCAACGTGCTTATCTATTTCTCGCAGGAACGCAAGCGCGACATCATCGCGCGCATAGCTCGGACACTGAAACCGGGCGGCCACCTGTTCCTCGGCTCGACCGAGTCGATGAGCGGGCATGAAGACCTGTTCGAGATGCGCAACATCGGTGGCGGCCTGGTCTACCGGGTGCGCTCCTGAAAACACCGGGCGGCGCACTCGTGCCGCCCCCGTTGTTGCCGCCAAGCGCGGCAATGCCTTGCCGCCGGACCGGGTCGCAATCCGGTGATATATAACTAAGTCATTGAACTATAAGCTTATCTATTAGTTGGCACAGCTCCTGCTGTCTATCCAGACGAATGGTCTGACCAGGGGTGTGTGGCATGAAGCTCGACGATGTATTCGGAATCCACGAAGAGGCCCTGCGCCTGCGTGCACGGCGCTCCGAGGTGCTTGCCGCGAATCTCGCGAATGCTGATACCCCCGGTTACAAGGCCCGCGACTTCGATTTCAAGGCGGTGTTGCGCCAGGAGATGCAGGCGCCGGTGCGGCTGGCCGCGACCCAGGATCGTCACCTGCGCCACGACCAGGGGGTCGTGGCGTCCACGCAGATGGCCTACCGCATTCCGCAGCAGGCGTCGCTCGACGGTAACTCGGTCGAGGTGGAACGCGAGCAGACCGAGTTCAGCGCAAACGCGATGCGCTACCAGGCCAGCCTGCGTTTCCTCGACAGCAAGATCAGCAGCCTGATGTTGGCAATCAAAGGTAACGGTGCATGAGCAGCTTCAAGATTTTCGATATCGCCGGGTCCGGCATGAACGCGCAGAACCTGCGCATGAACGTGGTCGCCAGCAACCTCGCCAACGTCGACGCGGTGTCAAGCAGCATCGACCAGACCTACCGAGCACGCCAGCCGGTTTTCCAGGCGGTGCTCGACCAGGCCAACGCGCGTGACCCTGCCGTCGGTGTCCGGATGGCCGGCGTGGTGGAGAGCCAGGCGCCACTGGTGCGTGAATATGCGCCCAACCACGCACTCGCCGATGCGGATGGCTACATCTACCGACCGAATGTGAACGTAGTCGAGGAGATGGCCAACATGATCTCGGCCTCGCGCGCCTACCAGAACAATGTCGAGGTGCTCAATGCCACGCGGCAGATGCTCAGCGCCACGATCAACCTTGGGAAATAACGCACCATGAGCACGATCAGTACACAGGAAAACCTGTTCGCAAGTCTGGGCCTGTCCGGGGCCGACGCGCAGAAAAACGGCACAAACAAGGCCAACGAACTCGGTCTCAACACCTTTCTAAAGCTGATGGTCACCCAGCTCAATAACCAGGACCCGTTCAAGCCGATGGAGAACGGCGACTTCCTCGGCCAGGTCGCACAGTTCGGTTCCGTCACCGGGCTCGATCAACTGAACAAGAACTTCGAGTCGCTGGCGGCCTCGATCACCTCGGGCCAGGCGCTGCAGGCCGGATCGCTGGTCGGGCGCGAGGTGCTGGCGCCGGTCGAGACCGGTTACCTGACGCCGGCCGGCAGCCTGCGCGGCCAAGTGACCCTCGAGCAGAGCAGCCCGCAGGTGACGGTGCGTATCACCGACCAGACCGGGCAACTGGTTCGTGAGATGCCGATGGGCTCGGCACCGTCAGGCAATTTGAACTTCACCTGGGACGGCATGGACGACACCGGCAACTATGCCGCACCGGGCCTGTACAACATCGGCGTCCAGGCGATCCAGAACGATCGCAACGTCAACCTGCAGACCCAGCTGTTTGCCAGGGTTGAGAGCGTGAACCTGAGCGGCAGCAACGGACTCACATTGAACCTCGACGGCCTGGGCCCGGTTTCCTTCAACAACGTGCAACAGATCTATTAAGCGGAGAAGCCATCATGCCTTTTCGTATTGCTCTCAGTGGACTCAATGCCGCCTCCACGGACCTGGAGGTCACCGGCAACAACATCGCCAACGCGGCGACCAATGGCTTCAAGGAATCGCGCACCGAGTTCGCCGATGTTTATGCCAACGCGATCTCGGACACCAGCTCGAATTCCGCGGGACAGGGTGTGCGGGTAGCCCGCGTCGCCCAACAGTTCAGCCAGGGGACGATCGACTTCACCTCCAACAACCTCGATCTGGCGATCAGCGGCCAGGGGTTTTTCGTGCTCAAGGCGCCCGACGGTACCCAGGCCTACACGCGTGCCGGCGCCTACAGCGTCGACCGCGACGGCTTTGTGACCAACAGCAGCGCCGACCGCCTGCAGGTCTATGGGGCGGAGACCGGCGTGGGTGGTGCGACGACCTTCAACACCGGCGTGCTCAAGGACTTCCAGCTGCCGACCACGCCAAGCGCCCCTCTGCCCACCACCTCCATGTCCGAGTCGATCAACCTCAACTCGTCGGACACGGTGCCGCCGGCATTCTTGCTGGGTGATCCGAGCACTTACAACAGCTCGACCTCGACGACGGTCTACGATTCGCTGGGCAATGCACATACCGCCACGCTTTACTTCCGTAAGACTGCCGACAATACCTGGGACCAGCACACCTACATCGGATCGAACGCCGTTGCCACCACGGAGCTGACGTTCGACGCAAGCGGCGCGCTCAGCCTGGTTGACGGCAACCCGAGCACCACCTCACCCCCGCTCAGCTATGACCCGGGCAACGGCGCCGACCCGATCGATTTCACCGCCGAGTTCGGCGGCATGACCCAGTACGGCTCGGCGTTCGCGGTCAACAACCTGACCCAGGACGGTTATACCTCCGGTCGCCTGGCTGGCCTCGACATCGACCCCGAGGGCGTGGTCTTTGCGCGCTACACCAACGGCCAGTCGTCGGCGCTCGGCAAGGTGGCGATGGCCAAGTTCAACAACCAGCAGGGGCTGCGCCAGGTCGGCGACTCCAACTGGGTGGAGAGCTTCGCCTCGGGCGTCCCGCAACTCGGCGAGGCCGGCACCTCGAGCTTCGGCCAGATCCAGTCCGGTGCGCTCGAGGCCTCGAACGTGGATATCGCCGCGCAGCTGGTCAACCTGATCACCGCGCAGCGCAGCTTCCAGGCCAACGCCGAGGTCATCTCGACCGCAGATGCGGTCACGCAGACCATCATCAACATCCGATAGGCAGGACCCGGTATTTGGGCCTGCAGGGGCCCGGGACCAGGCGGGGAAATCCCCGCGCCCGGGCGCCGTCGACTGACAGGGGGACATCATGGATCGCATGCTTTACGTCGCCATGAGCGGGGCGAAGGAGACGCTGATCGCGCAGGCCAACGCCAGCAACAACCTCGCCAACGCCAATACCACCGGCTTTCTCCAGGACCTCAACCAGTTCCGCAGCATGCCGGTGTCGGGTGCCGGGCAGCCGACGCGCGTGTTCGCGATGGACGAGCGTCCGACCACCGACTTCGCACCGGGCGCGGTTCAGCACACCGGTCGCGACCTCGACGTCGCCATCCAGGATGGGGGCTGGCTGGCGGTGCAGGCGCGTGACGGCAGCGAGGCCTACAGTCGGCGCGGTGATCTGCGGGTCGACGAGAGTGGCCTGCTGGTAACCGGCAACAACCTGCCGGTAATGGGCAATGGCGGGCCGATTGCGATACCCCCTTTCGAGAAGATCGAGATCGGCACCGATGGCTCGGTATCGATTCGACCGCTCGGCGCGGCCACCGAACAGCTCGCGGTGATCGACCGCATCAAGCTGGTGGCGGCGCAGTACGGCCAGATGGAGAAGGGCGAGGACGGACTGTTCCGCCTGCAGGGTGGTGGCGAGGCCGAGGCCGATGCCAACCAGCGCGTCGCATCTGGCGCGTTGCTGTCGAGCAATGTCAACGTAGTCAATGAGATGGTCGACATGATCGAGCTCTCACGGCGCTTCGAGCTGCAGGTCAAGATGATGCAGACCGCCAAGGAAGACGCCGAGAAGGCGGCCAGCGTGATGCGCCCGGTCTAGGGCGTAATCGACCGGTCGCGTTTGCCGTCCTTGCGCACAGGCAGGCCGGAACCCCAGGCCGGCATAGCTGGCAAGAGTCTTGCAAAGAGTTAGGCAGAGGCAAGTGAATCAACCGGCCGCGTCCCGAAAGATGACGCCGCCCATACCAGACGAGAGGTTTGCACCATGTATCCAGCACTGTGGATCGCCAAGACTGGGCTCGACGCGGAACAGACGCGCATGTCCGTCATCTCCAACAACCTCGCCAACGTCAACACCACCGGTTTCAAGCGTGACCGTGCGGTGTTCGAGGACCTGATCTACCAGAACGTTCGCCAGGCGGGGGCCAACTCGACCGAGGACACCACGCTGCCGTCGGGCCTGTACCTCGGCACCGGGGTGCGCACGGTCGCCACCCAGAAGCTGCACACCCAGGGCAATATCGTGCAGACCAACAACAGCTTCGATATGGCCATCCAGGGCAGTGGCTTTTTTCAGATCAGTCACCCGGACGGCAGCATCGTGTACACGCGCGACGGTTCCTTCGGCATGGATTCGAGCGGCCAGCTGGTGACCCAGAACGGCTACCAGCTGGACCCTGCGATCACCATCCCGGCCAATACCCTGAGCGTCACCGTCGGTTCCGACGGCACCGTGTCGGCGCTGGTCGCCGGCAACAGTGCCCCGAGCCAGATCGGCAACATCACGCTGGCCCAGTTCGTCAATCCGACCGGCCTCGAGGCCGCCGGCGACAACCTGTATCGCGAGACGGTCGCCAGCGGGTCACCGCAGGCCGATACCCCCGGAACGAACGGCGCCGGGACCCTTATCCAGGGGTCGCTGGAGAGTTCGAACGTCAACGTGGTCGAGGAGCTGGTCAACATGATCGAGACCCAGCGTGCCTATGAGATGAACAGCAAGGCGATCTCGACCACTGACGACATGCTCGCCTACATCAGTCAGCAGCTCTGAGCCTGACGTCCAAACCCAGCAGGTAGCCTGACATGCACAGCCCAATCCACAAACCGGTACTTCGCGGACTGCGGTCGATCACGCTGCTGGTGATCGGCACCGCACTGCTCGCCGGCTGCAACTCGGCGCCGCAACGCGACCCCGAGTTCGCCGCCGTGCCACCGGCGTCGATACCGCCGATGCCGCAGGGCAACGGATCGATCTACCAGGCTGGGTTCGAACGCAGCTGGTTCGAGAACGTGCGCGCACGCCACATCGGCGACATCCTGGTGATCAACCTGGTCGAGGACACCGAGGCCAAGCACACCAACACCGGTAACGTGTCGAAGAGCAACAGCACCTCGATCCTCAACCCGACCCTGTTCGGCAGTATGCCGAGCTTCAGTCTGCCGGGCTTCAACGGTTCCTACGATCTGAGCCAGGGCCTGGAGTCGGACACCAGCTTCCAGGGCGACGCGGACAACACCCAGAACAACCAGTTCAACGGCTCCATCTCGGTGATGGTGACCGACGTGCTGCCCAACGGCTACCTGCAGGTGCGCGGCGAGAAACGCATCGGTATGACCGGCGGCAACGAATACATCCGCGTCTCGGGCATTGTCCGGCCGGAGGATATCGATCCGCGCAATACCGTCGACTCGACCCGGCTTGCCGATGCAACCCTGACCTACATCGGGGACGGCCAGGTGTCGACGGCCAGCACGATGGGCTGGCTGGCGAAATTCTTCATCTCGGCGCTGATGCCATTCTGAGCGATGGATCCGATGAATACCTGCAAACCCAATACGATCCTGTCGCGGCTGCTGACGCTGGCCCTGAGCGCGCTGCTGATCGCGGTGGCACCGGTCCATGCCGAGCGCATCAAGGACCTGGTCACGATCCAGGGAGTGCGCAGCAACCAGCTGCTCGGCTACGGCCTGGTGGTTGGCCTGGACGGCAGCGGCGACAAGGTGAACTCCTCGCCCTTCACCCAGCAGAGCCTGCGCAGCATGCTTACCCAGCTTGGCATAGTGGTGCCGCCGAACATCAAGCTGAATCCGAAGAATGTCGCGGCGGTCACCGTGCATGCCGATCTGCCGCCGTTCGCCAAGCCGGGCCAGGAGCTCGACGTGACCATATCCTCGATCGGTGACGCCAAGAGCCTGCGCGGTGGCAGTCTGCTGATGACCCCGTTGAAGGGTATCGATGGCCAGGTGTATGCGATAGCGCAGGGCAATCTGTCGGTTGGCGGCCTTTCAGCGGAGGGCTCGGACGGCTCCAAGGTGACGATCAATATCCCGAGTTCCGGGCGGATCCCCGGCGGCGCGACGGTCGAGCGCAGTGTGCCGACACCCTTCGGTGACGCACCGACCTTGACCCTGAACCTGAAGTCCGGTGACTTCACTACCGTGCAGCGCGTTGCCGATGCGATCAACAAGGCGATCGGCGACGGCACGGCCACGGCGGTCGATGCGACCTCGGTAAAGGTGAACGCGCCGCGCAATGGCGGCCAGCGGGTCAGCTTCGTTTCGATGATCGAGAACCTCTCGGTCGACCCGGCCGCCGCGGTCGCGCGAGTGATCGTCAACTCGCGCACCGGCACGGTGGTCATCAACAGCACCGTGCGGGTCAGCCCGGCCGCGGTGTCGCACGGCAACCTAGTGGTAACCATCAGCGAGAATATGCAGGTCTCGCAGCCCAATCCCCTGGCCAGCGGCAGGACAGTCACCACGCCGCAGTCCGATGTCTCGGTGCAGGCGCCGGGCGACCGTCGCATGTTCGTGTTCAATCCCGGGGTCACGCTGGATTCCGTGGTGCGCGCCGTGAACCAGGTCGGGGCCGGTCCGTACGACCTGATCGCCATCCTCGAGGCCCTGAAGCAGGCCGGCTCACTGCAGGCGGATCTGGTGGTGATGTGAGCGCTGACATGACGCTCGACATGGCCCAGGTCTATACCGATTTCTCCGGCCTTGCCGCGCTGCGCGCACGCGCACGCGACGACCAGGACGCGGCCCTCGACCAGGTCTCGCGTCAGTTCGAGTCGCTGTTCCTGCAGATGATGCTCAAGAGCATGCGCGACGCCAGCCTCGGCGGCGGGCTGATGGACAGTAAGCAAAGCGAGTTCTACAGGGAGATGTACGACAAGCAGATCTCGATGGACATGGCGAACAAGCAGGGTATCGGGCTGGCCGAGGTGATCAAGCGCCAGCTCGGCGGTGGGATCGCCGCGTCCTACCGCAACCTGAATCCGGAAGACTACGTGGGTATGCCGATCCTGGCCCAGCCGTCCGGGGCGCCGCTCAAGACCCCCGCAGACACGGCCATGTCGGTCGCTCTGGACGGCACGCCGGAGTCGTTCCTCGGGCGTCTGTGGCCGGCCGCCGAACAGGCTGCAGCCAGGCTCAATCTGGCGCCGGAGGCATTGCTGGCACAGGCGGCGCTCGAGACCGGCTGGGGCCGCCACGTAATGCCGCACAGCGATGGCGACAGCAGCCACAACCTGTTCGGAATCAAGGCCGATTCGCGGTGGCAGGGCGACAAGGTACAGGTCAGCACGCTCGAGTACCGCGACGGTGTGGCGCTGCAGACGCGCGCCAATTTCCGCGCCTACGACTCGTACGAACAGAGCTTTGCCGACTATGTCGATTTTGTGCGCGGTAATCCACGCTACCAGAAGGCACTGCGCAACGTGGATGATCCCGCGGCCTATTTCACCGCATTGCAGCAGGCCGGGTACGCAACCGATCCTGCGTATGCCCAGAAGATCCAACGCATCCTCGACAGCGAGGCGATGCAGCGCGCCAGGCAGACCGTAGTGGAGGGCCAGGTGACCATCTGACAACAGATGGTCCGGTGACAAACAATGGCAAGCATCATCAATACCGGCGTCAGCGCGCTGAATGCCTTCAAGCGGCAGATGGAAACGACCGGGCACAACATCGCCAACGTCAACACCGAGGGATACAGCCGGCAGACCGTCGAGCTGGGCACCCGGCAGCCGCAGATGACCGGACAGGGCTATGTCGGCTCGGGGGTCGATGCCGCCTCCATTCATCGCGCGTATGACGACTTTCTCGCCACCCGGGTGCGTGACTACACGTCCTCCTACGAGGAGTCCTCTGTCTACGAACAACGCGCAATGCAGATCGACAACGTGATCGCAGATGCCTCGGCCGGCATCGACGACATGATGCAGCAGTTCTTCGCCAGCGTTAACGATGTCGCCAGCGATCCAACCTCGATCGCGGCCCGCGCGGTGATGCTCAACCGGGCGACACAGCTGAACGATCGCTTCAATGCGCTGGACGGCTGGTTCGGTAATCTGCGCACCCAGGTCAATCGCGATGTCGACAGTCAGGTAGGCGAGATCAACTCGCTGGCCCAATCGCTGGCCGAGGTCAATTCGCGGATCGGCAGCCTGAATGGTGGCATCGGCGGCGTCCCGAACGATATCCTGGACGAGCGCGACCGGCTGGTCGACCAACTCAGCCATTACACCAACGTGTCGGCGATGCAGCAGTCGGACGGTTCGATGAATGTGTTCATCGGCACCGGCCAAGCCCTGGTGGTCGGCGGCCACCACAACACCCTTGCTGTGGCGCAAAACCCATACGACGCCGAGCAGAAGGAACTGGTGGTGCAGCAGTTCAGCGGTCCGACGGTGAACGTCACCGCGCAGATGAGTGGCGGCAGCCTGGGCGGCCTGATGCGCTTCCGTGACGAGGTGCTCGATGAGGCGCAGAACGGCTTGGGCAGGGTCGCCATCGGCATGGCCTCGTTCTTCAACGAGGAGCATCAGACCGGCATGGACCTGGACGGCGAACTGGGCGGCGACTTCTTCTCGCTGGCCGCGCCGCAGGCGCTGGGCAGGCAGGGCAATTCGGCAGGCAGTTCTGCCACACTAGCCATAGAAGACGCCTCCCAACTCACCACGCACAACTATCGCCTGGACAACGTCGCAGGGGCCTGGTCGATGACCGACCTGGAGACCGGCGGCAACGTGCCGCTGAGTGTGACCGCGGGTCCGCCTGATCGCATCATTGCTGCTGCACCTGCAGACCTCGGATTCAGCGTGCTGGCCAGCGGAGTGGCAGGCGACAGTTTCCTGCTGCGCCCCACCAGAAACGGTGCGTCAGGGATCGGCCTGCTGGTCAGCAACGAGCGTGATATCGCAGCCGCAGAGGCCGTACGCGCGGCAGATGTCAGCGGCAATACCGGCACGGGTCACATCGGTGCCGGTGCATTGACGGCGCGTGCGGCGCCTGGCGTCGCGGCGGCGCCGGCCTTCAGCGTTTCGCTGACCTACAACGCGGCAAACGAGTTGGTGCCGCCCGGCGGCACGCAGTTTGTCGACGTGGACGGGAACCCGATTGCCGGCAACCTACCCTATGTCATGGGCCAGAATTACCGTCTCGAGATTGCCGGCCTGGGGGTCTTCGACTTTACGATGACCGGGACGCCGAACGCCGGTGACACCTTCATAATCCAGGACAACATCGGCGGCGTCGGCGATAACCGCAATGCGCGGCGCCTGGCGGATCTGCAGACCGCCAAGCTGATGATTGGCGGCACAGCGACTATCGCGAGTACCTACGGCACCCTGATCGCCGATGTCGGCACCAAGACCCATCAGGCAGGCAGCAACGCCAGCGTGCAGAAGAATCTGCTGGTGCAGGCCGAGTCGGCCAAGTCGGAGGTGTCGGGCGTCAACCTGGATGAGGAGGCAGCCGACCTGGTGCGTTTCCAGCAGGCCTACCAGGCCGCTGCCCAGGTGATCAGTATTGCCAATTCCCTGTTCGAATCCTTGCTCGGTGCAGTGAGGAGGTAGCGATGCGTATCTCGACCTCACAGATGTTTCAGCAGAGTGTGGACGCGATGCTCGCAAGGCAACGTGAACTCAGTCAGACGGAGCTCCAGGTTGCCAGTGGCAAGCGCATACTCCGGCCATCCGACGATCCGTCAGCAGCGGTGCGTGTCCTCGATCTCAAAGAGGCACAGCAGCGTCTGTCTCAGTACCAGCGCAATGCGGACGCCGCGATGGCAAAGCTCGACCAGGAAGAAACTGCATTGATCGGGGTCGAAGACCTGTTGCAGCGGGTTCGCGAGCTCGCGGTACAGGGCAACAACGGTACGCTGAACGCGGACGACCGGCGTGCCATTGCGGCCGAGGTGTGGCAGCACCTCGACAGCTTCCTGCAGTTCGCCAACGCCAGGGATGCCAACGGCGAGTATCTGTTCGGCGGGTTTCAGAGTCTGAGCAAGCCGGTGAGCCTGGTGGACGTGAATACCGGGCAATTCGACTATGGCGTTGCAACGGGACAGCGCATGCTGCAGATCGGTGATGGTCGGGAGGTGGCGACCGGTGATCCGAGCAGCATCTTCACGGATTTCGCGGCCGCCGCCGGTGGCACTACCGACATCGGCAAGGTGCTGTGGTCGCTGGCAACCAGCCTCGAGGCGGGCAACGGCTATCCGGATGCGATGACCGACATCGACTCGGCGTTCACGAGTCTTTTCAATACCCGCGCCAGGATCGGTGCGCGCATGAATGCGATCGAGGATCAAAAGGCCGCGAACGATGCCTTCGATCTGGCGGTCGCCGATGTACGATCCTCGCTGGAGGATCTCGACTACGCCGAGGCGATCAGCCGCTTCAACCAGCAGTTGACCGCGCTGCAGGCCTCGCAGCAGGGCTTCATCAAGGTCCAGGACCTGAGTCTGTTCAATTTCCTGCGCTGAGCGTGAGCCTTGGCGGCGGTTGACGGCTGCACAGAGACAAAAGGCGCCGTCGGCCGACGGCGCCTTTTGCTCGAGCGGGCAGCCTCCGCTTACAGCCGGTTCAGTTCGACGCGGCGGTTCTGTGCCTTTCCCTCTGCCGAATCGTTGGATGCGATCGGTTGCTCTTCGCCGTAGCCCTTGGCGATCAGGTTGTCGCGACTTACGCCCTGGCTGGTCAGATAGTTGACCACGCTTTGCGCGCGGCGCTGAGACAGGTCCTTGTTGTAGGCGTCGTCTCCATCCGCGTCGGTGTGGCCGGCGACCATCACCTTGATCTCCGGGTTGGCCGAAAGGGTAGCCGACACCCCGTCCAGGATTGCCAGCGACTCTTCGGTCAGTTCGTCTGAGTCGGTCTTGAAATTGACCCCGCGCAGCACGATGCGGGCCGCGTCGTCACAGCCGAGGGTGTCGACACTGACCCCGGCCGCAGTGTCCGGACACAGGTCTGTCGTGTCGGCCACGCCGTCCTCGTCGGTGTCGGCCGGGGCTGGCGGTGCCATTGGCTCAGGCGCCATCGCGACGCCACCGACCGGGGGAGGGTAGGGTGCGTAGCCCTGATAGCCATACCCGTAGCCGCGGCCGTAACCGTCGCCATAGGCGTCACCGCGCCCGCGCAGATCGCCGCTGGCCCAGGCGCGCATCGCGAAACTGAAGTCTGCATCGCCAGCGGCATCGCCCGACCCATCGCCGATGAAGTTGCTCCTGCCGTCACCCCAGCCGCTGCCATAGCCGTCGTTCCAGCCACGGTTGCCCCAACCGCTGTTGCCCCAGCCACGGTTGCCCCAGCCGCTGTTGCCCCATCCGCTGTCCCACGGCCACCAGCCGCTGTTCCAGCCGTTACCACCGCCGCTGCCCCAAGGCCAACCGCCATTGTTCCAGCCGTTACCCCAGCTGTTGCCCCACGGGCTCCAGCCATGGTTCCAGCCACCATAGGGCACGCCGCCCCAGGGTTGATACACCGGGCCCGGGTACATCCCTTGCGGCGGGACCTGTGGCGCCAGTTCGGCTGGCTGCTGCGACATTTGCGCGGCCGGACCTGGGTTCGGCCATGCCTGTGCCACCGGTATGTCGCGCAGCTGCGGTGCCGTGGGGGCCACCGGGGCGGCCGGCGCGGTCATCTGCGAGCGCTGCTCTTCGACCCAGGCGGGCCGTTCGGGACGCGCGGGCATGTCGCCCATCTGCGGTGCCGTGGGGGCCACCGGGGCGGCCGGCGCGGTCATCTGCGAGCGCTGCTCTGCGACCCAGGCGGGCTGTTCGGGCCGCGCGGGCATGTCGCCCATCTGCGGTGCCTCGGGCGGTGTCGGTGCGGCCGGCCTGGCCATGTCCGGATACTGCTCCTTGACCCAGGCTGGCAGTTCGGGCCATGTGGGCATGTCGCCCAGCTGCGGCGCCTCG
Source organism: Chromatiaceae bacterium (assembly GCA_022340805.1). GTDB lineage: Bacteria > Pseudomonadota > Gammaproteobacteria > Chromatiales > Chromatiaceae > Thiosocius. The sequence continues at coordinate 30,348 of JAJDNF010000047.1, forward strand.
GGGGGCTGCGGCGCGGCCGGCGCGGTGTGTTGTTCGGTCACCCAGGAAGGCACCTCGGGCCGGGTCGCCATCTCACCCATCTGCGCGGCCTCGGGAGGCTGCTCCGCAACCGGGGGCGCCGGCGGCTGCGTCTGTTCGGTGATCCCGAGCTGCGCCCGTCGTTCCTTTACCCATGCCGGCAGCTGCGGGGCGCTGGTCATCGGTTGCTGCACCCACGGCGGCATCTGCCCCGGCGCGGTCGGCTGGAACTGCGTCGCGGGCGCCTGTTCGGCTTGCAGCAGCGGCGCGCCGAGGACGCCGATCAAGGTGCTGCCAATCAGCAGGGGTTTGAACATCTTCGTCTCCTTCATGTAGGGTCGATACGATCTGGCCAGTGTCGGTGCGCTCTCCGGGTGGGGTGATTCCCGCCCCTGATGCGTGGACATAAGCGGTCAAACCAGTTGACCAATTTACAACATTAATTATTCAGTCGCGAATGGGGTGCATACCATATACGCCGAGCGCCCGGTATCGATCAGTCCGCTGCGTCGTGTAGGCTGTGCACCGGAGCTCGCCTGGCAGATCTGCTGCCATACCCAATTGCCAGTCACCCAGGGTCTGCGCCACATGCACGACACCATAAGTTACGCATTTCTGCTGCCGCACGAGCTGTCGGCCGAACGCTTTGCCCGCGAGCTGGACGGCGATGCGCATTGCCAGGTCGGTGACTCTACAGAGGTCTCACTGCGTTTCTACGACAGCTTCGACTGGCGACTGCATAGGGCCGGTCTTCGCCTGCTGCAGGTGGACCTGCCGCAGGGCAGGCTGCTGAGACTGAAGTCGCCGGCGGGCGAGGAATGCGTAGACGCGGTCGTTTTCGAGGCCGAGCCTGCCTGGCCCGGTGAGCTGCCGGACAGTGATCTGAAGTCCCGGGTGGTCGGCCCGCTCGGGATTCGCGTTTTGTTGCCGATCGTCAGCGTGCGCGGCAAGGTGGTCGAGCTGCGCGTACTCAACGAAGACGCCAAGACGGTCGTGCGTCTGCAACTGCTGACCCTGCGCTGCGAGTCGCCCGAGGTGAACGAGCCGCGCGCACTGTTGCCGCGGGTGCGTCTGTTGCCGGTGACGGGCTACGCACATGAGCATGAGGCCCTGGCACGCCGTTTTGCCGACGAGATGGAGTGGCCCAAGGCACCGCAATGCCTTTTCGATGAGGCGCTTACCGCGGTTGCGCGTGAGCCTGGCGATTACAGCTCGAAGCTGGACGTGCCGCTCAAGCCACAACAGACGGCGCTGGATGCCCTGCGCAAGGTCATGCTGGTCCTGCTCGACACTATTGGACGCAACATCCCGGGTACGCGTGCCGACCTGGATTCGGAGTTTCTGCACGACCTGCGTGTTGCGACGCGTCGCACACGCTCGGCACTGACCCAGGTTAAGCGAGTGCTGCCGGAAGAGATCGTCGCGGAGTTCAGGCAGCGTTTTGCCTGGCTCGGTCAGATCACGGGCCCAACCCGGGATCTGGATGTCTTCCTACTGGAATTGCCGCGCTATCGCGCCAGCCTGCCCGCGGTTATGGCCGGTGGTCTGGATGGCCTCGAACGGCACCTGCGGGATGCGCAGCGCAGCGCGCAGGCGGAGCTGAAGCGGCAACTCGAATCGCCTCAACTGCAGGCGCTGCTGGACGACTGGCGGCATGTCCTCGAGGCCGACGTGCCGCCCGGCGAACCCGGCTGGTTCGCCGACCTGCCGATCGAGCGCGTCGCCTCGCAGCGCATCTGGCGCATGTACAAGAAGGTGCTGAAGGACGGGCGCACCGCGCGCGACGGTGCTGAGCCTGAGTTCCTGCACGAACTGCGCAAGGACTGCAAAAAGCTGCGCTATCTGACCGAGTTCTTCCTCCGCATCTATCCTGCGGGTGAACTCAAGGGCATCATCGGTACGCTCAAAGAACTGCTGGACAACCTTGGCGAGTATCAGGACAGGCAGGTCCAGGCCGAGAGGCTGGCCGATTTCGCACAGGCCTGTGACCATGGTGATCCGCAATACCTGGATACCGTGATGGCGATCGGCGCGCTGGTGGCCGATCTGCTGCATCAGCAACAGCGCGCCCACGATCGCTTTGCAGAGACCTTCGCGCATTTCGATTCGCGCAGGAACCGCGACAACTTCAAGCGTCTTTTCAAGGAGCGGGGTGCGCCACTCGGATGAAAATTCTCGGTATCTACAATATCAAGGGTGGCGTCGGCAAGACCGCTACTGCAGTCAACCTGGCCCATCTGGCCGCGGAAAGCGGACTGCGGACATTGATCTGGGACCTGGATCCCCAGGCCGCCGCGACCTTCTATCTGCGGGTCAAGCCGAGGGTCAAGCGCAGCGCCGCGATGTTCCGTGGCAAGCGCGAACTGGACGAGGTTCTCAAGGGTTCAGACTTTCATAACCTGGACCTGCTGCCGGCCGACTTTTCGTACCGCAACATGGATCTGCTGCTGGGTGAGAACAAGAAGCCCGCGCTGCGCCTGCTCAAACTGTTGCGCCCGCTCGCCGATCGATACGATCTGGTCGTGCTGGACTGTCCGCCGAGCATTTCGCTGGTATCAGAAAACATCTTCCGCGCCGCCGATGCCCTGCTGCTGCCGAGCATCCCGACCATCTTGTCGCTGCGCACCCTGGAACAACTCCTCGATTTCATGGAGGGCCATGGGCTGAAGACGCCGGTTTACACCTTTTACTCGATGGTCGACCGCCGCAAGCGCCTGCACCAGGACGTCATCGCGAGCGCCGGGGATCCGCGCTGCACCGTATTGCAGACGTTGATTCCGTACGCGAGCGAGGTGGAACGTATGGGCCTGGAACGGCGACCCGTCACCGACTACGCACCACGCTCGACGGCCGGCCGCGCCTATCGTGCGCTGTGGGACGAGGTGAAGCGACATGTCGGCGGGCTCCGGCCGTTGTCGTCTTTCGATTCACCGTTCTGATCGAGACACTGCCGCGCGCGGGCCGCCCAGTTGGGCGATGATCCGGTCGGCGACGCGCAAGCTGTTGGCGTAGATCGTGAAGGTGTAGGGTACGCTGCCGCCGGTCGGCATGAAGCTGCCGTCACTGATGAACAGGTTATCGATCTCGTGTGCCCGGCAATCCGGGTCGAGGACCGAGGTCTCCGCTGCGATGCCGAAGCGGCAACCACCGGCCTGCAGATTGGCCGGCGGCGCCGGTCCCACCGATGACACGACGCGTCTTGCCCCCAGCTCTGCCAGGAGTTGCTCGCCCTTGGCGGCGAGAAAGCGGCCGACCCGCTGGTCGTGCGGGTGTGCGCCGATGCGTATCTTCGCCACCGGACTGCCCCACCGGTCGCGTACCCGGCCGTCCAGCGCGACCAAGCAGTCATCATTGGGCAGCCAGTCGTTGAACACCTCGAAGTTGAGCGTCCGGTCGGTGCGGAACCATGTCTCGAGGCGGCGTTTCAACGGCCTTCCCCAGACCAGTTCGCCATTGCGCCACTTGGCGTTCTGCGCACGTGCCACCGCGTTGGGATGGTCCCACAGAAATTCGATGATGCCGCCTTTCGCGCGACCCAGCTGCGGGTCGTCGATGGTGTACCAGTCGTCGAGCGCGCGGTTGACGAACGGACCCATTGTGCGCAGTGCCGTGATCTGGTCGGCCGAATGGTCGGCAAACACCATGTCGCCGCTGCCTGTGCCACCTGCCGAGAACAGCAGGTTGCGACCGACCTGGCCGTGGTTGTTGGCTAGGCCGTTCGCGAACTTCGGGCCGACCGAGGCGAGCAGCAGGCGGCTGGTCTCTATTGCCTGGCAGGCGACCACGTAGATGCGTGCATCCACTTGCCGGGCGATACCGGCCTGGTCGTAGTAATCGACCGAGCTGATCCGGCCTTGCCGGTCCGTGGCGATGCGAAAGACCTTGGCGTGCGGCCTGACTTCGCAGCGTCCACCGGCCACCGCGTGGTCGAGCAGCGCCGCACGTGCGCTGCCCTTCGCGCCACTCGAGCAGCCGAAGCTGCCGCAGAAGCCGGAGTATTCGCAGGCACGCCGCTGCATCGCCGGCTGCGACAGGATCGCACGTGGTACGCGCAAGGCGTGAAAACCGAGCGCAGTTGCGGCCTGGTCGATACGCTGCGAGATGGGGTGCTCGGCGGTCGGCGGAAACGGGAAGTCCGGGGTCGAGCGCGGCTCGTTGAGGTGATGTGCCGCGACGCTGCCGGATACACCGATCAGCCGCTCGACCCTGGCGTAGTAGGGTTCCAGGTCGGCGTAGTCGATCGGCCAGTCGACCACGTTGGCGCCCTCGATCGGGCCGAAGGTGCTGCGCAGCTTGAAGTCGATCGGCTTCAAGCGATGGAAATAGCCACTCATGAAGTTGCTCGAGCCGCCCACGCAGTTGCCGTTCCAGAAGTTCCACCCGGACTCTGCGGTGGGCGTCGCCCGCCAGCCGCTCGCCGCGTCGGGCTGCTCGATCACGTGCTGCTCGTCGCGCAGCGCAGGGGTGTAGACGCTGCGTCGGCAGCACGCCAGTTCGTCCTTGGTGAAATGCCGCTCGGTCAGCCAGGGACCCTTCTCGAGTACGATGACCGAGAAGCCTGCCGCGGCCAGGCTGTACGCGATCGGACCACCGCCGGCGCCGCTGCCGACTACGCAGACGTCGCAGTCGCGGCTCACAGCGGCAGCTCGGGGTAGCGTGTGCCCGGGCCCGGCAGCGGGAAGCCCGGGACAATCTCCAGCCAACGCCAGCCGATGCCGTCGGGGTTGCCGCCGTAGGCCGGTGCGCTCAGCAGCGCCTCGAACAGGTAGGTCAGCAGCGTCGAAATCCAGTTTTCACCGGCCTGGGTGGCAGCGACCTGGCGCAGCAGGTCCTCCTTGTTGTCGACGGAGAGGGCCGCGAAGGTCAGCTGCTGCTGTTGCTCCGCCAGGTCGTCGAGCCAACGAGTGCCCTGCAGGATGAACTCGCGCGTCTGCGGGTCCACCCTGACGTCGTCGACCACGAAGCGCAGGTAGTCGAGTGCGCGAATCTCGACCGCGCCTGGACTGTCCGGTTCGCTGGGCAGCAGGTGCCGGGTAACCGCATCGAGTGTGGCCCAGGGGTCAGGGGCGTCGACTGCACCTGCCGTGGGCAGGCCGAACAGCAGGGTGACCGTGCCGCCAGCGGCCTGAATCAGGAAGCGTCGGCGGCTGAGCAGCTCGTCCCTGAGGTCCTGGAGGCGGGCTGTCGTCGGGGTGACGGGTCCGCACGGGCCGCTGCGCCGGATCATTGCGGCCAATCAGCTCAGTCGATCTGCTGCAGCAGTTCCTCGATCTGCCGCCGGTGTTCCGGGTTGCGCGCGCCGCCCAGCGCCTGGTTCAGCATGTCCCTGGCGCCCTCCTGGTCACCGATCTCGAGGTAGGCCCGCGCCAGATCCAGGCTCATCGTGAAGGTGTCGTCCTCGATGTCGTCGTCTATTGGATCCAGGTGGATACCCTGGGTCGAGCCCAGAGGCTTGGGCGCGGACGACGTCAGCTGATCGTCCAACTCGGTGAGGATGCTGGGAATGTCTTCATCGCCAGACGGGCGCTCGTCGTTTGCGCTGCGTGGCTCGCTGCGTTCCACCTCGGCGCCCAGTTCCTTGATCCAGGATGCGATGTCTTCATCGTTGAACTCCGACTCGCCCTCCAGCCGGCTCTTTTGCGGTCGGCCACTCAACAGCTTGCTCTCGTCGAGCATCTCGTCGAGCAGCGACTCGCTGATGTCATCGTGGATCTCGCCTTCCGGTTCCTTGCGCTGTGAGGTTTGCAATCCGGGCGATTGCTGTGCGCTTGCCGGCGACCGTTGTTCGCCCCGCAGGCGTTCGCGCGACAGCTCCTCGGCATCCTTCTCGGCCTCGCGCAGGTCTGCCGGTTCGGGAGCGGCCGCGGTCGCATAGGGCCGCGGCGACGCGGTTTGCAGTTCGGGCAGATCCGCCATTGGAATCTGCTCCGAGCGCGCACGCGGGCGTCTAAACATCAGCAGCAGCGCAATCGCGCCGAGCAGGGCTAGCACCGCCCAGACGGCCCACAGGTACTCCTCGTGCCAGGGCTGCGCCGGGCTGCGCGGCATCGCAACCGGGACCGGCTCGATTACCTGGATGGGTGCCGGGCTGGCGGCCGGCGCTGGGCCGGCGCCGACAGTCTCGGGGCCAGTGGTCCGCAGGGCCGCGGGCAGTTGCGGCGCGCTGGGTGCCGGTAACGTAGGCTCCGCCTGCTCGGCCGCCTCCTGGATCTCATTGCGCGTGGAAACCTCGGACTGCAGCGCCGCGATCTGCGCATCCTTGAGTTCGACCAGTTGCTGCATCTGCGCCAATTCGGCCTCGAGTCTCGCCAGGCGGGATTCGATCGCGCCGGTGGTCAGGCGGTTGCTCTCGATCTCCTCCATGGTGACCAGGAGCTGTTCCTTCAGCTTCTGCTCGCTGCCGGGTTTGATTTCGCTGTCCGCCCTTTCGGTAAGGATGCGCAGTTGCGCTTCCTTGCTGGCCGGTTCTCCGGATGGCTCGATCGCCTTGGCCTCGGTCGATTCGTCAGCGGCATTGGGCGGTGCGGACTGGCGGCCGTTCGCCGTCTCCAGCGCGCGCGGCGAGGTCGCCACCGCGGGCATCTGGCGGCGCTGGCTTCGGCTGTGTGCAGCGAACTCGGTGCGCGCTGCTGCAGGATCGAGTTCCTCGATGAAGCCGCGTGGCGGTATCGTGAGGGTGACCCCGGCACGCAGCAGATTGATGTTGCCGTTGATGAAGGCCTCGGGATTGGCGCGCAGCAGGGCCATTGCCATCTGCCGTGTCGTGATCCCCGCGGGTTTCAGTTTCTCGGCAATCGGCCACAGGGTCTCGCCGCGCTGCACCGGCCCGTAACTGCCGGAGTCTGCCGCGGTGGGCGTCGAGCGCTGTGGCGCGGCCGCTGCGGCAGACTGCGGGCGGCTGCCCGCGCGCGCAAGCTGTATGCGCCTCGGTGGGTCCAGCAGCAGCGTGTACTGCCTGATCATCTGGCCACCGCGCCAGGCCAGCTGCAGCGGAAAATCGAGAAAGGGTTCGGTGACCGGCCGAGTGGTGCGCACGCGCACCACCCACTTGCTGCCCATGCGCACCACATCGAACTGCAGGTTGAGCAGGAAGCGATCGTAGACGATGCCCAGGCGCTCGAAATATTGGTCGTTGGCGAGTCGCAGGCGCAGATCTTCCTGCTGGCCAGGTTCCAGCCCGATCAGGTCGATCTCGGCGTCCAGCGGTTGATTCAGGTACGAATTGACGCGGGCCTCACCGAGCGTCACCGCCTGGCTTGCCAATGGAATGATGAGGGTCAGAAGCGACAGTGTGCGGAACAGGCGTAGCATCAGCATAACGATCCAATACCAGTATTTGTTATTTCCTTCAGAAGCCACTACCGGGAAGTATCGGCGCATTAAGCTAATTCCTGAACACCTTCGAGCCAGGTGGCAGCATGACGGCAGTGGCTATCGTCCACGAACGGCCTTTCGGACACTATTTGGCACGGGTCGCATGGCAGCCCGAGTCTAACATGGCCCTGGCGGCCAGATCCGCAACCAATGCCTGGCGGCGCGTTGTTCCGGTGCCCTATCTGGCGCGCCAATCGCGCGCGATCGGGGCCTTGCCCGACGGCACGGATCGGCTGGCGCGGCAACGCGCAGTCCGCTCGCTGCCCAATCCGGTGCTTTGTCTGTTCTGCGGTGCCAGGCACCCCGGCGGGCATTCTCCACGGAGAATCGCCAGGGCCTTGGTTGCAGCGGTTCAGGCGGCGGTTTCGATTTCCTCGAGCAGTGACTGCGCGGCCTTGTTGTCCGGATCACTGTCCAGGATGTACGCGAATGCGGTCCTGGCCGCCTCTACGGCGCCCATGGCCCGATACAATTTGCCGAGGCGCAGCATGGCGACATGGTCGTCGGGTGCCTTGCTGAGGTAATCGGTATACACGTTCGCGGCCGCCTCCAGGTTGCCCGACAGGCGCAACAGTTCGGCAAACTGCGGCTCATAGGCCGGGGCGAGGCCGGCAAGGGTCTCGAGGATCAATAGGGCCTGATCGCGCCAATCCTGCGACATGGCGATGAACACCATGCGCCGCAGCGCATCTTCGAGGCGCGGGTTGGGTGTTTCCTCTGCGCCGCGCTCGAGGTCGGCACGTACGTCTTCGATCAGCTCTCCGTAGGCCGCGAATGCCCTGTCCGGTTCGTCCTCAAGCTCCGCCAGATAAGCAGCGGCGAGATGGACCAGCTGGATGGCCTCGGGCGCGTCCAGATTCTGCAGTTGGCGCACCGTGTTGCGCAGCTCCTGTTGGTTGCGCTCCTTGAACAGGGCCTGCAGGCGTCCGCGCACCGGGGTCAGTGATACCTCGTTGCGGACCTTGATGGCGTGGGATGTGTCGCGCTGCTGCATCAGGCACTGAAAGGCACTGTCGAAGCTGGCGAAGCGCTCCTGGAGCGTTGTGGACAAGGCCGCGGCTGCCCGTGGATGGCGATGACGCCAGACCTGCGCCCTGCCCGGTACCCGGTCTTCCTGCCATTGCCCGAAAAGTCGCTCGAAGTCGGGTCCGCCGCTTTCCTCTTCGATGGCGGTCGCGAGCCGATCCTGCGCCCGCTCGACCAGCTTCAGCACCTCGCGCGCATTGTCGCGATAGGCCGTGTAATAGGTGTTGCCCGCCTGCTCGATCTCGCTGTCGGTCCAGTCGCGGTCCGAAGGCGGCATGTGCAGAAAGGCGCGGCTGCTGAACATGCGGACGATCTCGGAGACGTCCCTGAGCCTGGTGTCGAGATGGCGCTCGATCTTGTCCATGCGCTTCTTGTGGCGGAAGTCGGCCGTCTTGCCATCGCGCCCGAACAGGCCCGCATTGCATTCGAGCGCCTCCTCGGCCAGTTCCACCACGCTGCGCAGGCGTCCGTTGGCGCGGGCCAGCTCGCGCTGCATCCGCGACAGGTTTGCGAGCCGCATCTCCGGCGAGTCCACCGGCAGGCAGGCGTGCAGGGATTCGAACGCGTCCAGAGCGTCGCCGAGTTCGATCTGTTCCAGGGGCCGGTACTCGACACCATCGATGACCGCCGCATCGGCGGCAGGATTGATGACCTCGATGCCACTGTCCCTGGCCGCGACCGCCTGGATGCCGAACGAGGTTATTGCATTGAAGAAGTCGGGTGTGGTCTCTGCTTCGCGCCCGGCATTGGTCTTGACCCGCATCCCGGTACCGCCGAGGCGCGGACCCGCGTCGCGCTCGTTGCTGCCTTTGGCATGCGAGTAGCCGTCGCTGCTGTGGCACAGGTCGATGCCGCCGAACACCACGCGTGCGAACCCCATCGCGCGGGCGAGGGCGAAGGCCGTGTTGGTGACCGTCGGGCCGGCCGCCGTGATGTTGTGCGTGTCCTGCTTGCTGACCCAGGGGTAACGACGGTCGAGAAACACGCTGCGTCCCCGCCACTGCGCGAGCAACGGATATGTCACGTGGTTGGCATGCGCGAATATCACCCGCTCATCCAGCAGCAGCAGTTCCTTGCTGATGTCGAAGCTCAGCTCTGTCGGGTCGATCGACACGACCAGGTGCGGTACGACGCCGGCCTCGCGCAGGCGGCGGCAGATGCGCGAGACCGCCAGGATGACGACTTCATCCTGATGTTTGCGCGCCCAAGGCAGCACCTCGTCCAGTGACGGTCCGCCGCCGAGCAGCAGTGCCGTCTTGCCGCTGAAGCTGTCGCGCAGCACCTCGCCGGGCACGTGTTCCTCGACCAGGTTCTGCAGCTGCCGCTGGACAAAGGTCGGATTGCTCAGCTGGCAGTTGTACGCCCAGAGGACCGCGTCCAGCTGCTGCGTGATCTCAGACACCGCCTGACGATATTCGCTCGTATAGGCGTCAACGGCGCCGATCGATTCGAGCAGTTTGATCGCGCCGATGTTTGCATAGTCTGCGAAGTGGACGTCTTTGAGGGCGTCGCTGAGAGCGTTTTGCCCGATCAGATGGACAGTGTCGTCGAGTTCGTCGCCGGCAAGCTCCTCGCGGATGATCGGCAGCAGATGGTCGAGCTCTAGAAACAGGTAGCGGGAGCCATCGGGCACGCCCTGCCGCTGAACATGGCGCAGCAGCATACCCGAGTCAGTGCCGACGACGATGGTCAATGAGTCCTTCGCAAACAGGCGCTCGCCGAAATGGTGCCTGAACAGGTTGCTGGCGCCGAGGCGGTTGAAGCTGCCGCGGTTGACCTCGTACAGGTACCGGTCGCCGAAACTGTTTACGTAGAACTGCGGCTTGTCCATGTCGATGGTGTGCCCCTCAGGAGGCCGACCATGCCCCGCCTCGGGACATGGCCGGAATCCATAAATGCCGCATCAGCTGTTTACGAACCTGGTCAATTCTAGCCGAGCAACTGCAGCACGTTCTGCGGTATCTGGTTCGCCTGCGCCAACATCGCGGTGCCCGCCTGCTGCAGTATCTGCGTGCGCGTCAGGTTCGCGGTCTCGCGCGCGAAGTCGGCATCACGAATGCGGCTGCGTGCGGCGCTCTGGTTCTCGATGGTATTGGCGTTGTTGCGCAGCGTGGACTCGATGCGGTTCTGCTTGGCGCCAAAGTCGGCGCGCTTCTGGGTGATCTGGTCGATGGCCGCGTCGAGCTTGCTGAGCCTCAGCAGCGCTGTAGATGCTGTTGAGATCGTGTTCGACGCCACGCTGGCAGCAACGAAGGAGATGCCACCGCTGCCGATACCGCGGCCCGCCAGGTCGGTGGTGGAAACAATGATCTGATAGGAATTCGCACTGCCCGCACGATAGCCGATCTGCAGCGTCAGAGACGCATCGGTGCCCAACAGATTGACGCCGTTGAACTCAGCAGAATTGATCACGCGGTTGATCTCCTCGCGAAGTTCCTGGTACTCGTTGTTGAGCGAGGCCTTGTCCTGGTCGCTGACGGTGCCGTTGGCCGATTGCACCGCGAGTTCGCGCATGCGCTGCAGCATGTTGCCGACCTCGTCGAGCGCGCCTTCAGCAGTCTGCATCAACGATATGCCGTCCAGGCCGTTGCGGTTGGCCTGCTCCAGGCCGCGGACCTGTGCGCCGATACGCTCGGAGATGGCGAGCCCGGCGGCATCGTCCTTTGCGCGGTTGATGCGAAGACCTGACGACAGCCGCTCGAGCGATGTCTGCATGCTGTTCTGCGAGAGGTTGAGTGCCCGCTGACTGTTCAGCGACATCATGTTCGTGTTGATCACCTGTGGCATTTTCGGAGCCTCTTGTTCATCCAGATTCAAACAGTTCGCTGCGGTGCCGGACACCGGGCGATGGGGTTACACCCGGACTACAGCAAACATGATGCCAACTGATGAGAATGTGCCTTGCGTGCAGCCCTGTAGAGGTCCTCGCGCGCCAGGGGCAATAAAAAAACCCTTCCCGGCATTGTGCAGGGAAGGGATAAGCGTTGGAGGATCATCGAGAGCTGGCCGGTTGCAACGAGAGCGGCAAGGCTTTGCCGCTGGCAAAGGCAGGAGACCGGCCGGCTCTTGCCTTCGCAAGCTGTTTACTCTGCCCGGATCACCACGCTGCCGCTGACCTGGTTGAGATGCTTCTGCAGGCCGATGCGCTTGCTGGTGTTCAGCATGATCGGTCCCATGAAATTGGCGTGGATGCCGCGGTCGTATTCACCGCCACTGGCCAGGGTCACCAGCACGGCGATGTCGCTCGGATCTTCCAGTTGCAGGGTCGCGGCCTCTTCATCGCTGAGCACGCACTCGTAGTTCACCTGATAGGTATCGGGGTTGACGACCGAGAACTGCACGTCCGGGTCTTCGAGTGCCTGCAGGAAAAACACCGTCGGCTTGCCTTCTTCGTGGAACAGCTTGAACTCGTGCAATTGTTCGAATCCGGCGAGGCCGTGCGGGAAATGGATCACGGAGGCGGGATCGATGTGCTGCGTACCGAAGTGGGTGTTGATCTCCATGCTCGGGTCTCCGTTATCGACAAGGGGCTTGGCTGATGACATGACTTGTATCTCCTCCAGATCATTGCGATGGGTGAAACGCGTGATGCAACAATCGTTTGGCCGGCTATCGTGGCCAGACAACGAAACTTTGACGCATGGTCACCGTTACCGAGGATCTAGCAGAAAAGATGCCAATCTATGCTCCATGGTCCCGTCGAGGCCGCGAGGGCGCACCGGAATGGCGGTCGGCAGAACCCTGCAATTGGGGATTCTAGGTGTTAAAGAATCCTGATGGACGGCCGTTGCAGACTGCGAAGGCGGTAAATGCAGACGATTGGGTTCAGCATATCCGCTCGGCATAACGCGGTTTGTCCGGCAGCTCGAAGCGCCGATGAACCGTTTGAAGTTCGCAGAGTAGGCATGTCATTGCCGACCCCTGCCCGGTCGTCGAAAGACGGCCACTTCAGAATCTCACGCCACGTGGGATTCACGACGGCGATCGCGCCGTGCCGAGCAGCCATAGCGGCAGCTACCCATCCCGACTGAACCCTGCATACCGCCGAACAGATTCGGAGCGCGGAGTGTTTCTGCGATCCCGGCTTGCAACGCCAAGCCAACCAGGAGGCGGTAGATACGAACATTTCGTATATCCGCCAAAAAGCAACTCCCCGGTCGCTCTATGCCACTGACCGGTTTTTTGGAGAACGAAAATGGCAAGTGTAATCAACACCAACGTAATGTCCCTGAACTCGCAGCGTGCGCTGATGAAATCGCAGGCCAGCATGGCCACCTCGCTGCAGCGCCTGTCGTCGGGTCTGCGCATCAACAGTGCCAAGGACGATGCGGCCGGCCTGGCCATCGGGCAGCGTTTCACCGCACAGATCCGCGGCCTGGAGCAGGCCAACCGCAACGCCAACGACGGGATCTCGATGCTGCAGACCGCAGAGGGAGCGCTGGACGAGGTGGGCAACATGCTGCAGCGCATGCGCGAGCTGGCCGTTCAGTCGCGCAACGGGACCGTGAGTGATTCGGACAAGAAGTCGTTGAACGCAGAATATCTGCAGTTGCGTGACGAAATGGACCGGATTTTCAAGTCCACTGAATTCAACGGTACATCATTGCTGGGCAAGACCTCCAGCCTGGTCATGCAGGTCGGTTTCAAGGCTGGCGCCGATCACCAGATCAAGGTTTCAACCTTCAATATGACGAGCCGTACCTATGCTGGCGGAGGTATCTCATTCATCGTGGGGGCGACGGCTTCTCGGCAGATTTCAGCCGCCAGCAAGGCTTCCTTCATGATCAGCAAATTGGATGCTGCAATCGACAATATTTCGAAGAAGCGTGCCGATTTCGGTGCCAAGCAGAACCGTCTCGAGTCCGCCGTGCGCAACAACGCGAGCATCATCGAGAACCAGAGCGCGGCACGCAGCCGAGTGATGGATGCCGATTTCGCCGCCGAGACCGCCAACCTGACCCGTTCGCAGATCCTGCAGCAGGCCGGTACCGCGATGCTGGCCCAGGCCAACGCGATGCCGCAGACAGTGCTGTCGCTGCTGCGTTAACAGGGTGGGCAACCTCATTATTCGAGGTGCCTGATGTTTGGCGGATTCCGCCAGACAAATGTCGGACCGCGGGGGTTCCCCCCGCGGGTTCCGGAGGGCAGACCCCAGGCCGCGGGCCATGTTTCAGGGGTAAGTCCTTCCGGCTGACAGAGGTGCATTGAGATGGCTAATGACATCGGTATGATCAAGTCCGTCCTTCCCCTGGGGGCACAGAACGGCCCCGGCGCGCCTAGTGGGCGTGTCGAGTCGGAATTCCAGGCGAAAGGCGACCCCAAGAGTGTCCGTGAGACAGGAAAACAGGCGGAGTCGCTGGATAGCATGGTTTCAGATCTGAATTCACTGGTACGCGAGTTGCATAGAGAACTCAGGTTCTCGATCGATCAGGATAGTGGCGATACCGTCATCAAGGTGGTCGACCGCGAGACCGAAGAGGTGGTTCGGCAGATTCCCAGCGAGGAGCTGATGCGTCTGCGGAAGCGCCTGCAGGAGGCGGCAGGGGTGATTTTTCAAGACTCCGCCTGAACTTGGCGCAGATGAACGGACTGGAGCGAGGGAGATGTCGAGATGGCGATTACCGCAGCCGGCGTAGGGTCGGGGATAGATATCGAGTCGATCGTCTCGCAACTGATGACGCTGGAGCGTCAGCCGCTGGTCGCGTTGCAGCGGCGGGAATCGGACACCCGGGCGCAGATCTCCGCCTTCGGCAACCTGAAGAGCGCCATTTCTTCGTTTCAGGATGCCATGCAAGACCTCAGCACCCTGGACGCGTTCCGCGTTTTCCAATCGGAATCCTCTGACGAGGGGGTGATGACCGCGACTGCCAGTGGCGCAGCCGCCAACGGCATCTATAACCTCAACGTGACCCGGCTGGCACAGAATCATAAGATGGGTTCCGATGCCTTCGCCGAAACCGATACTCTTGGAGGCGGTGCCGGCGATGCGCTCACCCTCACGGTCGGTGCCGATTCGACCACGATCGATCTGAGCACGGCCAAGACGCTGGCCGAGATTCGCGACGCGATCAATTCGGCCACCGACAACCCGGGCGTGACCGCGACCATCCTGAATGTCGGCGGCGGCAATCAGCGCCTGATCCTGACTGCCGAGGAATCCGGCTACGACAGCCGAGTGCAGCTGGGTTTCGCCGGTGGGGTCAATGCGGCGAGCTTCAACTTTGCGACGACCAACCAGGACAGTCTCGGTGCGGCGCTGGTCGACCTGACCGAGTTGGACGCCTCGTACAGCATCGACGGCTTTGCGCTGACCTCGGCATCCAACAATATTTCGACCGTGATCGACGGTCTCGACATCGCGCTCAAGGGCCCGGGCGCCGCGACCCTCAATGTGACGCGCGATACTGCCGCGATCGAGGAGTCGGCGAAGGCATTCGTCGATGCCTACAACAATATCTTCAGCACGATCGATACGCTGCGCGAGGGTGAGCTGGGCGGCGATTCGACCCTGCTGAGTGTCGGGCGCCTGATGCGCGGCGTCCTGAATGCCGCGCCGGCCGGTCTCGACGGCAGCTACAATGCGCTGTCGCAGCTGGGCATCAAGACCGATCGGGACACCGGGCAGCTGACGCTCAACAGCAGCGATTTCGGCCAGGCCCTGGATACCGATTTCGCCGGTGTCGCGCAGCTGTTTGCGAACGACGACCAGGGCTATGCGTTCCGCTTCGAGTCGCTGGCGAACAGTATGCTGGACGACAATGGCGTGATCGACGGCCGGGTCGACGGCCTGAACGAGCGCGTGCGGCGCCTGGAGGGCGATCAGGCTGAACTGGAGCGGCGCCTGGATTTGCGCGAGGTCGCGCTGCGCCGACAATATTCCGCGCTGGATCAACTGGTTGGCAGCCTGCAGAGCACCAGCACCTTTCTGTTGCAGAATTTCTTCTGACCATGGCCGCGAATCGCCGGCATTTGGTGACTCGAATTCCCTCAATATCCTTCGCCCTGTGCCGTTAGTCTGAGTGTCCGCAGATGACCCTGGAATGCAAATAAATGACCTACGGCAAGAAACGTTCGGGCGTCGCCCAGTACGGCAAAGTCGCAGCTGAATCCGAAGTCGCCTATGCGAACCCGCATCGCCTGGTGCAGATGCTGATGGAGGGTGCGCTGGAAAAGGTGGCGACCGCCAAGGGCTGTATCGAACGCAACGACCTCGCCGGGAAGAGCCGGCAGATCACCTGGGCCATGTCGATCATCAATGGTCTGCGCACCAGCCTCGACATGGAGGCGGGCGGTGCGATTGCGGTGAACCTCGATGACCTGTACGCATACATGGTCCGCCGCCTGATCGATGCCTCGGCACAGAACGATGCCGCGGCACTGACCGAGGTGATCGATCTGATGCTCGAGATCAAAGGCGCCTGGGACGTGATGCCAGAAGAGGTCCGCAAGACCGGTGGCAGCAAGTTTTCCATCGACCAAGAGGCAAGCTGAACGATGTCCCCGTCGCGCCACCGCCTGCTGGACGATGCACTGGACATGAGCCGGCGCATGGCCGAGCTCGGTGACGCAGGCGACTGGGATGGCGTTATTGCGCTGGAGCCGGAACGCCGCGGCCTGCTCGAACAGGCCTTCGCCACCCACGCGCCGGTCGACGAATTCGTGACGGAGCGTGTCCGGGCCATTCTCGACCTCGACAAGCGGCTGGTGGCACAGAGCATCGCGGCACGCGACCAGATCGCCGAGGAACTCGGTCAACACAACAAGGGTCGCAAGGCGGCGAACGCCTATCACGCAGCGCGTGGCTAAGCTGGATGCGGTGCCAGTCGGCTTGCCCGGCTAGCTGATCCGAACCGTCCGCATCCTCGATGCGACTGTGACTTGCGGGTTTGTATCGCGACAGCGCAGGTCGAATTCGCGGCGCGGGGTGGCTGCCAGGCCCTTCAACCAAACCACTCGGTGAACTCCGCGCTGGCCCGCTCCAGGTCCTCGATGCGGCCGATGTCGATCCAGTAGTCGCGCAGCGGGAAGCTGCCCACGGTGCGATTCTGCGCCATCAGTGCATTGAACAGCGTGGGTATGTCGTAATACTCGTCCCGTGGGATCAGGTCGATGGTCTCGGGGTTGAGGATATAGATCCCGGCGCTGACGTAGCGGCGCTCCATCGGTTTTTCGACCATCTGCATGACCTGGTATTCGTCGTTGATCTGCAGCACGCCATACGGGATCTGGTAGCTGTACTCGCGCATCGCAACCGTGGCCGAAAATCCCTGGCGCTGATGGAAGTCGAGCAGGCGGACGAAATCCACCTTGGTCAACAGGTCGCCGTTCATCACGACGAATGGCTCGCGCGGCCTTTCGGGCAGCAGGGTGAGCGCGCCGGCGGTGCCCATCCGGTTTGGCTCCTCCACGTAGGAGATCTCCAGGTCCCAGCGGCTGCCGTCGCCGAAATGATCGCGGATCATGTCGCCGCGGTAGTTGATGCACAGGGTTATCCGCTGGAAACCCTGCGCGGCGAAATTCTCGATGATGGTCTCCAGCACCGGCCTTGAGCCGACCTTCAGCAGCGGCTTCGGGATGTCGTTCGTCAGCGGTCGCAGGCGCGCGCCCAGGCCGCCGGCCATGATCACGATCGGGGTATTGCGCTCCGGCTCCACCGGCAGTTCGTAGCGGACCAGATCGGCCACACAGCCTGCGGCATCGAGCAGCGGCAGGTGGCGCAGGCCGTGGCGGTGCATGGTGCGTTGCCAGATCTCCTTGCCTTCGGCCAGCAGCCCGGTGATCGGGTTGGGGTTCATCACCTCGCTGACGGCGGTCTCCACGCCCTGGCCGCGCAACAGCGCACGGCGCACGTCGCCGTCGGTCAGGGTGCCGGCCAGGTGGCACTCGTCATCCATCACCAGGGCGATCTGCATCGCACCGGCATCCAGTACCTGCAGCGCGTCTTTCAGCGTGGCGTCACGCCCGACGCCGATGTCCTTCCAGTTTTTAGTCATCGAGGGTTCGCTTGGTTCTGCCCGGTACGCCGGCGACCAGCGTCATGGGTTCGACATCTTTCGTTACAACCGAACCGGCAGCAATAATCGCGCCATTCCCGATGCTTATGCCCTGGATCACCGTCGCGCCGGCACCGATGTGCACGCCGGTGCCGATCTCGCATTCGCCGCACAGGATGGCACCGCTGGCGACGTGGCTGTGTTCGCCCAAACTGCAGTCGTGTTCGACCACGGCACGCGAGTTGACCAACACGTTGTCGCCGAGGCGCACGCCCGGGCCGAGCAGGCTGCCTGCCAGCAGCTGGCAGCCCTGGCCGAGATGCACGTCGAGTGCAGAGACGATCGCCGCCGGGTGCCGCACAGTGGCAAAGTGGTAGCCGCCGCGTTGCATCTGCTCGAACAGCGCACGGCGCTGTCGCGCGGGGCCTACGGATCCAATGCCGTTGACCAGCTGTATGGATGCGGGGAGGTGTTGGCCGACCACGCTGTCGTCGCCGAGCCAGGCGATTCCCGGCGCCAGGTCGGGCAGCGGCTGCGGGGCAGTGAAACCGAGCACCTGCCGGCCGCTCAGGCGTAGGCAGTCGACCAGCACCCGGGCATGGCCGCCGCCGCCGAGGATGATCACCGGCAGTGGATCCGGGCTGCTCACTCGATCACCTCGTCCGCGTTGTAGTCACGCGGCGAGGGCCGGTTCAGCAGATCCCAATAGTCCAGCGGCGAGCGGCCGTGGCCGGGGCGCTTAATGGTCAGGTTGGTGGCGCTGAACGGCTCGCCCGCGGCGATGGCGCGGGCGGCCACGAGGCTCTTGCGCGCGACCTGCGCGTTGCGTTGCTCGGCCGCGGTCGGCGTCTTGTGGTGGCTGCCGAGCGCCAGGCTGACCGCGCGCACGGCCTTCACCAGGGCCGCCAGTTCATCCGGTTCCAGCGAGGCGACGTGGTCGGGGCCGGGCAGCCTGCGATCCAGCGTGAAGTGCTTTTCCAACAGCGTCGCGCCGCGTGCGGCGGCGGCAATTGACACCTCGATGCCCAGCGTGTGGTCCGAATAGCCCACCGGCAGGTCGAAAGCGTTTGCCAGCGTGTCCATCGCGCGCAGATTCACCTGGTCGAGCGGGCAGGGGTATTCGGTGGTGCAGTGCAGCAGTGTTACGCGCTGTCGCAACGCATCGTGTGCCTCCGGGAGGTCGAGCGCGGCAGACAGGGCGGCGCGATCGCGCGGGTCACCGTGCTGCAGGTAGCCGAAGGCCACCACGCCCAGCGCCTCGCGAACCTCGTCCAGCGTGGCCATGCCGGTGGACAGGATCAGGTCGCGACCGGCGCGCGCCAGCTGCAGCAGCAGTGGCCCGTTGGTCAGTTCGCCGGAGCCGAGCTTGATGCGTTGCAGGCCGAGTTCATGGACCAGGAAATCGGCGCTGCCCGGGTCGAACGGCGACGACAGAAATTCGATGCCATGTGCGGCACAGCGGGCCATCAGCGCATGGTGATCCTCGGGCCCGAGCACCAGTCGCTGCAGCATCGCCAGCTGCGAGCCGGCATCACCGTCGTTGCGGACCTGGTAGTCGGCCTGGCGCGCGCTGCCGGTGACCAGCGCCTCGGGTCGGAAGGTCTGGAACTTTACCGCATCGGCACCGGCGCCAGCCGCCGCATCGACCATCGCCAGGGCACGGTCGAGATCGCCGTTATGGTTCACGCCGGCCTCGGCGATGATGTAGACAGGCGCGGTCATGGCGTCGGCTGCGTCCCGCGGCGCTCGAGCAGCAGCCCGGCGATATCGAAGTCGATCGCGCTGTCGATGTCCACCGAGCGCTCGCGCGGCATGATGTAGGCGTAGCTGTTGTCGTCCATCTCCAGGCTGCCGGTCTTAAGAAGTCGGGCGCAGTTGTACACGTATACCGCCCCGTTCAGGCGATAGCTCTTGGGCAGGTCCTGCGACCGCGTGCTGCGGATGCCGGGCCGGAAGAAGCCGCCCATCGACCGGTCGGCAGGCAGGGTATTGCTCCATTCCGCTGGGTGGTCGGTCTCGCACACGCTGATCACCGCATCGGCTCGCTTCTCCAGTAGCAGCTCGATGGCGTTGTCGATGTCCGCTGCGGTGCGCAGCGGCGAGGTGGGCTGCAGCAGCACCAGGTAGTCGTAGTGCTCGCCCGCTGCCGCCAGGGTGCTCAGCGCGTGCAGTGCGACGTCGCACGTGGTCGCGGTGTCGGTAGCCAGTTCAGCCGGCCGCATGAAGGGCACCGCGGCGCCGTGTTCGCGGCCCGCCGCGGCAATCTCCGAATCGTCGGTGGACAGGATTACCCGATCGACGTGCCTGGCCGCTGTGGCGGCCGCCACGGTCCAGGCCAGTAACGGCCTGCCGGCCAGTGGCAGCAGGTTCTTGCGTGGCAGCCGCTTGCTGCCGCCGCGGGCGAGAATCAGTCCGAGAAAGCTCGGTCGCTGCGCCGACATCAGTCACAGTCCCTGTCGGCGAAGCCCTTGCGCAGCAGGTCCTGTGCCTCCCAGGGCCCGGTCAGTACCGCCATGATGCGCTCGGTCGCGCGCCCGTCTCCGTAGGGATTGACGACCCCACGACAGTCCATCGCAAAGGCCTGCGCGATGGCGGCCCGGATCGCAGTTGCCTCTGGTGGACAGTCAAGCACGGACGCGGCCTTGATCCTTCCGGTCTGGCGGTCGCCGACGTTTACCGTGGGGATTCCGAACGTGGGCGCCTCGTAAAGGCCGCTGGAGCTGTTGCCGACGACTGCATCGGCGTTCGCAAGCAGGCCGTAGTAAAAACGCTGCCCCAGTGACACATGCTGTACGGCATTGTCGCGCTCGGCGACAAAGGTCCTGATCCGTTCGTTGACGGCCTGCCCGCGTGGATCCGCATTGGCCCCGGTGAATACCAGCCCTACCGATCCGCCGAGTTCCGCAAGGGCCGCCAGCAGTTGTTCGAGTTGATCCAGCGCGTCTTGCTGATCGAGTGTGGCGGGATGGAAGGTGACGGCGAGATTGCGTTCCTGCAGGTTCATCCCGAGTCGCTGTTCGAGCTGCTGCCGGTCAGGTGGCGAAATCTGCCGGATCTGGTCTATGCCGGGGCTCCCGGTGATAAAGACGCGTCCATCGGCCTCGCCAAGCTGCCGCACACGCCGCGCTGCTGCCTCGTGGGTAACGAAATGCAGGTGCGCCATCTTGGTGATGGCATGGCGGATGGCGTCGTCGAACGCGCCCTCGGTCACGTCTCCGCCGGCGATATGGGCCACCGGGATTCGGGCGATCAGGGCGGCCTGCACGGCACCCAGAATCTCGTAGCGGTCACCAAGCACCAGGACGAGGTCTGGCTGCAGCCTGGCGAATGCGCCGGCAAAACCGCTCACGGCATTGCCCAGGCCCCGGGTGATGGTATCCGTTTCGTCGTCGTCCAGACCGAGTGGTACCGCGACGTCGATCACGAATCCGTCGCGGTGGATAACGTCTGCCGTGAGGCCGAAGCGGCTTTCCAGGTGACTGCCGGTGACAGCGAGTTGCAAGCTCAGGTCGGGATGGTGGTGCAGGGCGCGCAGGATCGGCAGCAAGAGACCGTAGTCGGCACGCGAACCGCTGACCGCGCAGATCCGGCGCGGACTGGCGTTCATGCAGTCACCTGCGTGGCAGGCACCAGGTTCGCGGAACTCGGCAGGCAGACCCCGCGCGCGAAAAGGTCCTCTGCCACCGGCAGTTCGGCGCGCGGCATGTCCGCATACATGGACAACCGGTGCAGCGGCGTCCAGAACGGTCGCAGCAGCAGTCCATCCGCATGGGTCTCGGTCAGCAGTGCATCGCGCTGGGCGCGATCGGGCAGCAACAGCAGGTTCAGCCAATGGTTGCTGTGACAGCCTGGTGGTTCGACGAACAGCCGGGCGCCATCCAGGCCGGAGAATGCCTGCGCATAGGCGCCGGCCAGGCGGCGCTTGGCTGCCAGCAGCCTGGCAAGCCGTTCGAGTTGGGCGACGCCGAGTGCTGCGTTGAGGTTCGGCAGGCGGTAGTTGAAGGCGACCTCGTCGTGCTCGAAGGCCCAGGCGTGTGGCAGCTTGGCGGTGGTGGTGAGATGTCTGGCGCGCCGCGCAAGATCTGGATCGCCGGTCAGCACCGCGCCGCCGCCGCCGGTGGTGATGACCTTGTTGCCATTGAAGCTCAGTGCGGTCAGGTCGCCCCAATGGCCCGCATGCCGGCCATCGCGCAGGCTGCCCAGTGCCTCGGCAGCGTCCTCGATCAGTTTCAGTCGATGACGGTCGGCAAGGGCGCGCAGCGCCGGCATGTCGGCGACATGGCCGAGCACGTGCACGACCACCAGCGCACGGATCGGTCGACCGGTCTGCCTGTTGATGCAGACGCCGCCGCGCTGCTCGGCTACCCGGTCCAGGTGCGCATCGAGTGCCACCGGGTCGACCCCGAGCGTCGCCGCTTCGCTGTCGACGAAATGCGGGATGGCGCCCATCGCAGCGACCGGATTCGCGGTGCCGACGAAGGTCAGTGCGGGCAGCAGCACCTCATCGCCGGGCTGCACGCCGGCCAGCAGCAGGCAGGTATGCAGCGCGGCGGTGCCGTTGACGGTGGCGACCGCATGGCCGATGTCGGTGTGCTCTGCCAGGCCCTGTTCGAAGCGGTCCACATAGGCACCCACCGAGGAAACCCAGCCCGAGTCGAGACAGTCTTTGACCATCTCCCAGGCGTCGGGTTGCAGATCCGGTTCGTGCAGCGGGATCGGCCGCGTTGCCGGGAGCAGGGCTTGCAGTCGCACCAGTACGTTGTCGACCAGGTTGTGCGTGGCGGCCTGCTGCATACGTCAGATGTTATAGATGCCGTGTTTATAGCGACGCAGATTGGCCGGATCGGTGAACCATTCCGCAGTCTCTGCCAGCGCGCGTCTGAAACCGTCGCGCTGCCCGTATTGCGGCTGCCAGCCGAGCAGCTCGCGCGCCTTCGCATTGTCGGCCCAGAGACGTTCCACTTCGCTCTTCTGCGGCCGCAGGCGCTGCTCGTCGGTGCTGATCTCGACCTCCACCCCCATCGCCTCGGCGATCAGCTGCACGGTGTCGCCGATGCTGATTTCGTAGTTGCTGCCGAGGTTCACCTCCTCGCCGAGCACCCTGTCCGATTCGGCCATCGCGATGAAGCCGTCGACCGTGTCCTTCACATAGTTGAAATCGCGGGTCGGGTGCAGCGAGCCGAGCTGCAGCGTGCGTTCGCCGTTGGCGATCTGGGTGATCACGGTGGGGATCACCGCCCTGGCCGACTGGCGCGGGCCGAAGGTGTTGAACGGGCGGGCCACTGTCACCGGTGTCGCGAAAGAGCGATAGAACGACAGCGCGATCTGGTCGGCACCGATCTTGGTGGCTGAATAGGGTGACTGCCCCTGCAGTGGGTGCCGCTCGTCGATCGGGACGTATTGGGCGGTGCCGTAGACCTCGCTGGTCGAGGTGTGCACGACCTTGTGCACGCCGAGGTCGCGGGCGGCCTGCACGACGTTCAGCGTGCCGCGGATATTCGTGTCCACGTAGGCATCGGGCGAGTGATACGAGTATGGGATACCGATCAGTGCCGCCAGGTGCAGTACTGTGTCGCAGCCCTGCATCGCGGTGCGCACGCCATGCGGGTCGCGCACGTCACCGGCGAACACATCCAGCTCGCGTCTGATCTCTGCGGGTGACTCGTCCAGCCATCCCCAGTGGCCGAAGCTGTTGTAGTAAACGAAGGCACGCACCTGGTGGCCGCGCCGCACCAGCTGCTCGACCAGGTGGGAGCCTATAAAGCCGTCGGCACCGGTAACGAGTGTCTTCATGCGATATCGGATCTCAGTGTTGCCCTATCCGCCGGAAAACCGGCGCTCCCGCGGAGAGATGCATTTTTCGAACCAGCGGGGCTTCAGCGCCGCCGCCGGATCTCGATCGTGTCGACCTGCTGCGGCACGCGCGGGACAGGCCAGCCCGCATCCGTCACCGGCCGGAACGCAGCTGTGGCGTAACAGGCTGAAATGGCGATAGAAATGATTGAATCTGTTCGTGACCCAAGATTAACACCCTGTTTCCGCTGCCTGCCTATCCCGGTCCTGGCGGTTTCTCGCTCGCGCCGGCTTGGTCTTCACTCAAGTGGTAGCTGCAGCTAGCATTTTCGCTCCAGCCCGGCGTCGGACCGGCTGCGAAATCCGCCGGCATCCGTGATGCCGGTGACAGATGCGGGCTAGCGCTTCAGGATCAGCTCGATTACGGCCTTGCTGCCGAAGTACGCCAGCATCAGCACGGCAAACCCGACCAGGGTCCAGCGGATCGCCTTGCGCCCGCGCCACCCGAATCGGTAGCGACCCCACAGCAGCGTCGCGAACGTGACCCAGGCCACGATCGACAGCACCGTCTTGTGCACGAGATGCTGGGCGAACATGTCCTCCAGGTACAGAAAGCCGGTCAGCAGCGCAACGCTGAGCAATACGAAACCGAGGCTGATCATTTCGAACAGCAGCGACTCCATGGTCTGCAGCGGCGGTAGCGCGCGGATAAAGCCGCCGGGGTGATGCCGGCGCAGGTGGTTGTCCTGGACCGCCAGCAGCAGCGCCTGGGCACTGGCCAGGGTTAGCAGGCTGTAGGCCAGCATCGAGGTCAGCACGTGCAGACGCAGTTCCCAGCCGGCGTGCTCGCTGAGCAGGTGGGTGCCCGGAAAGCGCAGGTCGAGAATGATCGTGATGGCCGCCAACGGCAGGGCCAGGATGGCGAGGTTCTCGACCGGCTTGGTCAGGGATGACACCAGCAGCAGGCCGGCCACCGTCCAGGCTGCCAGCGACACGGCATTGAAGAAGCTAAGGTTCAGGCCGCCGACGGTAAACAGCTCCTGGTACAGCAATATGCCGTGCAGCAACAGGCCGGCGAAACCGAGGGCCAGGCCCAGGTTGCGGGTTGGTCGCCAGTTTCCCTCGGCGGCGAACAGTCGCAGGCCCGTGAACAGGCCGCCGAAGAAATACAACGCAACGGCTGGAATTGCGATAAGGGTAACGTTCATGCGGGCTCAGATCATGGCATAACGCTCTCGTGCCTGCATCCGTATAATGACGAGAATCACAGGTACCCAATACCAGCCGTAGACGGAAATCATGTTTGCCAGTCTCTCCGACCGCCTCGGCGGTGTTTTGCAGAAGGTCCGCGGCCAGGGCCGGATCAGCGATGAGAACATCAGGGACACCCTGCGCGAGGTGCGCATGGCGCTGCTCGAGGCCGATGTCGCCCTGCCGGTGGTCAAGGATTTCGTCGACCAGGTGCGTGAACAGGCACTCGGCGAAGAGGTGCTGCGCAGCCTGACCCCGGGCCAGGTGCTGGTCAAGATTGTCAATGACCAGCTGATCCGCGTGATGGGCGAGGCGAACGAGAAACTCGATCTCGCCACCCAGCCGCCCGCGGTGATCCTGATGGCCGGGCTGCAGGGCTCGGGCAAGACCACCAGCGTGGGCAAGCTGTCGCGCCTGCTGCGCGAAAAGGACAAGAAGAAGGTCATGGTGGTCAGTGCGGACGTCTACCGTCCCGCGGCCATCGATCAGCTGGAGACCCTGGCGGCCGAGGTCGGCGTGGAGTTTTTCCCGTCCAGTCCCGACCAGAAGCCGTTGGCGATCGCACGTGCTGCGATCGCGGCGGCGCGCAAGGGCTATTTTGATGTCCTGATCGTCGATACCGCGGGCCGCCTGCACATCGACGCCGATATGATGGCCGAGATTCAGGCGCTGCATGCCGAGCTGAATCCGGTCGAAACCCTGTTCGTGGTCGACGCGATGACCGGCCAGGACGCCGCCAACACCGCCAAGGCGTTCAACGAGGCGCTGCCACTGACCGGCGTGGTGCTTACCAAGACCGACGGCGATGCGCGCGGCGGCGCCGCGCTGTCGATCCGCCAGATCACGGGCAAGCCGATCAAGTTCCTCGGTGTCGGCGAGAAGACCACGGCGCTCGAGCCGTTCCATCCGGACCGCGTCGCATCGCGCATCCTCGGCATGGGCGATGTGTTGTCGTTGGTTGAGGAGGTTACCGCCAAGGTCGACCAGGAGAAGGCCGCCAAGCTGGCCAGCAAGATCCACAAGGGCGAGGGCTTCGACCTTGGCGATTTCAAGGAGCAGATGGAGCAGATGGCCAATATGGGCGGGATGGCTGGACTGCTCGACAAGCTGCCGGGCATGAAGCAGGTGCCGGATGCGGTCAAGGCCCAGGTCGGCGACCGCGAAATCAACAGGTTGATTGCCATCGTCAACTCGATGACCCCGAAGGAGCGGGCCTTTCCGGCCATCATCAAGGGCTCGCGCAAGAAGCGCATTGCGGCCGGGTCGGGCACCCAGGTGCAGGATGTGAACAAGCTGCTCAAACAGTTTGCGCAGATGCAGAAGGTCATGAAGAAGATGAAGGGCGGCGGCCTGACGAAGATGATGCGCGGCATGAAGGGCAAGCTGCCTGGCGGATTCCCCGGGGGCGGGCTCCCATTCTGAACTTGGAGGCGTGACATGCGTCGCTGGCTGATGGGTCTGCTGCTGATCGGCGGTCTGGGCACCGCAGTGGCCGATGCGGCCGAGACGTGCGAAGCGCTGATCGAGCAGAGCAATGTGCAGCTGGAGGCGATGCGCCGGCACGCCGAGGCCATCCAGGACAGCCTGCAGGGTCTGAACGATGCGCTGCAGCGGGCTGAGCAGCGCAATGCCGAGCAGACCCGGCAGATCGAGCGCCTCGAGGCCGAACTGCGTGCCCAGCGTGTGCGTGATCCCGGCGAGCAGGAGCGCCTGGTGCGCGATTTCTTCTACACCCTGCGCCGCCAGCTGCCGGTGTCGGCGCTGTACGAAATCCTGCCGGATCGTCTGATTATCGCCAGCGACCCGGTGTTCGTGTTCGGCAAGGGCGAGCTTGGCGCCGAGGGTCAGGACCGTCTGACGCCGCTGGTCGACACTCTGGCCGCGCTGGTTGCCAGGCTGCCGGCGGAATTCGCCTGGCGGCTGCGCGTCGAGGGCCACAGCGACAGCCGGCCACTGCGGTCAAACCCAAAGTTTGAGAGCAATTGGGATCTGTCCGCCGCGCGCTCGGTGAGCATGCTGCGCTTTCTGGTGTCGCGTGGCCTGCCGGAGGATCGCTTGTCGGCGGTCGGCCTGGCCGATACCCAGCTGCGCGACCCGGGCGACAGCAAGGCCGCGCACCGGCGTAACCGGCGCATCGAAATTCATCTCATCTACCTGCCGACGCCCAGCGACTGAGGATTTCCCGCTGTGCATTGCAGTGCTGACCTCGACGGTAGGGTGCCATAGCGCAGCGTATTGCACCGTTTGCGACGACATCCGGTGCGTTACGGCTTACGCCTAATGCACCCTACGGGGGTCGCCGGACCGCCCGGCCATGTGCCCGCGCAATCAAGTACCAAACAGAATGCAGCACTGCACTAGCGGTCGCCAGTCGCTTCGAGCAGCCGCGCGACCAGTCGCCGGCTGTCTTCAGGGCCGTCCTGCTGCTCGGCGAGCGAGCCGGCAGGTGTCCAGCTCATGTCGTTTTCCAGGCGGTACGAGCCGAGAAAAGGTTTCGGCGGCCGACCGCGCCAGTCTCCCGGCGACAGCATCGAGAAGGCGAGGGTTCCGTCGGGCTCGCGGTAGAGGTGGTAGACCTGGCCCGGTATGCGGCGGAAGGCACAGCGCGCATGATGCAGGCGCTGATCGACGCGGGCCTGCTCGAGGATCTTGCGCGCCTGGGCCTGCAGTGCCTTGACCTGTTCGGCGATGACCTCGAGCTGTGCGCCGAGTCGGCCGGCGATCACCTGGTCGGCCCGCTCGATCTCGCGCGCCAGGTCGACCAGCGTGAAAGCGGGTGCAAGGCGGCTCACAGGATAGGGCGCGCTGTGGTCACCGCCCTGGTGAATTGCTGCTGTGTCGTGTTCGGTATCGTCTGCGGCCATGGGTGCTCCGGGCAATACGCTGATTCTGCGGCAGATTGCCACTTCACAAAGGGAGAATTTTGCGTAGAATACCCGGTTTCCTCGGGCCGCTTGGGTCCCGGGTTCAACGAAATTGAATTAAGGCTGACAGAACATGGTATCGATTCGTCTTGCAAGATCGGGTGCTAAGAAGCGTCCTTTCTACCACCTCGTCGCCGCCGATTCGCGCCGTGCGCGTGGTGGCCGCTATATCGAGCGTCTGGGTTTCTACAACCCGGTGGCAGTCGAGGGCGAGGAAGGCCTGCGCATCGATCTGGACCGCGTCGATCACTGGGTATCCGTGGGTGGCCAGTTGAGTGATCGCGCGCGCAAGCTGGTCGACAGCTATCGCCAGACTGTGCAGGCCTGATCTGCACGGATAGACCGTCCGTGCTGACTCGCCTGGGGGGCCTCCCGTGAGCGACAAGATCAGCACGGATCAGGGGGTACCAGCCGAGGGTGACGAGCAGCGCTTCGTCACCCTCGGTCGCATTTCCGGGGTGTATGGGATTCAGGGCTGGGTGAAGGTGCACTCCGAAACCGGCCCGCGCGAGAACATTGTCAACTACTCGCCGTGGCACCTGGTGCGTGAGGGACGGCGCGACGCGTGGAAGGTCAGCGCCGGGCGTCTGCAGGGCAAGGGGGTGGTCGCCAAGCTGGCCGGCTGCAATGACCGCGACACCGCGCAGAGCCTGGTGGGCGCGCAGATCACGATCCCGCGCGCCGAGCTGCCCGCTACCACGGAGCCGGGGGAGTTCTACTGGGCCGACCTGGTCGGCTTGGGTGTGCGCACGCTCGAGGGTGTCGAGCTGGGACGGATCGAGGGGCTGTTCGAGACCGGTGCCAACGATGTAATCGTCGTGCAGGGCGACAGGGAGCGGCTGATTCCCTACCTCTGGCAGCAGGTGGTGCGCGATGTGGATCTCGATGCGGGCGTGATGCTGGTCGATTGGGATCCGGAGTTTTAGCGGGGCCGGCATGCGTTTCGACGTGATCAGCCTGTTCCCGGAGATGTTCGAAGCGCTGCGCGCCGGTGTGACCGGGCGGGCGATCGAACGCGGCCAGGCCGAACTGGTGCTGTGGAATCCGCGCGATTACGCGTACGACGTACACCGCACGGTGGATGACCGCCCGTACGGCGGCGGCCCCGGGATGGTGATGATGGTCGAGCCGCTGCGCCAGGCTATCAGGGCTGCGCGGTCGGCGGCGCCTGGCAGCCGGGTCATCTACCTGAGCCCCCAGGGGCGCCGGCTGGACCAGGCCGCGGTTCGTGAAATGGCGCAGGCGCCTGGCCTGGTGCTGCTGGCCGGGCGGTACGAAGGTATCGACGAGCGGCTGGTCGATGTACACGTCGACGAGGAGTGGTCGATCGGGGACTACGTGCTGTCGGGTGGTGAACTGCCGGCGATGGTACTGATGGACGCGGTGATCCGCCTGTTGCCAGGGGTGCTTGGGCACGCGGATTCTGCCGAACAGGATTCGTATGCGGACGGTCTCTTGGACTGTCCGCATTACACGCGGCCTGAGCGGATCGAGGGTCGCGCGGTGCCGGATGTGTTGATGTCCGGCAACCACGAGTTGATACGTCGCTGGCGGCTGCAACAGGCGCTGGGACGGACATGGCTGCGCAGGCCCGACCTCTTGGAGCGACGGCAGCTGAGCGGCGAAGAACAGATCTTACTTGATGAATTTATCCGTGCCCGGGTGGGCACCTGAGGTATAGGAGCAGCGGCGATGAGCAATATCATCCAGGAACTCGAAGCAGAACAGATGAACAAGACCCTGCCGGACTTCGGTCCCGGCGATACCGTGGTGGTCCAGGTGAAGGTCAGGGAAGGCGAACGTGAGCGTCTGCAGGCATTCGAGGGTGTTTGCATCGCCAAACGCAACCGCGGCCTGAATTCCTCGTTCACGGTACGCAAGATCTCGCACGGCGAGGGTGTCGAGCGTGTGTTTCAGGCGTACAGCCCGAACGTCGCCGAGGTGCAGGTCAAGCGTCGCGGCGACGTGCGCCGTGCGAAGCTGTACTACCTGCGTGGTCTGGCCGGCAAGGCTGCGCGTATCAAGGAAAAGATCAAGTCGAGTTCCTGATCGGCAACGACTGTAGCTCGCGCAAAACCGCCACGAGTGATCGTGGCGGTTTTTTCTTTGCCTTTGCAGAAGTTGCTGATGGCCTGGCAAATCCGCTTCGTATATGGCCTCATTGGGGTTTCGGTGACCGAACTCGAGAACGGATGATGCTGAACGCACGCAACGGTTTCGCCTGGACCGGGTCCTGCTTTGGCAAGCGCCGCGGCCGGCCGCATCGTTATGCCCCGTTTTGTGTGCTGCTGGTGACGCTGTCGTTGAATCTGCCGGTATCGGCGGCCGACATCACCGAGCCCGCGGTCGCCTGTGACCTGATGCGCCAGCATGGCCTGCCCGGAGCCGCTGCCGCCGAGCAGACCGCCGAGGGGTATTTTCGCTGTGACAGCCGGCGCCGGTCGCTGCCGCTGGGCGGTGAGCCCAGTCACGAGATCCGCTATTTTGCGACCGGCCGCGCCGGGCGCGTCGGATCCCTGAACCTGCAGTTGACGATCAACACCCGCCAGGAGGTCCAGGCCGCGTACAGGCGACTGCTGGAGTACACCAACAATATGCTCGAGGCGGCACTGGGCGTGCAGGCCCCGGCGGAGATGGCCGCCGCCATCCTGTCCGGCCTCAGCGGCGGTTTCCAGGTCGACGGGAAGGCCGCGACCGTCGGCAAGGCGCACACCACCGGTGTGGTCTACGAGTACATCGTCAGTCTGAAATTGGACGGCTGAGCGCACCGACCCTGGATCGCCTCGCCCATCTCGGGCCGGGGCTGGGCTGACGCACGGGCGCGCCGAGGCCCGGCGGTCCGGTTCATCAATCGCGCTTCGACATCCCCGGCAGGCGCCGCAGTGTCTGGTCGATCGAATCGGCGTCGATAGGCGCTGCGTCAATGAGTTCGAGCCGCGCGCGACCGTCCGCCGGCGGCTGAATCCCCGACCACTCGGATTCGTTCACCCCCTGCCAACCTCGGTCGGTATGGAACAGTCCCTTGCAGCGGGCGAGGCCCAGGCCGGCGATGAACACCTGCAATACGCCGAGCGGGGTCGCGGCAGCCTGGTGCATCAGCCAGCCGGCCCGATGATAGCCGTCGCCGGCGCCCTCGATCAGCAGCCAGTCCTGGTCGTGCGTTGCCTGCGTATGACCGCTGTCGGCCGACTCGCCGATCAGGAACGCGTGCGCCTCCGGGAACGCGGCGCGGCGCTCGCCGCTGCGCCCGATATCCAGCCAGGCGGGATCGAGCATGCCATGCTCGGCGAGCGCGACCCTGCTCTTGGCCGGGGCCAGCGAGGCGGCGAAATTCTCGAACGCGTGGAAGTCTGCCGCGGTGTACAGGTCGGTCTTGTTGGCGACCAGCACATCGGCGAGGTGGATCTGGTCCTGGAACACGGGGTGTTCGCGATGCGCCGGCGATGCCAGATGACGGGCATCCATCAGGCACACCGTCGCGCGTACCTCGAGCACCCCGGCGTACAGTGGGCCGCACAGGGTGTCGAGCACCTGGGCGGGGTGTCCCAGCCCACTGGGTTCGATCAGGATGCGGTCGGGGCGGTGCTGGCGAATCAGCCGGTTCAGCCCCGTCGTGAACGCCGGTGCGGCGATACAGCACAGACAGCCGCCCGCAACTTCCTGCACCAACACGCCCTGGCTGGCCAGCAGCGCACCGTCCACGCCGATCTCGCCGAATTCGTTGACCAGCACGGCCCAGCGCTGGTCCTCCGGGTGACGGCTGAGCAGATGACGAATCGCGGTGGTCTTGCCGACCCCGAGGAACCCGGTGATCAGGTTGACGGGGATCGCCGGCGCGCTGCGCTCAGGGTTCACTCTTCTCCTGTTGCAGCGCCTTCTCCTTCTCCTCGGCTTCGGCCTTGAAGTAGTAGTCGTAGTTGCTATGCAGGTGGCTGGTGAATTCCCATGCCTCGTTGTAAGACAGGCCGCTGTTCTCGGGGAAGATGACCTTCACGTACAGGCCGTTTTTCTGCTGCTCGACAAGGCGGCCGAGCACATTGTCGAGCTGTCCGCGGGTGATCGCCTGGTAGTTGCCGTCGCCACCCTCGCGCCAGGTGATCTGGTACCTGCCGTCTTCCTTCCAGTAGCGCACCTCGACCAGGTGGCGGCCGGCCGACGTGCGCGCAGGACGTACCAGCTTGTCGTACTTGACCTTGAGGCTGTCGAAGTCATCCGCCAGGACCAGGTAGCGGCGTTCGAACTCCTGGCTCTGCTGCCTGGCCTCATCGAGGCTCTGGCGCTGCTCGGCGACCGTGCGCTGCAGGCGTTCAGCCTGGTCCTGGCTCTCGGTGAACCGGGTGCGCAGCTGTTCCAGGCTCTGTTCGAGTGTCGTCACACTGCGCTGGGCGGCGCTGAGCTGCAGTTGCTTGCTGTCGATCTCCTGCTGGGCCGCGGTCAACTGCGACTGGCGCTTCTCGACGTCGGCCTCGAGCCGCTGACGCAGCAGGGTCAGCTGCGCTGCCTGTTGAACGAGATCGTCGCGTTCGTTGGTCAGTCCGGTGATCGCGCGCAGCTGCTCGGCGATCAGCGTCTCGTGACTCAGGTCCTTGTCCTGCAGGCGCATGATCTCGAGCTGCATCCGTTGCACCTGTTCCTCGGCCCGATGCAGCGCACTGGACAGGCTGTCCTTCTCTTCACCGGTGGCGCGCGCCAGCTCGGCCGCGATACGTTCGGCCTCCATCGTGGAGCGCAGCTGATTGACCAGTTCCATGTTGCGCACCAACAGCACGACCATGGCGATCAGGAAGATCATCACGACCACGGTCATGATGTCGGTGAACGAGGGCCAGAAGCTCTCCTGGACCTCGCCGGAGCCGGCGTTCAGGCGCAGGTTGGTAAAACCGTCCTGGCTCATTCATCGTCTCGCAGGCGGAAGCCGACACGCAGCTGGCGCACGATGGTATCGAGGCGCTCATCCAGGCCTTCCGACTTTTCACGGTACATTTCCAGCGTATCGGCCAGCTGGTCCTGGGTCGATTCGAAGCCCAGCTGGGACTTCTGCATCTGGTCGACCAGGCCCTGCAGCGAACGGATCAGGCCGGTGAACTCGTACAGCACGCTGTCGGTCTGTACCTGGAACTTGGGCATCAGGTAGGTCGTGGTGACCTGCTCGATGCCGCTGATCAGGTTGGTCTGCGCATCGGTCAGGCGTTGGTAGATATAGCCGAAAAAGACGTAGCAGACGATCGCGGTGATGGTGGTCGACAGCGCCGTCGACATCCCGTGGATGACCATGCCCATGCCGGTTGCGCTGATCGCATTCTCGAGCATGTTGGAGGCGCCGATCAGCGCCATCGACAGCGATACGATGGTACCGAACACCCCGGTCAGGATCAGGATATTGTTGATGAAGCGCGGCGTGCCGTTACGGGTGCTCTCGCTGGCGACCAGCGTGGCGGCCAGCGCGTTCTGGTTGATCGGTGTGCGTGCCTCGTGCAGGCGGCGGAGCGTCGCGTAGCGGCGTGCGATCATGGTCGTGGTGCTGATGCCCTTGAGTGCGTCGACGTCCGGGCGTTTTTCGACGTTGCGAATGAAGCGGGTCAGAGCCGCCTCCTCCCGCATATAGCTCAGCAGGATGATGACCGTGCGCAGCAGGCCTACCGCGAACAGGATCAGGATGGCGCCGTTGATCACGAAGCCCATCTGGGTCAGCTGGTCCTTGAAATAGACCGCGTTGATCAGGTCGTATTTCCACAGCCCGATGCCCGCGGCCGCGGCCGCCAGGAGGATCATGCGGAGTAGGGTATTGCGGCTGTAGTTGCGCCGCAGGTTGATGCTTTCCAACTCGTTAACCTCGTAGGGGTGCAGGACAGGCCCCGGGCAAGTTCGCCAATCGGCGTTTGACAATCTGCGGAATATTAACATAAGGGCCTGCTAATAGTGACTGGCGGGGATTGCAGACGCCCGTCCCGGGTGGCTCCGGGGACGGTGCTAGACTCCCGGCATGCCCGAGGACCTTCATGTTGCCGCCGAACAGTGCCTGCGCTGCGCCGAGGTGGATCGCAAACTCGAGCTGGCCCGCCGGCTCTGGGACGATTGGCGAGCCGGGCGGCTCAGCGCGGGCGGGGGCGCAGCGCCGCCGCTCGACCAGGCAGGCAGGCCGCCGCGCCCCGAGTTGGTGAGCCCGGGCAGGCTGGCGCAACGGCGCATCGGGACGCCGGAGGGACAGGCCGCGTTGATCCATGCGGTGGCCCACATCGAGTTCAATGCGATCAACCTGGCCTGCGATGCCGTGTTCCGCTTCCGCGACATGCCTGACGCCTATTACGCCGACTGGGTGCGCGTGGCTGCCGAGGAGGCCTATCATTTCTCGCTGCTGCACACCCGCCTGGGGCAGCTGGGTTATGCCTATGGCGATTTTCCGGCCCACAACGGCCTGTGGGACCTGGCGGTGAGGACCGCGCACGATCCGTTGTTGCGCATGGCACTGGTGCCGCGGGTGATGGAGGCGCGTGGTCTGGATGTGACCCCGGGCATGATGGAACGATTTGCGTCGATCGGTGACCAACAGACGGTGGCCATCCTGCAGATCATCCTGCGCGATGAGGTCGGACACGTCGAGGCGGGCAGCCGCTGGTTTCGCTACCTGTGCGAACAGCGCGGGCTGGAGCCGGAGGCGACCTATTTCGACCTGCTGCAGGAACACCTTGCGGGTGGCATCCGTTGCCCGCTGCACAAACCGGCGCGGCGTGCGGCGGGTTTCACCGAGTCGGAACTGGGACGCCTGGAGGCGCTATGCAAAAGATCCTGATGGCATTGCTGGTTTGGGTGATTTCGACTGGCGCGCTGGCCAGCCCGGCGGCATTACTGGTCTACCAGGTCTGGGAACAGGGCGCCGAGCCCTATGTGAGCAGGATCATGGTGACGCCGGATTACGTGCGCCTGGACGAAGGCGATGACGCCGGGGGCTACACGCTGTTCGACCGCCGCCAGGAGATTCTATACAACGTGTCGATGGACGATCGCTCGGTGCTGGTGATGAACCCCACTGCACCGGTGCCCGAGGATAACCAGGCCCTGATCCTGCAGGAGCAGGTCAAGCCGGACGAGCAGGCCCCGCGCGTCGCTGGACAGCAGCCTCAGGACGTGAAGCTGTACGCCAATGGCGAGCTGTGCAGCGAGCTGGTGGTCGTCGAAGGGGTCATGCAGGAGGCGGTCGATGGTCTGGCCGAGCTCAAGCTGGTGCTGGCGCGCATTCAGGCCGCCACGCTCGACGCAATGCCGCTCGAGACACGCACTCCCTGCGATATGGCCGGTAACCTGTATGCGCCCGACCGCAGTCTGAGGTTCGGGCTGCCGCTGCAGGAACGCAGCGAGGGACGCAGTCAGTCGCTGGTCGATTTCAGCCCCGATCGCGAGTTGCCGGATGTGCTTTTCACGCTGCCGGAGCAGTTCAGTCGCCGTCCGATGTTTGCCCCCGGGGAGGGCTGAGGCCTTCAGCCGCCGGCCAACGGCAGCGGCTCCAGGCGGGTGCCGTCGTCGACCCAGGCCGCGGCACTGTCGGCGTGCCAGTCGGGAAGCACGATGCGGGTCGCGGTGCCGCCGTCCGGCAGTCCGTGCCGGTGCACCGCGGGACGGTGCGTATGCCCATGCACCAGCTGCCGCACCCGGTATCTGCGCAGGTAGCGCACTACGGTCGCCGGGTTGACGTCCATGATCTCGGCGGCCTTGAGCGCGGTCGCCGCGCCGCTGCGCCGTCGGATTTCCGCGGCGATGCGGCGTCGCTCGGCCAGCGGTTTGCGCAGCATGATCCAGCGGAAAAGCGGGTTGCGGAATCGGCGCCGCGCCTTCTGATAGTCGATGTCGTCGGTACACAGCAGGTCGCCGTGCATCAGCAGGGTCGGTTGGCCGGCCACCGGCGTGACGTGACAGTCGGGCAGCAGCGTTGCACCGCATTCGTGCATCAGGCGCCGGCCGATCGCGAAGTCACGGTTTCCGCGCTGGATGAACAACTCGATGCCGCGCTGCGAGGTCGCGCGCAGCGCGCCACGTACGCGCTCGGCCAGTTCGGCGTCATCATCGTCGCCGACCCAGACGTCGAACAGATCACCCAATATGAACAGCCGGTCGCCCGGCTGCAGGCGCTCGGCCAGAAACGCCTCGAACAGGGCCAGCGTGGCCGGTCGTTCGACCGTCAGGTGCAGATCCGCGATGAACCATTGTCTCGTCATGGCCGGGCATTGTAGCGACTCGCAGCGCGGGCGGCTGTGGCCAATTGTGAAGCCCGCCACCGCACCGTATGCTGCGTCGCTCCATACGCAGCTGGCCAGTGCATGTTTCAGGTATTTCAGATTGTCTTTCCGATCTTTTCGATCGTGTTGCTGGGGTACCTGTATGCGCGCCGCCACGGGCCGGACATGGCCTCGGCGAACCGCCTCAACCTGGAGGTGTTTACCCCTGCGCTGATCTTTTCGGTGCTGTCCGGCGAGGGTTTCGAGCTGACCCTGTATGCCGAGTTGGCCGCGGCCGCGCTGGTCGTGGTGCTCGGTTCGGGCCTGATCGCCTGGCCGGTCGCGCGCCTGTTCGGCTATTCGACCAGGACCTTCCTGCCGCCGATGATGTTCAACAACTCGGGCAACATGGGGTTGCCGCTGGCGCTGTTTGCGTTCGGTGAGCAGGCCCTGCCGGCGGCGATGATCCTGTTCCTGGTCGAGAACACGCTGCATTTTACGGTGGGCAATGCGATGCTCACCGGGCACGTCAATCCATTGAAGCTAATCCGCATGCCGATGCTGGCGGCGACCCTGGCCGGCCTGCTGGTCGCCGCGCTGCAGCTGACTGTGCCCGGTCCTCTGCGTGAGGCGATCCAGCTGCTTGGCCAGGTATCGATCCCGCTGATGTTGTTCGCTCTGGGGGTACGCATGACCGGGGTCGATCTCGCGGACTGGCGGATCGGTCTTGTCGGGGCTGTGGTCTGTCCGCTCAGTGGCCTGCTGGTGGCCGCGGTGGTGATCATGCTGGTGCCGCTTGCCCAGACCCAGATGTTGCAGCTGATCTTGTTCGCCGCGCTGCCGCCGGCGGTGCTCAACTTCATGCTCGCCGAACGCTACGACATCGAGCCGCGCAAGGTAGCGTCGGTCGTTCTGCTCGGCAACGCGGCCAGCCTGCTGGTCCTGCCGGCAGTGTTGTACCTGGTCCTGTAAGACAAGCCCTGACTTCGTCAGCGCTGCGTAAGCCGGGCGGTCTGGGGCTGTCGCCCGGCCAGCGCAGCCGGGTGACAGCCGCCAGCTATTCGGTGATCTCGGCCTTTTCGATCACGATCGGTTCGACCGGCACGTCCGAGTGTCCGGCGCGGGTGGTGGTCTCGACACCCTTCATCTTGTTGACAACGTCCATCCCCGCGCTGACCTTGCCGAACACGCAATATCCCCAGCCATCCTGGCCCGGATAGTCCAGGAAGCCGTTGTCCTTCACGTTGATGAAGAACTGTGCGGTAGCCGAGTGGGGCGCCATCGTGCGCGCCATCGCGATGCTACCCGTGACATTGCCCAGACCGTTCTTGGCCTCGTTCTCAATCGGCTCGCGCGTCGCCTTCTGCATCATGTCCGGCATGAATCCGCCGCCCTGGATCATGAAATTGTTGATCACGCGATGGAAGATCGTGCCGTCGTAGTGACCGTCGCGCACGTATTGTTCGAAGTTTTCGCAGGTCTTCGGGGCCTTCTCATGATCGAGCTCGATGACGATGTCGCCCATGCTGGTTTTCAGGGTGATCATAGGGTTCTCCTGGTGATTCGGGGCCGATTCTTGCGAACGGCGGGCTAAAGCTGACGGCGTTGCAAGGTGATCAGGGGATGCGTCTGACGGATTCGATCAGCACCGTCTCTCTGGGCACGTCGCGGTGCCCGCCGTGCGTGCCCGTCGGTACTGCTGCGATCGCGTCGACCACGTCCATGCCCTCGACCACGTGCCCGAATACCGTGTAACCCCAGCCATCGAAGCTTGGGTAGTCGAGATTTGGATTGTCTTTGTGATTGATGAAGAACTGCGCGGTGGCCGAGTGGGGGTCGCTGGTGCGGGCCATGGCAACAGTGCCGCGCAGGTTCTTGAGGCCGTTTTTCGCCTCGTTTTGCACCGGTTCGTGCGTCTCCTTCTTGTGCATGTCCGGCAGCATGCCGCCACCCTGGATCATGAAGCCGGAGATGACGCGGTGAAAGATCGTGCCATCGTAGAATCCCTCGTCCACGTAGCGGAGGAAATTCGCTACCGTCTCGGGTGCCTTCTCGGCGTCCAGTTCCAGGGTGATATCACCCATGCCGGTTTTCATCTGAACCCGCTGGGGTTCGGCAAGGGCCTGGGCGGACGCCACCAGTGCAATGATGCCGACGAAGAGCGCGAAAGGAGTTTTCATCTGTGTGCCTGATGCGGAAAATCGGGCCGCTAGTTTAGCCGCGCGCGGCGCTGGCGCAAAACCCCGCACCGGGATGGCGGTAGAAATCAGCTGGCCAGGGTTTGCTGCGGATCCGTCCCGTTCGCGTGCGGATGCAACTCGTAGCCGTTGCGGCCACGATGTTTGGCCCGGTACATCGCACCGTCGGCGGCATTCAGGAGCTGGGCCGCGTTGCTGCCGGCGGCAGGCGCGATCGCCGCCCCGATGCTGATGCCGATGCGCGTCTCGACCCCGTCGTGAATGAATGGCTGCTGGAATGCCTCGATGAGATGGCGCGCGGCGCGCGCGCATTCCGCATGGTCGCTGACGTCTTTCAACACCGCAACGAATTCATCGCCACCGATCCTGGCGAGCGCGTCGATCCCGCGCATGCGCCCGCGGATCCGCGCTGCAGACAGGGCCAGCAGCTTGTCGCCGAATGCATGTCCATGCGCGTCGTTGACCTGCTTGAAGCCGTCGAGGTCCATGTACAGCAACGCAAAATGCCTGCCGCTGTCCAGTTCCTGGTCGATCAGGCCGGTAATGGTGCTGCGGTTGAGCAGGCCGGTGAGGCTGTCCTGCGTCGCCTGGCGATGCAGATTGCCGACGTTGTCGCGCAGTCGCTGGGTGATGCGGCCACTCGTGTGATACATCATCAACGCGACGCTGATGCTGGCCGCTAGGCTGATTAGCATCGCGACGACCGTGGTACTCAGCGTCTGCTTATACTCGGCATTGGCGGCGTCGATGGTCTGCTCTGCCGCCCGGGTCTGCAGGTCGCGCAATCCCTGAAAGGTCGCATGACCCTGCTCGTGCATCTGGGCCAGCTGCTCGACGAAGATCGCGCGCGCCGCCTCGTGCGCACCGCTCCTGACGAGGTCGGTGACCCTGTCGTGCAGGCCTACCGCCTCGGCGATGATCTTATCCTGCCTGGTCAAGAGAGCCTTTTCGGCGTCGCTGTCGAGCAGCGCGCGGATCCTGTTTCGTCCATCGCCAACCTGGAAGCCATACCGCAGGTAGGCCATGAACAACTCATCCTGCTTGAATGGATCCTGCTCCAGGAGCATCAGCTGGATGGTGTCGGCACGGCGGAAGGCGGCGACCTGGGTCTCGGTAATCAGCTGGACCTGGCGGTTGTGCTGGGCCATTACCCGTTCGAGGTTGGCATGCGCGACGCGGATCTTGCTCAGGCCGTAAGTGACGGTCAATGACAGCAGCATGAAGGCCACCAGGTAGGCCGCCACACTCGCTGCCCGCAGGCGGCCGATGTTGCGCTCAACCTGCGATTGGAAGACCGTCTGGTCGATCACGGTTTGTCGATCCCTTGGCCCCGATCTGCTCGGGGTTCGATGTTGTTGTCTGCTGCTTAGCGGCCGCTGCGAACAAAAGTTTGGCGTCCGGCTGGCGGCGTGGCCCGGGCCTTAGGTTCGTATCGAATTGCCACCGACCTGGCCCGGGTTTCGGTTAGTATGCGTGCCTGCGTCGACCATTTTTGTGATGCCCGTTGCCGAACCGCCATGTTGAATATCTACAACGACCTGAACCGGACCAAAGAACCCTTCGTACCACTCGTCTCCGGCCGGGTGAACATGTACGTCTGCGGGATGACCGTCTACGACCTGTGTCACCTCGGCCACGCGCGGGTCATGGTGGTGTTCGATGTGGTTGCGCGCTATCTGCGCTGGCTGGGCTACGAGGTCACCTATGTGCGCAATATTACCGATATAGACGACAAAATCATAAACAGGGCGAACGAGCGCGGCGAGTCCTTCCAGGCGCTTACAGGGCGCTACATAGAGGCCATGCACGAGGACGCCGCTGCACTCGGGGTTTTGCCGCCGGATCAGGAGCCTAAGGCAACCGAACACCTCCCGGAGATCATTCGCATGATCGTCCGGCTGATCGACCGTGGGCACGCCTATGTAGCCGAAAATGGCGACGTCTATTATGACGTAAAGAGCTTCCCGAACTATGGGCGGCTGTCCGGCAAGTCGATCGAAGACCTGCAGTCGGGTGCGCGCGTCGAGCCCGGAGAGGCGAAGCGCGATCCTCTGGACTTCGCGTTGTGGAAGGCGGCCAAGCCGGGCGAGCCGGCATGGGATTCGCCCTGGGGTGCAGGTCGCCCCGGCTGGCACATCGAGTGCTCGGCGATGTCGACCCGGGCACTTGGGGATACCTTCGACATTCACGGCGGTGGCGCCGACCTGACCTTCCCGCACCACGAGAACGAGATCGCCCAGTCCGAGGGCGCGACCGGCCACCCCTTCGTGCGCTACTGGATGCATAACGGTTTTGTGCGCATCAACGATGAGAAGATGTCCAAGTCGCTGGGCAATTTCTTCACCGTGCGCGAGATCCTCGCGCGTTACCGGCCGGAGGAGGTGCGTTACTTCATCCTCACCAGCCAGTACCGCAGCCCGCTCAACTACGGCGACGATCAGCTCGACAACGCGCGCGCCGCGCTGACCCGTTTCTATACCGCGCTGCGCGGTCTGCCCGAGGCCGAGCCGCCTGCCGAAGAGGTGCTCGAGGCCAGGTTCCACGCCGCGATGGGGGACGATTTCAATACCCCGGAGGCGCTGGCCGCCCTGTTCGATCTCGCCCGCGAGATCAACCGCACGCGCACCACGGAGCCGGAACGGGCGGCCGCTCTGGGCGCGCTGTTGCGCCAGCTGGGGGGGCTGCTCGGGATCCTGCAGGACGACCCCGAGACCTATCTGCGCGGCGGCGAGGCCGCAGGCGCGGATCTGGGTGACGCCGACATCGAGGCCCTGATCGCGCGGCGCGCACAGGCCAAGCAGGATAGAAACTGGGCCGAGGCCGACGCGATCCGCGACCAGCTCAAGGCCGCGGGCGTGGTCCTCGAAGACTCGCCTGCGGGTACCACATGGCGTCGGGGATGAACGGCAGACGCGCAGATCGCACCCTGCAGGTGTTCTACCGCGACTACAGCAATGGCGTCAGCATCTCCTCGACGCATCCCGAGTCGCTGCCGGCCCACCGCATCGTGCCGCTGGCCGACCGGGTGCTTGCCAGCATCGACAATTTCCTCGGCGTGGTCGACCGCAACGACGTGATCCTGCAGTGCTACGTGGCGGACCAGGCTGCTGAACTCACGCTGGAACTGGTCTATCCGGAGGCCAGCGGTTGTCTGCGCCTGACCCTCCCGAGGGGGCAGGCCCTCGATATCCTCGACCACCTGCCTGAGCTGTTCGATGAATCCTTGCTTGGCGGGGCACAGTACATTGACTGAGCCCGCGGCGCAGGTGGGGTTGCCGCTAGTCCTGTCGGGACGCGTCTCGGACGTTCGCCCGCTG
Source organism: Chromatiaceae bacterium (assembly GCA_022340805.1). Classification (GTDB taxonomy): domain Bacteria; phylum Pseudomonadota; class Gammaproteobacteria; order Chromatiales; family Chromatiaceae; genus Thiosocius. The sequence continues at coordinate 71,452 of JAJDNF010000047.1, forward strand.
ATCCTGCGCGGGGCCCTGGATGAGGCAATGGACCTCAGCGGCGCGATCGTGGTTGGCGACTATCTGGTGCTTGGTGCGGACGAGGGGCACCAGTTGCAGGTCCTGCAGCGCACCGCCGACGGGGCCGCCTGGCAGGCCCAGCACAGGCTGGCGCTCGCCAAGCAGGATCAGGAGGCGGACATCGAGGCAATCACCTTCGGCGATGGCTACCTGTACGTGATTGGCTCGCATTCCCTGCGCCGCCGGCGCCTGAAGCCGGAACTGTCGGTGCGCAAGAACCGCGCGCGTCTGCTGGAGATCGACGGACAGGCTGCGCGCAACCTGCTGCACCGTCTGCCATTCGATCCGTCCAGCGGCCGCTTGGGGAAGCCGGAGCGCATCGATCTGTCCAAGCGATTGCACAAGGACCCGCTGTTGCGGCCCTTTGCCAAGGTACCCGGCAAGGAGAACGGGATCGACATCGAGGGCATGGCCTTCCGCGAGGGTAAGCTGTATCTGGGGTTTCGCGGACCGGTGTTGCGCGACAACTATGTGCCAGTGATGGTGTTCGCGTTCGAGCGGCCCAAAGACTACGGGCTGCGCTTCGTGCGTCTGGCGGGTCAGGGGATCCGCGACATGGTGGCCCTGAGTGACGGTTTCCTGATCCTGTCCGGGCCAGTGAATGACGCGCCCGGACCTTTCTGCCTGTGGTGGTGGGACGGTGCTGACCAGATCCCGGGCCGCGATCGCACGCTCCGGCCGGCCCGTCTGCTGGGCGAGGTGAGCACACCGGGGGGCGCCAAGGCGGAGGGGTTGGCGCTGCTCAACGAGGATGGGCAGGCCGCCGAGGTCATCGTCGTATACGAAACCGGCACGACCGCGCAGGCGGTCAGCATGCGGGTGGATATCGGCGAGCGCGCCGCTTCCGCCTGATTGACTGCGGCCCCGGCTAGTCGCCCGTTGCGACCGGGTGTGCCGGATCGCGTATCCACTCGCTCCACGAACCTGCGTATAGCCGGCCACCCGGCAGGCCGGCGATCTGCATGGCCAGCAGGTTGTGGCAGGCGGTAACCCCGGATCCGCACATCGCGGCGACATCGCCCGGCGCCCGGCCATCAAGGGCCGTGCTGTACAGGCGGTGCAGGGTGGCTGGGTGATGGAAGGTCCCGTCAGCGGCCAGGTTCTGCTGTAGCGGCACGTTGATCGCACCCGGTATGTGACCGGCCACCGGGTCGATCGGCTCGGCATCGCCGCGAAAACGCTCGCGGGTGCGTGCATCCAACAGCAGTAGCCCACCGCCCTGCTCGAGCTGCTGGCGGATATCGGCGGTGCGGACCACCTGCCGCCAGTCCGGCGTGCAGCGAAACTCGCTGGCCGGGACTCGCCGCGGCGGCGCGCCATCTGTGGCGAGCTGGGCCGCGGTCCAGGCCTGCCAGCCGCCATCCAGCACAGCCACCCGTGTGTGCCCCAGCCAGCGCAGCAACCACCACAGGCGCACCGCCATGGTTCCGCCCGTGTCGTCATATACGACCACCTGGGTCTCGGGCTGCACCCCGTGCGCGCCGATCCAGCGGCACAGCGGTTGCACGGCGGGGAGCGGGTGGCGGCCGGACTGTGGCGTGATCGGGCTGGACAGGTCGCGGTCGAGGTGCGCGTAGAAGGCGCCCGGCAGGTGGGCCTGCGCGTATGCCTGTTCACCACGCCCGGTGTCGGCGAGGTCGAAACGGCAGTCGAAGATGCGCCAGTCGGGATCGTCCAGCCGCTCGGCCAGTTGTGCGCAGCTTACCAGCGTGTCGAACATCATGTTGTCATGCCTGCCTTCGGCGTCGTTGTCTTTGGGTGTCATTCGAGGTCCATGATGAGGTCCCAATGTACCTTGCTCAACGGCATGATCGACAGGCGGTTGCCCTTGCGCAGCAGCGCCAGATCCTCGAGGCGCGGGTCGTTCAGGCCCTTCAGTTCACGCAGCGAGATGTTGCGTCTGAGATGACGCTTGTAGCGCACGTCGACCATGTACCAGCGCGGGTTGTCCGGGTCGCTTTTCGGGTCGTAGTACTTGGCCTCGGGATCGAAGGCGGTGTGATCGGGGTAGCCCTGTTTCACGACCTCCATGACCCCGACGATGCCGGGCTCGTCGCAGTTGGAGTGGTAAAAGAGCACCTGGTCACCCTTCTTCATCTGGTCGCGCATCATGTTGCGCGCCTGATAGTTGCGCACGCCGTCCCAATGCTCGGTCTTGTTCGGCATGGCCTTCAGATGGTCGATTCCGAACACATCCGGTTCCGATTTCATCAGCCAGTAGTTCAACTCTTTGTTTCCCTTCATTCCAAAACCTTTGTTTTCCCAGTTCTAGTGGCCACTTAGCTGAATATTCTAACTTCAACAAGCCACCAGGTTTGCGCATACTCTTATTTCATAAAGGCAATAATCCTGCGGCCGAACGTGCTTTCAAGCGGATTGCGAGACTGACAGACGGAGCATACTGCGCGTTTGTCCCAGGCCGCGACCAGCAGCTTCGTGACCCGCTGAGCGCGGTGGCCGTTTATGCGGCGGGTGGACACCGCGCCCTGGAAAATTTCAGTAAGGCGAGGGGAGCGAACGTGAAGCTGCTTACCCGGCAGATCAGCAAGGGCTAGTCACAGTGCGTGCACTTATTGCGCTGGTGGCAATTGCCTGCCTCTACCTCGTGTTTCGTTGGTTTGTGAGACAACCGCGTGGAACGCGGCTTCAGACGGCTGCAGTGGTCATCGGCGTCGCGCTCATAGCACTGTCGGCAACCGGGCGCCTGAACTGGGTGTTCGCACTGTTCGGTGCCGTGCTGCCGTTCTTGCGCCGTTTGCTGGCGCTGTTGGCTTACCTGCCGGCCTTTCAGCGCATGTACAGACAGTTCAAGAGCGCTCAACCGGCAGCGGGACAGCCTGCTGGCCAGCAGTCAACAGTTGAGGCCCGGTTTGTCAGCATGACACTCGATCACGACACCGGTGAGATGCATGGCAGCGTGCTGGAAGGTCGGTTCGCCGGCAACGATTTGCAGGAACTTTCACTCGAACAGCTGCTTGTACTGCTCGCCGAGTACACCCGGAAAGACGAAGAATCTGCGGCACTCTTGCGCGCCTATCTGGACCGGGAACACGGCGACGCATGGCAAGACCGGGAACAGCCGCAAGCAGGCAATAACGCCGCCGGATTTTCAAGCGAAATGACCCGTCACGAGGCCTATGAAATTCTGGGTCTCGACGAAGGGGCCACCGAAGAACAGGTCATAGAAGCGCACCGAAGACTCATGCAGAAAGTCCATCCGGACCGCGGCGGTTCCGGCTTCCTGGCTTCGAAGATTAATCAGGCCAAGGCTCTACTGCTGAGCAAGGGGTGAGAGATGTCCAACGGCCACAACGGGTTCAAGCGTGAAAAATGTTACATGTTCCAACATGGCAATGATCCTGAACTCACGTGCAGACACTCCCATTCGCCGTTTGATTCGGCAGGCTGCGGATCGGAAGCATAGACCCTCCTTGCGTCCGACAGCACCACTGCGCCCACCTTGCCAATCGATCTGATCGCTTGCCCGGCAGGTGTTTGCACGCAGATGACGTAATGCAGCGCGGGTCGAGGTGAGTGGCTACACCACGTGCGCTAGTGCTGCCCAGGTGCGATGCCGATGTCGAAACGCAGG
>JAJDNF010000014.1 GCA_022340805.1 Chromatiaceae bacterium
CCTGCAAATTGCATGAAGGGTTTGGGAATCAGGGTGTGATGGGCAAAGCAGTTGGGCTGATCGGCCGAAAAAGCATAGCCGAAGCTATGGTTTGAGGGGGATCGGCACAAATGCAAAGTCCAGCGCGGCCTGAGCCCGAACAGGACAGACTGTCACGTCGAATGCAAGGGCCGAAGAACGCATCGAACGCCTTCCGGCTGCCACGCAACACCATGTGCCCGCCCGCCTTCATGCAATTTGCAGGCTAACCCCGGCCCGATCAACCGGGTTTCAGCCTCAGCCGGTTGATGCGTTTGCGCAGTGCACCGATCTGCCGCAAGTCGGCATGCCGCCCATAACGCAGTTGCACGTACATGCGATTGATCGCCATCAGCTGATCGCTCGCCTGTGGAAAGGCCCTGGCGGCTACCGCGCAGATCGTGTCCGGCCCCTGCCAGGGCGGCGCCCTGACGCCTGCGCGTTGCAGTTTGTGCAGCAGTCGCTGCCAGAGTGCCGGCAGTGGATCCTGCGTACGCCCCCTTGGAATTTGCGCCAGCAGGTACACCAGAGTGATCGCCAGCGCGCTGCCGATCGCCAGTGCGACGGCCAAACCCAGGCCCTTCAGATCGCGCAGACCGATCATCTCGAGCAGGTTATGCTGCCGCTCCGCGGTGAAGCCCACGACCCAGTGGTGCCAGCCAAGGTCGACCGCGTCCGCGAGCCACATCGCATTGCGCCACATCGAGCCGACCAGACCCTGTTCTGTAATGCGGAACACGACCCGGTCGCTGTTTTGTGACTGCTCCGGGTTGATGGCCCGCTCTATCCGCTCGGGTGCGACCGCAGCAGTGGGGTCGACCCGCCACCAGCCGAGCCTCGGCAGCCAGACCTCGACCCAGGCATGCGCATCGGATTGCCGCACCACCCAGTGCTCGGCGTGTGGATTCTTCTCACCGCCCTGATAGCCCACGACCACCCGGGACGGGATACCGGCAATGCGCATCAGCAGCGCGAAACTGCCGGCAAAGTGCTCGCAGAATCCGCGCCTGGTTTCGAACAGGAACTGCTCCACAACATCGCCCTGCAGCTCACCGGGCGACAGCGTGTAGACAAATGGCTGCTCGTGGTAATAGGCCAGCGCCCGCTGAACCAGCTGCAATGGCTGGCTCGGATCGCTTTCCGCCCGCCATGCGTCGACCAGGCCGATGAGCCTGGGCGAGACACGCTCGGGCAGCTGCAGCCCCATGCGTTGTTCGTGGTCACTGATTGTCAGCATGCGGTAATCAGGATCAGATGCGGCACGGTAGGTTCGACGTTGATTGACCCGCTGTTGGCTGACCAATGAATAGTTGCTGTTCAGCAGGGTTGTGGCAGGCGCGTTGCTGACCACATCCAGCCCGAACAACCAGTATTCGCCGGTGGGTTCGAGAGTGATCTCGTAGCCGATCGCCTGTGCACCCCTGGAGGCCTGCTGCAGCGAATGCACGGGCTGTCGCCCGGCCGTCCAGCGTGCACCATCGGTCAGCCAAAGCACCGGACCCCGCCAATAGCGCTGCGCGGCATCTGGCACGGCGCCGAAAAAGTGCACCCTGAAGGCGGTTTCGTTCGATTGGCTGAGTTGGCCGATGTTGCCCAGCGTCATTTCGTCGCTGATGCCCGTGCTGGCGCGTGCAGAGTTGATGCCCCACAGTGGGCTCTGCAGGCGTGGAAACAGCAAGAACACCACCAGCGCGAGTGGCAACGCACCGCCCAGCATCGCCAATGTGTTGCGCAGTTGCAGGCGCAGCTCGATGCCGACCCGATTCAGCCCCACCTGGATCGACATCAGTGCGACTACACCGCAGAACAGATATGCGGCAAGCCACAGCGACTGGTCATACAGGAAATGGGTCAGGACGACGAAATAGCCCAAAAACACCGTTAAATGAATATCACGCCGCGCACGCAGCTCGAGCAGTTTGAGTCCCAGCATGACCACCAGCAGCGCCGTTCCGGCCAGCCGCCCGTCGCCTACATTGGTAGTGAATATGACCAGCGCCAGGGCGCCAATCATCAGCAGCAGCAATAGCCAGCGGCGCGGCATCACCTCGGGTCGCCGCTGCGCAATCAGGCGCCACAAGGTGGCGGTGTAGAAAAACGCCAGGATCAGCGGATTCAGGTTCGCGGCATGTGGCGCCATCAGCGCACCGAGCAGCAGCAACAGCGCGGTCAGCAGGCGTGACGGTATCGGCAGGCTGGCGAGCGCGTCACGCATGGTCCATTCCGTACAAAGCCAGATGACGCAGACACTGGTGACGCTGTGCCGGACCCCGCGCGGGGCCGACAACCCCCTCGGGCGTTCTCAGCCCATACGCTCGACCATGCGCATCGGCGTCGATGACGGCGCGCGCCAGTGCCGAGATACGCCGCTCGGTGTTGTCGCCCGGTGCCTGATCCCAGTCGATCCAGACCGGTGAAGTGGACTGGCCACTGAATACGCGGGTATTCAGGCCGCGATCACGCGCGTAACTCTTCCAGTCGATCTGTGACGGCTGATCACCCGGCTGATAGCCGCGCAGCCCCATGAAGTCGTCGTTGCCAGTGCCGTACTCGCCGCTCAGCGTGTCTTCACCGTCCCCGCCGACCGGCGTCCAATGTTCGCCCGGCATCGGGTAGATCAGTATCGGTCGGTCGCACTCGAGGTAGCACCAGGCGCGGAACAGTCCCAGCGGGTACTGGGTGCTGATCACCAGGCGACCCGGCTGATGCAGGCCGCGCGCCATCCCGTTCAGGCCAAGCTTGCGTGCATGCCGGCCGCTGCCGGAACGCAGGTCCAGCAGCTCTGGCTCGGTGTCCTCGAACATCAACTGGATGGCCGGGCGCTCGCGTTCGTCCTTGTCGAGTTCCACCAGGAATTGCGCCTGCTCGCCGGCGAACACCGGGGACGCGCCCTGACAGACGACGCGCAGGCCGCGCAGGTTGCGCCAGGTCAGATAGATGGCGTTGCTGCCGATACCGGCCAGCAGGAAGGTCAGCAGATGGGCCGGGTTGTTGCCGTAGTTGACCGCGCCGAGCAGCATCAGAAATATCAGTGCGGCAAAGATCCATCCGTAGCGGGTCGGCAGAATATAGATGCGCCGCCCGTTGATCTGCGCGCGACCCGCCGCCGATGCCCGTTCGATGCGCATCCAGGTAACCGGGATCATGGCCAGGCCGCCACCCACCCGGCCGTGCCAAGGTTTCCTGCCAGTGCTTGTCTGCCGGTCGACTGCATGCCGCTCAGGGTATTGCCACGCTTTCGATCAGTTCTTCGATGTGATCGGCGCCATCCCCATCCAGCCAGGTCAGGCGGTGACCCGCGACGCTTGGCAATATGGCCTGTATATCTTCCGGCACCACAGTCCCCCGACCGTCGATCATTGCCCAGGCGCGTGCGGCGCGCAGCAGCGCGAGTCCGGCGCGTGGCGACAGTCCCAGTTCCCACCTCGGCGATGACCGCGTCGCGGCCAGCAGCGCCTGCACGTAATCCAGCAGCGCCGGGGCAATATGGATCTGGTCGACATGTGCCTGCCAGGCCATCAGGGTCGACGTATCGATGCGTGCCCTGACCTCTTTGAGAAGCAGACGGCGATCGCCGCCCGCCAGCAACTCGCGCTCGGCCTCGGCATCCGGATAACCCAGGCTGATGCGCATCAGGAAGCGGTCCAGTTGCGATTCGGGGAGACCGAAGGTGCCGATCTGAGTGCGCGGGTTCTGCGTAGCAATGACAAAGAACGGCTCGGGCAGCGCGCGGGTCTCGCCATCGGCGGTCACCTGGCGCTCCTCCATCGCCTCGAGCAGCGCGCTCTGGGTCTTCGGCGTGGCGCGGTTGATCTCGTCGGCGAGCACCAGCTGGCTGAAAACCGGGCCAGGGTGGAAATGAAAGCGACCCTCGGTGCGGTCATAAATGGACACACCGAGGATGTCAGCCGGCAGCATGTCAGCGGTGAACTGGATACGCTGGAATTCCAGTCCGAGCAGCCTCGCCAGCACATGCGCCAACGTGGTCTTGCCGACGCCCGGCACGTCCTCAATCAGCAGGTGCCCGCCCGCCAGGACGCAGGTCAGGGCCAGCCGCAGCTCCTGCCGCTTACCGACGATCAGTCGGGACGCATCGTCCAGCACCGTGTTGAAAATGGCGTCGTCACCGGGTGCGTCGGCGGTTGTCAAGGCGGCTTTCTGCATGCTGTCTCGGTTGGTCGTTGATCCATGATGTGCAAGGCTATCGGCGGTCGCGCACAAAAATCCAATCACCAGCGCCTGACATCGGACCAGCATACCCCCAGGCCGCCGCGCTCGCGCAAGGGGTGCGCGCGGCGCCCGCGATCGCCGACCGCCCGACCCCCGGCAGTACGATCATGGGTGCCTGGCAGATGGTCATTACAATGATAGCAAGCGCTTACTCTTCCAGCATCCCCAGGTACGCCCCCGCGTCTCCACAAGACGCTGGCCTGCGCCGTTCATTCGCCCAGCAGTTCGTTAATCTCGGCCTCGATCCGGGTGGCCCGGGCGTCGCCGCTGTGGGTCTCACCGACATGCCGGTGGCGAATCCGGCCGTCCTTGTCGACCAGATAGAAGGCCGGCCAGAAACGGTTGCCGAGCGCCCGCCAATAGGCCAGATCGTTGTCCATCATCACCGGGTGATGCAGGTCAAACTCGGCGATCTTCGCGGCCACCCGCGCGGGGTCGCGTTCATGTGCAAATTCCGGGCTGTGGATGCCGATCACGCGAAACGGCTGGCCGGCCAGCCCGGCCTCAAGGTCCTTCAGCCATGCAAACGAGCGGTAGCAGTTCCAGCAGTCGAAGGTCCACACATCGACCAGCACGACCTGCCCGCGCAGGTCGGCCACGCGCAACGGTGCGCTGTTGAACCAGTCTGCCGGGCGTATGCCGCTGAACTCTGGCAGCGGAATCCGGTCGACTGCCTGCGCGCAGCCGGCGACCAGCATGGTCAGAGTCAGTATCAGGCTTCTCAACAGGGTGTCCCCGGTGTCTTTAGCAAACAGGACCGGCCGCGCCCGGCGATCATTGCGGCAATGACGCGGCCGCTCGCGATCAATTAGAATAAGCCGCTGATTTCAGAGGGTTAAGCGATGATCCATGCACATGCCTATGACGTGATCGTGGTCGGCGGGGGGCATGCCGGCAGCGAGGCAGCGCTGGCGGCAGCGCGCATGGGTGCGCGCACGCTGCTGTTGTCGCACAGCATCGAGACCCTGGGCTCTATGAGCTGCAACCCGGCGATCGGCGGCATCGGCAAGGGCCATCTGGTCAAAGAGGTCGATGCGTTGGGCGGGCTGATGGCGCGCGCCGCCGACCGCGGCGGCATCCAGTTCCGCACACTGAACTCGCGCAAGGGCCCGGCCGTACGGGCCACGCGCGCCCAGGCCGACCGGGTGCTTTACAAGGCGGCCGTGCGCGAGGCGCTGCAGGGCGAACCGAATCTCGATCTGTTCCAGCAGGCGGTCGACGACCTGATCGTCGAGGCCGGGCGCGTCACCGGCGTGGTTACCCAGATGGGCCTGCGCTTTCGTACCAGCGCGGTGGTGTTGACCGTCGGAACCTTTCTCGGCGGGCGCATCCACATCGGCCTCGAGAACTACGAGGGCGGGCGCGCCGGTGATCCGCCGAGCAATGCGCTGGCCCGTCGCCTGCGTGAGCTGCCGTTCAATGTGCGGCGCCTGAAGACCGGCACCCCCCCGCGCATCGACAGGCGCACGATCGACTACTCGCTGCTCGAGGTGCAGCCGGGCGACGACCCGGAGCCGGTTTTCTCGTTCATGGGCATTCGCGCCGACCACCCGCGCCAGGTGCCGTGCCATATCACGCGCACCAACGAACGCACCCATGACGTCATCCGCGGCGGGATGTCGCGTTCGCCGATGTACACGGGCGTGATCGAAGGTGTGGGTCCGCGCTACTGCCCGTCGATCGAGGACAAGGTGGTGCGATTCGCGGACAAGGATTCGCACCAGATCTTCATCGAGCCCGAGGGCCTGACCAGCCACGAGGTCTACCCAAACGGTATTTCCACCTCGCTGCCTTTCGACGTGCAGTGGGAACTGGTGCGTTCGATGCGCGGTTTCGAGAACGCCCGCATCACCCGCCCAGGCTACGCAATCGAATACGACTTCTTCGACCCCCGCGACCTGAAGGCGTCGCTGGAGACCAAGTTTATCGAGGGGCTTTTCTTCGCCGGTCAGATAAACGGCACCACTGGCTACGAGGAGGCCGCGGCGCAGGGCCTGCTCGCCGGGCTGAACGCGGCGTGCCGGGTACAGGGCCGCGAAAGCTGGTCGCCGCGCCGTGACGAGGCCTACCTCGGCGTGCTGGTCGACGACCTGATCACGCGCGGCACTGCCGAGCCGTACCGGATGTTCACATCGCGCGCCGAGTACCGCCTGATGCTGCGTGAGGACAACGCCGACCTGCGTCTGACCGAGACCGGGCATGCCATGGGCCTGGTGGGGGACACGCAGTGGGCCTTTTTTGCGCGCAAGCGCGAGGCGATAGAGCGTGAACAGCAGCGTCTGCGCGACACCTGGGTGCGCCCGGCCGACCTGCCGGAGGCGCAGGCGCGTGATCTGATCGGCGACGCGCTGCGACGCGAGGCACGCGCGCTGGACCTGGTTACCCGGCCGGAGTCGGACTACGCCAGGGTCACCGCGATTGCTGCGGTTGGCGCGGCCAGCATCGATGCCGACATCCGCGACCAGGTCGAGGAGCAGGTCGAGATCCAGGCAAAGTATTCCGGCTATATCGACCGCCAGCGGGACGAGGTCGAGCGCACGCGGCGCGCCGAGGCGATCCGACTGCCGGTCGATCTCGACTATGCCAACGTCAAGGGGCTGTCCGCCGAGGTCAGTGAAAAACTGGCGCGCCAGCGGCCGGAGACGATCGGCCAGGCCGGGCGCATCCCGGGCGTCACTCCGGCCGCGGTGTCACTGTTGCTGATCCACCTGAAGAAGAAATCCGCCTGAGCCGCACGTCGCGGGCAACGCTTTGGCCTTGAGCGTTGCGATTGGCCGCAGGCTGCAACGAACCGGGTGAATCGGCGCGTGAGTCGCGTTGGTGATGGCGGCATCGCGGGGGCCAGCCTGCTCGGTGCGAACCGCGGGACTCTTGCATCGCGCGATCGCTGCGACGCAACGCAATGCCCGCTCCGCCCTGTCAAAACGTGCAGGCTAGAATCCCGGCATGGTTCAAATCCGCGAAATCGCCACCCAATGGCCGCAGCAGTTGACCGAGGGGCTCGCCGCGATGCAGTTGTCACTGCAGTCGCAGCAGCAAGACGCCCTGCTCGGCTACCTTGCGCTCTTGGCCAGATGGAACCGGGCCTATAACCTCACTGCGGTGCGCGACCCGGCCGTGATGGTGCGCCGCCAGTTGCTCGACAGCCTGGCGCTGCTGCCGTGGGTGGAGCGCGGCCCGGTGCTCGATGTCGGCACCGGCGCCGGGCTGCCCGGCATCCCGTTGGCGATCGCCCGGCCACAGCTGGACTTCTCGCTGCTGGACAGCAACGGCAAGAAGACCCGCTTCGTGCAGCAGGCGGTGGCCGAACTGGGGCTGCCCAATGTCGAGGTGATCAACGGCCGGGTCGAGCAGCTTGAACGGCCGGGCCACTATGCGCTGATCACCTCGCGTGCCTTCGCCACGCTGGCCACGATGCTCAAGGCGACCGGGCCGCTGCTGGCGGCGGACGGCGCCTGGCTGGCGATGAAGGGGGTCAATCCGCAGGCGGAGCTCGCCGCCCTGCCGCCCGGCATGGCGGCCGAGGTGTTGGAGCTGCGGGTGCCGGGTGAGGTCGGCGAGCGCCACCTGGTGATCGTCCGGCATGGCAGCTGAGCGGGCTGGAGGCTGCAACGCCATACACATTGCGCCGCGCGGACGGTCGCGCGGGGTGATTCGCTTCGATCATCACATCCTGCAGCGAAGTCGCGCGGCCTTGGCGCGCTGGTGCCTCGCCCCTATCTTGTTCCCGGCTGCATGGTTATGATTGATAGTCCGGCTGACCGGCCGGCACGATAACAAGATCCAGGCTGACCACCATGGGACGAATAATCGCTGTCGCCAATCAGAAAGGCGGAGTGGGCAAGACCACGACCGCAGTCAACACGGCTGCGGCGTTGGCGGCGATGCAGCGGCGCGTGCTGCTGATCGATCTCGATCCGCAGGGCAACGCGACCACCGGCAGCGGGCTCGACAAGCACGAAATCGAGCTATCGACCCTCGAGGCGCTGATGGGAGAGGCCTCGGTCGCGCAGTGCATCCGGCGTGCCGAGGCGGCCGGCTATGACGTACTGCCTTCGAATGGCGACCTGACCGCCGCCGAGGTGCGCCTGCTCGAGGCGCCGTTGCGCGAAAAGCGCCTCACGCTGGCGCTCGATGCGGTGCGCGATTCCTATGATTACATCCTGATCGACTGCCCGCCGTCGCTCAACATGCTGACCCTCAACGCGTTGGTCGCCGCGGATAGTGTGCTGGTCCCGCTGCAGACCGAGTACTACGCCCTCGAGGGCCTGTCCGCACTGCTCGCCACGGTGCAGCAGATCAAGGATCATCGCAATCCGCGTCTGGAGATGGAGGGCATCGTGCGCACCATGCACGACCCACGCAACAACCTAGACAACCAGGTTTCTGCACAGCTGATCCAGCACTTCGGTGACAAGGTCTTCCGGACCATGATCCCGCGCAATGTGCGCGTCGCCGAGGCGCCGAGTCATGGGCTTCCGGTCATGCTGTATGATAAGACGTCGCGCGGCGCGATCAGTTATATGGCCCTGGCCAGTGAGATGACCCGCCGCCACATCCCGCACAACAGCAACGCACCCGCATGAGCATGGTTAAGAAAAGAGGTCTCGGCCGTGGACTCGACGCCTTGTTGGGCGCGTCGCAGCCTGCCGCGCAAACCGCATCCGAGTCGCCCGCCGAGCCGGCCGTTGCCGGCCCGATCAGCAGCCTGGCGGTCGACCTGATCCAGCGTGGCCGCTATCAGCCGCGGCGCAACTTCGACGAGGACCGATTGCGCGAACTGGCCGACTCGATCACCGCGCAGGGCATGGTGCAGCCGATCGTGGTGCGTCCGCTGGGCGACAAGAAATACGAGATCATTGCCGGGGAGCGGCGCTGGCGTGCCGCGCAGCTGGCCGGTCTGGCCGATGTCCCCGTGGTGATCCGCGACGTCGACGACCAGTCCGCCATGGCGATGGCGCTGATCGAGAACATCCAGCGCGACGACCTCAACCCGCTCGAAGAGGCCACCGCGCTGCACCGGCTGCTAAACGAATTCGAACTCACTCACCAGCAGGTCGCCCAGGCGGTCGGCAAGTCGCGGACCACGGTGACTAACCTGATCCGGCTGCTCGACCTGAATCCCGACGTCAAGGAGCTGCTCGAACGCGGCCAGTTGGAGATGGGCCATGCGCGTGCGCTGCTGGCGCTGGAGGGCAGGATCCAGACCGAAGCGGCGGCGCAGGTCGCGGCCAAGGGCCTGTCGGTGCGCGAAACCGAGGCCCTGGTGCGCCGCCTGCTGCAGCCCAAGGCGCCGGCCCCGAGCCAGGTCGAGGAACAGGACCCGGATGTGCGTCGCCTGCTCGCCGATCTCACCGACCGGCTCGGTGCCAAGGTCGCGCTGCAGCAGGGGACCGGCGGCAAGGGCCGGCTGGTGATCAGCTACAACACCCTGGAAGAACTGGAAGGGATCCTCGATCACATCCGCTGAGCGGCCCGACTGGCAGGGCCGCTGCACTAAATTCCTTAGGGTTACCCTTTAGGTTTTTTATCAGACGATCGTTTGACCTTATACAGGCTAGTTCTTATACTGCGCCCGCTTTCGACGGCTCGATCAATAGCGCGGATATGCAGCTGATGCAGAACCTTGATGCTCGTCGGGCCAAGCGGTTACTGTTCGCGCAGGCGGCCGCTACCCTGGTGGTCACGTTGCTTGGGCTGATGTTCAGTCCGCGGGCGGGCCTTTTTGCCTTTGTCGGGGGTGCGACGGCAACGCTGGCGAACGCTCTCTTCGCCTACTGGGTATTTGGGCGGTATCGTGCCGGCGAACCGGGCAGGCTGGTAGCCCAGTTTTACGGTGCTGAGATCATCAAGCTGGGGTTCATCGCCGCCGCCTTTGCGGCCGTGATCATCTGGCTGGATCCACTGAGTCCGGTGGCCTTGTTTGGGGCCTTTTTTGTTGTACAGGTGTTACCTCCGCTGCTGGCGAACCGTATCGCCGCTTGAACGTCAAGAGATAAAGAGAAAATGGCTGGCTCTGAAACACTGACCTCCGGCGAATACATCAAGCATCACCTGACCAATCTCACTTACGGTCAGTTCCCGGATGGGCACTGGGGAATTGCGCATAGCGCCGAACAGGCCAAGGAGATGGGGTTCTGGGCGATCCACGTCGACTCGATGTTCTGGTCGCTCTCGCTGGCGGTGCTGTTTGGCTACGTTTTCTACAGGGCCGCGCAGAACGCCTCGGCCGGGATTCCGAGCGGTCTGCAGAATTTTGTCGAAATGATGGTCGACTTCGTCAACGACAGCGTGCGCGGCTCCTTCTCCGGCAAGAACGACATGGTTGCGCCGCTGGCGTTGACGGTCTTTGCTTGGGTCTTCCTGATGAACATGATGGACCTGGTCCCGGTGGACCTGATTCCCTACATCAGCGGTGTATTGGGGATCCATCATATGAAGGTGGTTCCGACCACCGACCCAAATATCACCTTCGCGCTGGCGCTCGGCGTATTTGGCCTGATTCTTTACTACAGCATCAAGATCAAAGGCGCCGGCGGTTTCATCGGCGAGCTGACCGGCATGCCGTTCGAGACCAAGAACCCGCTGCTCAAGCCTTTTTTCGCGGTGATCAACCTGATTCTGGAAGGCGTGAACCTGATCGCCAAGCCGGTATCGCTCGCACTGCGTCTGTTCGGCAACATGTACGCGGGCGAGATGATCTTTATCCTCATTGCGGTGATGTACAGCGCCGGCTGGGTGCTGGGCATCTTTGGCGGTGTGCTGCAATTGGGCTGGGCGATCTTCCATATCCTGATCATCACGCTGCAGGCGTTCATCTTCATGACCCTGACCATCGTCTACCTGGACATGGCGCATTCGGAACATCACTGATTTTTTCTTTTAACTACCTGATTGAACTAACGGGAGACAATCATGGAACAAGCTCTGCTGGTCATCGCTGCTGCGATCATGATGGGCCTGGGTGCGGTAGGCGCCGCCATCGGTATCGGCGTCCTGGGTGGTCGCTTCCTCGAAGGCGCCGCCCGCCAGCCGGAACTCATCCCCATGCTGCGCACCCAGTTCTTCATCGTCATGGGTCTGACCGACGCCGTACCGATGATCGCTGTGGGTCTGGGCATGTACGTACTGTTCGCGCTGGCCGGCTGATCTGTCGAACGCGAACTGTATCAACTCGCCTTAACGAGGTTGCGGGATGAATATCAACCTGACACTAATTGCCCAGCTGCTGTCTTTCGCGGTGTTCGTCTGGTTCACCATGAAATACGTGTGGCCACCGTTGGTCAAGGCGATGGACGAGCGCAAGGCCAGGATAGCCGAAGGCCTCGCTTCCGCAGAACGCGGCAAGCACGAGCAGGAGCTGGCCGAAAAGCGTGCCAAAGACACCCTGCATCAGGCCAAGCTGCAGGCTGCCGAAATCAAGGCGAATGCTGAAAAGCAGGCTGCCATGATCGTCGAAGAGGCGCGCGACAAGGCCAAAGAAGAAGGCGGTCGCCAGCTGACCGCTGCGAAAGCGGAGATCGAGCAGGAAACCAACAAGGCCCGTGAGGCCCTGCGCACCAAAGTGGCTGAACTGGCCGTGATGGGCGCCGAGAAGATCCTGCGCAAAGAGATCGACGCCGATGCGCACAAAGACATCGTCGAATCCGTGGCCAACCAGATTTAAGGCAATCGAATGGCTGGAGACGCTACAACAATCGCCCGACCCTACGCCGAAGCGATCTTCGCGCGCGCGGTCGAGACCGACATGCTGGACCTCTGGTCCGACATGCTCAGCCTGCTGGCTAGCGCGGCCAGAGACCCGGCACTGTCCGGCCTGATCGCGAGCCCCAAGCTGGACAAGGCGCAGATGACCGAACTGATGCTGGACATCGGCGGCGGCCGCCTGAGTGACGAGGGGCAGAATTTGATCCGCCTGCTGGTGGCCAACGGACGCCTCGCGCTGCTGCCGGATATCGCCGGGCTGTTCGAGGTGCGCAAGGCCGAGCACCAGGGCACGCTCAAGGTGCACGTGACATCTGCTTTTGCGCTCAAGCCGGCGCAGGAAGAGCAATTGGCGGCCGCACTCCAGCGCAAGCTCGGGCGCGAGATCCGTATCACCAGCGAGGAAGATCCCGATCTGATCGGCGGCTTCCGTCTGCGCGCGGGTGACATGGTGATCGACGGCTCCGTCTCCGGGCAGCTCGGCAAGCTGGCTAACGAATTAGGAATCTAATTGGGAAAGCAACCATGCAACTGAATCCCTCCGAGATCAGCGAGCTGATCAAGAGCAAGATCGAAAAATTTGATCTCACTTCTGAAGCTCACAACGAAGGCACCGTGGTTTCCGTAACCGACGGTATCGTTCGCATCCACGGCCTCGCCGACGTCATGTCCTACGAGATGCTGGAGTTCCCCGGCAATACCTTCGGACTGGCGCTCAACCTCGAGCGCGATTCTGTCGGGGCGGTGGTGCTGGGCGACTACAAGCACATCTCCGAAGGTGATGCAGTCAAGTGTACCGGCCGCGTACTCGAGGTCCCGACCGGTCCGGAGCTGCTCGGTCGCGTGGTTGACGCCCTCGGCAAACCGATGGATGGCAAGGGTCCGATCAACGCCAAGACCTCGGCCGCGATCGAACAGATCGCCCCGGGTGTTATCGAGCGCAAATCGGTCAATCAGCCGGTGCAGACCGGCATCAAAGCAATCGACGCGATGGTGCCGGTCGGACGCGGCCAGCGCGAGCTGATCATCGGTGACCGCCAGACCGGCAAGACCGCGATCGCGATCGACGCGATCATCAACCAGAAAGGCACCGGCGTTAAGTGTATCTATGTCGCCGTGGGCCAGAAGAACTCGTCGATCGCGGCGATCGTGCGCAAGCTCGAGGAACACGGCGCGATGGACCACACCATCATCGTTGCCGCCCCGGCTGCCGAGTCGGCTGCGATGCAGTTCATCGCTCCCTATTCCGGCTGCACGATGGGTGAATACTTCCGTGACCGTGGCCAGGACGCGCTGATCATCTATGACGACCTGACCAAGCAGGCCTGGGCGTATCGCCAGGTGTCGTTGCTGCTGCGTCGTCCACCGGGTCGCGAGGCCTACCCGGGTGACGTGTTCTATCTGCACTCGCGCCTGCTCGAGCGTGCAGCGCGGGTCAATGCCGACTACGTCGAGAAGTTCACCAATGGCGAAGTGAAGGGACAGACCGGTTCGCTGACCGCGCTGCCTATCATCGAGACCCAGGCCGGCGACGTATCGGCCTTCGTGCCGACCAACGTGATCTCGATTACCGACGGTCAGATCTTCCTCGAGTCGGACTTGTTCGCAGCCGGCCTGCGGCCCGCTATCAACGCCGGTCTTTCGGTATCACGCGTCGGCGGCTCTGCTCAGACCAAGATCATCAAGAAGCTGGGTGGCGGTGTGCGTCTGGCGCTGGCCCAGTACCGTGAACTGGCGGCGTTTTCGCAGTTTGCCTCCGACCTCGACGAGGCGACGCGTCGCCAACTCGAGCGCGGGCAGCGTGTAACCGAGCTGATGAAGCAGCCGCAGTACTCCCCGCTGTCGACCGGTGACATGGCGATCTCGCTGTTCGCTGCCAACGAGGGCTACCTGGACGACGTGGATGTCGACAAGGTGGTTGCATTTGAGCAGGCGCTGCACAGCTACATGGCAGCACACCAGGCGGCGCTGGTTGCCAAGGTTAATGCCGAGGCGGACTGGAACGACGAGCTCGAAGCTGCGTTCCATGCCGCTCTGAAAGAGTTCAAGGCCAACCATAGCTGGTAAGAGAGCACAACCGCGAAGGGCTCCAGCAGCGCAGGGCAGCAGTCCGACATGCTTGGCGACCGTTGCGTCCCTAGCGGTTCATTCTAGAGATAAGGTTAAACATGGCAGGCGCTAAAGAAATCCGCACAAAGATTGCCTCCATCAAGAGCACTCAGAAGATCACGAGTGCGATGGAGATGGTCGCGGCATCCAAGATGCGCAAGGCGCAGGATCGCATGGAGTCGACTCGTCCCTATGCCGAGAAGATGCGCCAGGTGATCGGCCACGTCGCGCTCGCAAACCCCGAGTACAAGCACCCGTTCATGCATGCGCGCCCGGTGAAGCGCATCGGCCTGGTCATCGTGTCGTCCGATCGGGGACTGTGCGGCGGTCTGAACAACAATCTGTTTCGCCGCCTTGTGCGCGAGATCAGGAGCCTGCGTGACGCCGGGACCGAGGTCGAATACTGCACCATCGGGACCAAGGCGCTGGGATTCTTCCGCCGTGTCGGCGGCAAGGTCGCTGCGCAGGCGACTCATCTGGGAGATGCTCCACGCGTCGATGACCTGGTTGGCACCGTGAAGGTCATGCTGGACGCCTACATGGAAGGCGAGATCGACGAAATCCGCATCGCCTACAACAAGTTCGTCAACACCATGACGCAGCAACCGAGCATCGAACAGCTGGTTCCTCTCGCGGCAGGTGAGGATGCCGAACAACTCACGCATCACTGGGACTACATCTACGAGCCGGGTGCCAAAGAGGTGCTGAGCGGGCTGCTGACCCGCTACATCGAGTCGTTGGTTTACCAGTCAGTGGTGGAAAACAGCGCCTGCGAACAATCGGCACGTATGGTCGCGATGAAGTCCGCGACCGATAACGCCGGCGAACTGATCGACGAGTTGCAGCTGATCTACAACAAGGCCCGCCAGGCCGCCATCACCCAGGAGATCTCCGAGATCGTGGGCGGCGCCGCGGCCGTGTCGAAGTGATCGGCGCCGCATCGTCAGGTCGCGCCGGAAAGAATTTTAGACTTTAACGATTGAGATGCTGCCCCAGCAGCCAAGAGGAAATGCCAATGAGCACGGGTAATGTCGTGGAGATTATCGGCGCCGTCGTGGACGTCCAGTTCCCGCGCGGTGATATGCCGAAGATTTACGATGCACTGAAGATCGAGTCGGTTGGTCTTACATTGGAAGTGCAGCAGCAGCTGGGTGACGGCGTCGTACGTACCATCGCGATGGGTTCGACCGACGGCCTGCGCCGGGGCGTAGCCGCGGTCAACACCGGCGCCGCGATTCTGGTACCGGTCGGCAAGGCGACCCTCGGGCGCATCATGGACGTGCTGGGCAACCCGGTCGACGAGGCCGGCCCGATCGCGACTGAAGAACGCATGCCGATCCATCGCGCCGCGCCGCGCCTGGAAGACCAGGCCGCGACCACCGAGGTGCTCGAGACCGGTATCAAGGTCATCGACCTGATCATGCCGATCCAGAAGGGCGGCAAGGTCGGCCTGTTCGGCGGTGCCGGCGTGGGCAAGACCGTGACCCTGATGGAGTTGATCCGTAACATCGCGGTCGAACACTCGGGCTTCTCGGTATTCGCCGGCGTAGGCGAGCGTACACGTGAAGGCAACGATTTCTATCACGAGATGTCCGAGGGCGGCGTCCTCGACAAGGTCGCACTGGTCTACGGTCAGATGAACGAGCCCCCGGGCAACCGCCTGCGCGTCGCGCTGACCGGTCTGACCATGGCGGAATATTTCCGCGACGAAGGCCGCGACGTGCTGATGTTCGTGGACAACATCTACCGCTACACGCTGGCCGGTACAGAGGTGTCCGCACTGTTGGGCCGTATGCCCTCCGCGGTAGGGTACCAGCCGACCCTGGCCGAGGAGATGGGCGTGCTGCAGGAGCGCATCACCTCGACCAAGACCGGCTCGATCACCTCGTTCCAGGCCGTCTACGTGCCCGCGGACGACCTGACCGACCCGTCACCGGCCACCACGTTTGCCCACCTCGATGCCACCCTGGTGTTGTCGCGTCAGGTCGCCGAGCTGGGTATCTATCCGGCGGTGGATCCGCTCGACTCGACCTCACGTATCCTCGACCCGCACGTGGTCGGCACCGAGCACTACGAGGTCGCTCGCGGGGTGCAGGGAGTATTGCAGCGCTACAAGGAGTTGAAGGACATCATCGCGATCCTGGGTATGGACGAGCTGTCGGAAGACGACAAGCTGGTGGTGCAGCGGGCGCGTAAGATTCAGCGCTTCCTGTCGCAACCCTTCTTCGTCGCCGAGGTGTTCACCGGTGCGCCCGGCAAGTACGTGTCGCTGAAAGAGACGATCGCCAATTTCAAGGGCATCCTCGCCGGCGAGTACGATCACCTGCCCGAGCAGGCGTTCTATATGTGCGGCAACATCGACGAGGCCGTCGCCAAGGCATCCAAGGCCTGAGCCGGTCGCTAGACAGAGTTTGGGAGAATCCCGATGGCCATGACCATCCATGTCGACATCGTCAGCGCGGAAGGCAACCTGTACTCCGGTCAGGGTGAAATGATCTATGCGCCGGCGGTGATGGGCGAGATCGGCATCGCGCCACGTCACGCGCCGCTGGTCACCCAGCTCAAGCCAGGCGAAGTCCGGGTCGATCCGGGTGGCGGCAAGCCGCAGGAGCACTTCTACGTATCCGGTGGCATGATCGAGGTGCAGCCGTTCAAGGTGACCATCCTCGCCGATACCGGTGTACGCGCGGCGGATCTCGACGAAGCCGCGGCCCAGGATGCCAAGCGCCGAGCCGAAGACGCGCTGGCCAATAATGCGGCCGATATCGATCTGGCCAAGGCCCAGGTCGAACTGGCCGAGGCGGCGGCCCAGCTGCGCGCTATCGAGCGCCTGCGCAAGACGCGCTGAGCCCGAAAAAGCGGTGCTAAACTACACGGCCCTGGCGCTGACAATCGCCAGGGCCGTTTTTCATTTATGGTCGGAGACCCGACGCCCAGTGGCCCCTTGTCTTGCAGCGACAGCTACAAGTATCCCCCGAAGCGGCCGCTATATCGCAGCAAAGGCAGCAGTTCCATGAGCGACGACATCATCAAACCGGGCAAATATGTGGCCCTGACCTACACCATCATCGACGAGCAGGGCGAGGTGGTCGAGCAGCATGATGTGCCGCTCGGTTTCGTGTACGGCAGCGACACCGAGCTGATCGGCGATATGGACAAGGCCGTCGCGGGCCGGCGTGCCGGCGACCAGGTCGAGGTCAGCGTGCGTCCGGAGCAGGGCTTCGGTGATCACGACCCGAGCCTGACCTTTACCGACCAGATCGACAATGTGCCGCCGCAGTTCCGCCAGGTCGGCGCCGAGGTACAGATGCAGAATGACCAGGGCGAGACGCGCTCGTTCTTCGTGACCCGGATCGAGGATGGGGAAGTGACCGTCGATGGCAATCATCCGCTGGCCGGCAAGCACTTGACCGTACGCGTGAACATCCAGGAGGTGCGCGACGCACGCCCCGGCGAAGAGCAGACTTCCGGCATCCACGCCGTGCAGATGACGGGACCGAGCAGCATCAACTGATTCCAGGGACAAGTCTGAATGCGCCTAGGTGTTGTGATACTGGCCGCTGGCCAGGGGACAAGAATGAAGTCGGACCTGCCGAAGGTCCTGCACCGACTCGCTGGCAAACCCCTGCTGGGCCATGTTGTCGATTGCGCGCGCAGCCTGTCGCCGGAACAGATCGTTGTCGTCTACGGACATGGCGGTGAACAGGTGCGCGAGGCCTTTGCCGGACAGACCGATCTGCGTTGGGTGGAACAGGCCCAGCAGCTTGGCACCGGGCATGCCGTCCAGCAGGCGATGCCCGAGCTGCGCAGTGTCGACCAGGTGTTGGTGTTGTACGGTGACGTGCCGTTGACCCGCACGCAGACACTGCACCAGCTGATCGACGCAACCGCGCACGGCTTCGGTCTGCTGACGGTCACGCTGAGCGACCCCACCGGTTATGGCCGCATCGTGCGCAACGAGGGCGGCCGGGTACAGTGCATCGTCGAACAGAAGGAAGCCAGTGCCGAACAGTTGGCCATCCGCGAGGTCAATACCGGGATAATGTGCGTGCCGCGCGACGCCCTTGTCCGCTGGCTGGCCCGCCTGTCGAACAGCAATGCCCAGGGCGAGTACTACCTGACCGATGTGCTGGCGATGGCGGTTGGGGATGGCTTCGACGTGCAGGTGCGCCAGCCCGCCTCGGCACTCGAGGCCGAGGGCGTGAACAACCGCCAGCAGCTGGCCACGCTGGAGCGTGCCCAGCAGCGGCGCACTGCCGAGCAGCTGATGCTCGACGGCGTCACGCTGCGCGATCCGGCGCGGCTCGATGTGCGGGGCAGCGTCGCGCACGGGCGCGATGTGGAGATCGACGTCAACGTGCTGCTCGAAGGACGTATCGTACTCGGCGACCGGGTCCGCATCGGCGCTAACTGTATCCTGCGCGACGTCAGCATCGCCGACGATGTCGAGATCCTGGACAACTGCGTGATCGAGCAGGCCAGCGTCGGGTCGGCGAGCAAAGTGGGTCCGTTCGCGCGCCTGCGACCGGGCGCGGAACTGGTCGGTGGCGCGCACATCGGCAACTTTGTCGAGATCAAGAAATCGGTCATTGGCCAGGGCTCCAAGGTAAACCATCTGAGCTATATCGGTGACACCGACATCGGCGCCGGCGTGAACATCGGGGCCGGCACGATCACTTGCAACTACGACGGGGCCAACAAGCACCGCACGGTGATTGCCGACCATGCGTTCATCGGCTCGAATACCGCGCTGGTCGCGCCGGTAACGGTCGGTGTGGGTGCCACCATCGGTGCTGGTTCGGTGATCAGCAAGGACGCGCCGGAGGCCAAGCTCACCCTCACCCGGGCCAAGCAGGTCAGCCTCGACTGGCGGCGGCCGACCAAGAGCAAATGACCCCGGGGTGGGTGGGGCGAAGCGAGACCCAGCAGGCCAGACGAATCGAATAACGAATGCTGCCGCAGGGTGGGTAGAGTGAAGCAAAACCCGGCAGGCCAGACGAATCGAATAACGAATGCTGCCGCAGGGTGGGTAGAGCGAAGCGAGACCCGGCAGGTCAGACGAATCGAATAACGAATGCTGCCGTAGGGTGGGTAGAGCGAAGCGAAACCCGGCAGGCCAGACGAATCGAATAACGAATGCTGCCGTAGGGTGGGTAGAGCGAAGCGAAACCCACCGGATCAGACGAATGGCGCCGTAGGTGAGCAGAGCAACGCGAAACCCACCAGACCGGCACAAACGAATAACGCCGCAGGGTGGGCAGAGCCAGGCAGATCCCACTGGTTGACCGTCCGCGGAAGTATGCAAGCAGGAGACCTCTCGCTATGTGCGGCATCGTCGGAGCCATCGCTGAACGTAACGTTGTCCCGGTCCTGATGGAGGGACTGCGGCGCCTCGAATACCGGGGCTATGATTCGGCCGGCCTCGCGGTGCGCAATGCCAGCGCACGTCTGCAGCGAATCCGATCGGTCGGCAAGGTCGCCGAACTGCAGCACATGCTTGACGGCGCGAGCGTGGAGGGCCCGCTGGGCATCGCCCACACCCGCTGGGCCACGCACGGCATGCCTGCCGAGCGCAACGCGCATCCGCATATGAGCGGCGAGCAGGTCGCGATCGTGCACAACGGCATTATCGAAAACCATGCCGAGCTGCGCGCCGACCTGCAGGCGCAGGGTTTCGCGTTCAGTTCCGACACCGACACCGAGGTCATCGCGCACCTGCTGGCCGGTCTTCTCGGCCAGGGCCAGGGCATCTGCGAGGCCACGCGCAGTGCGATCAGCCGCCTGGTCGGGGCCTACGCACTTGCGGTGATCAGTCCCGACGACCCGGAGCGGATGGTCGTCACCCGCGCGGGCAGCCCGCTGGTGATCGGTGTCGGTGTCGGCGAGAACTTCATCGCCTCGGACGTGTTCGCCCTGCTGCCGGTCACCCAGCAGTTCATCTTCCTCGAGGAAGGCGACATCGCCGAGATCCGGCGCGACGGGATCACGGTCTTCGACGCCGAGGGCAATCCGGTCGAGCGCGAGATACGCACCAGCCAGCTGTCCTCGGCCAATGCCGAGAAGGGACAGTATCGCCACTTCATGCTCAAGGAGATCTTCGAGCAGCCGGGGGTGATCGCCGAGACACTGGAGGGCCGTATCCACAAGGGCCGCTTGCTCGAACAGAGCTTCGGACACGTGGCGCAGGAGCTGTTCGACCGGACCCGCGCGGTCCAGATCATCGCCTGCGGCACCAGCTACCATGCCGGGTTGGTGGCGCGCTATTGGCTCGAAGAGGCCGGTATTCCCTGCCAGATCGAGGTCGCCAGCGAGTTCCGCTATCGCAAGACCGTGGTGCAGCCGGATACGCTGTTCGTGACCATCTCGCAGTCCGGTGAGACCGCCGATACGCTGGCTGCGCTGCGCGCCGCGAAGAGGGCCGGTTATATCGGCAGCCTGGTGGTGTGCAATGTGCCGGAGAGTTCACTGGTGCGCGAATCCGACGTTGCGCTGATGACCCGCGCCGGTCCCGAGATCGGTGTTGCCTCGACCAAGGCCTTCACCACCCAGCTGGTCGCACTGCGCCTGTTTACGCTGGCGCTGGCCAAGCGTCGCGGCCTGAGCGCGGCCGAGGAGCGCGAATGGGTCGAGGAGCTGCAGGCGCTGCCACGTCAGGTCGAGGTTGTGCTCAAACTCAGCGACGCGATCGAGCAGATGGCGCAGTCGTTCGCGGACAAGCACAACGCGCTGTTCCTCGGCCGCGGAACCTTCTACCCGATCGCGCTCGAGGGCGCCCTCAAACTGAAGGAGATCTCCTACATCCACGCCGAGGCGTATCCGGCCGGCGAACTCAAGCACGGCCCGCTGGCGCTGGTCGACGAGCGCATGCCGGTGGTCTGTGCCCTGCCCGACGATCCGTTGCTGGAGAAGGTGCTTTCCAACCTGCAGGAGGTCCGCGCGCGCGGCGGCGAGCTGTTCCTGTTCAGCGACAAGAAGGTGCATATTCCGCTCGACCGTTACCAGAACCTGACCCTGGACGACATCTGTCCCGGTACGGCACCGATCGTCTACACGATCCCGCTGCAGCTGCTCTCGTACCACGTCGCTGTGCTCAAGGGCACCGACGTCGATCAGCCGCGCAACCTGGCAAAGTCCGTGACTGTGGAGTGAGTGGCGGCCGCCGGCTGCCTGCTCGTCGTGTTGCAGCGCATAGGTAACTTACTGATGAGTCAGGCGGGACGCGCGATCTTTCCGGCGTTGTTCCTGGCCGCAGAATGGCCAGGGGGTCGCTGAGTGACATCGGCGAAGCCAGCCATCCTGGTCGTCAGGCTGAGCGCGATCGGCGATATCGTGATGGCGTCGCCGCTGATCCACGCCTTGCGCGAGCGCTATCCGCAGGCGTACATCGCCTGGCTGGTGCAGCCCGAATCCGCCGCGCTGCTGCGCGATCACCCCGAATTGGACGAGGTCATCGTCTGGCCGCGCGCCCAATGGCGGGATCTGTGGCGACAGCGTCACCTGCTGACCCTGTTCAGGACGGTGCGCGCTTTCCGCGCCGAACTGCGCCGCCGCGGCTTCTCGCTGGCAATCGATCTGCAGGGCCTGATGAAGAGTGGCCTGCTGGCCTGGCTGTCCGGTGCTGCCACGCGCATCGGCCTGGGCTCGCGCGAGGGCAGCCAGCGACTGATGACCGAGGTACTGCCACGCGGCGGCGAGGCGGCGCTGATCGGCTCAGAGTATCGCTTCCTCGCGCAGCGGCTGGGTCTGCCGACGCACGATTTCCGCATGCGCATCGGCATCGGTGCGGCGGCCGAGACCGAGGCCGCACAGCTGCGCCAGGCACTGCCGGCAGGCGGTCGGTATGCGGTGATCTGCCCGTTCACCACGCGCCCGCAGAAGCACTGGTTCGTCGCGCACTGGCGTGCATTGATCGCGCAGATCAGCGCGGATCTCGGCATGCCGGTGGTGATGCTCGGCGGCCCCGGAGATGTCGATGCGGCGCGGGAGATCGCGCGCGGCGGTGATCTGGTCGACCTGGTCGGCCGCACCGACCTGCAGACGGCCGCCGCGCTGATCCGCGACAGCAGCCTGCTGGTCGGCGTGGACACCGGCCTCACCCACATCGGCATCGCCTTCGACCGTCCGACGATCTGCCTGTTCGGTTCGACCCGCCCCTACCTGCGCAGTGATTCGCCGAACACCAGGGTGATCTACCACGCCCTGGACTGCTCTCCCTGCCGCCGCAATCCGACCTGCAACGGGGCCTTTACCTGCCTGCGCGAGATCTCCCCCGACGAGGTGATGGGTGAGGCGCAGCGGCTGCTGCAGGGAGGGCACGCATGAAGGTCCTGCACGTCGAGGCCGGCCTGCACCTGTACGGCGGCGCACAGCAGGTGATGTATCTGCTCGCCGGACTACAGCGCCAAGGCGTGCAGAACGTGCTGGTCTGCGCCCGGGGCAGCGCAATCGCCGAGCGGGCGGGTGGCGTCGCCGAGGTCGTCACGCTGCCGATGAAGGGTGATGTCGACGTCGGCCTGATCGGCCGGCTGCGCAGTGTCATCGCCGCGCAGCACCCGGACCTGGTGCACCTGCACAGCCGCCGCGGCGCCGATCTGCTCGGCGGTCTCGCGGCGCGCCTCGCCGGGGTGCCGTGCGTGTTGTCGCGGCGCGTCGACAATCCCGAATCTCGCCTCTGGGTCGCGATCAAATACCGCCTGTTCGATCATGTGATCACAATCTCCGCGGGCATCCGCGAGGTACTGCTGAGCGAGGGTCTGCCGGCGGACAAGGTCAGCTGCGTGCACAGCGCGGTGGATCAGCAGGCCTGGCAGCGGGGCTGCGATCGTGCGGCCTTCCTGCATGAGTTCGACCTGTCGGAAGATGCATCGGTCGCCGGCATGATCGCCCAGTTCATCCCGCGCAAGGGCCATCTTCACCTGCTGGCCGCATTGCCGCAGGTACTGCGCGAGCATGCCAGGCTGCGGGTCCTGCTGTTCGGACAGGGGCCCCTGCTGGCCGAGGTCAGATCGGCCATCGCGACGCAGGGCCTCGAAGGGTCGGTCAAGCTGGCCGGTTTTCGCGCCGACCTCGCGGACTGGCTCGGTTGCCTCGACCTGGTCGTGCATCCGGCCGAGATGGAGGGCCTGGGCGTGTCGCTGCTGCAGGCCGCGGCCGCCGGCCTGCCGATCATTGCCTCGCGTGCCGGTGGCATGCCCGAGATCGTCGAGCACGCCGTCAACGGCCTGTTGATCGACCCCGGCGACACTCAAGGCCTGGCCGACGCGATGAACCGCCTGCTCGACGATCCGGCGTTGCGCGCCGCGATGGGCCAACGCGGTCGCGAACGTGTTGCTGCGTATTTCTCGCTGCCGGCCATGGTCGACGGCAATCTCGCGGTCTACCGCCGGGTGTTGGAGAGACGCGGGTCATGAAGAGCCTGCACATCATCGGCAGCAAGCAGGTTGCCGGTGCCGAGCGCTGGTTCGTGCGCTTTCTGCGCGCGCTGCAGGCGCGCGGTCAGGATGTCCGCGCGGTCGTGCGGCGTGGCAGCGAGCTGGATGCAGACATCCTCGCCGGCCTGCCGTGCTCCGCATTGCCGCTGCGCACGGTGTGGGACCCCTGGTCGCGCGGCGAGGTCAGTCGCCTGATCGCGCGTGAGCATCCGGCCATCGTGCAGACCTACATGGGGCGCGCGACCCGCCTGACCCATATCGATCCACGCAGCGGGATCGTGCATGTCTCGCGCCTGGGCGGCTATTACAAGCTCGACGGCTACCGGCATGCGCACGCCTGGATAGGTAACACACGCGGTTTGTGCGACTACCTGGTGCGCGCCGGCTTCCCGCACGCGCGGGTGTTTCATATCTACAACTTCGCCGAGCCGGTACGCCTGGTCGATCCGCAGGCGCTGCACGCGCTGCGCACGCGCCTGGCGGTGCAGCCGGATGACCTGCTGCTGCTCACCGCGGGGCGCTGCGTGCCGGTCAAGGGCCAGCGCTTCCTGCTCGACGCGCTCGGTCGTCTGCCTGCGTCGATCGCGGGCCGGCGCCTGCGTCTGGTGGTGCTCGGCGACGGGCCCCTGCTGCAGGATCTCAAGGCGCAGGCGCGCGCCGTCGGGATCGACCAACGGGTCATCTGGGCCGGCTGGCAGACCGATACGGCACCCTGGTATGCGCTGGCAGACCTGGTGGTGTTCCCGTCCCGCGAGGAAGAGACCCTGGGCAACGTGGTGCTGGAGGCCTGGGCCTACGAGCGGCCGCTGCTGACCACCTGGTTTCGCGGCGCGCGCGAGATCGCGAGCCACGGCGAGGATGCCTGGTGCGTGCCCTGCGATGACCCGGCCGCGCTGGCCGAGGGCCTGCGTGCGCTGGTCGGCGATGCCGCGCTGCAGCAGCAGCTGGTGGCGGGCGGCTGCGCCACACTGCAGCGCAATTTCAGCGAGCCTGCCGTCATGGCACAATACGACGCGCTCTATCGGCATCTGACGACGGCTGGTCCGCTTTGAACAACGGCATCTCCATCCTGATGTACCACCAGGTCGGTGAGTTCGAGCCCATGCACAGCCATCGTTCGACCTACTGCCACGTCAAGCGCTTTCGCGCGCAAATGGCCTGGCTGCACCGCCTCGGCTACCGGGTGCTACGCATGGACGAGGTGCTGGCGGCGCTGCAGGGCAGGATCCCGGTGCCGCCGCGCGCGGTGGCCCTGACCTTCGACGACGGCTACGAAAATTTTTACCAACATGCCTACCCGGTGCTCGCCGCTTATGACTTTCCGGCGATGGTCTACCTGATCAGCGAGCGCATCGGTCAGCCGGCACAGTGGTTCGCCGAAGACGGCCGTGCCACCCCGCCGCTGATGTCGGCCGGGCGCATCCGCCAGCTGCGCGATGCAGGGATCGATTTCGGTTCGCATGGCGCGCGGCATGTGAAGCTGGCCGAGGTCGATCCCGATGTGGCCCGCCGCGATATCCTCGACAGCCGCACGCAGCTGCAGGATCTGCTCGGCGACGAGGTGCGGCATTTCTGCTACCCCTACGGCAGCCACGATGCCGAGGTCGTGAACCTGGCGCGTGTGGCCGGCTATGCAACCGCGGTAACCTGCCAGCGTGGCGCCGCCACAGCCGAGTTCGACGCGTTGGCGCTGCCGCGCAAGGCGATCTCGTACGGCGACAGCCTGGCCGGCTTTTTCTGGAAAGTGATGATGAAAGACAAACCCAAGGGCGAGGCGGTGATCCTCGAGCCGATCCGCGGCGCATGAGCCTGCACCTGCCCGATTTTGCCGCGGCCCGCGTGCTGGTAGTCGGCGACGTGATGCTCGACCGCTACTGGTACGGCGACACCGGCCGCATCTCCCCCGAGGCGCCGGTGCCGGTGGTGCACGTCCAGCGCCGCGAGGAGCGCGCCGGCGGCGCCGGCAACGTCGCGATGAACATTGCTGCGCTGGGTGCGCGGGTGTCCCTGCTCGGGGTGGTCGGCAACGACGAACCGGCGATCATACTGCGGCAGCTGCTGCAGGCTGGCGGCTGTCGCAGCGAGCTGCTCGGCAGCGACGCCCACCCGACGATCAGCAAGCTGCGCATCATCAGCCGCCATCAGCAGCTGATCCGGCTCGACTTCGAGGACGACCTGGCGGCGTCCGAGCCGGGCGAGCTGCGCGCGCCCTATGCGGCCGCGCTGGACGGGGCCGACTGCGTGGTGTTGTCGGACTACGGCAAGGGTACGCTGCGCGACCCGGCACCGTTCATCGAGGTGGCCAGGCAGCGCGGCAAGACCGTGGTCGTCGATCCGAAGCGCCTCGACTTCACCGCCTACCGCGGCGCGAGCCTGGTGACGCCGAACATGAACGAGTTCCAGGCCGTGGTCGGCAGCTGCCGCGGTGAGGACGACATCGTCGAACGCGGCCGCAGGCTGATGGCCGAGAGCGGCATCGAGGGCCTGTTGATCACCCGCAGCGAGCGCGGCATGACCCTGCTGCTGCCTGAGCAGGCGCCAGTCAACCTGCCGGCGCGCGCGCGCGAGGTGTTCGACGTCACCGGTGCCGGTGACACCGTGGTCGCGGTGCTGGCGGCCGCGGCCGCTGCAGGCCTGCCGAGCGAACAGGCGGCGGTGCTGGCCAACCTCGCCGCGGGGATAGTGGTCGGCAAGCTGGGCACGGCCACGGTCAGCCGTGAGGAGCTGGCCGAGGCGCTGGTCCCGGAGCACCTGCATCAACACGGCGTGGTCGGCGAGGCGATGCTGCAGCGCCTGGTACAGGAGGCCCGGGCGCGCGGCGAGCGTATCGTGATGACCAACGGTTGCTTTGACCTGCTGCACCCGGGCCACGTGGCCTATCTGGAGCAGGCAGCGGCACTCGGCGATCGCCTGGTGGTCGCGGTCAACGACGACGACTCGGTGCGCCGCCTCAAGGGTGCGGGCCGGCCGGTGAATCCGCTGGCCGGGCGCATGGCCGTGTTGGCCGGGCTGCGATCGGTCGACTGGGTGGTGTCGTTCAGCGAGGACACCCCCGAGCGCCTGATCTGCGCCACACTGCCCGACATCCTGGTCAAGGGCGGCGACTATCGCCCGGAACAGATCGCCGGCGGCGACTGTGTGCGCCAGGCCGGCGGCGAGGTGGTGGTGCTGGGTTTTGTCGATGGTTGCTCGACCTCGTCGCTGATCGAGAGCATCCGCAAGGCCTGAACCGCGGGCGGCATAGTGCGGGGCCTGGCATGGCGCCGCGGGCCTAGGTTGTTCGGGCAACGCTGGCCGCTACTGGCGGTGCCGGCTCGGCGGCCGCTCGTTGGCGGTGCGCCCGGACACCCGTCCAACCGCCTGGATGCGTTGCGGCGAGAGCCCCACCGCGACCTGACTGGAGGTGCGCATGCGCAAAGCCGCCGACTCGGACCTGCAGGCCCCGTCGCCGTGGGTCGTCGGTCTCGGGACTGTCGGCCTGTTCGGTTTCGCGTCTTTCGCCTTTCTCGGCATTGCCGGGGCCAACCTCAGTATCGCGCTGATGCTCGTCGCCGTCGCATTCGACTGGCGCCGATTCTGGCGCAGTCTGCAGGGCGACCCGATCGTGCCGTTGCTGGCCTGGGCCACCTTTGCGGTGGCATTGAGCGCGGGCCTGCGCGCGTCGCAGTTTCCCGAGGAATGGGCCGACCAGCTGCGCGGCTTGCTGGAGGTCGTGCAGCTGTTCTTTTTCCTGCTGGTCGGCTGGTGGCTGCAGGGCCGCCAGCGGCTGATCTTTTGGGTGCTGACACTGGCACTGGCCAGCGTTACGGTCGCCATCTGGCGTGCGCTCGACGCGCACAGCCTGGCCGAACTTCTGGCGCTGCAAAGACCCCACTTCCTCTGGTCGATCAATGCCGTAGGCCAATACGCGGCATCCTGCCTGCTGGGGATGGCCTTGCTCACGCCGCGCTATTGGCGCTGGCTGGCCGACGCGCCGTGGCGTTGGCCGGGCAGGCTCGCCTGGCTGGCAGGCATGGGACTGGTCGGGGCGCTGGTCGTGTTGTCGCTGTCGCGCGGTGTTTGGCTGTCTCTGCTCATCGTCGCCGGCGGACTTGTGCTGTACACGGGATGGACGCACCGGCACGATCGCGCGGCCGGGCGCCGCCTGATGCTCACCGCGCTGCTCGGTATGACGCTGTTGCTTGGTGCGCTGTCGTTCAGCGCTACGATCCGGGAGCGTGTCGAGGCCATCGTTCAGCCCGTTGTTCAGCTTTGGGTGCTCGAGGGAGACGTGCGCGGGATGTCGGAAGAGTCGGGCCGCATCCGTGCCCAGCTGCTGGTGCTGGGGATGCGCAGCTGGCTGGAGGCCCCGTGGCTCGGCCATGGACCGCGCGCACCGCAGAAGATCATTCGCGATCACCGGGAACAGTTCGCGGCCTGGCAGCGCTACACCGACTTTCACAGTCTGCCGGTGGATTTCCTGGCCAGTTTCGGCGTGCTGGGCAGCCTGCCGTTGCTGATCACCTTTCTGCTGGTCCTGCGAGTGGCGCAGCGTGGCTACGCCGAAGGTCGCCTGGATCGCGACCTGTACCTCACGCTGGTGAGTCTGTTGGCGCTCGGGGCGCTGGCGCAGATGACGGACACACGCGTGCTGGACAGTCACGGGCGCTTCTATTCGATGTTATTGGCGGGTGCGGCCTACAGCTGGTGGCTGGTGTTGCGACCGGACACCGGCGGCGCGGCAAGACCCAGCGCCTCGAGGTAGGCCGATACGCTGTGCTCCAGGGTATAGGGCAGCACGGCCTCGGCCAGAAATGCCGTCGGCGGCGGGTTGCGCAGACTGGCCACGATGGCACCGGCGAGGGCGTCCGCGTCGTCCACAGGCACAAGGGCGCCGTATTTGCCGCCCTGCAGGATCTGGCTGGGGCCACTCGGACAGTCGGTCGACACTGCCGCCGTCCCGCAGGCCAGGGCCTCGACCAGCACGTTGCCGAAGCCCTCCCAAAGCGACGAGAGCACAAACAGATCGGCATGCCGCATGTAGGGGTAGGGATTGACCTGGAACCCGGCCAGTTCGACGTCCTCGGTCACGCCGAGCTCGCTGGCCAGCCGCATCAGCTCGGCGCGCTGTTTGCCCTCGCCGAGAATCATCAGGTGCATCTCCATCTCGCGACGCGCCTTGGCGAACGCGCGCACCAACAGCGGAAAGTTCTTGATCCGGCTCAGGCGACCCACCCCCAGTACCACGGGTGGCTGGCCCGCCTGCAGCCAGGGATGCTCCACCGGTGCACGTGACAGCGCATCGAGTTCAGGGGTGACCACCGGATTGGGCAGCACCGGCAGCTGGTCGAGCGGCCGGCGCAGGATTCTGCCCATGTCGCGTGCGACCCCCTCGGAGACGCAGAATACCTGGTCAGCGCGACCGAACAGCCGGCGGACCTGGCGATAGCGTCGCCAGCGCTGCCAGGGGCCGGCGCGGCGACCGCGCAGCTGGCCGGTGTAATCCAGGCTGGCCACCATGACCGAGCGTGGCGGCTTCTGCATGCTGCGGCACACCTCGCTTATCAGGCGGCAGTCCTCTTCCTTGGCGCTCAGCACGACGCCGGTGTTGCGTGCAAGCAGCAGGTCGGCAAGGCCCGCGCCGCGCTGTGCCGGCGACTCGCCGCGCAACCGTGATAGCCGGACGCCGGGCGTTGTCTCGAGCAGACCCTCGTCAGACACCTCGTGGACATACAGGTCTGCGCTGATACCACGGTCTGCGAAGCCACGCGCCAGGTTCAGAAAGCAGCGCTCCACGCCGCCGTCCCCGAGGTGTTGCAACAGCAGCGCGATCCGCCCTTCGCGTCGATCCGCGTTCATCTAGATCGCTCCGGTTTCCGCGGCCAGCAATTGTGCATAAGCGGCGCGGTAGCCGCCCAGCGCGAAGCACTCGCGGGCCCGCTGGTACCCAGCAAGGCCCCAGGCCTCGAGTTCCTCCGGCGTCCTGCGATAGGTCTCCAGCAATTGTGCGCCAAGTGCCGCCCGGTCGCCGGTCGGAAACAGTGCGGCGTCCGCTGCGAGGATCTCGCCGGGTGCCCCGCTGTCGCTGGCAAGCACCGGGACCTGGCTGACCATGGCCTCGAGCAACACCAGGCCGAATGGCTCGTGCCTCGACGGTAGCACGAAGGTATCGAAGGCCTTCATGTAGCGTGCCGCATCGTCCAGAAATCCGTGGATCAACACCCGGTCCTGCAATCCCGCCGCAGCGACCTGCGTCCTCAGCGTCGACTCGAGAGGCCCGCGGCCAATGATGATCAGCCTTGCCTTTGGCATCAGCCGACAGGTCTGCGCAAAGGCGGCGATCAGATCGTCGTGGGCCTTGAACTCGACCAGCCGCCCGACAGTCCCGAACACGAAATCGTCTGGCTGGAGTTGCAGGTCGCGGCGTGCCTCGTCACGCGACAACAGCCTGTGCTGCAGAGCGTCCGCGTCGATCGCGTTATGAATGACCCGGCAGCGCCCCTCGGCCAGGCCCGGGACCTGAGCTCGGATATTGCTGCAGATGGATTCGGATACCCCGACCAGGCTCCAACGGTAGCGCAGCGCGTTGACCAGGAAACGGTTGCGTCGTCCGCCGTGTTTGTCCGCGGGATCGAAGTAGTCGTAATCATGGACGACCAGCGCGGCCTTTCTCACCAAGCCGGCGCGCAGCAGCAAATGCACCGCCCTGGCCGGTGTCAGGTGGTGACAGACGGCGAGGTCCTGTGGGGTGCCGCGCACAGCCTTCCACAGGGCCAGCGTCAGCCAGGCCGGTTTCTTGTAGAAGCTGCGTCGCGCCGCATCCAGGCAGATCACCCTGCCCGGGAATGCCGCCTTTTTCTGCGCCGGCATCTGTCCGCGTTGAAACACACTGCAGACCTGCGCACCGCGTTCGACGTAGGCGCGCGCGATCTCCGCGTGATAGTCGAAGCCGCCACGGATAACCGCGCGGCTGACCTGCAGCACCTGTGGCGCCGATGCTGTCACGGTGCCAGTTGAACTCGGGCGCGCAGCATGCCAGGCGTCCTGCTCAGACGCGCAGCTTGTCGTCGGTGAAGAAGCGCACCGGGTGGCGCACGAAATTGCGCCACAGGCGTTCGCGACGCCGTTGCGCGTAACCCGTGGGGTCGCGCTGACGATCGTATTCGAGGCGCGCCCGGCGCTTGGCCTCCATGTCGGCGAACAGCTTCTTGTGGATGACGAAGCCGGCCTTGCGGTCGTAGCGCAACAGCGCCTTCGGGCTGAATTTGCTCGCCGGCCGCTGGCTGTCCAGACCCAATTCGATCAGCAGCGAGGGCCGTACATGCCCCTTCGCGACCTGGTCCCGGACCTCCTGCTCGGAGAGGATGCCGGACTCCAGCATGCGCTTCAGCTCGTTTATCCACAGATAGCCGAACGGGTGGCCCGGGTAGACCCAGGGCTGGGTCTTGATCTTGGTGTAATGCAGCAGGCGGGTCTGGTCGGTGAACCTGTCGAGGCTGTTCCAGCCGATCGGCAGGCGATCCTGCAGATCACCCTCCTGCAACAGCGGATAGACGGATATCAGCCCATCGTAGTCATAGTCGACGCCGAGGCGGTCCATGATGTCGTCGACGTCCCAGTGCAGGGCCCCGCAGTCCATTACCATCACCGCGGTGAGGCGGCCCGCGCCACGGGTCTCATCGGTGATCTGCTCGACCATGATCTTGGCGCCGTCGAACGGCATCTCCCAGATCTCGGCGATGTCGCGGAACACGATCATGTCCGAATCCATGTAGATAGCGCGGCCCTGATAGCCGGCCTCCCGCGGTATCGCGAAGCGCCCAAAGGAAAAGTTGGTATACGCCAGGAAGCGGTCGTCCTTGGGTGGCGGCGCCAGGCTGTTGTCGATGGTGTGCATCTCCACCGGCAGATCGGTATGCCGGCGGATCGAGTACTCCAGCACGCGATAGGCCAGCTGCTCGGTCTGGTGGGCGCCGACGAAGATGCGTACCGGGCCGGCTGATGATGTCGTTGAGGATGTTTCCATACTGGCTTCTCCAAACGAATACGTAGGTGTCAGGCGCGACCCCGGCTCATTTCCAGCGCCTGTTCGAACGCCAGCTTCGGCACGATCTCGCTGGGCAGCCGGCTGCGCTCGGACAGGTTGTAGACCTCCACCCCGAGCTTTCCCAACAGGCTGGCCGCGACCTCGAATGCCGGCCGGATGTACGCCTCGTAGTCGCGATCCAGACGCATCGGCGCGGCCTGGCTGCCCGCTTCGTAAAAGCGACCGCCAGCGCCACCGAGGTCCATGCCGAGTATAAACACCCGCCTGTAGCCGAGCCACACGGCAAGCTGCAGCGCGGAGAACACGATGGTCTGCCCGGTGAACACGCCTTTGCGGATGTCCCGGCTGAACCCCACCCGGCCCTCGGAGGGCCGCGCACGGGGATGCAGGACCAGGTCGGGGTCGCGCTCGGCCGCGGCATCGAATGCCTCGGTGCCCGGTTTGGGCTCGCCATAACGGGCGGTGATCTCGTTCAGCAGAAACACCCTGGCATCATGCAGCAGGGCCGGCTCGCGTTCGCAAACGACACTCAGGCCGCGAAAGCTGAAGATGCATTCCGCGCCCGATTCGAGGGCCTTTCGCACCAGTTCGAAGCGGTCGTTGAAGAAGTGCCGGTCACTGATGACATGCGAACGGAACGGGACGGAGTAGTCTTCGCTCTTGAGGACGCTGCCGTTGACGCCGATGCAGGTCCTGCCGCGCAACGCGGCAAAGTCGATGTCGTTCAGCGATGGCCCGGTGCCGACGATGAAGCAGTCGCGGGTCGTTGCCGGCGCGAGGGTCTCGAGCGGGTTGATCCGTCCGACCGGGCGGCCGCGCCAAGAGATCGTATCGGCGCCACCGCCGTGACTATCGATGCGGAAGTCCGGGTGCACGCTGCGCATGTGGCGCATCGCATTCGGTAAGCTGGCGCGATGGATCTTGCGGCGAAGCCATTGCAGGGTGCTGTCGATGTTTCGCATGGCCTTTACCGATGAGCATGTGCGCGGCCTGGAGTCCGCCGTGCCGATCGGTCAGGTTACGTGCAGGACAGCCTTTAAGGTAAGGTATGAAGAATCGCTGGGCAAGGGTGTCCACCGCCGTCAACGGAGCGTTGCCGCCCGCCTTCAGCACCTGTCCGCGGAGCACTGTGTCACCATGTCTGAAGCACGCCGGCTGGCGGTGTTGATCTCCTTCTCCGGTGCGGGCGGGGTCGAGCGCATGGTGCTGAACCTGATCGAGGGCATCGCCGCGCGAGGCGTGGCGGTCGATCTGCTCGCGATCCGCGCCGACAGTGCCCATCTCGGCGAGCTGCCACAGGGGGTGCGCCTGCTCGACCTGGGCGTGCGCCACAGTGCGCTGGCGGTCCTGCCGCTGGTGCGCTATCTGCGCCGCCAACGACCGGACGCGCTACTGGTCGCCAAGGACCGCGCGATTCGCGCTGCCGCGCTGGCGCGGCGCCTGGCCGGATGGCGCGGTCGCTTGGTCGGGCGCCTGGGCACCAACCTGACTGCCGCCCTCGGGGAGCACTCGGCGGTCGCGCGCTGGTTGCGCACCGCGCCGATGCGTGTGCTGTATCGCGGCGTCGATCAGATCGTCGCGGTCTCGGAGGGCGTGGCCGAGGACACCCGAAGAATCACCGGTCTGCCCGCGCGGCGGGTCGTGGT
Source organism: Chromatiaceae bacterium (assembly GCA_022340805.1). Classification (GTDB taxonomy): domain Bacteria; phylum Pseudomonadota; class Gammaproteobacteria; order Chromatiales; family Chromatiaceae; genus Thiosocius. Next base: position 33,165 of record JAJDNF010000014.1, read on the forward strand.
GGTGCGCAATCCGGTGGTAACGCCGCAGCTGGCCGATCTCGCCGCGGCGCCCAGCCCGCACCCCTGGCTGGACAGGCCCGGGCTGCCGGTGATCCTGGGCGCCGGGCGGCTGACCGAGCAAAAGGACTTTGCCACGCTGTTGCGGGCCTTTGCGCTGGTTCAGACCAAGCGCCCGTCGCGTCTGCTGATCCTCGGCGAGGGGCGGCTGCGTGGACCACTCGAGACCCTGGCCGGGGAGCTCGGCGTGTCCGGCCAGGTCGCGTTGCCGGGCTTCAGCCCGAACCCGTACGCGTGGATAGCGCGCGCCGCGCTGTTTGTGCTGTCATCGGCCTGGGAGGGATCGCCCAATGTGCTGACCGAGGCGCTGGCGCTGGGCATCCCCGCGGTCGCGACCGACTGCCCCTCGGGGCCGCGCGAGTTGCTTGCCGGGGGGCGCTACGGGCCGTTGGTCGCGGTCGGCGATCACGCCGGGCTGGCTGCGGCGATGTTGGCCACGCTCGACGCGCCGCTGCCGGCGGCAACCTTGCGCGAGGCCGTGGCCGATTACACCGTCGAGGCCGCGGCACAGGGCTATCTTGCCGCGCTTGGTCTGGTCGAGAGCTGAGGGTCGCCAAGCGAGATTCGAATCATGCTGCTGTCGCTCAAGTACAACTTCCTGTTCGTGCATACCGCCAAGACCGGCGGCACCTCGGTGCGCGAGGCGTTGCAGCCACTGCGCTACCGCGACCCCTACTACCCGATCCAGTGGCTGTGTTCGCGCCTCAGCGGCATGACCGGGCACCACCTGGGGATCAAGTTTCCTCGCCACGCCAAGATCATCGCTGCCAGGGAAATGCTGCCGCAGGAGCTGTTCGAGCGGTTGTTCAAGTTCGTGTTCGTGCGCAATCCCTGGGATCTGCAGGTCAGCTCGTTTCATCACATCCGCCGCGAGCGTCCGCACCTGATGGCGCACATCGAGACCTTCGATCAATTCATCCGCTGGAAGCTCGACCCGGCCCGCCCGTACCAGTACCACATCGACACCTCGATCGAGTTGCAGTCGGATTACGCAGTCGACCTGCACGGCCAGCTGCTGGTCGACTTCCTCGGTCATTACGAGACCCTGCGCGAAGACTTCGCCGAGGCCTGCGGACGCATCGGCATCACGCCGCCGGCCCTGCCGCACAAGCGCCAGGCGACCGACCGCGACAAGGATTACCGCAGCTACTACAGCGACGAACTGGCCGAACTGGTCGCGCGGCACTTCGAGCCCGACATCCGCCTGCTCGGCTACAGTTTCGATCCCTCGGCCACTGCCGGCAGGCCCTGAAGGTCGCCAGCCAGGCCCGGACCCTTCGGCCGCTAGATGTCAGTAGCGGCCAGCGTCCGGAATCACTGTGCCGGTGTCGCGCCGCGCGCGCCGGGATCGGGCAACGCGAGCGACAGCAGCGCGGCGATCACGACGAACGCGGTGGACCACCACAGGCAACCCTCGAGACCGTGGGTCTGGTAGGCCCAGCCCGACAGCACCGTGCCGGCCAGGCGACCACCGGCGTTGGCCATGTAGTAGAAGCCCACGCTCATCGACACCTTGTCGAAATCCGAGTAGGCCAGGATCAGGTAGGAGTGCACCGCCGAGTTGATCGCGAACACCGCACCGAACAGGATCAGTCCGACGAGCAGCACACTCGTCGCCTCCCAGCCCTGCTGCAGGGCCAACGCGATCCCGGCCGGCAGCAGCGCCAGCAAGAAGGCCCAGCTGCGCGCGGTGTTGCCGTTTGGCCCACGGCCGCGGTGGCTATGCCGCAGCAGGCGCGGCGCGGCGGCCTGCACTACCCCGTAGCCGATTACCCAGAGTGCCAGGAACGCACCGACCTGGGTGAAGCGCCAGCCGAGCACGGCATACAGGTATACCGGCAGGCCGACCACGAACCAGGCGTCGCGCGAGCCGAACAAAAAGAAGCGTGCCGCGGCCAGCCAGTTGATCTCAGGCCGGTTGGAAAACACCTGTCTGAACTTCGGCCTGGACTTCATCCGGCCGACCCCGGTCGGCAGCAGCAGCGCGGTAACGATCAGCACGGCGAGCAGAGCGCCGGCCAGCACCAGCAGTGCGCCGCGAAAGCCGAGCCCCTCGAGCAGCGCCGCGCCGACGAAGAAACCCACCCCCTTGAGTGCGTTCTTCGAGCCGGTCAGCAGTGCCACCCAGCGGAACAGCTGTGATTCGCCTGCATCACCGGCCACCGCCTTGACGCTCGCCTTGGCCGACATCTTGTTGAGATCCTTGGCGATGCCCGACAGCGCCTGCGCGGTCATCACGTAGGCGACTGACAACCAGGCATCGGGTACCGTAAGCATCAGCAGCGCGGCCACCTGAAGCGCCATGCCGATATGCATGGTCAGGTTGAGGCCGACGCGCGCACCGAGCCAGCCGCCGACCAGGTTGGTGACGATGCCGAAAAACTCGTAGAACAGGAACAGCATCGCCACCTCGAACGGCGAATAGCCGAGCAGGTGGAAATACAGCACCACCAGCATGCGGATCGCCCCGTCGGTGACCGTGAAGGCCCAATACCCGGCGGTGACGACCAGGTAGTTGCGCAGGCGCGCCTGCATCAGCCGGTCAGCGCCACAGTGTCCAGGCGCCGATCAGGATGAGACCGTTCCCGGCCACGGTGTGCAGGGTGCGTTCACTCAGGTGTTGTGCGATCAGCGACCCGCCGAGCACGCCGGTCGCCGAGGTGGCGATCAGGGCCAACGAGGCACCGCGGAACACCAGTCCGAGCATCTTCCAGTCCATCCCTATAGTCCCCTGCAAAGCATGCCGATGATATCCATCATCCGGTTCACATAGCCCCACTCGTTGTCGTACCACGCGTAGACCTTGACCTGGGTGCCGTCGATCACCATCGTCGACAGGGCATCGACGATCGCCGAGCGCGGATCGTTGACGTAGTCGACCGAGACCAGCGGGCGCTCCTCGTAGCCGAGGACGCCCCTCAGTTCGCCCTCGGCGGCAGCTCTGAAGTAACCGTTCACTTCGTCGGAAGTTACCGGCCGGGCAGCCTCGAATACGAAGTCGGTCAGCGAGGCGTTGAGCAGTGGCACACGCACGGCGTGGCCGTTCAGCTTGCCGGTCAGCTCGGGGAAGATGCGGGTGATCGCGTTGGCCGAACCCGTGGTGGTCGGGATCAGTGACTGGCCGCAGGCGCGCGCCCGGCGCAGGTCCTTGTGGCCCTTGTCGACGATCGTCTGGGTGTTGGTGATGTCGTGGATGGTGGTCATGCAGCCGTGCACGATGCCGATCCCCTCGTGCATCACCTTGACCACCGGGGCCAGGCAGTTGGTGGTGCAGGATGCCGCGCTGACCAGGTGATGCCGGTCGGGCTCGTAAAGGTCGTGATTGATCCCGTAGACGATATTCAGCGCGCCCTCGGTCGGGGCCGCGACCATGACCTTCTTCACCCCCTGGTCGAAATAGGCCTGCAGCGTCTCCGGCCTCTTGTGATGGCGGCCGGTCGCCTCGATCACGATGTCGCAATCCGACCAGTCGGTCTCGGCGATGCCCGGGTTGCCACTGTAAGCGATCGCCTGGCCGTCGATCTGCAGCGCATCGGCGTGACCCTGACAGGCGATCGGCCAGGTGCCGTGCACCGAGTCGAACTGCAGCAGGTGCGCGGAACCTGCCGCATCCGTGGCGATCTCGTTGACCCGGACGATCTCGAATCCCGGCCGACCCCAGCCGGCGCGCAGGCCGAGGCGCCCCATGCGGCCGAAGCCATTGATTCCGACGCGAAGGCTCATGCAGTGTTACTCCCGGAAAATGGCGAAAATGGCTTCTGCCGGGTTCGCGTGCGTCCCGGTGAGGTCGAACCGCGATCAGGCACAGCGCGACGTACCCGGTCGATCGGCCATCTGCGCGAGGGTCGCCGCGTCATCGCAATACGGCGGCCGATCGGCAACGCCGTCGAGCAGGTCGCGCAGCATGCGCGCCACCCACTCGGCAAGGTGGGGATTCACCTGGTAGTACACCCACAGCCCGGCACGGCGGTCGACCAGCAGCCCGCTCTCGCGCAGCAATGCCAGATGCCGCGAGATGTGCGGTTGGGCCATGCGCAGCGCCTGGGTCAGCTCGCACACGCACAGCTCCGGGTGCCGCAGCAGCAGGGCTACGCAGCGTAGCCGTGTCTGGTTGGCCAGGTTCGCGAACAGTGTTTCGGGTGCGATCGGCATGAGCCGCAATATACCGAAAGCCATATATATACAACATGAAATATTTGTGAACGGCGCGACGAGGTTGAAAATATACTGCCCGCAAATGGAGTCATCGCGCAGCCCTAAGGCATGGATTATTCGCGGGTTCCTTGCCTTGGCCTGGACCATGCTGGCCGCCTGCACAGGCGGACCGCGACACGGTGAGCCGTTGCAGCCGGGTTCGCGGCTCGCCTACCCCGCACAGCCCGCTATCGCCGCGGCGCCGGCGCCACCGGTTCAACTGTCGGCGACGCAGGCCAGCATCGCCGGTTCGGTTTTGCAGATTCGCTACCGCGATGCCGATGCCGAGTACCTTGCCAGTGGGGTGCTGCCGCCGGACGTGAATGCCGATGCGCGCAACCTGGATGCCTCGCCGACACAGCCGCCGGTGATCGTATTTTCGACCAGGCCAGTCCTTGCGCCCGGGCCCGAGCTTTCCGGGGCACCGGTCAGTATCCGTTCACCGCAGTCCTGGCGGGCCCTGCTGTTGCAGCTCGAGGCCGAGATCGCGGCCCAGGTCCCGAACCAGGGCGTTGTGCTCGACGTACTGCGTCAACATGAGATCTTCTTGTTCGTGGACCCGCAGGGCCAGCTGCAGGCCGTGCCGATCGAGGACATGGCCGCGGACATTGCGCCGGCGGCCGCCATCACGCTGACCGATCTGCTGTCGAATGCCGCGACCGCGCTGAGGCAGTCGCTACAGCATAAGGGCGAGCACGCCCGCTATCTGCTGTTCAACACGGCCGATCTGCCGGAGACCGGGTTCCCGTTCGTGTTCATCGATCTCGCGGACGGCCGGGTATTCTTCATGCAGCAGCCGGACCACCGGAAGGTGGTCGTTCAGGGCCCCCTGCTGGCGGCGCAGGCGACCTACCACGTTATTACCAGCCAGGTCACGAGCGTCACCACCCGGCCGGTGTCGTCGTTTGCCCGCCTGTTGAGCAGCCTCGGTGGCACCGCCGTCGACACCCTGAAACTGCCGCCAGCCGACCTCGAGCCGGGTCTGCCGGTACCGCCGCTTGGCGATGCGCCGGGAATGGACCTGGCGGCCTGGGAGCGCGAACTCGACCAGCTGACCGGCAGCACCGGCAGCTATGGCCAGCTCGACTACCTGGTCGATGGGGCCGCCTTCTTCCCTGCCCTGATTCACGCGGTCGACCAGGCCAGCGAGTCGCTGCGCATGCGCATGTACATCTTCGACAATGACGACTACGCGGTGAAGATCGCGGACAGGTTGAAGACGCGTTCGCACGAGGTGTCGGTGCAGATCCTGTTGGACGGGCTGGGCACCATCGCCGGCGGCATGGTGCGCCCTGCATACACCCCGAGTCATGCCCCGCGGCGGCCATGGTCGATCAGCGCCTACCTGCAGAGCGATTCCGCGATCCGGCTACGTCAGCTTGGAAACCCGTGGCTGCAGGGCGACCACACCAAGGTGATCATCGCTGACGATCGCGTTGCGTTCCTCGGTGGAATGAACATCGGTCGCGAGTACCGCTACGAATGGCACGACCTGATGGTCGAGACGCAGGGCCCGGTGGTCGACGAGCTGATCCGCGACTTCGAGAATGCATGGTCGCATGCCGGCGTACTCGGTGACCTTCAGGCCGCCATCCGGCGATCCAGGCGACCGGTACGCGATCCCGGACCGCAGGATTACCCGCTGCGCCTGCTGTATACCCGGCCCGGTGCGTCGCAGATCCTGCGCGCGCAGATTGCCGCAATGCGCCGCGCGCAGAGCCGGGTCTGGATAGAGAATCCCTATCTGACCAGCGATGCGGTGCTGTACGAACTCGTCGCGGCGCGGCGCCGTGGGGTCGACGTGCGCGTGATCCTGCCGTATCGAACCGACGCGGGCCTGATCGGGCGCAGCAATGCGCTGGCCGCCAATTTTCTGTTGCGCCACGGCGTTCGTGTCTACATCTACCCCGGTATGTCGCACGTCAAGGCCGCGGTCTACGACGGCTGGGCCTGCACGGGGTCAGCGAACTTCGACCGGCTGAGCCTGCGGCTCAACAAGGAGACCAACATCGCCACATCGCACCGGGATGCGGTGGACCGTCTCGTCCGGATGCTATTCGTGCCCGATTTTGCGCATGCACTTGAACTGCATGAGCGGTTGCCGGCAAGCTGGCTGGATTATCTGCGCGAGTTGATCGCCGATCAGCTGTGACTGTGCGCGCCGGACGGCCGGGTTGTACGGGAGCGGACTTCAGCACTGGCAGAGAGGGTACGCAGATCACACGCTTTTCACGCCGCCGGTTCTTGTTGGGTGCCCTGGCCCTGACCGCGGGCTGTGGTGCGCCGCGCAAGACACCGCCACTAAAGGAACTCTATGCACGCCGGAGCGGGCGTGAGCAGCCGCCGTTGATCGTGATCCCCGGCGCATTTGGCTCGCGCCTGGTCGATACCCGAACCGGTGCGGAACTCTGGCCTCGTTCATCAGCCCGGTTGCTGTTCAGCAACTACAAGTTGCTGGAGGTGGAGATCGACGAGGATACCCTGGATCCGGTGGGCGGTCTGGTTCGGCCGTCCGAGGTCTTCAGGGAGGGCCTGGGCCAGGATTTCTACGGGCGCATTCTCGACACGCTGGAACAGGTGGGTGGTTACCGCCGGCGCCGTCCCGGTGATCCCGTGGAGCCGGGCCAGCGCAACTATTACGTGTTCTTGTACGACTGGCGCCTGGACAATGTTGCCGCGGTGGCGGGGCTGCACAAACTGATCCAGCGGATCCGCGCCGACTATGGCGACCCGCACCTGCAGCTCGACGTGCTGGCACACTCCAACGGCGGACTGCTGGCGCGCTACTATGCCCGCTTTGGCGCCAGCGATGTGCTCGCGGCGCCCGATGCTCGACCTTCGTTTGCCGGTGCTCCCGCTATTCGCCGTCTGCTGCTGCTCGGTACACCCAACCTGGGCAGCATGCAGCCAGTTCTGTCGCACGTGCGCGGCGAGGAAATCGGCCTGCGCCACATTCCCGCCGAGGTCGTTGCGACCACCTCGGGGGCTCCGCAGTTGATGCCGCATCCCGCGGTCCCCTGGTTGGTCGATGTGCGCGGTGACACCATCGCCAGTGACATCTTCGACATCGCCACCTGGCGTGACTATGGTTGGTCGATATTCGATCCGAGGGTGCGTGCGCGCAGCGCGGCGCGCAAGGGTGGCGGTGCGGCCGGCAGACGCTATATGGCGATTCTCGAGCAATATCTGGCGCGGCACCTGCAGCGCGGGCGCAATTTCCTGCTGCTGATGTCGCAGCCGGGCGACAGCCGGGATGTCCGGCCGTTCGTGTTCGGTGGCGACTGTGACGCGACGGTGGCCCGCCTGGTGGTGGAAGAGGTGCGCGGCCGGATGCTGGCCCGCGAGCGGCCTGAGGCCGTGCTCAAACCGCTGCCCGGGGTCGATTATCACGATCTCATCTACGAACCGGGTGACGCCGTGGTTACCCGCGCCTCGCTGCTGGGTCGGTGCCCCGACACTTTGCGGCCTGGGGCCGGAAGTTGCGCAGCGCTGTGGATAGCACACTCCGTTTTCATGTGTGAGCAGCACCTCAAGCTGACCGGCAACCCGACCTTCCAGAACAACCTGCTGCACACGCTGCTCGGGCGGGACGTGGAGGTCGGCGCGAACGGCGCGGTGTAGCCGTCCCGGCCACGGTGCCGCCCGCCGGCGGTCTTTGCGCGGCCCGACCGGTCCCTCCGGCCGGCCCCGTCTATTCGCGCCCGCTGACGCCGTAGACCTGGCAGTCGTAGCGATAGTCACCGTGGCCGCGGGTCCAGCGGTTGTCGTCGGTGTACAGGCCGACCACGGCCTCGGCGCCCGGCGGAATGCCCATCTCCGGGGTGCTGA
>JAJDNF010000065.1 GCA_022340805.1 Chromatiaceae bacterium
AGCCGGAAGGCGTTCGATGCGTTCTTCGGCCCTTGTATTCGACGTGACAGTCTGTCCTGTTCGGGCTCAGGCCGCGCTGGACTTTGCATTTGTGCCGATCCCCCTCAAAGCATAGCTTCGGCTATGCTTTTTCGGCCGATCGCCCCAACTGCTTTGCCCATCACACCCTGATTCCCAAACCCTTCATGCAATTTGCAGGTTAAGGTCTCGTCGGTCCACCGGGTACCGACGAATCGCGAGCCGGCAAATTGAGTCGCAGGACCACTTTCCCACATGCTCTGGCCGGTGGTCGAGAAATTCAGGTTGCCGGCCTGATGGCTAGCAGTCGCCTGGGCGGCACCGGCGCCGATAAGGAGCGACACGCAGAGCAGCTGGCACATCGCCCGGGGAGTGGTGGAGGTATTGCTGCCAGCGGCATCGAGCTGCCTGTCATCCATCTTCGAGTGCATGCTCTCTCCGTGACGACGCCCGGTCGGGATCATTTTCCGACTTGGTCTCTCGCCTGCCGCGTACCAAAGTGGATTAGAAGCCACAATAAAAATATTTCTCAGAGGACAAAGCTTCTCAATTCGCCCGGGGTGGTGAGCATGGCGGGTCGATAATCGGTGTTGGCCGATCTGCAATCAAACCGGCCACGATTGTTGACGTTGCGGGGTAGGAAACGGGCCGCCTGAGGCGCCCGCCGAGTGGCCAGTTCAGCGCCCGCGTCGCGAGCGCCTGCGGACCTGATGGGCCACCACCTCGCGCATGATCTGCGAAAACGGCACGTCTTCGAGGGCGCCGAAGCGCAGCTCGGCCTCGGCCAGGCTGCCGTCGACATCGCCGATGACCGGGTCGCTGATTTCCAGTGCCTTCAGCAGGCCACGCATGCCACCGACCTGCAGGCGAATCGCCTTGCCGTGCGGCAGCACGCGGCGGTCCTCCTCGGTGCGCAGTGCGAAACGGGCTTGTTCGCGCAACAGCTCGAGCCAACGCAGACAGCGCTGCTGGCCGGTCTGCGATGTGCAGTGCACGCCCTCACGCTCGGCGATGCAGAAGCGCTCGGCACAGCGACAGCCGCACTCGTTGGTCAGCACGCTCTTCTCGAACGCGCAAAAGACCGCGTTGACCTCGCGGTAGGTTTGGCGGAAGGCGTCCTGGTCCATGCTGCTGAGCGGTATTCCCGGAATTGATGTCTGCGCGATATGCGAGCGCAAGATCACAAAGGCGACGCAAAAGGTCAATCGAATCGCGTCGCGTGCCGCGTGGTTCTCAGACCACGCCGACGCGGTGAGGGTCTTGTACACGCGCCCGGCCGGACACCGCAGTGGCTGCGACCAGCCCGCTCCGGGCCTGGATCCGAGCTATTGCTTGTCCTGCTTGAAGCGGTGTATCAGGCGACGGTCGCGCTTGTTCGGCTTCGAGGCCGTCTGCAGTGGTGAGGCCAGGCGCGCCACACGCATCGTCTCGGTCGCGGCCTCCCGCCGGGTCCGACTGCCTTCGTCTTCGCTGTAAAAACCGCGTGCCTCGGATGCCGGGCGACGCTGTGCCGGCAGCACGATGATCTCGATCGACCATTCCAGGCCGTCCTTGCTGATCTGCAGCCGGCTGCCGATTCGTACATCCTTGCCCGGCTTGGTGCGTTGACCGTTGAGGTGGACCTTGCCGCCTTCGACCGCCTCGGCGGCGAGGGCCCGTGTCTTGTAGAAGCGCGCCGCCCACAACCATTTGTCGATGCGCATGCTGTCGCCGCCTGACATCTGGCGCCGCCTGCAGTCAGGTCGGGGCGTCTTCCGAGGCGTCCAGGGTGTGCGCCGAATCGCCTGGCATGCCGGGCGGGACCAGACCGAGCATCGGGTCGAGGCGCCCCATGGCGTCCATCTCGGCCATGTCGTCGTAGCCGCCGACATGGTATTCGTCGATGAATATCTGCGGCACCGTGCGGCGCTTGCTGCGCTGCAGCATCTCGCCCATCAGGCCGTGGTCCAGATCGATGCGCCTTTCTTCCCAATGCATGCCCTTGCGCTGCAGCAACATCTTGGCGCGTACGCAATAGGGGCACATGCCGGTGGTATACATGATGATCTCAGGCATGCCGTAACCTCCTCTGGCTGATGCCTCATCGTAACAACCGTGGCCTGACAGCGAAACGCGGGTTATTACCCATGCACCGCGCGGTTGACGGCATTTGGCGGGCACCGGGTGGCCCGCTATGATCGAGCTCTTAAAACGAACCGGAAACAAGGCGATGAAAGAGGCCACACCTGGCGCCATCAAGCTTACCGACTATCGTCCCCCGGACTACCTGATCGACACGGTGGATCTGGACTTCGATCTGCAGGAGCAGGGCACGCGCGTGGTCGCGCGGCTGGCGCTGCGGCGCAATCCGCTGGGCAGTGGCGGGCCGCTGCGCCTGAACGGTGAGGGCCTGCAGCCGGTCTGGGTGCGTCTCGACGGTCGCGAGCTGTCGGCAGACCGGTACCATGTCGACGACGAGTCGCTGACCCTCGCCGACCCGCCGCAGGCCTTCGTGCTGGAGAGCGAGGCGATCATCGCGCCGGAGAACAACTCTGCACTCGAGGGCTTGTATCGCTCGGGCGGGCTGTACTGCACCCAATGCGAGCCGGAGGGGTTTCGCAAGATCACCTGGTTCATCGACCGGCCGGACGTGATGGCGCGTTTCACGGTGCGCGTGGCGGCCGACAGGCAGGCCTGTCCGGTGCTGCTGTCGAACGGCAACCCGCGTGAATCCGGTGAACTGCCGAACGGTCGCCACTATGCGGTCTGGGATGACCCGATCCCCAAGCCCAGTTATCTGTTCGCGCTGGTGGCCGGCGACCTGCGCTATGTCGAGGATCGGCACACCACGCCGTCGGGACGCGAGGTCCGACTGCGCGTGTACGTGGAGCCCGAAAACCTCGACAAGTGCGATCACGCGCTGCGCTCATTGGTCAACGCGATGCGCTGGGACGAGGAGAGGTATGGCCGGGAGTACGACCTCGACGTGTACAACATCGTCGCGGTCAACGATTTCAATATGGGCGCGATGGAGAACAAGGGGCTCAACGTGTTCAACTCGAAGTTCGTGCTGGCGCGCCCCGATACTGCGACCGACCAGGATTTCCTCGGCATCGAGGGGGTGATCGCGCACGAGTACTTTCACAACTGGACCGGCAATCGCATCACCTGTCGCGACTGGTTCCAGCTGTCGCTGAAGGAGGGCTTCACGGTATTCCGCGACCAGGAGTTTTCCGCCGACATGGGCGCGCGCGGGGTCAAGCGCATCGAGGACGTGCGTATGCTGCGTGCCCACCAGTTCGCCGAGGACGCGGGCCCGATGGCCCACCCGATCCGGCCTGCCTCGTACATTGAGATCAACAACTTCTACACCGCGACCGTGTATGAGAAGGGCGCCGAGGTGGTACGCATGCAGGCCAATCTGCTCGGGCCGGCCAACTTCCGCAGCGCGACCGATCTGTATTTCGCCCGTCACGATGGCCAGGCGGTGACCACGGAGGATTTCGTGGCCTGCATGGCGGACGCCTCGGGACAGGATCTGTCACAGATTCAGCATTGGTACGACTATGCCGGCACACCGGAACTGAAGGTCCAGGCCGCTTACGATGCGGCCTCGGCCAGCTACACCCTGGACATCCAGCAGCACGTGCCGGATACCCCGGGTCAGGCCAACAAACCGGCGTTTCTGGTGCCGATCGTGACCGGGCTGGTCGGTGGCGATGGGCGGGACCTGGCAGTGCGGCTCGGCGATGCCCCGGAGGTGGCCACGCAACACACCTTGCAGCTGACCGAGATGCACCAGCGATTCGTGTTTCGCGGCGTGGACCAGGAACCGGTACCCTCGCTGTTGCGCGGCTTCAGTGCACCGGTCAAGCTCGACTTCGACTACAGCGACGCGCAGCTGATGTTCCTGATGGCGAATGACAGCGATGGCTTCAACCGCTGGGATGCCGCCCAGACGCTGACCCGACGGGTGCTGCTCGAGATGGCCGATCAGTTTCGCAGGGGCGTCGAAATGAGCGCCCCGGACGGGCTGGTCGAGGCCTTCCGCAGCGCCCTGACCAGCGAGCAGGCCGGTCCGGCGCTGATCGCCGAGGTACTCAGCCTGCCGTCGATCGGTTATCTCGGGGACTTCCTCGACGTCGTCGACGTCGACAGCCTGCACCTGGCCCGCGAGACCCTGCGCGTTATCCTCGGGCGGCGGCTCAACGACGAACTGCACGCGATCTACCACGACCTGCAGGACGACGGCCCTTACCGTCCCACCCCGGAGGCGATCGGCCGGCGCAGTCTGAAGAACCGCGTGCTGGGCTTCCTGGTGGCGGCCGGCGGGTTGCGGGGCGGCGAACTGTGCCATGCGCAATACGCGCGGCAGCACAACATGACCGACGTGATGGCCGCACTGGCGCTGCTCGCCGACGGTGATCATGCTGCCCGCGAGGCGACCCTGGCCGATTTCGAGCGCCGCTGGCGCGACGACCCGCTGGTGATGGACAAATGGTTTGCAGTGCAGGCGATGTCGAGCCGCTCCGATACCCTGGAGCAGGTGCGGCGTTTGATGGCTCACCCGGCGTTTTCGATACGCAATCCGAACAAGGTGCGTGCTTTGATCGGCAGCTTCGCAAACGCCAACCCGCTGCGCTTCCATGCGGCCGACGGCGGCGGTTACAGCTTCCTCGGGCAACAGGTTCTGGCCCTGGACCCGTTCAATCCGCAGATTGCCGCACGCCTGCTGCGCGCACTGACACGCTGGCGGCGCTACGACGAGGGCCGTCAGGAAAAGATGCGCTCACTGCTCGAGTCGGTGGTTGCGGCCAAGGTGTCGAAGGATGTCTACGAGATCGCGAGCAAGAGCCTCGACAAGGCGTGACTCGGCCGCCTGCCCGATCCGACAGGAACGACAATGAGCAAGCCTCCGATCACCCTGGCGATGGTCTACGAGTGCTTCGCCTCGGCGCTGCCGGGCGAGGGCAGGGCTGAAGACGTGCTGCGCTCCCTGGATGTCGACGACTACCAGGATTGGGTCATGTACCCCGAGTTCGCCCGCTGGGCCGAGCAGGCGGGGCAGCCGCAATTCGCCGGGCTGTTCCGTAAGGTGGGTGGCCAGGACCGGCTGCATCCGATCTGGCTGCGCGAGCTGTACCGCCGACTTGGCGAGACCGAGCGTGGTGACGAGGACCAGCGCGCGGTCGAGGCAATCATGGCGATCCGCGCCAGGGGCGACGAGCTGATCGCGCTGAATCCGGAAGGCCTGGTCGAGAAGGCACTGTTGGTTGCGGTCGGCGTCGAACAGCGCGACTACCTCGAGACCTATCCTCGCTACCGTGACCGGGCGCTGCGCGAGGGCAATACCGACGCGGCTGCGGTCTACCAGCGGGCGATCGATGCCGCGTGCGAGCATGCGGAGTGGTTTCGCCAGGCACTGGAGGAGTTGCGTGCCCGGCTGAGCAGATCCGCGCTGGCCTGAGGCCGGTTGCCGGACCAAGTTCGTGGAAAACAACAGCACCCATTCCAGCCGCGCCTGGCTCACAGCGCTGAACCCACCGATCTATCTCGTCTCGGTACTGCCTGGCCTTGGTGTACTGCTGCTGGCGCAGGGACCTGTCGTGCACCCTGTTGGGCTCGTGCTCGCCACCCTTGGCGTCGTCCTGCTGCAGCACGCCATCAATCTGTTCAACGACGCTGCCGACTGGCGATTGGGTGCCGATCTGGAGAAATACGACTCCTGGGTGCGTGTCCACGCGGAGCGTCCGTCGATCGCGGTGCGGCATGGGCTGCTCAGCCTGCTGGCCGGCGGTCTGGTCGGCCTCGCGGTACTGTGGCAGCAGCAGCAGTGGTGGATTCTGCTGATCGCCGTGCCGATGGTCGGCCTGGGCTACCTGTACAACGCCGGTGAGCGACCCTTGTCGTATACGCATCTCGGTGAATGGGTGACCGGCATCTGTTACGGCCCCGGCGTGTTCGGCTGCCTGTGGCTGGTCGGCGGACTGGCGCCCGGCGTCGCGATGCTCGCCGGGATGATCGCGTTCGCGGCGCTGGCGGTGGCCCTGCTGTTGTCACATCAGCCACCGCAGATCGAGACCGACCGACGCGCCGGCAAGCGCTCGTTCGCGGTGCGCTTTGGTGAGCGTCGCACCTTGTTCGTCGCGCGCCTGCTGTTTGTGGTGTTCCTGGTGTCGCTTACCGTCGCGATGCCCGGTTCGGCGCTACCGTCGAAGGTCGCGATCGCGGCCTGCGCGGTCGGGCTGGGCATCTGGATGGCGCGCGGGCGGCTGAATCCGAAACGGATACTGCTGGGGGCGAGCGCGTTCATCCTGCTCGGCCTGCTGGTCGCCGGCGGTTACTGATCGCGCAGCGGGGTCGCGGCGCCCGCCGGCGCGAGCCCTGTCCGCTGTCGGGGCGGTGTCTGCCCCGGGGTTTGAGTTTGCGTCCAGGATTGACTAGGGTTCTGGGGTCTGGCCGCTTGGCCGGGTTTTCATGGCTCTCTGCGCGAGTCCGCGGTGGTTGTGTGAAACCGCCGTCGGCGCAGCATTTTTTCAGCCCACACAGGAGGCAATGCATGCAGAAGCCACAGAATGGCGACACCGTTCGCGTCCACTACACCGGCACACTCGAAGACGGCACCCAGTTCGATTCGTCGCGAGGGGCAGAGCCCCTTGAGTTCACGATCGGGCAGGAACAGCTGATCACCGGGTTCGAAAATGCGGTGGCCGGGTTGGCGCCGGGCGAGAGTTGCACCGTGACCCTGGCCCCCGAGGAGGCATATGGTGAGATCGACCCGGGGATGATCCAGGAAGTGCCGCGCAGACTCATGCCGGAAGATGTCGACCTCGCGACCGGTATGGTGCTGCAGGGACAGACCAACGATGGACGGGTCGACAACTTCACCGTGGTCTCGTTCACCGATGAGTTGGTGACGCTGGATGCCAACCATCCGCTGGCCGGCAAGGCGCTGATCTTCGATATCGAGCTGGTCGAGGTAGTGTAGCTGCGGCAGGCGGCGCGGGCGCCTCGCGGGCGCCCGCAGCCGTTCAGCTGCCGGAGACGGCCTTGTGGATCAGCGGGACCAACGGCTCCGGTAGTGTGATCGATCCTGACACCGCGAACTGCTGGGCGCGCTGTGACATCTTCTTCCAGGTCTTGCGTACGATATCCAGCCACTTGGCCTCGTCGTACTCGGGGTGTTTCTGCGCGAACGCAAGCATGTAGTGCTCGATGAACACCAGGTCGGTCACGTCCTCGAGCAGCTGGGTGTCCTGGTTGACCTTGAGCGCGCGCTTGCCGACAGCCTGCTTGACGCGCTCGACGACGTCCCCGTCATAGCCGGCCTCGGCGAGCAGCCGGCCTGCCGTCTCGGCGTGAAACTTGTAGAGTCCGGTACGCCACTGCAGGTAGCCCTGGCGACCTTCCGGATAGTCGCTGCGGGCCGACTTCCAGCGCTGCACGTGCTGGGCCCGGATCGCCAGGCGCTGTGCATGGTCGGCCTCCGGTGCATAGCGTTGCAGCATGTCGGACATGCGCTGCGAGTACAGCAGCTCCTTGGGCCAGGATTTGCCCTCGGCCTGCTCACGATTGGGGTCCTCGGAATTGGCGGCGTCGATCAGTGCGATCGCCTTTTCGAAGCGTTCCTGGTCTGACATCTGGAGTCCTGCTGTCTGGTTGTTGGGGCAAGGGCACAAACCCGGCAGGGCAAGGCTAGCCGGGCGCAGCGCGCGGAACAACACCGCA
The DNA here is from genome assembly GCA_022340805.1 of Chromatiaceae bacterium. Taxonomy (GTDB): domain Bacteria; phylum Pseudomonadota; class Gammaproteobacteria; order Chromatiales; family Chromatiaceae; genus Thiosocius. The sequence continues at coordinate 7,726 of JAJDNF010000065.1, forward strand.
CAGCGCGGGTTATTCACGGCATCGGTCCTGACCGACAATAGCGATCAGCGCGACGATCGCGGGCGCGCGTATTTTGCCTGAATCCGGAGGATAGATGTCAGAGGCGATGGTGCTACTGGTCGACAATGGCTCCAGGCAGCCTGCGGCCACGCTCAGTCTGCGTAGCATCGCGGCGCGGTTGGCCGAGGCCTGTGGCCGCCCCGTGCACCCGGTATCGCTGCAGCATGCGCAGGCCATACCGCCGGACGCACTCGATGGCAGGCCGGCCTCGGTGTTCGCCGAGTTCCTGCGCGCGCAGCTGGCCCAGGGACGGCGCGAGTTCGTCGTGGTGCCGTTGTTCTTCGGTGCCAGCAGGGCGCTCAGCGCCTTCATCCCGCAGCAAATTCAGATCCTCACTGACGAGTTCGGCCCGTTCACGCTGCGCCAGGCCGATGTCCTGGTGCCACTGCCGAACGGCGAACCGCTGCTTGCCGATATCCTGGCCGCGCATGTCGCGCAGTGCAGCGCACAGCTCGGCACCGAGCCGACGCGCGTGGTCGTACTCGACCACGGATCTCCGGTGCCCGAGGTGAGTGCGGTGCGCCGCAGCGTGAGTCTGGCGCTGCGCGACCGGCTGGCTGCGCGGATCCCTATCGACCAGGCGGTAATGGAGCGCCGGCCGGGTGCCGAGTACGACTTCAATGGACCGCTGCTGGCAGACGAGCTGGACAGGTGCGCCGCCGCGCAGCCAAACGCCGCGGTAATCCTGGCAATGCTGTTCATCTCGCCGGGGCGTCACGCAGGGCCGGACGGCGATGTGGCTGACATCTGCCGCGAGGCGATGGTCAGGAACCCGGGCCTGCAGGTCGCGATATCGCCGCTGGTGGGCGAACACCCGCTACTGATCCAGATCCTGAACGAGCGCCTGCGAGCGGTCCTGTAGCGGTCGACTAGTGTGCGTCGGCCTTGGCGATCGGCAACAGGCTGCTGGGTGCGACCTCGATGAGTTTCAGGCAGTTCTCGGCGGAAGCCGAATATTTCGTCAGCTCGCCGATATGGCAGTTGCGTGCGGCGCTGACGTCGACGATCGAGATCTCCGCGCAGCTGATGCCGCGAAAATCGATCTCCTGGTATTGCGAGGCCGTCGGTTTGATGTAGGAAAACCCGCGGCTGACGGTGTCGAACTCGATCCCGCCGCTCTTCACAGCGGTGAAGCGCAGGACCAGCGTGCGGATCTGTTCCGGAAGCTCGTTGTTCAGGCGCAGGCCCAAGCGGCAGCCGCGTGCCAGGTCTACCTTGTTTTCCAGGGAGAGTCTCGCCAGGTGCTTATCCTCTGCGTCGTCGCCTGCCTGCGAGAACGTCCAGGTACCGTCTTCGCGCAGGGTCACTTGTCGGCCATCGACGGTGACCGCCTTGATATCCGCGAGCGCGGCCTGTGCGGCCAGGATGAGGACTAGAATTGCAATCTTTCGGTACGGCATCAGCGGCTCCGGTGCTTGCTCTGGGACGCAATGCTCGCACGAACCCGCAGGTGTTTTGAAGACGCTTTGATTCTTACCGGTCCAGCAAGGATTCGTCGCGTTAGCCGGTCATACCCCTGTTGGGCGGGAATATGGGCCGCAACCGAGGATCCGGACATGAACAGGTTTCTGGTTTGGACAGCGATTGCGGTCGTGGCCGCCGAGGTGAACGCGACTGATCGAGTGACGGTTCCGCCTGCCACCTTCGCGATGGGGTTTTGCGCTGGCGACGCGACCTGTGGTGCGTGGCGCCTCCTGGGATCAAGACCGGCCCGATCTGCGTAGCTCTTTCCGCAACGTCAAACCGCCACGGCAGGACGACGCCATCTGCGGCCGATCGGTTTCTGCTGCGCCGCTGACCCGGAGTGGGCGGCCGCCTCAGCCGTACTTGTAGTGCTTGACCTCGCGCCGGCCAGACGCGGTCTGGTGGCGGCGCAGCGTGCGCTGCATGATGATGCCCTCGACCTTCCAGTCCAGGCCGCCGAGTTCGATCGGCGGATAGATGTCGTTCAGCGCGACCAGACGTTCGTCGCCGTCTTCCTTGCGGTACTGGCGGAACCAGCGCACCCCCTCGACCAGGGCCATGATGTACATGCCGTGCTGGCACCAGTCGGAGGGTTCGATCACGACGATGCACTGGTCCGGGAACTCCGGTGCCATGCTGTCGCCGATGACCTGCAGCGCGAACGGTTCCGAACTGCTGCAACTGCTCAAGGGATCGCTCATTGGAGGCTCTTGCATCGCGGGGACTCTGATAAGCTGCCTGCTTGCGCGAGGCGGGAACTCGCTGAAATGTCAGAGAATTCTACCATGATGAATAGGGGAGGCGCTGCGCCTCAAGTCCACAAGGATCGCCGGGATTGGCAGAACCTGAAGGGTATCTTGCCGTATCTGTGGGAGTTTCGCGGGCGGGCGCTGTTCGCGATGGCGTGCCTGGTACTGTCCAAGGTGGCCAATGTCGGTGTGCCGGTGGTCCTGAAGGAGGTCGTCGATTATTTCGAACGGGTCGGCAGACACCCGACCGCAATGGCCGCGGCGCTGCCGCTGTCACTGCTGCTGGCCTACGGAGCGCTGAAGCTGAGCGCCGCGCTGTTCAACGAGCTGCGCGACGTGGTGTTCGCCAAGGTGCGCTACCGCGCGATGCGCCGCCTTTCGACCCGGGTGCTCGAGCATCTGCATCGCCTGTCATTGCGCTTCCACCTCGACCGCAAGACCGGCGCGGTCAGCCGCGATCTCGAGCGCGGCACCCGCTCGGTCAGTCAGATACTGAACTACATGGCCTTCAGTGTGCTGCCGATCCTGGTCGAGTTCACCCTGGTCGCGTTCATCCTGCTGCGCGATTACAAGCCGCTTTTCGCGCTGGCGATGTTCGGTTCGGTGGCGGTGTACATAGCGGTAACCCTGGCGATCACCGAGTGGCGCATGGACTTCCGCCACTATATGAACCGGCTGGATTCGGAGGCCAACACGCAGGCCATCGACAGCCTGATCAACTACGAAACGGTCAAGTATTTCGGCAACGAGCGCATGGAGCTCGAGCGCTATGACGGCACGCTGGCCGACTGGGAGGTCTGGGCGGTGAAGAGCCAGACCTCGATGTCGCTGCTCAATTTCGGCCAGGGTTCGGTAATCGCGTTGGGCGTCACGCTGATCATGTACCTGGCGATGAGCGGCGTGGCCAGCGGCGAGATCAGCATCGGCGACCTGGTCCTGCTGAACGCCTTCCTGCTGCAGCTGTTCATCCCGCTCGGCTTCCTCGGCGTCGTATACCGGCAGATCAAGTATTCGCTGGCCGACATGGATCTGATCTTCAAGCTGCTCGAGCGCGCACCGGAGATCACCGACCGTGCGGGCGCCACGGAGCTGCGCGTCACTGCCGGCAGCGTGCGTTTCAGCGGTGTGGATTTTGGCTACCACGCGGAGCGCCAGATCCTGTACGGATTCGACATGCAGGTGCCGGCCGGCAGCAAGGTCGCGGTGGTCGGCCACAGCGGTGCGGGCAAGTCGACCCTGGCGCGCCTGATCTACCGCTTTTACGACATCTCCGGCGGGGCCATCACCATCGATGGACAGGACATCCGCGAGGTCACCCAGGACAGCCTGCGTGCGGCGATCGGGATAGTCCCGCAGGACACTGTGCTGTTCAACGCCAGCATCTACTACAACATCGCCTATGGCAGGCCGGGCGCGGCGCGTGCCGAGGTTGAGCGTGCCGCCGCGATGGCGCACATCAGGGACTTCGTCGAGGGCCTGCCGGATGGCTGGGACACGGTGGTTGGCGAGCGTGGCCTCAAGCTGTCCGGCGGCGAGAAGCAGCGCGTCGCGATCGCGCGCGCGATCCTCAAGGATCCCAAGATCCTGATCTTCGACGAGGCGACCTCTTCGCTCGACAGCCGCACCGAGCAGGCAATCCAGGAGACCCTGGCCGAGGTGGCCGCACGCCACACGACCCTGGTGATCGCGCACCGTCTGTCGACCGTGGTCGATGCCGACCAGATCCTGGTCATGGCCGCCGGGCGGGTGATCGAACGCGGCACCCATGCCGCGCTGATCACCGCCGGCGGCAGCTACCGCGAGATGTGGGAACTGCAGCGCCGCGAGCGCGAGCAGGCCGAGCAGCCAGCGGCCGGGCCACAGGCGCTATGAGCCGCGGCGACGCGGTCCGCGGGGGCTGAGGGGTGCAGATCTACCTGGTCGGTGGCGCGGTGCGTGACGGTCTGCTCGGGCTACCGGTCGACGAGCGCGACTGGGTGGTGGTCGGCGCGGACGCCGCGGCCATGCGCGCCGAGGGCTATGTCCCGGCCGACCCGACCTTCCCGGTGTTCCGGCATCCGCAGACCGGCGATGAATATGCGCTGGCGCGGCGTGAGGTCAAGCGCGGTGAGGGCTACCGCGGCTTCGAGGTCGATGCCCGGCCGGACGTGACCCTGGAGGAGGATCTGCGGCGCCGCGATCTTACCGTGAATGCGATGGCGCAGGGCGCGGACGGCGCCATTGTCGATCCGTACGGCGGCCGCGACGATCTGGACGCCCGGCTGTTGCGCCACGTCTCTGCGGCATTCGTCGAGGACCCTGTGCGGGTGCTGCGGGTCGCGCGTTTTGCCGCCAAGCTCGGCGCAAACGGCTTTCGGGTCGCACACGCCACGCACCGGCTGATGCGCCAGATGGTGGCGCGCGGCGACATCGCGCACCTGGCCCCCGAGCGGCTGTGGCGGGAGATGGTCAAGGCGATGCGCGCGGCACAGCCCTGGCGGTTCTTCGAGGTCCTGCAGCGTTGCGGCGCGCTGCAGGTGCTGATCCCGCAGCTGGCCGCGGCGATGGGTACGGCGGGTGCGCACGGCGATGGCCCGGACAGTCCCCCGATCGCGGCCCTGAAGCGCCTGTCGCGGGACGCCGAACCGGCCTCGCAGCGCCTCGCTGCGGTCCTGTGGTGCTGTGCCGATTCGCCTGCGGATGCCGACCGCCTGTCGGCGGCGCTGCGTGCCGACCGCACGACTGCACAGCTGCTGCGCCGCGCAGTCAGCGGCCGCGCCTTATGCGGAGCCGCCGCCGGTGCGGATCTCGAGGCGATGTTCGAGCTGGCCACGTTGTGGCGTGCATTCGATGCGCACGGCGATTTCGAGGCGACGCTCGCGGTCTGTGCGGCGCAGTATGCCGATGCGCGCTTCGCTGCCGGCCTGCATGCGGCCGTGGCCGCGGCGCGTGCGGTGTCGGCGGCGCAGCTGCGGTCACGCGGTATCAGCGGAGCCGAGCTCGGCAGCGCGATCGCGTCGGCACGCCGCGAGGCAATGGCGGGCGCGCTGCGCGATGCGGGTCTGTTACCTTAGGCGGGTTGTCTTTGCAGCAGCGGAGGCCGATATGACCGAGCCAGTTCAACAACAGCAGTGGCGCAGCGTCGCACGGCGGATGCAGCGCATCGTCAGTGGTGCACAGCTGCTGTTGCCGCTGACTGCGTTGGGATTCGGGCTGCTGCTCAGCGTGATCGTGACCCTGGCGATGCTGGGTGGCTATGGCGACGCCTCCGCACTGCTCTGGACCCTGTGTCTCGCGGCGCTGGGTTCCCTGTCGGCCTTCCTGCTCGGCCTGTACCGGCTGCGTGGCGAATTGATCGCGCCGCTGGCGCGGCTCGAGGAGTCGGTCTCGCAGGTCTGCGCGGGCGAACCCGGTGCCACGTTGTCGCTCGACGGAACCGGTGTGCTGGGTCCGATGGTAAGCGACCTCGACAGTCTGAACGAGGAACTCAGTGAACTGTACGAGGACATGGACAGTCGGGTGTCGCGCCACACCACGCGCCTTGCGCAGAAGACCGCCTCGCTGAAGATCCTGTACGACGTCGCAGCCAGCATCAACCAGGCGCAGGACCTCGAGGAGCTGCTGCTGCGTTTCCTGCGGGTGCTCAAGGAGATGGTCAATGGTGTCGCGGCCAGCGTGCGCCTCGAGCAACCGGATGGCACGCTGCGCGTGATCGGCTCGATCGGCGTCAACAACGAGGTGCTCGGCGAGCACGAGATGCTGCCGCTGGCGCTGTGCCTATGCGGCAAGGCGCTGTCACCTGGCGACGTTCTGTGTGACAACCCGGCCGCGCATTGTGTGCGGCAGCTGAGACGGGCGATGTTCGGGCGCGATGAGGTCGAGATGGTCTCGGTGCCGCTGGATTACCATGGTGAAAGGCTCGGTATGTACAACATCTACGTGCGTCGGCCGGGCATCTCGGGGCGCGAGGACATACTCGAGCTGCTGCAGACGATCGGCAGTCACCTCGGCATGGCGGTGGCCAAACAGCGATCCGACTACGAGGCGCGTCGCCTGTCGATCATGGAGGAGCGTACGACGCTGGCGCACGAGCTGCACGATTCGCTTGCCCAGACGCTGGCCAGCCTGCGCTTCCAGGTGCGCCTGCTCGAGGACCTGTTGAAGCAGGACGGCGGCAGCGCGGCGGCAAGCAAGGACGCGCAGCGCATCCGCGCCGGCCTCGACGAGGCGCATACCGAGCTGCGTGAGCTGCTCAACAGCTTCCGGGCGCCGGTCGACCATCGCGGACTGGTGTCCGCGCTCGAAAAACTGGTGGACCGCTTCGGCCGCGAGACCGGTATCCACGTGCTGTTCCAGAACGAATGCCGGGAGCCCAACCTGTCTTCGGCCGAAGAGATGCAGATCCTGCGGGTGGCCCAGGAATGTCTGGCCAACATCCGCAAACATGCCAAGGCGCACACCGTGCGGGTGCTGCTCAGCTGTCGCAGCGCCGGACCCTATTCCCTGCTGGTCGAAGACGACGGGGTCGGCTTCGAGGATGCGGCCAAGCAGGGCCGGCCGGGTGAACACATCGGCCTGTCGATCATGGAAGAGCGAGCACGTCGTTTGGGTGGTAACCTGCGCATCGAAAGTGAGGTGGGCGAGGGCACCCGGGTGGAGCTGAACTATCAACCTAAACCGGGTAACCGCAGGCTGGACAAACGCTGGATCATTTGATGCGGGTCTTGATGATTGACGATCATGCGCTGTTTCGCATGGGGTTGAGCGAACTGCTCGAGCGGCGCGGCATCGAGGTGGTCGCTGCGGTCGGCGATTGTCATCAGGGTATCCAGTGGGTCGAGGAGAAGTCCCCGGACGTGGTGCTTTTGGATATGCGCATGCCGGCGATGAATGGCCTGGAAGTGCTGCAGGAACTGCGCCGGCGCGAGGTCCGCATGCCGATCGTGATGTTGACCACCAGCCGCGAAGAGGGCGACGTGGTCAATGCCCTGCAGGGCGGCGCGAGCGGCTATCTGCTCAAGGACATGGAGCCGGACGACCTGATCAAGGCGCTCAACGACATCGTCGCCGGGCAGACGATCGTGGCCCCGGAACTGACCGTGGTGCTCGCCAAGGCGGTGCAGGGCGAGGTCGCGCCGCGCAGTCCGAGTCATCGCGCGCTCGCCGAATTGACGCCGCGTGAACTGCAGATCCTGTGTCACCTCGCAGAGGGTCAGAGCAACAAGGTCATCGCGCGTAATCTTGGCATCTCGGATGGCACCGTGAAGCTGCACGTCAAGGCGATCCTGCGCAAGCTCGATGTGCACTCGCGGGTCGAAGCGGCCGTGATCGCGGTCGAAGAAAACATCTGCGGCCGCGGCGCCGACGTCGATTGAAGACTGCGCCGGCGCATGCCGCCGTTACGGATCCAGAAATGAAACGATTTATGCAGCTGGTCAGCGACTGCCTGACGAACGTAAAGGAACTCATGCCCTGGGACCTGGAGGAGCGCCTGCAGGAAAACCCGGATATTCTCGTGGTCGACGTGCGCGAGCCCTACGAGTTCGATGCGATGCATATCGCAGGTTCCATGAACGTGCCGCGCGGCATTCTCGAATCGGCCTGCGAGTGGGACTACGAAGAGACTGTCCCTGAGCTGGTGCGCGCGCGTGACCGTGAGATCGTGGTGGTCTGCCGCTCCGGCTACCGCAGCGTGCTCGCCGCGCACGCGATGCAGCTGTTGGGATACACGGACGTCGCCTCCCTGAAGACCGGGCTGCGCGGCTGGAAGGACTACGAACAACCGATGATCGACCGCGCCGGTACGGATGTCGACCTGGACTATGCCGACCAGTATTTCACCCCCAAGCTGAGCGACGACCAGATGCGCCCGGCTGACTGGAAAGACCGCTGAGCGCGCGGTCCGCGCGCCGGACTCGAGCGGTCATTGCTGCAGTTCAGTGCCGGGGGTGACCGGCGTCGTGGCACCCTGGTCCGAGTGTTGCGGGGTCTTGAACCAGGCGAGTTTGCCCTGTAGCTGGACCACATCGCCAACGATGATCAGGGTGGGTGGCTTCGGTTGTTGACGCGCCACGATGTCGGGCAGCGTTGCAATGCTGCCGGTGTAGACCCGCTGCTGGTGGGTCGTGCCCTGCTGCACCAGCGCAGCCGGTGTGTCGCCCGGCATGCCGTGCGCCTGCAGCTCCCGGCTGATGACCGGCAGTCCCTTCAACCCCATGTAAAACACCACCGTCTGGTGGGGCTGGGCCAGCTGTGGCCAGTTCAGATTCATGCTGTTGTCTTTGAGATGCCCGGTGACGAAGGTGACTGATTGCGCATAGTCACGGTGGGTCAACGGGATGCCGGCATAGCTGGCGCAACCCGACGCGGCGGTGATCCCCGGGACGACCTGGAACGGCACGCCCTGGCGCGCCAGGGTGTCGATCTCCTCGCCACCGCGGCCGAAGATGAACGGATCACCGCCCTTGAGACGTACCACGCGCTTGCCCTGCTTGGCGAGATCGGCCAGTAGCTGGTTGATCTCCTCCTGACGCATCGCATGATTGTCGCGCTCCTTGCCCACATAGATGCGCTCGGCATCGCTGCGCGTCATGTCGAGCACGGCCTTGGCGACCAGCCGGTCGTACACGACGACGTCGGCTTGCTGCATAAGACGCAGCGCCCGGAAGGTGAGCAGGTCCGGATCGCCGGGTCCGCCGCCGACCAGGTAGACCTCCCCCATGCCCGCCTGCATGGGGGTGCGGCCGAGTTCATGTTCGAGGAGCACCTCGGCCTCGTGCATATGGCCGCTGAACACGCGCTCGGCTACGCCGCCCTGCAGGACCTTGTCCCAGAAACGGCGCCGATCGGCCGGGTCGCTGAAGGTCTGCTTGACGCGATCACGGAAGCGGCCCGCCAACTCGGCAAGGCGCCCGTAGCCGGCCGGGATCAAGGACTCGAGCCGGGAACGGATCAGGCGCGCCAGTACCGGCGATGCACCACCAGTGGACACTGCGGCGACGACCGGTGAGCGGTCGATGATCGATGGCATGATGAAGCTGCCGTGCTCAGGGTGATCGACCACGTTGACCGGGACACGCAGGGCCTGGCCCGCCGCGGCGACCAGGTGGTTGACCTGCTCATCGTCGGTCGCGGCGAACGCCAGGTAGGCGTCCTCGAGGTCGCCGTCGCGATAGGCTCTGGCGACGTGCTCGATGCGACCCTCGTCGCGAAACTTTGTCAGGTTGGCGCACAATGTCGGCGCGATCACCCGGACATGTGCGCCTGCGCGCAGCAGCAGTGCAACCTTGCGCGTGGCGATCTCGCCGCCACCGACCACTACGCTGAACTGGTCTTGCACGGATAGGAAAATCGGTAGGTGTTGCATGGTCTGGCAGTAAGCGTCGCTGATTATGTCGCCGGGGTTGGGTTGCGTTGACTATATGAGGAAATGATAATATACTATTCAGATTGGTTTTTCCCAAACATTTTTGAGGGGACGCGATGTTCGTAAAAGAAATTGATGCGTCAGATCTGAAGGCGCGCATCGAGGCCGGTGAAGATATCGCACTGCTCGACATCCGCAGTGATGCCGAGGTCGCACAGGGCATGCTGCCAGATGCCGAGCATCTCGCGATGCACCTGATCCCGCTGCGTATGCACGATCTGCCGAAAGACAAGGACGTGGTGTTGTATTGCCGCAGCGGTGCGCGCTCGTACCACGCCTGCAACTTTCTTGGTCAGCAGGGCATCGGCAACGTCATTAACCTGCGCGGCGGTATCATTGCCTGGGCGCGCAACGGCTTCGAAATTGTTGCACCGCAGCAGCAGCGTGCGCGGATGATGTGATCCTTGCGTTTCTTAGACGCTTCGAATATAAGGATCAACCACTTTTCACCTAGACAATGACAACAGAGCATCCTGGAGGTTGCCAATGGCTGATTTCGACGAAGAACTGGACGCAAGCGGTCTGAACTGCCCACTGCCCATCCTGCGCGCGAAGAAAACGCTGGCTGGTATGGAGTCGGGCAAGGTCCTGCACATCATCGCCACCGATCCGGGTTCGGTAAAAGACTTCGAGGCCTTTGCCCGTCAGACAGGCAACGAGCTGATGGAATCGAAGGAAGAAGGCGGCAAGTTCCAGTTCCTCATTAAGAAGGCCTGATTCAGGTCCTTAGGCAGATTCACGTCCTGACGTTAGGAGGGTGCAGAGATGCAGGAAAAAAAGCTTGCCATCATCGCCACCAAGGGTTCTCTGGATTGGGCTTATCCGCCCTTCATTCTGGCCTCGACCGCGGCAGCGCTCGGTTACGAGACCGAGATCTTTTTCACCTTTTACGGGCTGCAGCTGCTCAAGAAAGACCTCGACCTGAAGGTCACCCCGCTGGGTAACCCCGGTATGCCGATGCCGATGGGCATGGACAAGTGGTTTCCGACCCTGCTGACGGCATTGCCGGGCATGGAAGCGATGATGACCTCGATGATGAAGAAGAAGATGGCGAGCAAGGGTGTCGCCAGCCTCGAGGAACTGCGCGAGTTGTGCCAGGAGGCCGAGGTGCGATTGATCGCCTGCCAGATGACCGTGGATCTGTTCGATATGGATCCGTCGGCGTTCATCGAGGGTGTCGAGTTCGCCGGCGCCGCACGTTTCTTCGAGTTCGCGGGCCAGTCGGATATCTGCCTGTACATCTGAACCTGATCCGCTGCCAGTCGGCCGAGACGCAAACCCCCGCCACCGAGCGGGGGTTTGTTTTTCCGCCCGGGCGCTGGTTGCTGAACGGCATCGACAGCAGTGCGAGCAAGGAACCGGCGCGGCGTTAGAAGGTATAGCGTGCCTCGATCGAGAGGATGTCGACGCTCGACTCATAGGTGCCGTTCAGCGCGCCACGCGTGACATCTTCTGCACTCGTGCCGGATTTCGCGATTCTCGGCTCGTCGACGAACAGGTGCGCATAGCCAACATCGATGCTCAGGTTCCTGCTGGCCCGGTAGCCGGCACCAACAGCCAGCCAGGTGCGATTGCTGTCGGGCAGGCGCGGCGAGCGGTCCTCGGCGCTGCGGATCGGCGATTCGTCGTAGGCGGCGCCGAGGCGGTAGGTCCAGCTCGACCCGCCGGGCTGGTAGGTGGTACCCAGCGATACCCGGCTGGTGTCCCGCCAGTTGAACGTAGTGACCGAGTCGGGCAGGCTGTTGGCAAAATCGAAGCGCAGTTCAGGGATGCTGCTCCAGCCGGTCCAGGTGTAGTCCGCCATCATCGCCCACTCGCTGTTCAGGCGATGGTAGGCGCTGACCGAGGCGGTTGCAGGCAGCTTAACCTTGGCCTTGACGTCGGTGTTGGAAAACACCGCCGCCAATCCGGGGGCCGGCAGAGTGAATTTCGCGTCGCCGTCGATATCCTGTTCCACCTCGGAGCGGTAGTGGACCCCGATGCGGGTGTCCTGTGACAGTTCGAACAGCGCGCCGAGGTTGTACCCCCAACCCCAGCTGTCTCCGGTGATCTTTGCCTTGCCGTCGGCCTGTCCGGGGCCGACCGGGCCCAACAGGCCGCCCAGCCCGCCGGCCGCGGCCGGAATCACGTTGAGTGTGCCGAAATCGATCGCGTTGGTGAATTCGCCTTCCAGGTACATGGCGCTCACGCCGGCCGAGAGGCTCAGCCTGTCGGTGGCCTTGAACGCGACCGAGGGATTGATATTGATTGTCTGGACCTCGGACTTT